>NZ_JBMPGU010000001.1:0-537359 GCF_049323015.1 Thalassococcus sp. BH17M4-6
GGGGGCGCTGCCCCCGCACCCCCGAGGTATTTGAGAACCGGAGAAGCAGGCGCGCTCAGGCCAGCATGGCCATCGGGTTTTCCAGGTGACGGACGATGGCGGCCAGCAGATCAGCGCCAAGCGCGCCGTCGATGACCCGGTGATCGACGCTGAGCGTCATGGACATGACCGTGGCGACGCCAAGGCTGCCGTCCTCGGTCACGACCGGCTGCTTGATCCCGGCCCCGACGGCGAGGATCGCGCCGTGCGGCGGGTTGATCACCGCGTCGAAATTCTCGATCCCCATCATCCCGAGGTTGGAAATGGCAAAGCTCCCGCCCTGGTAGTCCTGCGGGGCAAGCTTGCGGTCGCGGGCGCGGGCCGCGAGGTCCTTCATCTCGGTCGAGAGGGCAGAGAGCGACTTGGCCTCAGCGTCGCGGAGCACCGGCGTGAAAAGCCCGCCCTCGATGGCGACGGCCACGGCGACATCCGACGGCGTCAGGCGCAGGATGCGGTCCCCGGCCCAGACGGCGTTGGCGTCGGGCACTTCTTGCAGGGCGAGGGCGCAGGCCTTGATGATGAAATCGTTGACCGAGAGCTTGACCCCGCGCGCCGAGAGCTGCGCGTTGATCTGAGCGCGGAAGTCCAGCAGAGCGTCGAGCCGGACAGAGCGGCGCAGGTAGAAATGCGGGATGGTCTGCTTTGCCTCGGTCAGGCGGGCGGCGATGGTCTTGCGCATGCCGTCAAGCGGCACCTCTTCAAAGGCGCGGTCGGCATAGAGGGCGGCGACCTGGCTGGCCGAGGGGGATGCGGGAGCCGTGGCGGCCTGTTGCGGCACCTCCTCCGCCCGGTCGGGCGTCTTCGGTGTGGCGCTGGCGCTTTCGACATCGGCCTTGACGATCCGGCCGCGCGGGCCCGACCCGGTGATCTGCGCGAGATCCAGCCCCTTCTGCTCTGCGATGCGGCGCGCGAGGGGCGAGGCGAAGATCCGCGTGCCGTCCCGTCCGGGCGCAGGCGGCGCGGGGGCGGCATCGGCAGGCGTCACCGGGGCCTGCGGCGCCCGCTCAGTCGCCTGTTCGGCGGCAGGTGGCGGGGCGATATCATCGGCGCTTTCGCCATCCTCCAGAAGGACAGCGATGGGCGTGTTGACCTTGACCGCGGCGGTGCCTTCGGCGACGAGGATCTGCCCCATCGTGCCTTCGTCCACCGCTTCGAATTCCATCGTCGCCTTGTCGGTCTCGATCTCGGCGATCACGTCGCCCGCGCTGACCGTATCGCCCTCCTTCACCAGCCATTTCGCCAGTGCGCCTTCCTCCATCGTGGGGCTGAGGGCGGGCATGAGAATCTCAACGGGCATCGGGGGTCTCCGCATCCAGGTCCATGAGGTCGAAGGGCTTTTTCGGCGTCTCTCCCTGCGCCAGCGCCGTCACCGCGCGGCGCAGCTGGGGCCCGTGCGCGGCGATCCATTCATAGGCCTCCTGATGGCTGGGGCGCGTCCCGGGGCGCAGACCGTCCATCAGGCATTCCGGCACGAACGCCACCACGTCGCCGCTGCGCACGCGGTAGGCCTCGCGCGCCACGTCGCGGCCCAGCACCTCGACCCCGCTGCCGGTCATCGGTAGGTCACCTTCTTGCAGGCGGCCACGACCTCTTCGGTGGTGACGAGCGCGTGCTTTTCGAGGTTCGCGGCATAGGGCATCGGCACGTCCTTGCCGGTGCAGTTGAGCACCGGCGCGTCGAGGTAATCGAAGGCCTCCTGCATCAGCACGGCCGAGATGTGATTGCCGATACTGCCTACCGGCCAGCCTTCTTCGACCGTGACGCAGCGGTTGGTCTTTTGCACGCTGGCAATGACCGTCGCGGTGTCCATCGGACGCAGGGTGCGCAGATCGACCACCTCTGCATCGATCCCGTCTTTGGCAAGCTTTTCAGCGGCTTCCAGCGCATATGTCATGCCGATGCCGAAGCTCACGATGGTGACATCCTGACCCTCGCGCCAGATCCGCGCCTTGCCGAAGGGCACGGTGAAATCGTCCATCACCGGCACCTCGAACGACCGTCCGTACAGGATTTCGTTCTCCAGAAAGATCACCGGGTTGGGATCGCGGATCGCGGTTTTCAGCAGGCCCTTGGCGTCGGAGGCGGAGTAGGGCATCGCCACTTTCAGCCCCGGGATCTGCGCGTACCACGCCGCGTAATCCTGGCTGTGCTGTGCCGCCACCCGGGCCGCAGCACCGTTGGGCCCCCTGAACACCATCGGCGCGCCCATCTGGCCGCCCGACATGTAAAGCGTCTTGGCCGCGGAGTTGACGATTTGGTCCATCGCCTGCATGGCGAAGTTGAAGGTCATGAACTCCACGATGGGCCGCAGCCCTCCGAAGGCCGCACCGACCGCAAGGCCGGCAAAGCCGTGTTCGGTGATCGGCGTGTCGATCACGCGCTTTGACTTGAACTCTTCCAAAAGGCCCTGGCTGATCTTGTAGGCGCCCTGGTATTCGGCCACCTCTTCACCCATCAGGAACACCGTGTCGTCGCGGCGCATTTCCTCGGCCATGGCATCGCGCAAAGCCTCGCGGACGGTCTGTTTCTTGACCTTTGTGCCCTGCGGCCAGTCGGGTTCCGGCGTGGCGGCCGCGACCTTGGCGGGCGAGGGGTGATCCTTGGCCACTGCGGGCTGGCTTTCCGAGGTCAGCGTCTTGTCGGCGGGCGCAGGCTGCTGCGATTGCGCGCTCTCGACGGTCGCGGTCTCGGCATCCTCGCCCTCGTCCAGCAGCAGCGCGATGGGGGTGTTGACCTTGACCGCCTGCGTGCCTTCCTCGACCAGCAGCGACCCGATCACGCCTTCGTCGACCGCTTCGAATTCCATCGTCGCCTTGTCGGTCTCGATCTCGGCGATCACGTCCCCCGCGCTGACCGTATCGCCCTCCTTCACCAGCCATTTCGCCAGCGTGCCTTCCTCCATCGTGGGGCTGAGGGCTGGCATGAGGATTTCCGTGGCCATCACACATCCTCCGTCGCATAAATATCCGTCCAGAGCTCGTCCAGATCCGGCTCCGGGCTTTCGCGGGCGAAATCGGCGGCGGCGTTCACGACGCTCTTGATCTCCTTGTCGATGGTCTTGAGGTCCTCTTCGCTGGCGTGGCCGCCATCAAGCAGAAGGGCGCGGACGTGTTCGATGCAGTCGCGTTCCTCGCGCATCTTCTGCACCTCTTCACGGGTGCGGTACTTGGCCGGGTCCGACATCGAATGGCCGCGGTAGCGGTATGTCTTGATCTCGAGGATATACGGGCCCTTGCCCGCGCGGCAGTGTTTCACCGCCTTGAGGCCCGCATCGCGCACCGCCAGCACTTCCATGCCGTCAACCGCCTCTCCGGGGATGCCGTAGGCCGCGCCGCGTTCCCACATCGACGGGCTCTTGGTCGAGCGCGTTACCGATGTGCCCATGGCGTACTGATTGTTTTCAATGACGAAAACCACCGGCAGGTCCCAAAGCTCGGCCATGTTGTAGGTCTCGTAGACCTGGCCCTGGTTGGCCGCGCCATCGCCGAAATAGGTGAAGGTGACGTTCTTGTTGCCCTTGTACTTGTCGGAAAAGGCCAGCCCCGCGCCGATCGGCACCTGCGCCGCCACGATGCCGTGCCCGCCGTAGAAATCCTTTTCCTTCGAGAACATGTGCATCGAGCCGCCCTTGCCCTTGGAATAGCCCCCGGCGCGGCCCGTGAGTTCCGCCATCACGCCATTCGGATCCATCCCGCAGGCCAGCATGTGCCCGTGATCGCGGTACGAGGTCAGGCGCTTGTCGCCATCCTGTGCCGCGGCCTCAAGCCCGACAACCACCGCTTCCTGTCCGATGTAGAGGTGACAGAACCCGCCGATCAGGCCCATGCCATAAAGCTGGCCCGCCTTTTCCTCGAACCGGCGGATCAGCAGCATGTCCCGGTAGAACTGCGTCAGCTCTTCGGCCGACGCATCGGGTTTGGCGGTGGTCTTGCGCGCAGCCATGGCCGCACCTCCCTGACAGTTAGTTTAGCGCTAAACGGTTTTGCTCAGGGTAGGGCTGTTCGCGGGGTCTGTCAAAGCGACTGAGGTCGGTATCGCGGCCCGCTCAGCGCACCACGATTTCGTCAGAGCGGGTCAGGCCCAGCACGTCGCGGGCCTGCTGGTCGAGCAGGTCGAGGTCAAGGTAATCGTCCGACAGCCGCCGGGTGAGGTTCTCCATCCGCGCCACCTCGGCCTCGAGTCCCGCCAGTTCGCGGCGCAACTCTGCCGCCTCGACGGCGATTTCCGCACGACGGAACACGCCGTAATCGCCCTGCACGGCGGCGAAGGTGAAGTACCCCGCCAGCGTCACGCAGACCGCGAAAAAGATCAGGACGCCAAAGGCGGGACGGGTGCGACGGGTGGTCATGCTCTGCCTCTCCGGTGCGCCTCTGACGGGCGCGTGGGCACAACTATGCCACAATGATTCCATACAGGGAATCCCCTGTTGAAGCGGTTTGAGAGAAAGTGATTCGAAAATGCCGCAGCGGCCAAATCGAAATGGGGGTGATGTTGTTGTGCCCCTTGCGACACGGCGGCGAAAACGAAAGGTCAGTGCTATGAGAAGAAGGCGCGTCTCGGGGCGAACGAAATGGATCATACTGCTCGCCGTAGTCGGGACCACGGGACTGACTGCCAGCCGGGTCATGACCGAGGAAACGAAGGTCTACGTTCGGCGAGGTCTTGATGAGATCAGGGACACTTCTGCAGGACTAGCCGCAGCGGCGGGCCTGTCATCCAAATGCCGTATCAAGGGCAATGTCAGCCGATCGTCGGGCGACCGGATTTATCACATGGTCGGGCAAGAATTCTACAACCAGACCCGAATTGATTTGCTGGAAGGTGAACGGTGGTTCTGTACCGAAGCGGAGGCGCGTGCCGCTGGATGGCGGCGCGCCAGAAACTAGGGCCTTTGCGTCACCCCAACGCCGCCACCCCGGGCAGGGTCTTGCCCTCCATCCATTCCAGGAACGCGCCGCCCGCGGTCGAGATGTAGGTAAAATCCTCTGCCGCCCCGGCCTTGTTGAGCGCGGCCACCGTGTCGCCGCCACCGGCGACCGACACGAGTTTGCCTTCGCGGCTGAGCTTCGCGGCATGGCCCGCGGCGGCGTTGGTGGCGGCATCGAAGGGGGCGATCTCGAACGCCCCCAGCGGGCCGTTCCAAATGAGCGTCTTCGCCCGCTCAAGCGCCTGGCCCACATGCGCCACCGAATCCGGGCCAGCGTCCAGGATCATCGCATCCGCCGGGCAGTCCTCGGCCTTCACAACCTCGTTCTCGGCCCCGGCCTTGAACTCACGCGCCACGACCACGTCGCGCGGCAGCAGGATCTCGCAGCCCCCCGCGGCGGCCTTTTCGGCGATCTCTTTCGCGGTGCCGGTCATCTCGTGCTCGCAAAGCGATTTGCCCACGTCGAGGCCCTGCGCCGCCAGGAAGGTGTTGGCCATACCGCCGCCGATCACCAGCATGTCGACCTTTTCCACCAGGTTCGACAGCAGTTCGAGCTTGGTCGACACCTTGGCCCCGCCAACCACGGCAAGCACCGGGCGTTCGGGATCGCCAAGCGCCTTTTCCAGCGCCGAGAGTTCGGCCTGCATCAGACGACCCGCGCAGGAGGGCAGAAGCCGCGCCAGCGCTTCGGTCGAGGCATGGGCGCGGTGGGCGGCGGAAAAGGCGTCGTTGCAATAGACATCGCCCAGTTCGGCCATGCCCGCCGCAAGCTCTGCGTCGTTCTTTTCTTCGCCCGCGTGAAAGCGCGTGTTTTCAAGCAGCAGCACTTCACCGGGTTGCAGCGCGTCCACCGCAGCCTTTGCGGCGGGGCCAATGCAATCGGCGGCAAAGACAACCTTTGCATCAAGCGCCTTTTCCAGCGCCGGGATCAGCGGTTGCAGGCTCATCTCGTCCACGCGCTTGCCCTTGGGGCGGCCGAAATGCGCGAGCAACACCGGCTTGCCCCCTGCGGCGAGGATATCCGCGACCGTGGGCGCGATGCGTTCGATCCGGGTGGCGTCGGTGACGCGGCCATCCTCGACCGGCACGTTGATGTCCACGCGGGTCAGCACGCGCTTGCCGTCAAGATCCATCTGGTCGAGCGTTTTCCAGGCCATGTCGTCAATCTCCGGGGGTGTCTGCGGTCGCGCCTAGGTTTGGCCGGTTGCGCCGCAGAGGTCAATGCACCGCTTGGCATTCGCCGCCCCGACGATTACCTAAGGACCAGACAAGCCAAGGGAGCGACACATGGCCGAGATCAAGGACCCCGAAAACACCATCCTGATGGAGCTGAAAGGCGGCACCGTCGTCATCGAACTGCTGCCCGAAGTGGCCCCGCAGCATTCCGAACGGATGAAGGACCTGGCGCGCGCAGGGCTTTATGACAACGTCTGTTTTCACAGGGTGATCGACGGGTTCATGGCGCAGACGGGCGACGTGGCCAACGGCAACATGGAAAAGGATTTCAACATCCGCGCCGCGGGCACCGGCGGTTCGGAACTGCCGAACCTGCCTGCGGAATTCTCCAAGCTGCCGCATGACCGCGGCACCCTGGGCGCTGCGCGCAGCCAGAACCCGAACTCCGCCAATTCGCAATTCTTCATCAACTTCAAGGACAACCATTTCCTCAACGGTCAGTACACCGTCTATGGCCGGGTGATTTCGGGGATGGAGCATGTGGACGCCATCACCAAGGGCGAACCGCCCGCCGATCCCGACCGGATGATTTCCGTGAAGGTGGCCGCCGATGCGTAAGCTTCTGTGCACCGCGGCGCTTCTGGCCGCCAGCCCCGCGCTTGCGACCGGGATCGAGATCGAGGTCGCCGGTGAGGCCAACGGCACCATCGCAATCGACCTTTTCGAAGACGTGGCCCCGCAGCATGTTGAACGGATCACCACGCTGGCAGAGCAGGGCGCCTATGACGGTGTGGTCTTTCACCGGGTGATCGACGGCTTCATGGCGCAAACCGGTGACGTGGAATTCGGCAAGACCGGCGGCAACATGAGCATGGCCGGGCGCGGCGGGTCCGACCTGCCCGACCTGCCTGCGGAGTTTTCGGATCTGTCGTTCGAGCGGGGCGTCGTGGGCATGGCCCGGTCGCAGAACCCGAACTCGGCCAATTCGCAGTTCTTCATCATGTTTGCCCCGGGCGAGTTTCTCAACGGTCAGTACACGATCGTGGGCGAGGTGACCGACGGGCTCGACGTGCTCGACGCGATCAAGCGCGGCGAGGGCCCCAACGGCGCCGTGATCGGCGCACCGGACGTGATGCAGTCGGTCACCGTCACCGACTAGAGGCGCGAATACGGCGCGTACTGCGACATGTGCGAGGGGCGCTGCCCCTCGCGCTCCCCGAAGTATTTCCGGGCAGATGAAACAGGTGACTGCGCTTCTCCCTCACGTCTGCGTGGGGTGGGCTGGGCGTGCCGGGGCCTTTGGTGCAGACTTTGCCCAGAGGCATATCGGAGGGGTGCGGATGCTGCGTCTTTGGGGAATCGTCGTCGCGCTGTGGGTTGCAGGCATGGCCCAGGCCACGCCGCCTTTCTGGGAAAACGAATGGCCCGACACGAACTTTGACCGCACCAGTGTCGCCAACTGGGCCGAGATCATCTCGGGCGGGCCGGGAAAGGACGGCATCCCGGCGCTGAGCGATCCGGATTTCGTCAAGGTTGCGGACAAGCGCGGCATCGCCGGGCCGGAACCCGTGATCGCAGTCGAGATTGCAGGCGCTACGCCGCGCGCCTATCCGATCCGCTATCTGACCTGGCATGAAATCGTCAACGACCGGATTGGCGGCGTCCCCGTCGCGGTGACCTTCTGCCCCTTGTGCAATTCTGCGCTGACCTTCGACCGGCGGGTCGACGGCCGGGAACTGACCTTCGGCGTGACCGGCAAGCTGCGGTTTTCCGACATGGTGATGTATGATCGCGAAACCCAAAGCTGGTGGCAGCAGGCCATAGGCGAGGCCATCGTCGGCGAGCTGACCGGGGCGGAACTGCGGCAGGTGCCCAGCTGGCTCGAGTCCTGGGAGGCGTTCAGCGCCCGCAATCCAGGCGGCCTGGTCATGGCGGAACCGGGCTACAACCGCGACTACGGTCGCAATCCCTACCGCAACTACGACAGTTCGAAGCGCCCGTTCCTTTATTCCGGCGATCCGCCGCCGCACGGCATCCCTGCACTGATGCGGGTGGTGCGCGTGGGCGACAGGGCCTGGCCCATGGATCGGCTGCGGCAGGAGCAGACCATTGCCGAGGCCGGGGTAACGATCGACTGGCGCGCGGGCCAGGCTTCTGCCCTGGATGCCAGCACCATCGCGCGCGGGCGCGATGTCGGGTCTGTGCGGGTGCGCGACGAGCAGGGGCATGACGTGCCGCATGACGTCATGTTCGCCTTTGCATTTGATGCGTTCTGGCCGGAAGGCACCTGGATGCTGGGGCGTTAGGCCGCGAGGCGTTCGGGCAGCCGGCAGGCCAGTGGGGCCAGCGCCCGGGCATAGAGCCAGGTGCCGCCCAGCCGGTGGATCTGTGCGCCGGTGCCCAGTTTGAAACGTGCGAGGCCCGGCGCGTCGTCGGTGTTGACCGCCCCAAGGTCCAGCTGGCGAACGCCGACATCGGCCAAGGCACAGATCGCCCGCCAAAGCACCAGATTCATCGCGTTGCTGCGGCGGCCGGAGTCGGTGCTGACGCCGATCTGATATGTCGCCATCGCACCATGGCGCAGGATCAGCGCGGCGGCCACGGGGCCATCGCGATCGCGCGCCTCGACCACCTGCGCCTTGCCCGGATTGGCCATTGCAAAGGGGAGCCAGGTACCCGCTGGCAGGCCGCGATAGCGTTTGCTCCGCTGTTGCGCGACCTCTGCCGACAGCAGCCAGTGACCGGGGCTAAGCGGGCCCTGCGTCACCTGCAACCCCGCGCCTTCGGCCCGGACCAGCCGGTTGCGCCATTTCTGGTGTAGCGCCGCGCGCATGAGGGTGGGGTCTTGCAGATCAAGTATCGCAAGGCTCGCCGGGGTGATCAGTGGCCAGAACCCGGCATCGCGCAGGCCGTTCGGGCAGGCAGTGCCCGCGTTCAGGATCAGCGGGCGGGATCGGGGCAGGGCCTGCAGCCACGCCGCCATGCGGGGCGGACCGTCCCATACCGGCCCGCGAGAGATCAGATCGACTGGCCCCAGAACCGCGAGACGCCGAGACTGAACCTGCCAAACCGCGCTTGACCCCGGGCCAAAGCATCCCTGATGCCGCCGCACCGGCAGGCCAAGCGCGGTCAGGGTGCGGGCGAATTCGGGCGATTGCAGCAAGGGAATTGGAGGTGTCATGGATGCATTAACGCAATCGAAAACGAAATCCGCGTTAATGCGCACATGAGTGATATCGCAAAGAGGGGGCCCAGGGCGCCGCGCCCCCGACCCACCCCTGCCGCGGCCCTGCTGCTGGCGATGGGTCTGTCGCTGCCCATGGCCGCGCTTGGCATTGCCGAGGTGATCTGGTGATCCGCCTTATGCGGCGGATCACCGGTGCCATAGCTATTCGGCGCGCTTGACCAGCGCGTGGCGCTTTTTCCCGGCACTCAGCTTCACAGGAGTGGCCAAGGCGCCCGCATCCAGCATCAACCCCGCATCCGTCAGCGGCGCATCGTCGATGCGGGCACCGTTTTCGGCGATCAGCCGCTTGGCCTCCTTGCCCGATTTGGCAAGGCCCGCGCGCACCAGCACCTGCACGATGGATACGCCGTCCGACAGCTCGTCCGCCGTCAGCTCCAGCGTTGGCAGATCGTCGCCCACGCCGCCCCGCTCGAAGACCTCACGCGCGGTCGCCTCTGCCGTCGCGGCGGCCTCGGCCCCGTGGCAAAGCGTCGTGACCTCGTTGGCCAGACGGATCTTGGCGCTGTTGATCTCGGACCCGCCAAGCGCGCCCAGACGGTCGCATTCCTCGACCGGGAGCTCGGTATAAAGCTTGAGGAACCGGCCCACATCGGCATCGGTGGTGTTGCGCCAGAACTGCCAGAACTCATAGGGGCTCAGCATGTCGGCATTGAGCCAGATCGCCCCGTTGGCGGTCTTGCCCATCTTCTTGCCGTCGCTGGTGGTCAGAAGCGGCGTCGTCAGGCCATAGATCTCGTGATCCAGCACCCGGCGCGTCAGGTCGATGCCGTTGACGATGTTGCCCCACTGGTCCGATCCGCCGAACTGCACCAGACAGCCGTAACGGCGATTCAGTTCCAGAAAATCATAGGCCTGCAGGATCATGTAGTTGAATTCGAGGAACGACAGCGACTGTTCGCGGTCGAGCCGCGATTTCACCGACTCGAACGCCAGCATCCGGTTGACCGAAAAATGCCGACCGATGTCGCGCAGGAAGTCGAGGTAGTTGAGCCCGTCCAGCCATTCGGCATTGTTGAGCATCAGCGCGCCGGTGGGGTTGTCGCCGTAATCGACGTATTTTTCGAACACCTGCTTGATCCCGGCGATGTTGTCGTCGATCTGCGCGGGCGTCAGCAGCGGGCGTTCCTCGGCGCGAAAGCTCGGGTCGCCCACCTTGGTGGTGCCGCCGCCCATGAGCGTGATGGGCTTGTGCCCGGTCTTCTGCAGCCAGCGCAGCGTCATGATCTGGATCAGGCTGCCCACGTGCAACGATTTCGCCGTCGCGTCAAAGCCGATATAGCCCGGCACCACCCCCTTGGTCAGCGCCTCGTCAAGGCCCTGATAATCGGTGCAGTCGGCCAGAAAGCCGCGCTCTATCATGACGCGCATGAAGTCCGATTTGGGATGGTAGGTCATGGTCTGTTCCCTCTAAAGTGCGCGCAACCTATAGTGACCGGAGTGGCGAAGGAAAAGACCATGTTGGGCAGGCAGGCGATCTGGGCGCTGGGGGCGATGTCGGGCACGTCGCTGGACGGTGTCGACACGGCGATGCTGCGCACCGATGGTGAGGTCATCCTCGAGTTCGGCCGCTCAGGCTACCGGCCCTATTCCGATGCCGAAAGGGCCGAACTGCGGGCGGTGCTGGGCCGCTGGCCGGGCGCGGGGCTGGAAGCGGCGCAAGAGGTGATCCAGACCGCTCATATCGAGGCGTTGGGCGCCTATGACGGGGTCGATCTGATCGGGTTTCACGGCCAGACCCTGGCGCATGATCCGCGCGGGCGCGGCACGCACCAGCTGGGCGACGGCGGGGCGCTGGCGAAAGCGCTGGGCGTGCCCGTGGTCTGGGATTTCCGCAGCAACGACGTGCGGCTGGGCGGTGAGGGCGCGCCGCTGGCGCCGTTCTATCATTTCGCCTGCGCCAAATGGATCGGCGCGACAGCACCCATGGCCTTTCTCAACCTCGGCGGGGTGGGCAACCTCACATGGGTCGATCCGTCGGTTGACCGGCCCGAGGCCCAGGGCGCGCTACTGGCCTTCGACACCGGGCCTGCCAACGCTCCGATCAACGACCTGATGACCCAGCGCCGCGGGCTGGAATGTGACCGTGACGGCGCGCTGGCCGCCACGGGACAGGTGGTCGATGGCGCGCTGGAGCTGTTCCTCGACGAAGGTTATTTCCTCAAGATGCCGCCCAAGTCCCTGGACCGGGACGATTTTTCGCTGATGCTGGACCTCGTGCGCGAGCTCGACGATGCAGATGCCGCCGCCACCATGACCGCGATGGCCGCCGCCGCCGTGATGCGCGGGGTTGAGCATTGCCCGACCCCGCCCGCGCGGCTGCTGGTGACGGGCGGCGGGCGGCACAACCCGGTGATGATGGCGATGCTGGCCGCCGGCCTCGACTGCCCGGTCGAGCCGGTGGAGGCGGTGGGGCTTGATGGCGACATGCTTGAAGCGCAGGCCTTTGCCTATCTCGCGGTGCGGGTGGCGCGGGGGCTACCGACCTCGTGCCCGTCCACGACCGGCGTGCGCGCGGCGGTGGGCGGGGGAGAGATCAGCCGCCCGTGAAGCGGCCGTTTTCCTCAAGGAAAACGGACCGGAAAATCCGAATTTTCCGGTGCCTCACCCGCCCGTATGGCTCATGTGCCGCGATACGCGTCCGTCGACCGACTGCCGGGAATAGTCGAAATCGTGGCCCTTTGGCTTGCGCGCGATCGCAGCGCGGATCGCCGCCTCCAGCGGGGCGTCACTGCCCGGATGGTTGCGCAGGGCCGAGCGCAGGTCGGCGTTGTCCTCCTGGCCCAGGCACATGAAAAGCTCGCCGGTGCAGGTCAGCCGCACGCGGTTGCAGCTTTCGCAGAAGTTATGCGTGAGCGGCGTGATGAACCCGATTTTCTGGCCTGTCTCTTCCAGCCGCACATAGCGCGCGGGGCCGCCGGTGCTTTCGGGCAGATCGGTCAGCGTGTAGTGCTTGCCCAGCGTCCGGCGCAGGTCGTCCAGCTTCCAGTACTGGCCCAGCCGATCCTCGTTGCCTATGTCGCCCATCGGCATGACCTCGATCCAGGTCAGGTCCATGTCGCGGCGTGCACACCATTCGGTGAGGGTCAGCAATTCATCCTCGTTGAAGCCCTTAAGCGCCACGGTGTTGATTTTGACCCTGAGTCCGGCCTTTTGCGCGGCGTCGATGCCGCGCAGCACCTGAGGCAGGCGGCCCCAGCGGGTGATATCGGCGAACTTCTGCTCGTCCAGCGTATCGAGCGAGATGTTCACACGCCGCACGCCCGCGGCATAAAGATCGTCCGCGAACCGTTCGAGCTGCGATCCGTTGGTGGTCAGCGTCAGTTCCTTCAGCGTGCCGGCCTCAAGATGCCGGGTCATGGCCCGAAAGAACGTCAGGATATCGCGCCGCACCAGCGGTTCGCCGCCGGTGATGCGCAGCTTTTCCACCCCCAGCCGCACGAAGGTCGAACACATGCGGTCCAGCTCCTCGAGCGTCAGAAGCTCTTTCTTCGGCAGAAAGGTCATGTTCTCGGACATGCAGTAGACGCAGCGAAAATCGCAGCGGTCGGTGACCGAGACGCGCAGATACGAAATCGGGCGCAGGAAGGGATCAATCAGGGGCGATGTCATGCGCAGACCCTAGTATTCCGCGCGCCGATGGGCAAGTATCGCCATCGAAACGCGATCACGACTTAGGTGCCATATGGGTGACTTCTCGAAACTTTTTCCGCTCATCTGTCTGGTGCCGCTGGGTGCCTGTTCCGACATGATGAACCAGGCCCAGCCGCAGCCCGCCGCCGCGGCCCCGCCCCCGGCAGAAGAGGCGGCGGCCGCGCCCGTCATCTCGCGCACCCCGCCGCCTGCCGCCCGCACGGTCGAGGATTTCGACACCACCACCGCAGAGGAACGCGCCGCCGCCGCGGCCCCGGCCGAACCCGCTGGCGAACGGTCGCTGGGCACGACCGTGGCGTCGCTGGGCGATCCGGCGCGGCCGGGGTTCTGGCTGGAAACGACGCTGGTGGACGCCCCCACCTCGGGCCGCGTGCTGCTGCCCGGCACGGGCAAATCCGCGCAGGTCGACCTCATCCCGATTGCCGATGGCGGCAGCCGGATCTCGCTTGCGGCGATGCGGCTCATCGGCGCGTCGCTGACCGATCTGCCGACGATCGAGGTTTTCGCAGGCGGCTGACCACCGTTCTGGCCAAGTTCTTGGCGAATCAGAGGTATTTCGCCGCCTCGCGGCGCGCGAACGGCTTCATCCCATCGCGGTGATCGGCCAGAAACGCGCGGACGCTTTCCGGATCATGTTTCGACAGATCGCGCAGCCACCAGGCGACGGCCTTCTGGATGAACCAGTCGCGGTCAGGCACATAGCCCGCCGCCCAGCCCAGGATGCGGGTCCGCGCCGACCGTTCTTCGGGCTTGGGAAAATTCTGCTTTGTCCAGGGCAGGGTAACCACCAGCGCCGCGCGCCGCGTCCACATGTGTGGGCTTTGCGTCCAGTGCTCGACCGTGTCCAGCCGCGCGGGATCGGCGGTCAGCCGCCGCTGCCCGGCCATGCAGGCATGATCGGCGATGGCCCAGCTGTCGAACTCCGGCACCCAGGCCTGGATCAGTGCCCAGACCTCTGCGTCGGGGCGGATGCGCGCCTGGGTCAGCAGCTTGGCCGCCGCCAGCCGGGCCTCGAAAATGTCGCTGCGCCACAGCCCGTCGGCGAGCGCGATCCGGTCGGGCAGGTTCAGGCTCTGCCGCCAGCCCTGGGTCAGCGCATTTGTCGCAGGGTTCGGCACGCCCAGATAGACGCGCGGCGCCTTGTGATAGGCGGCCATCTGCGCGGCCCGGCCAGGGTCCGCCGCCGCCCGCAGAGCATCCAGCGCGTGCTCTGGCGTCATTCCACCGTGACGGATTTCGCGAGGTTGCGGGGCTGGTCCACATCCGTGCCCTTGGCGATGGCGGTGTGATAGGCCAGCAACTGCGCGGGCAGGGCATACAGGATCGGCGTCAGCACATCGGGCACCTCGGGCAGCACCACGGTCTGCCAGACATCACCCCCGGCCTCGGCCGCGCCCGCCGCGTCGGTGATCAACAGCACCTTGCCGCCGCGCGCCATCACCTCCTGCATGTTCGACACGGTCTTGTCGAAGAGGCTGTCGCGGGGGGCCATGACCACCACCGGCACGGTCTTGTCAATGAGCGCGATGGGCCCGTGCTTGAGTTCGCCCGATGCATAAGCTTCGGCATGTATATAACTGATTTCCTTCAGTTTCAGTGCACCCTCAAGCGCCAGGGGGTACATCAGCCCGCGCCCCAGGAACAGCACGTCACGCGCCTCGGCGAGGCGGCGCGACACCTTTGCAATCGCCGTGTCCCGGTCCAGCGCGATGTTCAGCACACCCGGAAGGCCATTGAGCGCCTCAAGCACTTCGACCTGCGCGTCAATTGTCATCCGGCCCCGGTCCACCGCCGCCTTCAGCGCCAGCAGCAGCAGCACGTTGAGCTGGCAGGTGAACGCCTTGGTGGAGGCGACGCCGACCTCCACGCCTGCATGAATTGGCAGCGCCAGATCGCTTTCCCGCGCAATCGAGCTTTCCGGGACGTTGATGACCGACACGATCCGATCCGCCTTGCCCTGGCAATAGCGCAGCGCGGCCAGCGTGTCGGCGGTTTCGCCCGACTGGCTGACGAAAAGCGCCGTGGTCCGCGCCGGGATGGGCGGTTCGCGGTAGCGGAATTCCGAAGCGATATCCACATCGACCGGCAGCCCGGCCAGCTGTTCGAACCAGTATTTAGCTGTGAGGCAGGCATAGAAGGCGGTGCCGCAGGCCACCATCGACAACCGGTCAACGGTTGTGAAATCAATGCCTTCGCCGGGCAGGTTAATCTTGCGGTCGCGCACGTAGCTGGACAGCGCCCCGGCCAGAACGGTGGGCTGTTCGGCGATTTCCTTGGCCATGAAGTGCTTGTACCCGGCCTTGTCGACGCGGGTGGCATCCTGGTGGATCCGCTTGACCGGGCGGGTCACGATCTCTCCCGCCTCGTCCCGTATCTCGACCGAGGCGCGGGTGATCACGGCGCGGTCACCTTCGGCGAGATAGGTGATCCGGTCGGTGAGCGGCGCGAGGGCGATAGCGTCCGATCCGACGTACATCTCGCCATCGCCGTGGCCGATGGCCAGCGGGCTGCCCTTGCGCGCGGCGATCATCAGATCGTCCTGCCCGTCGAACAGGAACACCAGCGCAAAGGCGCCTTCCAGCCGGTCCAGCGTCTTGAACGCCGCATCCACCTGGTTGAGCCCCTGGGACATGTGATGTTGCGTCAGCACGGCCACCGTTTCAGTGTCGGTGTCCGAGGTGCAGGACAGGCCCGCGCGCTCCATCTCTTCGCGCAGTTCGCGGAAATTCTCGATGATGCCGTTGTGCACCACGGCGACGGGGCCTGCTTGGTGCGGATGCGCGTTGGTGGTGGTCGGCGCGCCATGGGTGGCCCAGCGGGTGTGACCGATACCGGCCTTGCCCGCCAGCGGCTCGTGCACCAGCAGATCGCTGAGGTTCACCAGCTTGCCGACCGCGCGGCGGCGGTCCAGATGGCCCGCGTTGACGGTCGCGATCCCGGCGCTGTCGTAGCCGCGATACTCCAGCCGCCCCAGCGCCTCGACCAGGGTGGGGGCGACCTCGTGCCCGCCCAGAATGCCCACGATACCGCACATCAGTCTTGCCCTTTCTGCTGACGCACCTTTCGGGCGCGCAGCATCTCCATCAGTTTGCGCCCCATACCGGGCTTGTTTTCCTGCCGCGCCCGGCCCATCGCCAGATCGCCCGCAGGCACGTCCGAGGTGATCACCGACCCGCTTCCGGTCAGCGCCGCGTCGCCCACGGTGACCGGCGCGACGAGCATGGTGTTCGACCCGATAAAGGCGCCTTCGCCGATCACCGTGCGGTGTTTGAAAACACCGTCATAATTGCAGGTGATCGTGCCCGCGCCGATGTTGGTGCCCGCGCCGATATCCGCATCGCCGATATAGCTCAGGTGGTTCGCCTTGACCCCGGTGGCGAGCTGCGCGTTCTTCACCTCGACAAAATTGCCCACATGCACATCCTCGGCCAGCTCTGCGCCGGGGCGCAGGCGGGCATAGGGGCCGACCACCGCGCCGCGCGATACGTGGCAGCCTTCGAGATGCGAAAACGCCCGGATGCGGGCACCGGATTCGACGGTGACGCCGGGGGCGAAGATCACATTGGGTTCAACCTCGGTATCGCGTCCGATGGCGGTGTCCCAGCTCAGAAACACCGTGTCGGGGGCCTGCATCGTCACGCCGTCCGCCACAAGCGCGGCGCGGGCGCGGGCCTGAAACAGCGCCTCGGCACGGGCCAGTTCGGCGCGGCTGTTCACACCCAGCGTCTCGGCTTCGTCACAGGTGACGGCGGTGGCCGAAAGGCCGCGGTCGCGGGCGATGGCGACGATGTCGGGCAGGTAGTATTCGCCCGCTGCATTGTCGTTTCCGACAGCGTCAAGCAGATCAAACAGCGTGGCGCTATCCGCCGCGATCAAGCCGGAGTTACAAAGGGTTATCGCGCGCTCTTCATCCGTCGCATCCTTGTATTCGACGATCCGGTCGAGCCTGTCGCCGTCGAGGATCAGCCGCCCATAGCGCGCTGGATCGGCGGCGTCGAACCCCAGAACCACCACGTCCGCGCCTTTCCGCGCCGCGACCATCTTTTCCAGCGTCGCGTCGCTGATGAACGGCGTGTCGCCATAAAGCACGATGGCATCTCCGTCGAAATCCTCCAGCGCGTCCCGCGACTGCGCCACGGCATGCCCGGTGCCAAGTTGTTCGGATTGCACGACGATCTGCGCCTCGGGATCGTGATCCAGCGCCGCGGCCTCGACCTTCTCCGCGCCATGACCCGCGACGACAATCACGCGCTCGGGTTCAAGCGCCGCGCCCGATTGCATGGCATGGACCAGCATCGGCGCGCCCGCGATCTTGTGCAGCACTTTCGGGAGGTCCGATTCCATCCTTGTGCCTTTGCCCGCGGCAAGGATGATCAGGGCGATGCGCATATGGTTTCTCTTTGTTATTTGTCCGGGTCCGTTTTATCGATCCTGTGGCGCAGGGCAAGGTGGGTCGCTTCACGTTGGATTGCGGGTTGTGACAGGAAGGATTCAAAGATGCGCACGGTGATTTTCGACCTCGACGGGACGTTGGCCGACACGTCCGGCGATCTGATTGCCGCGGCGAACCGCTGCTTCGTTGCGATGGGGGCGGGTCCGCAGCTTGACGCCAAGGCGGACGCAGGTACCGCGTTGCGCGGCGGGCGGGCGATGCTGACGCTGGGGCTGGGGCGGATGGGGGCGCTGTCCGAGGCCGAGGTCGACCGCTGGTATCCCGAACTGCTCCGGGCTTATGGCGACGACATCAACAGCCATACGGTGATGTATCCCGGCGCTGTGGATGCGGTCGAGGCGTTGCGGCGTGCGGGCTACAAGGTCGGCATCTGCACCAACAAACCCGAGGGGCTGGCCCAGAACCTGCTGGTCAGCCTGGGCGTGCGCGATCTCTTCGGTTCCCTGATCGGGGCAGACACGCTGCCGGTGCGCAAGCCCGACCCGCAGCCCTATGAGGCGGCTGTGCTTCAGGCGGGCGGGGCGGTTGCGCAAAGCTGCCTCATCGGTGACACCGCGACCGACCGCAAGACAGCGCGGGCCGCCGGGGTGCCGTGCGTGCTGGTGACCTTTGGCCCGGGCGACGAGGATGTGCGCGATCTGGGGCCAGAGGCGCTCTTGCACAATTTCGACGATCTGGGCGGCGTGGTGGCCGGGCTGATCGGGTAGGGCGACGGGCCAGCGCCGCGGATTTGATCACAGGGCGGTCTTGCGGGCGCAAAACCTGCGCACCGGTCCGGCCCGATCTTTTCCAACACCGACAAATGGCCTATGTATTTGTCATAACCCCAGGCAAAGGACGCACATGACCCGCCCCATCGTCGGCATCATCGGCAATCATTACCTGCTGAACGATCAGTATCCCGCCCACGCCGGCGGCACGATGAACTCAGAGGCGGTCGCCTGCGTCGCGGACTGCATTCCGCTGGTCATTCCCGCCGATCCGCGGCTGGTGTCGGTCGCGGAGTTGCTGGACACCTGCGACGGCTTCCTGCTGACCGGCGGGCGGCCGAATGTCCACCCCGAGGAATACGGCGAAGAAGTCACTGCCGCCCATGGCGAATTCGATCGCGCCCGCGATGCCATCGTTCTGCCGCTGGTGCGGGCCTGCGTCGAACGGGGCCAGCCGTTTTTCGGCGTCTGCCGCGGCTTTCAAGAGGTCAACGTCGCCATGGGCGGCACGCTGTACCCCGAGATTCGCGATCTGCCGGGGCGGATGAACCACCGTATGCCGCCCGATGGCACGCTGGAGGAAAAGTTCGCGCTGCGCCATATCGTGACCGTGTCCGAAGGCGGGCCGTTTCACGGGCTGTTCGGCGCGACCGAGGTGATGACCAACACGCTTCACGGGCAGGGGATCAAGACCCCGGGACGGCGCATCGTCATAGACGGCTACGCGCCCGACGGCACGCCCGAGGCCACGTATATCGAAGGCGCGCCGGGTTTCAGCCTGTCGGTCCAGTGGCATCCCGAATGGGACGCGGCGAACGACCCGGTGTCGCGGCCGCTGTTCACCAGCTTCGGCGACGCGGTGCGCGACTTTGCCGCCGCGCGGGCCCTGCCGGGGCGCAAATCCGCCTGAACACGGGCGCGCCGGGCCGCGCCGCAGGTCAGTTCGATGGTCAGGCAACATCCCATGGCTCAGGCCGCCTTCCTGCCGGAATGCCCGGCAAAGAGCGACAGCGCCTCGTGCCGCTTGAGACAAAGCCGCGCGGTGTCGCCATAGGCGCCGGGATCGGATTTGAGATGCGGGAACGCCTCGAAAAGATCGGCGCGCGACGCATCGCTCAGCGTTTCGAGGCTGTGGTGCCCGATGTGGAAGCTTTCGGTCGCCGCGCCTTCGGCATAGATCACCTCGTGCCGGTCCAGCATCAGATGAATATAGGTGACGTCGCCCCCCTCGACCTGGCGGATATTCTGCCCGTCGATCATGTGCTTGGCCGAGACCAGCACTTCGGACGGGCCGAACATCAGTTCGGCCTCGTACCCTTCGAACAGCAGGCGGTGCTGCGGTGACACCAGCAACGGCCGGTTGGCCCCCGGCAGGACCTCGGCGGCGATTTGCACCGGGGCCAGGTGGCCCTGCGCCGGGACGGTCTTGGACCCGACCCACCGCAGCGGCTGCGGACCATGATCGCGGGTCACGATGAGATCGCCGGGGCGCAGGGTTTCCACGGGACGCGGGCCCTGCGGCGTCAGGATGCGGGTGCCGGGGGTAAAGCAGATCACGTTGTCGATGTTCGAAAAGGTGATCAGCGTGCCGTCCAGCATGGTGACGGAGCCGCTGAATTCACCGCCGCCGTTATCGACCACGCTGAGGGTCGTGCGGTCCGCCAGACCGTTGAGGTTCAGCGTGTCGCCCGCGCTTTGCGACGTGGTGCCGCCCAGGATGGTGATGCCTGCGCTGCCCGCCTCGGCCAAATCGACAAGGTTGAACACGTCGTCGCCGTCGCCGCCCGACACGGTATCGCCCTGACCGAAAAAGATCGTGTCGTTGCCGCCGTCGCCGTAAAGCTCGTCCGCGCCGGTGCCGCCCGAGATCACGTCGTCATCGGCACCGCCAAGGATCGTGTCGGCGCCGGCGCCGCCGCCGATTGTGTCGTTGCCGCTGCCGCCAAGCACGGCGTCGTCGCCATCATCGGCGGCGATGACGTCGTCGCCGTCGTTGCCGCCGATCGTGTCGTTGCCAGCACCACCGCTGACGATGTCGTTGCCGGTGCCCGCGTCGATGAAATCCGCGCCGTCGCCGCCGCTGATGCTGTCGCCGCCGGACCCGCCCACAAGGGTGTCGTCGCCCAGCCCGCCGTCCAGCGTGTCGGCGTCGGTTCCGCCATCCACAACGTCGTTGCCGTCCCCGCCCAGGATGCTGTCGGCCCCGGCCTCGCCATAAAGCGAATCGTCGCCGCCCATGCCGTCGATCGTGTCGTCGCCCGCACCGCCGGAGATCACGTTGGTCCAGTCCGGGCCCTGCGGGTCATAGCCGGTCAGGCTGTCGTTGAAGCCCGATCCGATGATGCCGTCGATGCCGCCTTCGCTCACGTCGCCGGTGGCATGGCCCCCGCTGAAGGTGTTTGTGGTCAGGTTGACAGTCACCCCGGCGGTGGAGGTGGCGTAGGACACATAGTCCATCCCCGCACCGGCGTTGAGAGTGTCCGCGCCTGCGCCGCCTTCGAGCGTGTCGTCGCCTGCACCGCCCACGAGGCTGTCGTTCCCGGTGCCGCCCGATATGGTGTCGGCGCCGTCCTCGCCCAGCAGGGTGTCGCTGCCGCCGCCGCCCGATAGCGTGTCGTTGCCGGCCCCCGCGGCAAAGCTGTTGGCCAGCCCGTCGCCGGTCAGCGTATCGGCCTGCGCGGTGGCGATCACGTTCTCGACCCCGCCGGTCAGCACGTCGCCCTGCGCATCGCCGCCCGCGACGCTGTTGGTCGCAAGGTTCACCTGCACGGCACCCGCCGAGGCCGAATAGTCCAGCGTATCGACGCCGGTACCGCCGGTGAAGGTGTCGTTGCCCGCGCCGCCCACCAGCGTGTCGTTGCCGCTGCCGCCGTTGACGGAATCGTCGCCTGCGCCGCCGATCAGGCTGTCGGCGCCGCCATCGCCCAGCAGGGTGTCGTTGCCCGCATCGCCAAAGATCGTGTCGTTGCCCAGCCCGCCCGACAGGCTGTCGTCACCAGCCTCGTCCAGGATCGCGTCAAAGTGGACATCCGTGACCCAGATCGCCTGCGTGCCGCCCTGGGCGTTGCCATAGATGATCTCGACGCTGGCGACGGGGCCCGCGATTTCCACCAGGACGGACCCGCCCGCGTCCGCCGGGGCGTCACCGACGGTGTTGGCGGTGATGGTGTTGCCAACGACCGTGTCGCCGCCCGAGGGCGTCAGCGTTACGGCCACCGGGTTGCCATCGGCATCATAGGCGTTGACGGTCACCACATCGGTGTGGTTGCCGCTGCCCCAGTCGACATCGTTGATGCGGAAGCGGACGTTTTCGACCTCATCCCCGACGCTGGAGCCTGCGCTGGGGGCAAAGTCGATGGTGGTGGTCGAGGTCGCCCCGTCGCCATTGCCGAACAGGTAGACCGACGAGTTGTTGTCGAACGGCTCTCCGCCCGCGACGTATTGCGTGTCGTCGGTGTCGATCTGGAAGGTCGGGTTGTTGTTGCCGGTGTTGGTGAAGGACACGGTCACGTCGACCGCGCCGGTGTCCTGGGTAAAGCCCGCCGCGACGTTGGTTGTGTTGCCGCCTTCGTTGTCCCACTGCAGCTGGTCGCTGATCGGATCGGCGGCATAGACGCCGAAATCGCCGTAGATCAGGTCGTTGCCATCGCCGCCGCCGACGGTATCGTTGCCCAGACCTGCGGCGACGGTGTCGTTGCCCGCACCCGCGAGGATGCTGTCGTTGGGATTGCCGGGGTTGAAATCGACGCCGTCGCCCCCGGTGTCGAGGTAGTCGTGATCGATAAGCTCGGCCCCGCCGGTGCCGTCCACCGTGCCGTTTGTGGGCGTGAGCGAGGCAAAGCCGTCCGACAGCGTTGTGACCGGCCCCAGGTCGGGCACGAAATAGACGTTGCCGTCGGTGGCCAGGTGATAGACGCCCGGTTCGCTTTCATATGTGTAGGTGGTGCCGCCGAAAGTGCCGGTCCAGACCCATTCGCCCGCCCCCAGGATGGTATCGGTGGTGAACGTGACAATGCCGCCGCTGATCGTGTCACCGGCGTCGAAATACGCGTCTCCCAGCGATACAAGATACCCGTCGGGCATGTCCGTAACCTCATCAAAACCACGGACAAAACGCCCGCCGTACCCCTTACCCGACGCGCCACATCTGCCGGGGCACCGGTTGCAAATCCGGCAGGGCACAGCTGTGACGCTGCCGGTTTCCAAATGAGATACAGTCTCGGAAGGGCGAAAATTTGAATGAAATGCGGTTTAACTGCGGCGCAAAGATATGGCTGAAAGGCGTATTTTCCCCCAAATCAAGGGCCTGCGGCCTGCGCGGCGCCGCCGTCAGGGGCCCGGCCCAAGGGCGGTCTATTGTTGCGCTGGCCGCAACACCGCGCCGGGCGGGCAGGGTGCGGCGGTCAGGTGACCGCCTTGCGTTGCAGGAATTCCGGCTTGTCCCAGAGCGCGCCGCGCAGAATGCGGGTCAGGACCGACACCGCCTCTTCGACATCGTCGTGGGTGATGTAGAGCGGACAGAAGCCGAAGCGCATCACGTCCGGCGCGCGGAAATCGCCAATCACGCCGTCGGCGATCAGGGCCTGCATGATGGCATAACCGTTCTCGGCCCGGAAACTGACCTGGCTGCCGCGCCGGGTGGCGTCGCGCGGGCTGAAGAGTTTGAGCTGCGGACACTCTGCCTCGACCCGTTCGATGAAATCCTCGCACAGGGCGATGGACTGGCGGCGCACGTCGGCCATATCCACCCTGTCCCAGATATCGAGCGCGGTTTCCAGCAGGGTCATCTGCACCACCGGCGGGGTGCCCACGCGCATGCGTTCGACCCCGGCGCCGGGGGTGTAGTCGCGCGAGAAATCAAAGGGTTTGGCGTGGCCCAGCCAGCCCGCAAGCGCCGGGTCCACCACATCCGCGTGGCGCGGGGCGACGTAGATGAACGCGGGCGCGCCCGGCCCGCCGTTGAGGTACTTGTAGGTGCAGCCGACGGCGAAATCGGCCTGCGCCCCGGCCAGATCGACAGGGATGGCCCCGGCGGAATGCGCAAGATCCCAGATCGTCAGCGCGCCCTTGTTCTGGGCCAGTGCGGTGAGCGCCGCCATGTCGTGCATCCGTCCGGTGCGGTAATCGACCTCGGTCAGCAGGGTGACGGCCACGTCTTCGGTGATATTGTCCGCCACATCCTGCGGTTTGACGACGCGCAGTTCGGCCCGGTCGCCCAGCAGCTTGACCAGCCCCTGCGCCATGTAAAGATCGGACGGAAAGTTGCCGGTATCCGACAGGATCACCCGCCGGTCGGGGCGCAGTTGCAGGGCGGCGGCAAGCGCCTGGTAGACCTTGATCGACAGCGTGTCGCCCATCACCACATGGCCCTTTTCCGCCCCGATCAGCCGCGCGATGCGGTCGCCCAGGCTGCGCGGCTGGGCCATCCAGCCGCTGGCGTTCCAGCCGGTGATCAACTGTTCGCCCCATTCCGCCCGCAGCATCGCGTCGATCCGCGCGGGCGCGGCCTTGGGCATCGGACCCAGCGAATTGCCGTCGAGGTAGATCATCCCCATGGGCAGGTGAAACTGCTTCCGGGTCCAGGTGAAATCGGTCAAAATTCGCCCCCCGCGATCTGGATGGCCTGGCCGTTGACGCTGCCCGAATGTGGCGCGCAAAGCCAAAGCGCGGCTTCGGCCACCTCATCGGCGGTGATCAGCCGCCCGTGCGGGTTGGCGCCGATGACGATCTTTTCCGCCTCTTCGCGGTTCATCCCGGTGCGTTCCATGATCCGGGCGATGTTGGAGGGGACGATCTCGGTATCCACATAGGCCGGACAAAGCGCGTTGAAGGTGTAGGGCTTGCCCAGATAATCCGCCGCCAGCCCCTTGATCAGGCCGATGAGCCCGTGCTTGCTGGCGGTGTAGGTCGGCGCGCCCTTGAGGCCCCGCAGACCCGCGATCGACGATACGGCGATGACCCGGCCCCAATCGGTTTCGCGCATCGAGGTCAGGCTTTCGCGGATCGTAAGGAACGCGCCATCCAGGTTGGTGGCCATCATCGTGCGCCAGAATTCCATGTCCGTCTTGTGCAGGGCGCGGCCTTCGGCGATGCCTGCATTGGGCACGCAGATCTGCACCGGGCCGCGGGCGGCCACCGCGGCGGCGATGCCGTCCCTGACCGACGCCTCGTCCATCACGTCCATCACCTGCGCGAAAAGGCCGTGTTCGTCGGCCGCGGCTTCGAGCACGGCGGCGCGGCGTCCGGTGATCGTCACCTGCGCGCCTTCGCCCGCAAGCGCCTTTGCGATGCCAAGGCCGATGCCGGTGCCGCCGCCGGTGATCAGCGCGTGTTTGCCTGTCAGTGACATGGATGTCCTCCGTTGATTGGGCACAGCCTATCCGAGCGGGCGGGGTTGGCAAGATGCCCGTTGCCAAACGCATTCGCCTGTGTGAATGTGTTGGCCTGTGAAGGGGGATCTCATGCGCCACGTATCGACCGCTCTTGCCTGTCTGCTGCCTGTCGCGGCGGCGGCGTCCGAGGATATCGCCGACAAATACCCGGCCTCCGAACTATACGACAAACCCGTCGAGGTCATCCCGCATGTCTGGAGCGCCATCGGCGCGACCGCTCCGCCGACCTACGAAAACGCCGGCCACAACAACAACCTGTCCTTCGTGGTGACCGGCGACGGCGTGGTGGTCATCAACGGCGGCGCCTCGGCGCGGCTGGCGGCGGCGCTGCATGACGAGATCAAGGCCGTGACCGACCAGCCCGTGAAGCTGGTGATCAACGAAAACGGCCAGGGTCATGCGATGCTGGGCAACAGCTACTGGGCGGACCAGGGTGTCGATATCCTCGCCCATGAAGAGGCGATTGCCGAGGTCGAGGAGAACGGCGATTTCATCCTGCAAGGCATGCAGCGCTATAACCGAGACAAGGCTGAAGGCACGCGGGTGGTGGCGGCGAACCGGTCGTTTTCCGACCGCGAGGTGATCGAGATGGGCGATGTGACGCTCGAGGTGCTGCACCTTGGCTCGGCCCACGGGCCGGGGGACACGCAGGTCTGGATCCCCGACTGGGACATCGTGATCGCGGGCGACATCGCGTTTCACGAACGCATGCCGCCGATCTTTCAGGACACCTGCACCTCCTGCTGGATAGACACCTTTGACGGGCCGTTCACCGGTCTGGGGGCAACCTACGTGATCCCGGGCCATGGCCATCCGACGAACATGGCGCAGGTGACGCGCTATACCTCGGACTACCTCAGGGACATTCGCGCCAAGGTGGGCGCGCATCTGGACGAGGGCGGCGATCTGGCGGGAGCCTATTATGTCGATCAGTCGAACTGGGCGCATCTCGACACATTCGAGGAGCTGGCCACCAAGAACGCGGGCCGGGTGTTCGAGGAGATGGAGTGGGAATAAGGCCGCGTTTGCGCAGGTAAATGCGGCCTGCTCGATCCGCCCTGACGGGCGTCCTCGCGGAGGGATTGCGATGAAATGGTTCGATCTGCCACCCATCTGGCTTGCCGTCTTCTGCGCCTTGGCCTGGGTGCAGGCGACCTATCTGCCGATGGGGCTGGGGTTCGGCGGCGTCTGGGCGGATTTCGCGGGCGGGCTGCTGGTGGGCGCCGGGCTCTTGCTGATCGCGCTCGCCGCGTACGAGTTCCGCCGCCACCGCACCACCATCATCCCGCACCTGACGCCCGAGCGCCTGATCACCAGCGGAATCTTCAGCCGGTCGCGCAATCCGATCTACCTGGCCGATTCGCTGATCCTTGCCGGGCTGATCCTGCGCTGGGATGCGGTGTTGGCGCTACCGCTGGTTCCGATCCTTGTCTGGACCCTTGAGAGGCGCTTTATCCTGCCTGAAGAGGCGCGACTGAAGGCTAAGTTTGTTGCGGAATTCGACCGTTACGCGCAACAAACGAACAGGTGGCTTTAACTTTCCTTCGCCCTATGCTCTACGACTTCTGATGAGGTTGTGTGTGCTAGGTCAGAAGGGTAGACCCATTCGGGACCCGTCGCCGCAGCGACGCAACGTGCTTGTTTGAACACAAGAGGGGACAGACAACGTGAAGATAGGAACGCCAAAGGAAGTGTTCGAGGGCGAGGCGCGCGTCGCCATGACCCCGGATTCGGCGCGCCAGCTGCAAAAGCTGGGCTATGACTGCGCGATCGAAGCGGGGGCCGGCATGAAAGCCGGGTTTACCGATGAAGCCTATGCCGAGGCCGGTGTCGAGGTGATCAAGACCACCGCCGCCCTTTGGAAGGCCGCCGACATCATCGCCAAGGTTCGCCCGCCCTCGGATGCCGAGGTCAAGCGCCTGAGCGCCGACAAGCTGCTCATTTCCTTCTTCTGGCCCGCGCAGAACGAACAGCTGATGAAGGACGCCGCCGCAAAGGGCGCGTCTGTCATCGCCATGGACATGGTGCCGCGCATCAGCCGCGCCCAGAAGATGGACGCGCTGTCGTCAATGGCCAATATCGCGGGCTACCGCGCTGTGATCGAGGCGGGCAACAATTTCGGCCGCTTTTTCACCGGTCAGGTGACGGCGGCCGGTAAGGTGCCGCCCGCCAGGGTGCTGGTTGTCGGCGCCGGTGTCGCAGGTCTTGCCGCCATCGGTACGTCCACCTCGCTTGGTGCGATGACCTATGCCTTTGACGTGCGCCCCGAAGTGGCAGAGCAGGTTGAATCGATGGGGGCCGAGTTCGTCTTCCTCGATTTCGAGGAAGAGGCAAAGGACGGCGCGGAAACCGGCGGTTATGCCTCCGTCTCCAGCCCCGAATTTGCCGAGGCCCAGCTGGCCAAGTTCCGCGAACTGGCCCCCGACATGGACATCGTCATCACCACGGCGCTGATCCCCAACCGCGAAGCGCCCGAGCTTTGGACCAAGGACATGGTCGAGGCGATGAAGCCCGGATCGGTCATCGTCGACCTCGCGGCAGAAAAGGGCGGCAACTGCAAGCTGACGGTGATGGACGAAAAGATCGTCACCGACAACGGCGTGACCATCATCGGCTACACCGACTTCCCCAGCCGTATGGCGACGCAATCCTCGACCCTTTACGCCACCAACATCCGTCACATGATGACCGATCTGACGCCCGAAAAGGACGGTCAGGTCAATCACAACATGGACGATGACGTGATCCGTGGCGCGACAATCGCGCATGAAAAAGAGGTCACGTTCCCGCCGCCGCCCCCCAAGGTCAAGGCCATCGCGGCCCAGAAGCCGAAGGAAAAGGTCAAGGAACTGACGCCCGAGGAAAAGCGCGAAAAGGAACTGGCCGCCTTCAAGGCGCAGACCAAACAGCAGGTGACGCTGATCGCCATCGGTGCGGGTCTGGTGCTGGCGGCGGGCCTGGTGGCGCCGGCAAGCTTCATGCAGCATTTCATCGTCTTCGTGCTGTCGGTGTTCATCGGCTTCCAGGTGATCTGGAACGTGGCGCATTCGCTGCACACGCCGCTGATGGCGGTGACGAACGCGATCTCGTCGATCATCATCCTGGGCGCGCTCATTCAAATCGGATCAAGCTCGCTTCTGATCACGGCGCTGGCCGCGCTGGGCATCTTCATGGCCGCCATCAACATCTTCGGCGGTTTCCTTGTCACCCGGCGCATGCTCGCCATGTTCCAGAAATCGTAAAGGAGCCGCGTCATGGAATACGGATTCACGATTGCGGCCTACGCGGTCGCCGCCGTCCTCTTCATCCTGTCGTTGGGCGGCCTGTCGAACCAGGAAAGCGCCAAGCGCGCCGTGTGGTACGGCATCGTCGGCATGGCGATTGCCGTGCTTGCAACCATGGTTGGGCCGGGCCAGGGGCTTTGGATCGCCTCCATCGTCCTCATCGCGCTGGGCGCGGGGGTCGGCTACCAGCTGGCCACCAAGGTCGAAATGACCCAGATGCCCGAACTTGTCGCCGTGATGCACAGCCTTGTGGGCCTTGCCGCGGTGTTCGTGGGCTTCAACGCCGATCTCACCATCAACATGGTCGAGGCCGCCAAGACCGCCGGTGAGGTGGTCGAAGGCAGCTTTGCCACGCTGGTCGCCAAGAAGACCGCGGTCGAGATCAACATCCTCAAGATCGAGCTGGTGCTGGGCATCTGGATCGGCGCCGTGACCTTTACCGGGTCGGTCATCGCCTATGGCAAACTGGCGGGCAAGGTCGACTCGGCGGCGAAAAAGCTGCCGGGCGGGCACATGCTCAATGCCGGTGCGGCGGCGCTGTCGCTGCTGCTGGCCATCGCCTACCTGGCCGATGCCGGGTCGTGGACGCTGGTGCTGCTGACACTGCTGGCGCTTTTTATCGGCTACCACCTGATCATGGGGATCGGTGGCGCGGACATGCCTGTCGTCGTGTCGATGCTCAACAGCTATTCCGGTTGGGCGGCGGCGGCTATCGGCTTCAGCCTTGGCAACGACCTGCTGATCGTCGTGGGCGCGCTCGTGGGCTCTTCGGGGGCGATCCTGAGCTACATCATGTGCAAGGCGATGAACCGGTCCTTCGTGTCGGTGATCCTGGGCGGCTTTGGCGGTTCGACCGGCCCCGCGGCCGAGGTCGAGGGCGAGCAGGTGCCCATCGACGCCGATGGCGTGGCCAACGCGCTGGACGAGGCGGATTCGGTCATCATCATCCCGGGTTACGGCATGGCCGTGGCACAGGCGCAGCAGAACGTGGCCGAACTGACCCGCCGCCTGCGCGCCAAGGGCAAGGAGGTGCGGTTCGCCATCCACCCCGTCGCGGGCCGTCTGCCCGGCCACATGAACGTGCTGCTGGCCGAGGCCAAGGTGCCTTATGACATCGTTCTGGAAATGGACGAGATCAACGACGACTTCCCCGATACGGATGTCGCCATCGTCATCGGGTCGAACGACATCGTGAACCCCGCGGCGCAGGACGATCCCAACAGCCCCATCGCTGGCATGCCGGTGCTGGAATGCTGGAAGGCCAAGCAGGTGTTCGTGTCCAAACGCGGACAGGGCACCGGCTATTCCGGGATCGAGAACCCGCTGTTCTTCAAGGACAACACGCGGATGTTCTACGGCGATGCAAAGAAGTCGCTGGATGATCTGCTGACCAAGATCAGCTGATCCGCGACACAGCCGACACTGCCGAAAGCCCCGCCGGACCGGCGGGGCTTTTGCTTTGTGCTGGCGCGGCGGCCTTCGGCCTTGAGTCCGCGCCGGGTGGTTGGCTCGTACGTCCGCGTCAGGCTGCTCGCGCGCGGTTCAGTCTGTCTGCAACTTGCTTTGGCGCGCGATGAGCTCAAGTTGAAACGGTGCATGGCGGGGCGATGCGATCCGCCGCTCTGACTTGGGCAGCCTGCGCACCGCGCGCCTTGTTCCAAGCCAGCGGGCGCAAAACGGATGGGTCCGGCACCCTTGGTGAGGAAGCAGGCCACGTCGGCCGGTTCCGTCCTTTCGCATCTTGCTCTATCCTTCGATAAGTGCGGGAAACGCGCACCGCGACCGCAGCGTCACAACCGGCACCTCCGGGCCGAAGCGGTCGAGGCCGGTCACGATACGCGGCGCGACGCGGCGCTCGAATGTCCAGATGAAGGTCAGAAATTCGCGGTCGGGCAGTTTTTCGGGGCATCCGTCCGCCATGTCGCTTCGGACCTTGCCGTAATTTGCCAGCACCCGGCGCGCGACACCGCTCAGTGCGACGCGGCGCGGGACGCGCACCCAGATCACCAGATCGGTGCGCGGCAGCCGCAGGTCGAAGGTCGACACGGTCGTGCCGTCCATCACCCAGCGATCCCGCTGCACCATTTCTGCCACGATCCGGCGCTGCTCGGCCCGGTCGCGGACCTGCCAGCCCGGCAGCCAGCGTACGTCGCGGTCGTAGGACAGGTACGCAAGATCGAAACGCTCTGATATCCGTTGGGCCAGCGTGCTTTTGCCGCCGCCCGAACAGCCGATCACCAACACGCGGTTCGCCCTGCGCAGCAGTTTGGCGGCTTGGGGTATAGAGACGTCGTTCGGCATTGCGGCGGATCCCTTCCTGCAAGCTGTGTCCGGTCAAAGCGGGCCGGTGTGGCCGCAGGATATCTAAAGGCGGTTCGGTCACGGCAGCACGCAAAAAGTGTGCTACGCTTGCAAGACCTGACCACCCAAGGAGGCCCCATGACCCCCGACCAGATCGTCGCTGCCATCGGCCTGCTCCTGGCAGAGCCGGACCCGGCTTTTGAGACCCTGCGCGCCGGGGGCTTTGACGACCGCTACCCGGTGACGGTGTCGGCCTGTCCCGAAACGACCGCGCCGCTGGATATCGAAGGACAGACCATCCTGTGCGGCACCGTCAGCGTGCCCGAGGATTACGCCGCGCCCGAGGGACGGCGCGTCGCGCTGGAATTCGCCGTGGGGCGCGCGCGTTCGACCAACCCGTTCGACGATGCGATCGTCTATCTTCACGGCGGCCCGGCGGCCGGCGCGCTCGATTCCATCGCCTCGGCGACCGAGGTGATCCTGGGCGATCATCGCCAGTACCGCGACGTTGTCACCTTCGATCAGCGCGCCGCGATGCTGTCGTCAAGCACCGTCCGCTGCTCTGAGACGATTGCCGAGAACATGGTCGATCTCGTGCTCGAATCCGCCGGGATGCCCCCGGCCGAAGAGGAGGGGGCCGAGGCAGAGATGATCTTTGCCCCCTGCACCCGCGAGCTTTACGACAGCGGCGCAGATGTTTCGGACTACAACACCACGAACAATGCCCGCGATGTTCGGGCGCTGATGTCCGCGCTGGGGTATCCCGAATACAACATCCTTGGCATTTCCTACGGCACCCGGCTGGCGCTCGAGGTGCTGCGCACCGCGCCGGAGGGCGTGCGCGCGGTGATCGTCGACGGCGTGGCGCCGACGAACAAGCTGCTTTACGACGACTTCTTTGGCCCGCACGGCGATGCGATGGACGCGCTTTTCGAACAATGCGCTGCCCAACCCGCCTGCGCGCAAGCCTACCCGGACCTGCGCAAGACCTTCATCGACCTTGGCGACATTCTGACCTCGAACCCGATCCCCGCCAGCCGGGGCATGCCGGAGGTGACAGCGGATACCTTCTACGGTCTTGTTAAAACTCGGACCCATTTCAGTCAGCATTGGGTGCGCGACCTCACCGCCTATCTGCCGCGCATGATCACCGAATTGGCCGCGGGGGATGCCACCACATTCGACTGGTATCTGACCACCTATGCCGATGGCGCGAACCTGCCCGGCACCGCGTCAGAGTTGTTGGGGCCCGGCGCGACGCGGCTGAGCGGCGACGAACGGGCGCTGGCGCTGGCGGTGCTGGAGAATGCCCAGGCGATGACCGACCAGTCCGAAGGGGTGGCGGCGGCGATGGCGCAGCTCAAGCACGATGTGGTGGCCGCCCCTGCCGCCCTGTCGGTGGCCGAGGCGTTCGATCAGCGCGCGACGGACGCGCTGGGTCAGCTGACCCAGCAGGCGCTTGTCCCGGCGGTGCAGGATTATGCCCGGCTGCACGTCGGCGACCGGACCCGCGCGGCGATTGCCCAATGGGTCATGGCGCATTTCCAAGGGCCGGATCAGGCCGCACTCCTGTCGTTGGTGGCTGCGATGACCGATGACGATGTCGCGCGCACCTTTGATATCGCCGCGACGGACCTCGCCCCGTACGAAGGGGCGGTTGAGGGGAACATGGGTCTTTTCATCTATGCCTGTCAGGAGGATCTGCCCTACAACTCCCGCGCCGGGTTGGAACAGAGGGTGGCGGACTTTCCCTACGGCGTCATCGCGACGCCCGCCCAGGTGCAGGGAATCGTGAGCCTTTATGACGTGTGCGATCTTTTTGAACCGGCGCCGAGAGATGGCTTTCACGACCCCGTTGTGTCGGACGTGCCCGTCCTGTCATTGGGCGGCACGAACGACACGCAAACCTCCTGGAGGTGGAGCGGCGAGGCCGCCAAGACGCTGTCGAACGCACAGGTGATCATCTTCCCCAATTCGGGGCATGGCGCATCGCTCTATTCCCGCTGCGGGCTCGACATCAGCGCGAAGTTCATCCTCGATCCCGAGGCGAAGCTTGACCAGTCTTGCGTCGATGATCTGGTGCCGCAGTTCGTGTTGCCGGACGCGCCGCTGCCGTGAACGGCCCCCGGGTTTGGCGATTGTCGCCGCCTGCGATAGACTGGCCCAGGCAATGACGGAGGGTGGCATGCAAAAGGTCAATGGGTTCGGCGGCGTGTTCTTTCGGGCCAAGGACCCGGCAGCGCTGACACAGTGGTATGCGCAGCACCTGGGCGTTGATCCGGTCACCGATACCGGCCCCTGGCAGCAGGCCGCCGGTCCCACGGTCTTTGCCCCGTTTCCCGAGGATACGGACTATTTCAGCCGCGACAGCCAGGCCTTCATGCTGAACTTTCGTGTGGCCGATCTGGACGCGATGGCAGCCCAGCTGGAGGCAGCGGGAATCGAGGTCGACCGCCGCGCGGAATGGGACATGCCCGAGGTCGGTCGGTTCGCCCGCATCCACGACCCCGAAGGCAACCCGGTCGAACTGTGGCAACCGGCATTCTAGCCCGGCTGCGCGAAAACCGCGCAGCATACAACGGTGCACCGCTAACAAGCTGAAAATCATGCAGTTTTCCTTTACTTCGTTCCGGGTCGGGCCTAACTGGCCTCAAACCACGCAGGAGTGCCGCCATGCCACCTATTCATGATCACCCGCTGCGCTACCGGCTTGCCAACGAACTACATGCGCGTCCGTTTCCGTCGCTCAAGGCGCCGTGCCGGGCAGTATATCTGGCGATCAAGAAACCGCACCAGGCGGCATCGCGCGACAAGGCGCTGGACCTCAAGCACCTCACCGACCTGCTGGATCGCTATGGCGCCGCGCATCCGCAGCCGGGGGCCACGCATTTTTCCGGGCAGATCGGCCAGCACACGCTGAAATGGGAACAGCACACCGAATTCGTGACCTACACGGTGTTTTTGAACGGGTTGGGCGACCGGGTCTATGATCCGGCGGATTTCGGGGTCTTCCCGACCGAATGGCTGGACGAGGCGCCGGGCGTGCGCATCACCTCGGCGCTGATCCGCATCTGCGTGCGGCCCGAGGATGACGATATCGAGGACCAGCTGGAAGACTGGTTCGTGCCCGAAAGCGTCGCCGTCAGTTCGGTCATCGACGACGAAGCGATCATGGCGGGCGATTTCCGCATCGATCCCGCCGGACATCAGCGCTTTGCCGTCTTCGCCAAAAAGCATGTGGGCGAACGCCGGATCGGGCGCATCGTGCAGCGGCTGTGCGAGATCGAGACCTACAAGACCATGTCGATGCTGGGCTTTTCGCGGGTCAAGGAGATCGGCCCCCGGATGAGCGAGATCGACTCCGAATTGTCCAAGCTGATGGAGGCGATGACCCACGGCACCGCACCCGCCGAAGAGACACTGAAATCGCTGCTGTCGGTGTCGGCCGAGCTTGAGGCGCTGTCGGCCCAGGCGTCGTTCCGGCTGGGCGCGACGGGCGCCTACGAGGCGATCGTGGCGCAGCGCATCAAGGTGCTGCGCGAGGAACGCTGGCAGGGGCGGCAGACCTTTGCGGAGTTCATGATGCGGCGCTACGACCCGGCGATGCGCACCGTCAAATCCTCGGAACGGCGGCTTGAGACCATGGCCAACCGGGCGATGCGCGCGGGCGATCTGCTGCGCACGCGGGTCGAGGTTGAACGCTCGGCCCAGAACCAGCAGCTGCTGGAATCGATGAACCAGCGCGCCGACATGCAGCTGCGCTTGCAAAAGACGGTCGAGGGGCTGTCGGTGGTGGCGATCAGCTATTACGCCGTGTCGCTGGTGGGGTATCTGCTTTACCCGCTGGCAGAGGCCCTTGGGGTGAGCAAGGGCCTCTTGACGGCAATGGTCACTCTGCCGGTTGTAGCGTTTGTGTGGGGCGCGATCCGGCGGATCCGTCACGCGATGGAGAAGCAAGGGCCAGACCTCGGTTGAGGGCCAGCGCGCCCGCCGCGATTGATCCGATCGCCAGCAGCGCCGCGACCGACAGCGTCGGCACGCCAGAAAGGCCCGCACCCACGGTGCAGCCGCCGGCCAGCACGCCGCCGACACCCATCAGCGCGGCACCCAGTGCGTAGCGGCCGGTTTCCGCGGGGCTGGAAAAGCTCTGCCACCGGAAGCTGCGGAACAGCAGCGAGGCCACCAGCGCGCCACCCAGCGTCCCGCCGATGAGACCGACGCCAAAGCCTGCCGGGATCGAGGTCGAGGCGATGGACCAGAAAAGCGTATCGGCAAAGGGCGAGGTGAAGGACAGCGACTGCATCGCGATGGGATCGAAGTCGTCGTAGAGCACAAAGCCGGTTCCGGCCCAGCCCAGCGGCACCAGCGCCCCCAGAAGCGCGGCCAGAACCAGCGTACCGGGGCGGCTGCCCGAGCGCAGGGCATAGACCAGCGCCGCGGCGGCCAGCAGACCGGCCCAGACCAGCGCACCGCCGGGAAGGGCGGCGAGGCTCACGCTGTCACCCAGCGGTACGGTCACCGAGCCAAGCGTGGTGCGCAGCGGTGCCAGCAGGCCCTTGAGCGTCGCATGTGCGGCAATGGCAAAGACCAGCAGCACGACAACCGCGCGCAGGTTGCCCGAAGCGGTCAGCACCGTCAGCCGCGAGATGCAGCCGCGCGTCAGCACCATGCCTGCGCCGAACATCAGCCCGCCTGCCACAATGGCAAGCACCGGCAGATCGGACGCCATGAACCGGTGATCGGCAAAGCTGATCAGCCCCTGCGCCACGACCAGCTGCGTGCCCAGAATGGCGACGGCCAGCGCGGTCAGCCAGACGCCAAGCGCCTGTTTGCGGTCTTCGCCGACAAGGCCGCGGCGAAAGCAGAATTTGGTACGTTCGGCCAGAAAGCCGAAGGCCAGCCCCAGCGCCAGCGCGAAGTAGACGACCGCCTGCGGGGCGGTCAGCTCTTCAAAGCCAAAGGATTCGAACATGTCATTTCTCCCGGATCAGGAATTTTGTTCCTCATCTAGGGGTGAATGGCGGATAGCAAGGACTCTATAGATAAGTTCAGAGAGTCGGAACGGAACGGGTGTTCCGGATCGCGGCGCAAGGTGGCACAGGTGTTCCGGCATGGTCCTGCAACGCCCCGGTCCGTTCGGCTCCGCGGCGCGGGGGCAGGGCGTTGATCCTTTTTTGACGAAAGGCCCGCTTAGCGCCCCCGGATACGCGGATCGAGCGCATCGCGCAGACCGTCGCCCAGGTAATTCACCCCCAGCACGGTGAGCGAAATCGCGATACCCGGCAGGACCACCCGTTCGGGAAACTTCTCCATCCTCGGCACGGCGTCGGCCAGCATCTTGCCCCAGGTGGGGAAGTCCGACGGAAAGCCCACGCCAAGGAACGACAGCGCGGATTCGGTGATGATCGCCGTGGCAAGGCCCAGCGTCGCCGACACCATGATCGGCGACAGCACGTTGGGCAGCAGGTGGCGGCGGATGATCTTGAAGGGTGTCGTGCCGATGGACCGGGCCGCCAGAATGAACTCGCGTTCCTTCAGCGCCAGGATGTCGCCGCGCACGATCCGGGCGGTCGGCATCCACGAGGTGATGCCGATGACCGTGACGATCAGGATGAACATGCCGCCCTCGGGGCCGAAGTTTGCACGCAAAGGCTGGCGGAAAAGCGTCACCGCCACCAGCAGCAGCGGCAGGATCGGCAGCGACAGGAAAAGATCCGTCAGGCGCATCAGCGGGCCGTCAAGACGCTTGAAATAGCCCGCGATCACCCCGATGGCGGTGCCGATCAGCAGCGACAGCACCATCGCCGCCCAGCCCACGGCCATCGACGCACGGCCGCCATAGATCATCTGCGCCAGCTGGTCGCGGCCCAGGTTGTCGGTGCCGAAGGGATGGCCCCAGGACACCTTGGCGCTGCTGTCCCAGATCGCGGTGTAGATCGGGCGGAGGTCCTTGTTGCGGATGTCGAGCTGTTGCGGGTCGAGCGTCCAGATCCAGGGGCCGACCAGCACCGCGAGGGTGATGAAAATCAGGAACCCGCCGCCCAGCATGGCGCCCTTGTGCTTGGAAAACTGCGCCCAGACGTCCACCCACTGGCTGCGCGGCGGCTTGTCCGGTTCCTTGTCCTTGAGGGCGGCGATGGGGGCGGGGCTAGTCATAGCGGATCCTCGGGTCGAGCACGCCATAAAGGATGTCGGCGACGAGATTGAACATCACGATCAGCACGGCGAAGATGAAGGTCAAAGTCATCACCATCGGCAGGTCGTTGGCGAAGAGCGCGGTGATCAGAAGCTGGCCGATGCCGTTCACCTTGAACACGTTCTCGGTGATGATCGCACCGCCAAAGATCGCCGGGATACCGAGCGCGATGACGGTGATCACCGGGATCATCGAATTGCGCAGCACATGCACCATGACCACAACCGCTTCGGACAGGCCCTTGGCGCGGGCGGTGCGGACATAATCCTGGTTGAGGTTGTCGAGCATCGAGGCGCGCATGTAGCGGCTGATCTGCGCCGTGGTCTGTAGCGCCAGCACCATCACCGGCATGATCATCTGCTGCAGCTGGATCTTGAAGCTGGCCCAGTCGTTGACGACATGCGTGGTGTCATAGATCGACGGGAACCAGCCCAGCTGCACCGAAAAGATCACGATGAGCAGCGGCCCGGTAAAGAACGGCGGGATCGAAAAGCCGATCATCGTGATGAAGGTGCCCGACTGGTCGAACAGCGAATACTGCCGGTAGGCGGAATAGATCCCGATGGGCAGCGCGATCAGGATGCCGACGATATAGGACAGGCCCACCACCCACAGGGTCTGGGGCATCCGCTGCATCACAATGTCCATCACCGGCGACCGGGTCTGCCAGCTGATCACCCGCAGCTTGCCTTCGGAAAAGCTGGTGCCGAACCAGTGGTCGATCAGCACCTGCGGTTCGATCCAGAAGATCTGGACCAGCCATTTCCAGTACTGCACGAGGGGTGGTTCGCCCAAACCGAGCGCCTGGCGCATCTTTTCCTTGACCTCGGGCGGAACGGTCAGCGGCACCTGGGCCATCGGATCGCCCGGGGCCAGTTGCAGCAGCATGAAGATCACGAAACTGATGAACAGAAGTGTCGGAACCGACAGGACCAATCGCCTGATTGCAAAGGTCAGCATGCGGCACCTCGGGTCATCAGTTGGGTGCGGTGGGGCATCACATCATCCGGATTGGGGTGAAGGAACGGGATCGCAAGCGTGGGATCGACACTAGGCGGTTTCGCCCCCCCTGCAAAGTGCAGACGCGGCAGACCGGGGGCCTGCCGCGTCCAAAGTGCCCGTTTATTGGTCGATGCGGTACCAGTCGGCCACGTTCCAGAGCTCGGAATCCCAGGTGTTGAGTTCAACACCACCCAGCGTGTTGGAATGGGCCGACACGCGGCCACGGTCCACCAGCGGAACGATGGTGTAGGTGTCCTTGGTCAGCATGTCGTTGAGCTGCTTGGCGATCCGGCCGCGCTCTTCAAGCTCGCCGGTGCGCGCCAGCTCGTCCAGCAGGGCGTCGTAATCTTCGTCGCAGAAGCGGTTGATGTTCTCGCCCTGCCACTGGGAAGACGGCTTGGGTTCGTTGCCGCAGCGGTACATCGACAGGTACGACTGCGGGTCGGTGCCGTCGAAGTTGTTGGCGTACATTTCCACGTCCGCATAGAACTTCTGGAAGGTGTCAGGCGACCCCGGGTCACCGCCGAAGAACACCGACGCGTCGATGTTGCGCAGTTCGGTTTCGACGCCGATCTGGCTCCACCAATCCTTGATCAGGGCCTGGAAGTCCTGACGCACGGCGTTGGTCGAGGTCTGGTAGAGGATCGACAGTTTCATGCCGTCCTTGTCGCGCACGCCGTCGCCGTCGCTGTCGGTCCAGCCCGATTCCTCAAGCAGGGCTTTGGCGCCCTCGATGTCCTGCGTCAGGCATTCGGTGTTGTCGCTGGCATAAAGCGCAGGGGCGGGCACCAGGTTGCAGGTGGCGCGGCCGGCCTGGCCATAGCCCACCTCGACCAGCAGTTCGCGGTCGATGGCCATCGACAGCGCCTTGCGCACGTTGAGGTCGGTCAGGAACGGGTGCGGTTCGGCCACGGTCGACCGGGTGTCGGCGGGCAGATCCGGCGACGGGTTGGTCAGATTCATCTCGATCCGTTCGACCAGGGTCCCGAAAGCTGCGACAGGTGTGCCCTGGCCGCCCTCGGCCATCGCGGCCAGCACGTCGGGGGCCAGCTGCAGGTTCCAGGCGTAATCGAATTCGCCGGTCTCCATCACCGCGCGGCCCGCGGCATTGGCGTCGCCGCCGCCCTTGAAGTTGACATTTGCGAAGGCGGGCTTGTCAGCCTCGCGGTAGTTCTGGTTCGCCTCCATCGAAATGACGTCGTTGGGGCGGAATTCGGTCACCACGAAGGGGCCGGTGCCGATCGGGGCGAAGTTTTCGTCCGTGCAGGTCGAGGCATTGGCGCCCTTGCAGTTTTCGAACTGCGCCTTCTGGATGATCGGCGACTGGCCACCCATGAAGGGGCCGTAGGGGTTGGGCGTCGGCTGCGCGAAGGTGACCTTGACGGTCAGGTCATCCACGGCTTCGACCGACTGAACGCCGGAATATTTGGCCAGCTGCGCGCAGCCGCCTTCGGGGTCCATGCAGTATTCGGCGGTAAAGACCACGTCGGCCGAGGTCACCGGCGTGCCGTCGGACCACATCAGCCCCTCTTTCAGCTTCCAGGTGATCGAGGTGAGGTCTTCGCTCACGCCGCCGTTTTCGACCGTCGGGATGCTTTCGGCCAGGTAGGGCACCAGCGCGCCCGTGGGGTCATAGCGGCCCAGCGGTTCGATGACCATCGACGCGGCTTCGATGTCCTTGGTGCCGCCCGACAGGTACGGGTTCATGATCGACGGCGCCTGCCAGTAGATGATGTTGACGGTGCCGTCCGATGCACGCTCTGCCATGGCGGCAGGGGCCAGCGCGCAGGCGGCCGCGGCACCAAGCAATAGGGTTCTCAGCTTCATAACATTCTCCATGTTGGACACATCATTGCGTCAGTTGTGTCGTTATTGAGGGAAAAGCATTTGCCCGGCTGCGCCACGCCCCGCATTCGGGGCAAAACGATCAGATATCGGGCAGGCCATCCCCACGGTGTTCGCATCGAAACAGCTTTTCGGGAAATTGCAAGACTTTGCCTGACGGAAAGGGGCATGCTGGTTTGACAGGGATGCGGACCTGCCGGTAGCGTTTGCATCTGTATCGGGGCAGGGGGCAGGCATGCTGGACCACGCAATCGCGCGTATCGAGAATCTGAGGGTCGAGTTCGAGACGAAGGACGGCCCCGTCGTCGGGGTCGAGGACGTGTCGTTCGAGATCGGGCCGGGTGAAACCGTCTGCGTCGTGGGCGAATCCGGGTCGGGCAAATCGGTGTCGTCGCTGTCGCTGATGCGGCTCATCGAATACGGTGGCGGGGACATCGCCAACGGCCGGCTGCTCTTTGATCGCAAAGAGGGGGGCGAGATCGACCTGGCCGCGACCGACCAGAACCTGATGCGCACGATCCGCGGCAACGAGATCGGCATGATCTTCCAGGAACCGATGACCGCGCTCAACCCCGTGTTCACCGTGGGCCGTCAGCTGACAGAGGGTCTGCGCGTGCATCGCGGCATGGACAGGGAACAGGCCGAGGCGCGGGCGCTGGAGCTGATGCAGCAGGTGCGCATTCCCGAACCCGAACGGCGGCTGAAACAGTATCCGCACGAACTGTCGGGCGGCATGCGCCAGCGGGTCGTGATCGCCATGGCGCTGGCCTGCAAGCCGCGCATGCTGATCGCGGACGAACCCACCACCGCGCTCGACGTGACCATCCAGGCGGAAATTCTGGCGCTGATCGACCGGCTCAAGCGTGAAACAGGCACGGCGGTGATGTTCATCACCCATGACATGGCCGTGGTGGCGCAGATGGCCGACCGCGTGGTCGTGATGTTCCGCGGCAACAAGGTCGAGGAAGGCACGGTCGAGGAAATCTTTGAAAATCCGCAGCATCCCTATACCCAGGCGCTGCTGGCCGCGGTGCCCAAGCTGGGCGAAATGTCCGGCAAGCCGCTGCCTGAACCGATGAAGCTCCTGGGGTCGGACGCGCATGACCCCAAACCCATTCCCGGCAGCACCGACCTGCTGCTCAAGGTGCGCAACCTGACCACGCGCTTTCCGGTCAAGGGCGGGTTCTTTCGCAAGACCATCGCCAATGTCCACGCGGTCGAGGATCTGTCTTTCGACATCAATCGCGGCCAGACCCTCAGCCTTGTGGGCGAATCCGGTTGCGGCAAGTCCACCGCCGGCCGATCGATCCTGCGGCTGGTCGAACCGATGTCGGGCCGTATCGAGCTGGACGGCAAGGATATCATGGCGCTGAACCAGCGCGACCTGCGCACCGCGCGGCTGGACATGCAGATGATCTTTCAGGATCCGTTCGCCAGCCTCAACCCGCAAATGAATCTCTCCGACCAGGTGGCCGAACCGATGCGCAATTTCGGCACCCTCAAGGGCAAGGAGATGACCGACCGCATCGCCATGCTCTTTGACCGGGTGGAGCTGCCGCGCAGCTTTCTGCGCCGCTATCCGCACGAATTGTCGGGCGGGCAGCGCCAGCGGGTTGCTATCGCCCGGGCGTTGGCGCTGAATCCCAAGCTGATCATCGCGGACGAAGCGGTTTCGGCGCTCGACGTGTCGGTGCAGGCGCAGGTGGTGAACCTGATGATGGAGTTGCAGGCCGAAATGGGCCTGTCGTTCCTGTTCATCAGCCACGACATGGCGGTGGTCGAACGCGTCAGCCACAACGTCGGCGTGATGTACCTGGGCCGGATCGTCGAACTGGGTCCGCGCGCCGCGGTGTTCGAGGACCCGCAGCACCCCTATACCCAGGCCCTGATGAAGGCGGTGCCGATCGCCGATCCGCGCAAGCGCAAATCGGAGAAAGACCTCAACTTCAAGCCGATCCCGTCACCGATCCACGAGGTTGGGTACGAGCCGTCGAAATCGGTTTATGACGAGGTGTCGCCGGGCCACTACGTTTTGACCTCCGACAGCGGATATTAAAGCGTTTCGCGTTCAACCTGAAACATTATGCATCATTTAACGCGTTGAAATCTTTGATTTCAGGCAGCGTTAAAGGATTCGGTTTCAACGCGAAACGCTTTAGGCTTCGCGCCCCTCGGATTTGAGCGCGGCATGCAGCGCGGCGGCGCGGGCATCGCCCGCCTCAAGCGCGTGCACATAGGCATGCGTCAGGAAAAAGCAGGCCGCGTCCTTGCTGTTGGCGATGGCCGCCGCCTCGGCGTAAAGACCCACCAGCGCGCGGCCATCGCCGCTGGCGTGGGCCGCCAGCAGGCGCTGATGCAGCGGCCCGCTCACTCTGCCGCGTGCGGCTGTCCCCGCCAGGCATCGACCTTGCCCGCCACCCAGTCGTGAAAGCAATGGGTCGGGCTGTCCATCACCGGCGAAAACCGCCCGCCGTCAAAGCCGCTGGCGTGCCGCCCGCGCTGCATGCCCTCGACCACAAAGATATCCTCTTCGAACACGGTCTTCCAAAGCTGGGTGTTGCGCTGGCGCAGGCCGCCATCGGTGTCGGGGCGGGCGTAATAGAGGTGAATATGCTCGACCGTGCGTTCCGGCCCCTCGGGCACCAGCACGATGGCAAAGGCGTGATCGCGGTGCACGCCAAGCATCACGTTCGGATAGGCCGCGATATATTCCGCTGCGGTGTCCCAGCGGTCCGACAGGTCGGCGAAATCGGGAAAGGTCTGGCCCTCTTCATTGGTCAGCTGCCGATAGACCAGCGTGCCCTGACCGGAAAATTCGCCGGGCCGTTCGATGTGGTAGTGATCCTCGAGCCGGGAATAGGCATTGAGGCCTGGATGCACCCACGGCAGGTGGTAGCTTTCGCAGAAGTTTTCCACCGCGAGCTTCCAGTTGCAGTCGACCGTCAGGGTGATCGTGCTGTCCGGCCCGCCGTGCCAGAGCGGCTGTTCGAACTCCGCCCAGCGGGCGATCAGATCGGCCATCGCCACCTCAAAGGGCGGGGCATCGCCGCTGACGTTGATCCAGACCACATCGCGCCAGACATGGCTGCGCACCTCGATGAGGCCCAGCGTGCTCCGGTCGATCGCATCGTGGGTGTTGTGGCCCGGCCCGCCCACATGCGGGGTGCTGACCAGAGCGCCATCGGTGCCGTAGCACCAGGAATGATAGGGGCATCGCACCGCGCCTTCGATCTTGCGCGGGGTTTCGACCAGGATCATGCCACGATGGCGGCAGATGTTCTGAAACACCCGCAGCGTGCCGTCGCGCCCGCGCAGCAGCAAAAGCGGCATGCCCAGAAAGGTGATGGGCCTGGCATCGCCCGGCTCGGGCACGTCGGCGGCGACGGCGAGCCCGGCCCATTGCGAAAACAGCAGCGCGCCGCGTTCTTCCTCGAAAACACGTGTGTCGATGTAATGGGCATTGGGCAGGCCGTTTGCCGTTTCGGGCGGGCGGCGCACGGCGGACAGGTCGGTGATGCCAGCGGCCATGTCAAATCCTTTCCACATTGCAGATGGCAAAGTGTGGCAGGCCGGGGGGCGGCGGCTCTGGTCTGTTCCCGACATTCGCTGCCGCGAAGCGACACCGGCGGCGGGCTCAGGTCAGGGGATCTTCGGCGCGCAGCTGGGTGCGGTGGAACGGCGGCAGGTCGTCCAAGCCGCAAAACCCCGCCTCGCGCGCGGCCTTCAGAACCGGGCCGGTGTCGTGGCCCAGATGTTCATAAACCTGCCGCGCCACCCGGCGCCCGGTGATGTTCTCGCGCACCGTGCGGGCGGCGTAGCCGACCCAGAAATTGTTCTGGAACGAGGGCACCCGGGCCAGGTAGTTGAACGAGGTGGTCAGCGAATTGCGGCGGCTGACCAGCGCCGCGATGCCGCCTTCCTGCGGGATCAGGAAGCCGCGGAATTCGCGGGTGCGCTTGTCCACCGGCATGCCCTGCGCCTGCATCGCCTCCTTCGCCTCGAACCCGCGCACGAAGGTAAAGATGTCTTCGCGAAACACATAGAGCAGCCCTTGCACGAACCGGTTGTCATCCATGAAGCTGCGGCGCGAAAACCGGTAAAAGCCCGACGGGAACGCCTCTTCCGGCAGGCTGATGCTGCCTGCGCCGACGAATTCCGCGACGACCGGGTGGTGCAGCAGGTCCTTGCGGTGGGTTTCGATCTCTTCCACCGGCTCGAGCAGGATTCGCGCGTCGACGTCGAAAAAGCTGCAGATCCTGTGCAGCACATCGGGGCGGGGAAAGCTTTCCCCGGCGAGGTAGCGATTGAACTGCGTCCGGTTGATGCCCAGATCGCGGCACAGCGCCGAAATCGACACCGCGTCGCGCGTCAGCCGACGCAGGTTGGCCCCAAGCATGCTCCGCAATTCGGCCGGGCTGGGGGTCGGGCCTGCGGATTTGCGGGACTGTGCCATTCCTTTACTCTTCCTATCGTTGTCGGGAGGATTATAGCGCCAGTATGACGGGAAATCTGCCGCTACCTTCTGCTGCAACCGGGGGTGTGTGACGCGCAATAGCGTCAGGCCTGATGCTTATTCGCTGCAAGCGTTATTCGAAACGACACAAAATGCAAGAAGGAGTCGCGGCAAAAATCATGTCGGGCCGGGACGTTTTCGCGGACTGTGGAAAAAAGGATGAATTGAAGGGTCTTATTCATGTCCAGCAAAAGCATGTACGGGGTCGTCCTGTGGACCAATGCCGATGACCGCAAGGCGGTCATCTGGTGCGAGGATCACGGGGATCTGGCCTTTTACACGCCTGGCGCGAAATCGGCGCTTGAGGGTGTGTTCCTTGACGCGGGCGATCTGGTGCAGTTCGACATGCGGCAAGAGGCGAACCTGCGCTATGCGCGCAATCCGCAGCTTGTGCGTCAGTCGCAATATCCCGGATTGGCGCAGCGCCTGGCAGCAGGCCCACAACGCCCCGCGCAGCGCGGGCCCGGGGCGGCGGTCGGCAACGTGGTGCCGATCCAGCCCTATGTCAGCGAAGAGCGGCGCGCCGTTCCGGCCTGAATTCTTTTACCAGGCATGGGCCGCGTCGACTCCGGCGGGGGTCGGCCCGTCACAGCCCGCGCGCCAGTGCCGCGACGCCGGTGCGCGCCACTTCGACCAGCCCAAGGGGCCGCATCAGGTCGGCGAAGGCATCGACCTTTTCCGGCGTGCCGGTCAGCTGAAAGACAAAGCTTTCCAGCGTGCTGTCGACCACATGTGCGCGGAACACATCCGCCAGCCGCAGCGCCTCGACCCGGTCGTCGCCCTTGCCCGCGACCTTGAGCAGCGCCAGTTCCCGCTCGACCGATCCGCCCTCGACCGTGAGGTCATGCACCTCGTGCACCGACACGATCCGGCCCAGCTGCGCCTTGATCTGTTCGATCACCTGCGGGGTTCCGGTGGTGACGATGGTGATGCGGCTCAGATGGCCCTTGTGGTCGACCTCTGCCACCGTGAGGCTGTCGATGTTGTAGCCGCGCCCGGAAAACAGGCCGATGACGCGCGCCAGCACGCCGGGTTCGTTTTCCACCAGCACCGCGAGGGTATGGGTTTCCTGCACGTCGGAAAAGTTGGGGCGCAGGTTGTAGGCCGAATGCTTGGACGAGCCTTTCTTGATCTGTAGGGCGGACATCTTCTTCGTTCCTTTGTCTGGGGCGCCGAGACTTTTCAGAAAAGTCTCGGCAAAAGTTTTCTCAAAACTTTTGGGTCTGGATTACACCATCACCGCGCCCTTGGTTCCGATGGCATCCTTGGTCGAGGCTTCGCCCAGCAGCATCTTGTTGTGCGGCTCGCCCGACGGGATCATCGGGAAGCAGTTTTCGTGTTTCTCGACCAGGCAGTCGAAGATCACCGGGCCATCATAGTCCAGCATCTCCATGATCGCGTCGTCGAGGTCGGCGGGGTCCTTGCACAGGATCCCCTTGGCACCGAACGCCTCGGCCAGCTTGACGAAATCGGGCAGGGCCTCGGACCAACTGTGCGAATAGCGCTCGCCGTGCAGCAGTTCCTGCCATTGGCGCACCATGCCCAGCCGTTCGTTGTTGAGGATGAACTGCTTCACCGGCAGGCGGTACTGGATCGCGGTGCCCATCTCCTGCATGTTCATCAGCCAGGACGCCTCGCCCGCGACGTTGATGACCAGCGCCTCCGGATGCGCCACCTGCACGCCGATGGACGCCGGGAAGCCGTAGCCCATGGTGCCCAGCCCGCCGGAGGTCATCCAGCGGTTCGGATCCTCGAAGCCGAGGTACTGAGCCGCCCACATCTGGTGCTGGCCGACCTCGGTGCATATATAGCGGTCGCGGCCCTTGGTCAGCGCCTCGAGCCGCGCCAGCGCATGTTGCGGCTTGATCGAGCCTTCGGAGGGTTTGAACTTCAGGCAGTCGACCTTTTTCCACTCCTCGATCCGCGCCCACCATTTGCGCAGGCCTTCGCGGTTGACCTTGCGGCCGCGCGCCTTCCAGACCTTCAGCACGTCCTCGAGCACATGGCCCACGTCGCCGATGATCGGCATGTCGCAGCGGATCACCTTGTTGACCGAGCTTGGGTCGATGTCGATATGCGCCTTCTTCGACTTCGGGCTGAAGGCATCCAGCCGCCCGGTGATCCGGTCGTCGAACCGTGCGCCGACGTTGATCATCAGATCGCAGCCGTGCATGGCAAGGTTCGCCTCGTAAAGGCCATGCATGCCCAGCATCCCCAGCCAATGCTTGCCGGAGGCCGGGTAGGCGCCCAGACCCATCAGGGTCGAAGTGATGGGAAAGCCCGTCGCCTCGACCAGTTCGCGCAACAGCTGGCTCGCGCCCGGGCCCGAGTTGATCACGCCGCCGCCGGTGTAGAAGACAGGGCGTTCGGCGGTCTCGATGGCCTCGACCAGTTCGGTGATCGTCTCCATGTCGCCCTTGAGCTGCGGCTGGTAATGGCTCACCGGGGTCTTGGCCTTGGGGGTGTAGTCGGCGCTGGCGAACTGCACGTCCTTGGGGATGTCGACCAGCACCGGCCCGGGGCGGCCCGAGGTGGCCACGTGGAAGGCCTGATGGATCACCCCGGCCAGCTTTTCGGTATCCTTGACCAGCCAGTTGTGCTTGGTGCAGGGACGCGTGATGCCAACGGTGTCGGCCTCCTGAAAGGCGTCCGATCCGATCATGAAGGTTGGCACCTGGCCGGTCAGCACCACGATCGGAATGGAATCCATCAGCGCATCCGTCAGGCCCGTGACCGCGTTCGTGGCCCCGGGGCCAGAGGTCACCAGCACCACGCCGGGCTTGCCGGTGGCGCGGGCATAGCCTTCGGCGGCATGCACGGCGCCCTGTTCATGGCGGACGAGGAAATGTTTGATGGCGTTCTGCTGAAAGATCTCGTCGTAAATCGGTAGCACCGCGCCGCCGGGATATCCGAATACCGTGTCCACACCCTGATCCTTGAGGGCCTGAACCACCATTTTCGCTCCGGTCATCTGACGTGTCATCGTTTTGCTCCGTTTACGATGTTGCCTGTTCTGCGCACAAAAAAGCCCCCGAGGGGTCTTCGGGGGCGCATGGGGTACCTTGTGGGTGTCCGTCACCGGCCCATGCGCGTTCTTCCTGCAATGACGACTAGCGGTGCCATACGACACGACTCCTTTGTTTGCGAGCGGGACATTATGGCGGGGGGCAGGGGGCGTCAACCATGGTTTTGCAAAAAACATTGCCGGAACGCTGCGTTTTCTTTGCGTTTATTGCGCGATCAGAATTTCTAGGGACATTTTTGGTGCACTGGTGCCCCGTTGCTGGGCGATGGGCCGCCGATCCGCGCCAGAACGCGAAACTGTGAATTGCCTGTAACCCGGCTTTGCCGCAAACTGAACACATCGGTACAGCCGGGTGGAGGCCACTGATGACCAGACGCAGCCAGATACGGGATTTCGATTTTTGCAAGGCGGTTCTGCTGGCCGGGCTCATCGGCGTGGCGTTGCTGACCTCGGGGCTGCGCCAGGGGGCCGCGCAACAGGCCAGCCACGATGCGTTCTTCGGCGGGCAGGTGATCTTTATCGACTGGGAATGCGACAACGCGCCGGTCTTTGCCCCGATGATCTGAGCCGAGGTCCGACGGACATCACGCTTTCCTCAAAGCTTCGCGCGATGGCCAGCCCGGGGGGCGGCCCGGCGATCTCGCGGCGGCCTTTGACCGCTCTATACGCGTGGCAAGCGGCACCTCGCCAATCCACTCGGCTACCCGTTCACGCCCGTGCCCTGCAGCACCCCGTGTTCCAGCGCATAGCGGGTCAGCCCCGCCGTCGAACTGATCCCCAGCTTGCGCTTGATGTTCTTGCGGTGCGTCTCGACCGTGCGGACCGAGATATCGAGCGCCAGCGCCACCTCACGGTTCGAGCGGCCTTGTGCCAGTTGCAGCAGGATCGTCTGCTCGCGGGTGGTGAGCTGTTCGCCCCGGCCGCTGCCCGGCGGGGCCAGCGCCCCTTCGGCCCCGGTGCAAAGATACCGCCCGCCCGCCATCACCGTGTCGATGGCGCGCTTGATTTCCTCGGTCGGCACATCCTTGAGCACATAGCCCATGGCGCCGTGGCTGAGCGCGGTCGAGATATATTCCGGGCTGTCATGCATCGACAGTATCAGCACGCGCGTGCGGGGGCGGCGTTCGAGGATGATCTCGGTCGCCGACAGCCCGCCCACGCCGCGCATGTTCAGATCCATCAGGATCACGTCAGGCTGCAACTCTTCGAGCCGGTCGATGATCTGCTGGCCGTCCGACAGCGTCGCTGCGACGCACAGGTCGTCATAGCTTTCTAGGATCGCCTCGATCCCTTCGGCCACCATCGGGTGATCGTCGACGATGACGACGCGGGTCGGATGTGTCATGCGCGGGCCTTGTCTGCGTTGGGGTGGGGACGGTCTTCGGGGGGCAGCATGTGGTTGAGCGGCACCTGCGCCTCGATCACCGTGCCCTGGCGGGTGGAGAGGATCCGCAGGGTGCCGCCCAGCTGGTCCATGCGTTCCTGCATGTTGCGCAGGCCGATGCCTTCATGCACGGCTTCGGCGCCGGACTGCGGCAGGCCGCGCCCGTTGTCTGCAATGCGCAGGGTGGCGCCGCGGATATGGCCGCGCACATCGATCGACACCTGCGTCGCGCCGGAATGCCGTTCGATATTGGTCAGTGCCTCTTGCGCGATGCGGTAAAGCGCGATCTTGGCATCCTGGTCCAGCCGGTTGCGGAAGACGACCGTGTCAAAGCGCACCTCGATATCGGTGCGGGCGCGGAAATCCTCGGTCAGGGTCTTGAGCGCGGGACCAAGGCCCAGATCGTCCAGCACGCCGGGGCGCAGGTCGCGGCTGATCCGGCGCACCTCCTGAATGGCGAGGCCGAGGTTGTCGGCGCCTTTCTCCAGCGTGGCATCGGCCCGCGCATCACCCGCCTTGACCCGGCGGCGCGCCACGTCAAGCGCGTATTTCACGCCCACCAGGATCTGACTGATACCATCGTGCAATTCGCGCGCCACCCGTCCGCGTTCCTCCTCCTGCGCGTCGAACACCCGCTGGGTCAGTTCCTTGAGCTTGGCATCCGCCAGCCGACGTTCGCGGATGTTGAGGCCAATGCCCGACAGGAACACCAGCAGCAGCGCGGCCAGGGTGATGACGCCGATATAAAGAAAGGTGCGCTGCACCCGCGCCTGCACCTCGGCCCGCGCGGCGGCGACCGACGCCACAACGTCGTCGATGAAAACGCCGGTGCCGACGGCCCATTGCCAGGACGGGAAGGATGTCACGTAAGAGATCATCCGCGCCTCCTCTCCGGTCGAGGGCTTGGGCCAGAGGTGTTCGATGTATCCGGCCCCGGCGCGGGCGGTGTCGATATAGCGTTGCACCACCGGGGTGCCTTCGCTGTCGGTCAGGTCGATCCAGTTGCGGTTGATCAGGTCGGTCTGGCGCGGGCTGACAAGGTTGGTGCCGTCGTAGTCGTAGACGAAAAAGAACCCTTCATCGCCATAGATCATCGCGGCGAGGATCTGCATGACGCGCTGTTTCGCCTCTTCGTCGTCGGGCGGCGCCGAGCCGTAGATGAAATAGAAGCCGTTGCGCGCCTGGGTCACGTAGTTGCGCAATTCGGCCTTTTTGGCGGCAAGCAACTGCGCCTCGAGGCTGCGGATTTCCCGGTCGGCCAGCGCGCGCGACTGCACCGCGACCAGCACCGCGATGGCCGAAACCGCGAGGATGAGCGGCAGCGCCGCCAGAAGAAACAGTTTCTGACCGTAAGAGATGCGAAGACGGGCCATGATCGGGCGCATGTGGTCTGGTAGCGCAAGCGCGGGGCCAGATCAAAGGTGTTCTTGCGGCAGCAACGCGGCGAGAGGATTCAAGCGAAAAGCGGGATTCGGCCCTCTCTCAGACCGGGAAACGCGCAAATTTTCCGCGTTTCCTCCGTAGGAATGGGTATTCCTTTGCCACTTCAGTCTGGCTAGGGTCTGCCCACTTCACGATCCGCGCAGGTCGGGCGCGCCATTGCCCGCCGCGCATCCATAAAAACGGGAGGAACCTTATGGATCGTCGCTCTTTTCTGAGAACATCGGCGCTTGGCGGCTCGGCTGCCGCTGCATCGACGCTGGCCGCACCGGCCTATGCGCAGGGCAAGCGGACCCTGACCATGGTCACGTCGTGGCCGCGTGGCTTTGCCGTTCTCGATGACGCCGCAAGCTACCTGGTCGACTATGTCAACAAGGTATCGGACGGCAACCTGACCATCGACAAGAAGGCCCCGGGCGAACTTGTGGGCGCGCTGGAAGTGTTCGACGCCGTGTCCTCGGGCCAGGCCGACATGTACCATTCGGCCGACTACTACTTCGTCGGTCAGCACCCGGGCTATGCCTTCTTCACCGCCGTGCCGTTCGGCGGCACCGCGCAGGAAGTGGCCAACTGGTACCACCACGGCGGCGGTCAGGAACTGCACGACGAGCTGGGCTCGATCTTCAACCTCAAGGGTCTGATCGCGGGCAACTCCGGTTCGCAGTCCGGTGGCTGGTTCCGCAACGAGATCACCAGCGCCGACGATTTCAACGGTCTCAAGTTCCGCATGCCCGGCCTGGGCGGCCAGGTGCTGGGCAAGCTGGGCGCGTCGGTCCAGAACATCCCCGGCGGCGAGCTTTATCAGGCGCTCAGCTCGGGCGCGCTCGATGGTCTGGAGTGGGTGGGCCCGATGGCCGACGAACGCGCCGGCTTCCAGGAAGTCGCCAAGATCTACTACACCGCCGGTTTCCACGAGCCGGGCTCGGCGCTGGCCTCTTCGGTCAACCTCGACGTGTGGAACGACCTCAGCGAAAACCACAAGAACATCCTCGACATCGCCAGCCAGGCGGTCACCCACTACCAGCTGGCCGAAACGCTGGCCAACAACGGTGCGGCACTGGCACGTCTGCAGGCGCAGGGCGTCAAGACGCTGCAGTTCTCGGACGACGTCTGGGATGCCTTCGGCCGCGCGTCTGCCGAGGTGATGGACGAGAACATGGGTGACGAGCTCTTTGCCCGCATCCGTGGATCGTTCGAGGAATCGCTGGCTTCGTCGGCAAGCTGGATCAACAAGTCCGACGGCTACTACGTCGCACAGCGCGTGCGCGTGCTGGGCCAGTGATCCGTCACTGATCGGAACAGGACCGGGGGTTTCCGCCACGCGCGGGGACCCCTTAACCGCATAATGTACTTCGGGCAAAACCGAAGCCTTGGGGGAATTCATGGAAGAAGACGGCGCAGTCGGTTTGGCCGGGGCGTTCGGCGCATTGGCAGAGGGGATCCTCTGGGTGCTGCAGAACATCGCCATGGCCTTCGTGAACTTCGGCTATGCGATCACGCATCCGCAGCTCTGGCTTGACTGGAGCAACAAGGAGGCGATCATGCGGTTCGTCTACTACGGCGGATCGGTCGAATTCTTCTTTGTGGTCTTCACCGCCTTTCTGGTGCTGACAGCCGTTGGCCTGTGGCGCAACAGCTTCATGTGGGGCTGCGTGCGCGTGCTCGAAGGGCTGGCCAACGGGCTGGGCCGCTTCTTCGCCTGGGCGGGGCTGCTGATGGTCCTGCAACAGGTCATCATCGTCTTTCTGCAGCGCATCTTTACCCGGCCCGACATTTCCATCGGCTTTGGCATCCCGCTGCAGTTCGACATCAGCTGGTGGGCCGAAGAGCTCAAGCTTTACAATGCCTTGGTCGTGGCGCTTTGCCTGACCTACACCTTCGTGCAGGGCGGGCACGTGCGGGTCGACCTGATCTATTCCGCCGTCAGCTACCGTGCCAAGCGCATCATCGACATGTTCGGCAGCCTGTTCTTCATGATGCCGATGGCGGTGCTGATATGGCTTTACGGCTGGTTCTTCCTGTGGCGCCATCTGATCGTGCCGAACCCGTCGGCGTCGGACACGCTGGACCGACTTCTGAACAAATCCCGCGCCCTGCGCTGGAACGTTGAGACCATCGGCTTCAGCCCCAACGGCTTTACCGCGTACTTCCTCTTCAAGATCCTGCTGGTGGCCTTCTGCGGGCTGATCTTCCTGCAGGCCATCGCCTTTTTCTACCGCTCGTACCTCGAGCTGAAGGAGGGCGAGGAGTCCGAAGGCAAATATCTGGACAAAGACGTGCTCGACGCAGGCGAAGACGCCTACGACCACGCGGAATTTTAAGGGCGGGGAACAGACATGCTATTCGGACTTGATGGCGTCGAGATCGGCCTGATCATCGTATTCGTCACGCTCTTTTCGGCGATCCTGTCGGGGTTTCCGGTGGCCTTTGCCATCGGCGGCGCGGGGGTCATTTCTTTCGGGATAATCGCGGCGCTCGACAGCGCCGGGTTGCTGATCCACCAGGCCATCGACCAAAGCTCGGACGCGTACAACGCGCTGGTGGCGTCGGGGGCCAATGAAAAGGCCATTTCGATCTTCCGAAACCCGGACCTGCCGCGCATCGGCATGCCGGTCTTTCCCAACGGCTGGGAAACCGCGCTGGACCGCAACGTGAGCTTTATCGTCAACCGGATCAACGAACGGGTTCTGGCGGGGCAAAGCATCGAAACGCTGCTGGCGGTTCTCATGTTCGTGCTGATGGGGATCGTGCTCGAACGCTCCAAGATCGCCAACGACCTGCTGACCACCATGGCCCGGGTTTTCGGCCCTCTGCCCGGCGGTCTGGCCGTGTCCATCGTCGTGGTGGGCGCTTTTCTGGCGGCCTCGACCGGCATCGTGGGGGCCACGGTCGTCACCATGGGCCTGCTGGCGCTGCCCACCATGCTGCGCAACAACTATTCGCCGGAACTGGCGACAGGCGTGATCGCGGCCAGCGGCACGCTGGGTCAGATCATCCCGCCGTCCATCGTGATCGTTCTGCTGGGCACGCTTGCGGGCGACCTCTATTCCGCCGCGCAGGATAATCGCGCGCAACTCGCGGGCTGCACCGATGCGCTGACCTACCTGGGCGAACCGGCGGTCGTGTCGGTCGGCACGCTCTTTCAGGCGGCGCTGCTGCCCGGCATCCTGCTGGCGCTTCTGTACGCGGGTTATGCCTTCGCCTTTGCGCTGCTCAATCCCGAAAAGGCGCCGGCGGTCGAAATGGGCGCCGCAAATGGTGAGGTGATCACCCGGGGCGAGGGCTTTACCTGGTTCCTGGGCGCGCCCATCGCGCTGATCGTGGGTACGATCCTGCTGGCCAATGTCGGGCTTGTGGGCAGCCAGAGCATCACCGTCGACAGCTTTTCCGACATCGGGGAGGCGGCGAGCCTGCGCACCAACGTGGGGCCGGAATGCCAGGCGTCGATGATCGAACTGCACGGGCAGGCGGCATGGGATGCGGCACTTGCCGAACAGGCCGCCATCGACGAGGCCGGCGGTGCCGCAGAAAGCGTGCGCCTGACGCCCGAAGAGATCGAGGAAGCGCGCGCCGTTATGGTGGCAGATGCCGCGCCCATCGGCACCGGCGTGGCGATCCTTGCGGTCATGCTGGGCCTGCTGCTCACCACCGCGCGCGGCGTGTCGCCGTCGTCGGACCCCAAGCCGCTGATCCTGGGGGCCATCGGCATCCTGGGCGTGCTGCTGGTCGATGTGCTCTTTGTCGGGCCGCAGACCTCGATGGGGGCGATGGTGCTGATGATGGCCATCCCTGCGGCGCTGGCGCTTTGGTCGACACGGACCGCCGCGTCGCGCATGGCGCAGAACGAACTGATCCGCGTCGTCTTTCCGCCGCTGGTCCTGATCGTGGCGGTGCTGGGGTCGATCCTGGGCGGGATCACCAACCCGACCCCGGCTGCGGCGCTGGGGGCGGCGGGCGCGATCATGCTCGCGGCCTACCGCAAGCTCAAGGAACAGGACCGCAGCCCCAAGATCATCATCTGGTCGACCTTCGCGGTGATGATCATGATCCTCGTGGGCATCAATTTCGACCTGCGGATCAACCTCGATGGGGTCAGCGTGGAATCCTGGATCGCCTTCGTGGTGAGCTATGCGGCCTACCTCTATGCGCTCTTCGGGCTGCTCTTCAGTTGCTGGGTACTCTACACCTCGGGCGTACTGACGCCTGCGGTGCGCGAAACCGCCAAGGTGACCAGCATGGTTTTCACCATCCTGATCGCCTCGCAGCTTCTGAACCTCGTGGTCATCTCCTTTGGGGGCGAGCATTACATCCAGCAGTTCCTGCAAAGCTTCGATTCCGAGATCAAAGTCTTCCTGATCGTAATGCTGGTGCTCTTCGTGCTGGGCTTCGTGCTCGATTTCCTCGAGATCATCTACATCGTGGTGCCCATCGTCGGGCCGGTGATCTATGGCGGATCGTTCGACCCCAAATGGGTCACGATCATGATCGCGGTGAACCTGCAAACCTCGTTCCTGACACCGCCCTTCGGCTTTGCGCTCTTCTATCTGCGCGGCGTGGCACCCAAAGAGGTCACCACCGGCCACATCTACCGTGGCGTGGCGCCTTTCGTGCTAATCCAGGTGGTCGGGCTGGCGATCCTGTGGTTCTTCCCCGGCATCGTCACCATCGTACCGGACCTGATCCCGAACTGATCCAGCCGGAACAGTGAGAAAGAAGGCCGCTCCGGTTGGAGCGGCCTTTTTCGCCGCTGGTCCAAGCGCTGCGAACGGCGGGATTGCCTCCGTATGCACTTGTTCTGCATCGAAGCAAAGGTCTGCTTTGGAGATTGTGGCCTTGTCCACGATATTGGGCCATTACGAACTGGAGTTTCCCACCGGTGACCAGTAAGATTTTGAAGATGTCACAGGTAACATGAAACAGCGAACAACAGTAGTTTAGATAACATGAACCAGAGGAATAATGAGCTAGTCGATCCTGATCCTTTTTTGCTCGCAGCCGTGTGCTTACAGGGTGCAGCGGTAATTTTACAGCTTATTCAGATCAGCCAAGCTAAGACACTCCCCTCTTCCAGTGTGGGAGCCGTCCAGAACCGTATTTCGATGTTAACGCCACTAGAGGAAGCGTTAGATAAGTTCGATGCGGCTATTGAGAAGGCAGAGCGAACGATACGTCGTTCATCCGAAGCCCCCACGAAGGAGTTCTATGAAGCTTCTTTTCGAATATCAGTTGGCGTCCTAAACTTCAGCTCTAAGAACGTGCAAGAGTACCACAACGCTGTTGCCGACACGACCGCTAAGCTATCAGCAATCACGCGGTGGATTGGGCACATGATAGGTCAAGACCCTGATCTTGCCGCGAAGCTTGGTGAAGATATTAACAAAGTAGTTAGCGACTCATCAGAACGCTTGAATACGCTGATGGGAACAGGCGAGCCGATAGAGTTGGTTCTAACAGAGGCAAAATTGGTACGAGACACTTGCAGAGACGCGATCAAGAAACACTTGGATAGCGCCTCAAATACCTAATTCATTTCTATCTTTTGCAGCCTGCAGAGTTGAGCGTCGTATCACCGTTTGGGTGCTGTCCACCCAAAATTCCCTAGGATATTGATCCTTTATTGCAGAATAACGCCTACCTGCGCCAAAGCATATTGATCCGCTGATCAATAGCAGTCATTGGGGCGGCTGCAGCGAATTTGCGGTTTGTCCGCTGAGCCGACATTCTGGGACAGCCGTGTTCGGGACGCGAAGCCGGTGCCGTCCGTGTGCCCGCCGTCGGCGCGCCCGTCTTGTCAGCCGCGCGTGTCGGGAAGCGAGATATTGGCGACCTGTTCGGCAATCGGATCTGTCGACAGGGGGTGCATGTCGGCGCTGTAGTCCGCCGGATCGCCCATCGGCTGCCAGCGGCCTTGCCGGTAGAGCTCAAGCCCCGAGAACGTCGCTTTGTAGCCCATCTTCGGGCTGCCGGGCACCCAGTAGCCCAGGTAGACGAATGGCAGGCCCGCCTCGCGCGCGATCTCGATATGATCGAGGATCATCCACGAGCCCAGGCTTTGCTTGGGCAGGTCGGGTTCGTAGAACGAATAAACCATCGACAGCCCGTCATCGAGCACATCCGTCAGGCACACCGCCGTCAGCGTGTCGTCGTCATCGGAATATTCGACGACGCGGCTGCGGATCGGGGTTTCCTCGATCATCGCGGCGAATTCGAAGACATCCATATCCGCCATGCCGCCATCCGCATGCCGGTCGTCCAGGTAGCGGCGGAACAGCGTGTACTGCTCTTCCGTGGCCCAAGGCGACGACGCGCGGCGCGACAGGTGCTTGTTGCGGTTGAGCGTGCGGCGCTGGCTTTTCGACGGCCGGAACTTCGCCACGTCGATTCGCGCCGACAGGCACGCGGCGCAATCCGAACAGGACGGGCGGTAGAGCACGTTCTGCGACCGGCGAAAGCCCTGTTTGGACAGGCTGTCGTTCAGTTTTTCAGAGTTTTCGCCCTGCAACGCCGTGAACAGCTTTCGCTCCATCCGGCCGGGCAGGTAGGGGCAGGGTTGCGGAGCCGTCACATAGAACTGGGGCGCAAGGGGCAGCGTGTGACGCATGAGATCTCATTACTCTGGGAAACCTGATCGTTTCAAACCTAGCAACAGAACTCTGTGCCGCCAACCCCCCCGAAAATAGCGGGTCAGGCCCGGCGGTTGATCATCACCGACCCCAGCGCCAGATCGGTCAGGCCCTGACCGCGATCGGTCACGCACATGAAGATCGCAGACACCAGCTGCAGCGGCGCCACGAGCAGCGAGAACGTGTAGCCCGCCGTATGGGCAAAGGCCTGGCCCAGGTCGAACCGCTGGCCCTGCGCGTCGCGCAGTTCGATCGACATCAGCCGCATCCCCCAGGTGGCAGAGCCGCCCGCGATGGTCAGGACACGGTAGATAAAGCCGACGGTGAAATAGAGCACCGGCAGGAAGAAAAGCCCGATGAAGGCGGTCATCACGACCGCAGGCACAACCAGCGCCATGGTGACAAGGGTGTCGAACACCCAGGCCATCGCCCGCTTGACCGGAACGGTGGCATAGAATTCGGGTTGATGCGCCGGGTCGGGCAGGTGAGAGGCATAGGCGTGCATGGGGTCCCTCGGGTCGGTGGGGGGGTGAACAGAAAACATGGCCCCGGCAAGGGGGCCATGCAATGGGTGTGCCGGATCAGGCGTTGGCCTGGTCGTCACGGCTGTCCTGCGCGGCGTTGGCGCGTTCTTCCATGAACTGGTCGAACTCTGCCTTGTCCTTGGCTTCGCGCAGGCGGGCCAGGAAGGCTTCAAAGTTCTCCTGCTCGTCCTGCAGGCGGCGCAGGGTCTCGGCCTTGTAGGCGTCGAATGCGGCGTTTCCGCTCGACTTCATCGCGGTGAAGCTGTTGCTTTTCATGGATTTGCGGCAGGATTTCGAAAACATGCGGTTGCTCCAGATCATGTAGAAGAGAAGGGCCAGGCCGACCGGCCAGAAGAAGATAAAGCCCAGAACCATCGCGGCGATCCATGCGGCCTTGCCCTTGCTGTCAAGCCAGGACTCGGCGCGGGAGAACCAACCGGGGTTGGCCACGTAGGGGGCAGTCTGTTGTGCGGATGTCATGCTGGTCTCCGTTGTTGATGTTGCAATGTGAATGCTTTTCACATGACAACAGATGGCAACCGGGGGCGGCACCTTCAAGGGTTTATGTGAATGTTTTTTACATTGGGTCCGATTTTTTCGGTTTCAGATTGATTTTGTGGGATTTTTCAGCAAGAACGGGCGCCGAAATAGGGTTTCGGCTAGCGTCAGAGCACGAAATCCGCCGTCACGGCGCCGGTCAGAGACAGCAGAATATCGGGGGCCAGCGGGAAAACGTGGCGTGACGTACCGGCCGCGGCCCAGACCGTTTCGAACTGCAAGAGCCGGGGATCGACCCAGGCGCGAATGGGGTTGAGGTGCCCGATGGGGGCGACGCCGCCGATGGCAAACCCCGTCTGCGCGCGGATCAGTTCGGCCCCCGCCTTGCCCAGCGGTTCGCCCGCCAGCGCCGAGGCCTTGGCGTGGTCGACGCGGTTGCCGCCCGCTGTCAGGAACAGCACCGCGGTATCCGTCGCCTCGGCGCGAAAGATGATCGACTTGGCGATCTGGTCGAGGTGACAACCGACCGCATCCGCGGCCTCTTGCGCGGTGCGGGCCTGTCCGACCTCGCGCACCGCATCGGGCTGGCCCGCGTCGATCAGCGCCGCGCGCACGCGTTTCAGGCTCTTGCTCATGTCGTCCCTTTCGTGATGCTGTGGCCAAACTGGCCGTCGGGCCGGAGGGATGCAAGCGGCTGCGCGCCGCGCGTGCCCGAGAATTCGCCCGGGCGGTGCGCTGCCACCCATTGCAACGCTGCGCCAGAAGTGGCCATCTGCCGACATGAGTTTTGCCGATCATATCACCCGCAGCCCGCATCCCTTCGACCCCGACCGCGCCGCCGACACCCGCGCGCTGGTGCCCTGGGCCAAGGGGGCCGTGCGCGAGGTGCTGGAAGGCACCGGCGGGTCGAGCCCGTATCTGCGCGGCCTCATCGGCAAGGAAGCCGACTGGCTTCAGGGCGCGCTCGACGACCCTGACGCAGCCCTTTCGCAGGCGCTGCAGGCGGCACGGCAGGCCAACGGGTCCGACGCCGCAGCGCGGTTGCGGCAGGCCAAGCGCCGCGTCGCCCTGCTGACGGCGCTGGCCGATCTCGCGGGGGTCTGGCCGCTGGAAACAGTGACCGGCGCGCTGACCGACCTTGCGGATGCCGCCTGCCACGCGGCGTTGCGCATCGGCGTGGCGCAGCAGGTCAAGCGCGGCAAGCTGCCCGGCGTGACCGAGGACGATCTGGACAGCGCGGGCGGCATGGTGGTGCTGGCCATGGGCAAGATGGGCGCGCACGAGCTCAACTATTCCTCGGATATCGACCTGATCTGCCTGTTCGATGAAACCCGGTTCGATCCCGACAGCTTTTTCGAGGTGCGGCAGGGCTTTGTCCGCGCCACGCGGCAGATGTCGGCGCTGCTCAGCGATTCGACCGGCGACGGCTATGTCTTCCGCACCGATCTGCGCCTGCGCCCCGATCCGGCGGTCACCCCGGTCTGCATGGCGATGGAAGCGGCGGAGCGGTATTACGAAAGCCTAGGCCGCACCTGGGAACGTGCGGCCTATATCAAGGCGCGGGCCTGTGCTGGCGATATCGCCGCGGGCGAGCGGTTTCTGCAGACCCTGCGCCCCTTCGTCTGGCGCAAGCATCTGGATTTCGCCGCCATCGAGGATGCGCACAACATCCGCCTGCGCATCCGCGAACACAAGGGGCTGGGCGGGCCGATCACCCTGCCGGGGCACAACATGAAGCTGGGGCGCGGCGGTATTCGCGAAATCGAGTTCTTTACCCAGACGCGCCAATTGATCGCCGGGGGACGCGACCCGGAATTGCGGGCGCGCGGCACGGTGCCGGGCCTGGGCGTGCTGGCCGACAAGGGCTGGGTCCCGCTCGAGGTGGCAAGGGAACTGGCCGAGCATTATCGCGCGCACCGCGAGGTCGAACACCGGGTGCAGATGGTCGAGGATGCGCAGACCCACGATCTGCCAAACTCCGACGACGGCTTCCGGCGTCTCGCCTGCCTGATGGGGCAGGACCCCGCCGACCTGCGCCGCGATCTGACCCGGCGGCTCGAGGCGGTGCATCACCTGACCGAGGATTTCTTTGCCCCCGACGCCGCAGGTGAACCGGAACCGGCGGCGCTGCAGCATCACGACATCACCGCCCGCTGGCCGCGCTATGCCGCCTTGCGCTCGGGCCGCGCGGTCGAGATCTTCAAGCGGCTGAAGCCGGAAATTCTGCGTCGGCTGGACAGCACCGCACGGCCCGAAGAGGCGCTGCTGGCCTTTGACGGTTTTCTGGAAGGCCTACCCGCGGGGGTGCAGGTGTTTTCGCTGTTTGAGGCCAATCCGCAACTCATCGACCTGTTGGTCGACATCACCGGCACCTCGCCCGATCTGGCGCGGCACCTGTCGCGCAACGCGGGCGTGTTCGACGCGGTGATCGGCGGTGATTTCTTTTCCCCCTGGCCGGGCGCGGATGCGCTGCACGCCGACCTGGCCGAGGTTCTGGCGCGCGAGCCGGATTACGAAAGCCAGCTTGATGCGACCCGGCGCTGGGGCAAGGAATGGCATTTCCGCGTCGGTGTGCACCTTCTGCGCGGGCTGATCGACGCCGATGAGGCGGGGTATGCCTATGCCGATCTGGCGGGCGCGACGCTGTCCGCGCTCTGGCCCGTGGTGCAGACGGAATTCGCGCTGAAACACGGGGCCCCGCCGGGGCGGGGTGCGATCGTGCTGGGCATGGGGTCGCTGGGCGCGCGGCGGCTGCACGCGCGGTCCGACCTCGACGTGATCGTGATCTACGATCCGCAGGGCGACGCCTTTTCCGAGGGGCGCAAACCCTTGGCGGCGCGGCAGTATTACGCGCGTCTTACTCAGGCGCTGATCACCGCCATGACCGCGCCCATGGCCGAAGGTAAGCTTTACGAGGTCGACATGCGGCTGCGCCCCTCGGGCAACCAGGGTCCGGTGGCCACCTCCTGGGGCGCGTTCCAGACCTACCAGCGCGAAAACGCCTGGGTGTGGGAGCATCTGGCGCTGACCCGCGCGCGGCCGGTGGCGGGCCCGGACGATCTGGCCGAAGATGTGACGGAATTCCGCCAAACGCTGCTGTCGGCGCCGCGCGATCGCGCCGATATCCTGGCCGAAGTGGCGCAGATGCGCGCGCGGATCGCCGCGGCAAAGGCCCCGTCGGGGGCCTGGGACGCCAAGCTCGGTCCGGGCCGGATGCAGGATATCGAACTGGTGGCGCAGGCGGGCGCGCTCTTGTCCGGCACCGCCCCCGGGGCGGTGGGAGACGGGCTGGCGGCCGCCGCGCAGGCGGGCTGGCTAAGCAGCGCCGACGCCGATCACCTGGCTGCGACCTACGCGCTTTGCTGGAGCCTGCAATGCGGGACAAAGCTGATTTCGGACAGCGGTTTCGACCCCGACACGCAGGGCGCGGGCGGCTGTGCCTTTCTGCGCCGCCTGACCGGGGCCGACAGCATCGGCGCGCTGGCGGAAAGGCTGATGGACATGACCGCGCGGTCCGCGTCGATCATCGATGCCGCCCTTCCGGAAATCGAGGAGAGTCGATGAAAAAGGGCGACGCAATTGATCCCAAGGGCCTCATCGCCGAGGCCTACAAGATCGACGGGATCACCTATGGCGAATGCCGGACGATCTTTCTGGACTGGGCGCTGGCCGTGCCGATGGACGCCGATACCGGTGCGCTGATCGACGCGTTGCTGGCGCGGTACGGCACGCCGGGGCATCCGATGACCGAGGTGCTAACCGAAGGACGCGCCAGCATCGCCGCCCCGCGCCGTCGCGGCGGCTGGAGGGGCAGGGCGCGCGACCGGGAGTAGGGGCCGCCCTACAGCGGGGTGAGCTCAGGTCGAAATGCGCGCGAGCGGTCTGAAGCGGACGTTTGAGCCAAGCACCCGGCGCGGAATCAGGGCCGAAGGCCGCCGCGCCATCGCAGTCGCGCCCCCACGCGGCTGCGATGTGGCTGCGCTTAGCGCATAGCCGGGGAGGCGTGCGGATTTGGCTGGCATAAAGCGCAGAGCTAAAACACCTGATCGCAACCGCACGCGCCTGCAATGGCGCGGCTCCTCGCCCGGTTGCGCAAGGTCCGCTCAAGGCCGTTTCAAACCAATCGCATCACGCCCTAGCTGCGCGACAGCGCCGCGGCCTCGCGGGCGAGTTCCTCGATCGCTTTCCAGTCGCCCTTGGCCACAAGATCCTTGGGCGCGACCCAGCTTCCGCCCACACACAGCGTGTTGGATAGGCCTAGGTAATCAGGCGCGTTCTTCAGCGACACGCCGCCCGTCGGGCAGAACCGCACCTGAGGAATCGGCGCGCCGATGGCCTTGAGTGCCGGCACACCGCCATTGGCCTCGGCCGGAAAGAACTTCTGCACGGCGTAGCCACGTTCCAGCAGGCGCATCGCCTCGGACGCGGTGGCGGCGCCGGGCAGCAGCGGAAGGTCCGCCTCTTCGCAGGCGGTCAGGATGGTGTCTGTGGCACCGGGCGAGACACCGAACTTGGCGCCCGCCTCGACGGCGTTGTGCACATCCTGCGGCGTCAGAAGGGTGCCCGCGCCGACGGTGCCGCCCTCTACCTTGGCCATTTCGCGGATCGCGTCGAGCGCCGCGGGCGTGCGCAGGGTGACCTCGAGCGCGGGCAAGCCGCCGCTCACCAGCGCCTCGGCCAGGGCGCGGGCGGAACCGGCATCGTCGATCACCAGCACCGGAATCACCGGGGCCAGCCGACACAGCGCTTCGGACTGGGAGGAGGCGGCTAGGGGCGTAAGCATGTTTGGACCTTTGATTGGTTTGAGCAGGTTCTAAGGGGCGTGATGCCGCAGGGGCAAGGGGGCGATCAGACCACCACCGCCGCCCCGTTCGACGACAGGCCGACGTTTTCGCGGAAGGCGCGGAACAGTTCGCGCCCGACGCCGTGGCCATTGTCCGACAGATCGGCGCTGACCGGCTCGCGGCTGTCGAAATCCTCGGCCAGGCAGTCGATGGTGCCATTTGTGGCGTCAAGCCGGATCACGTCGCCCTCCTTGACCCGCGCGAGCGGGCCGCCGTTGGCCGCCTCGGGTGAGATGTGGATCGCCGACGGCACCTTGCCGCTGGCACCCGACATGCGCCCGTCGGTGACAAGCGCGACCTTGAGTCCGCGGTCCTGCAGCACCGCCAGTGTCGGGGTCAGCGAATGCAGCTCCGGCATGCCGTTCGCCGACGGACCCTGAAAGCGGACGACGACGATGGTGTCTTCGGTGAATTCGCCCGCCTTGAAGGCGGCCTTCACCTCTTCCTGATCCTGGAACACGCGGGCCTTCGCCTCGATCACGTGGCGCGACGGATCGACGGCCGAGGTTTTCATCATACCGTGGCCCAGATTGCCGGTAAGCTGCTGCAGCCCGCCGGTTTTCTGGAAGGGATCGGAGACCGGGCGCAGGATCTTTTCGTTCTGCGACGTGCCCGCACCGGGGGCATAGGTCACGCGGCCATCCTGCAACTTGGGCTCTTGGGTATAGAGCTTCAGCCCGTCGCCCGCGACGGTCTTGACGTCCTCGTGCAGCAGGCCTGCGTCCAGAAGCTCGCCGATCATGTAGCCCAGCCCGCCCGCAGCGTGGAAGTGGTTCACATCCGCCAGACCGTTGGGATAGACCTTGGCCATCAGCGGCACGGCGTTGGAAATCTCGTCGAAATCCTCTAGCTCCAGCGCGATGCCCGCGGCCCGCGCCATGGCAGGCAGATGCAGCACCAGGTTGGTCGATCCGCCGGTGGCCATCAGACCCACCATGCCGTTGACAAAGGCCTTGGCATCCAGAACGTCGCAGACCGGGCGGTAGTCGTTGCCAAGCGCGGTGATTTCCAGCGCGCGTTCGGTGCCGGCCACGGTCAGCGCCTCGCGCAGCGGCGTGTTCGGGTTCACGAAGGATGCGCCGGGCAGGTGCAGGCCCATGAATTCCATCAGCATCTGATTGCTGTTCGCGGTGCCGTAGAAGGTGCAGGTGCCGGGGCCGTGATAGCTTTCCATCTCGGCCTTCATCAGCGCGTCCCGCCCGACCTCGCCACTGGCGAACTGCTGACGGACCTTGGCCTTCTGGTCGTTGGGCAGGCCGCTGGTCATCGGCCCGGCGGGCAGGAAAATGCCGGGGATGTAGCCAAAGGTCGCGGCCCCGATCACGAGGCCCGGCACGATCTTGTCGCAGACGCCCAGGTAAAGCGCGGAGTCAAAGACGTTGTGGCACAGCGCCACCCCGGCGGCGAGCGCGATCACGTCGCGGGAAAAGAGCGACAGCTCCATCCCCACCTGGCCTTGGGTGACACCGTCGCACATGGCGGGCACACCGCCTGCGACCTGCGCCGTGGCGCCCTGCGCGCGGGCAGCGGCGCGGATCACTTCGGGGAACTTCTCGAACGGCTGGTGCGCTGACAGCATGTCGTTATAGGCGGTGACAATCCCGATATTGGGCGTGCGGCCCCCGGCCAGCTTGTCCTTGTCCTCGCCCATGGCCGCGTATGCGTGAGCCTGGTTGCCGCAGGTCAGGTGCGCGCGGCGCGGCCCTTCGTCCGCGGCGCGGCGCATGCGGTCAAGGTAAATGCCGCGCATCTCGGCGCTGCGCTCTTCGATCCGGTCGGTGACTTTGGCGATGGTGGCGTTCAGGGTCATGGGATGTGCCTTGTCCTGAGGAAAGCTGTTTGGGGTGGTCTGGTTTATATCTAGATCGGTTAGCGCTAACAGTAAAGCCGTGAACCGGATGTCTGCGGCCCAGGGGGCACGGGGGGTGCCCAAGCGCGGCACCCATGCCGGGCCTGACCGCGCCCCTCAAAGGATTTTCGCGAAATTTGCCATAAACCTGCCCGATTCGCTCGGCATAGCAATGGATGAGGCGCCAAGACCTCGAAAAAGAGGAAGACGAGCATGAAGAAATCCAAGCTGTTTTGCGGCCTGCTGATGGGGCTGTCACTGTCGGCCTGCGCCACGGTGGACACCGCCTCGCGCAATGCCCCGCCGGAACCGATGCATGTCGCGCAGATCGCGCCGTCCGTGCGGATCGCCGAATATTCGGTACAGGTCCCGCGCAGCCTGCGCGTGTCTGAGGCCAACCGCTACTATCCCGGCGGCGACATCGTCTGGCGTGGCGACCCGGCGGGCGACCGCTACGAACAGGTCAAGGCGATCTTCGAGACCAGCCTTGCGCGCAGCGCCCAGGCGGTGCAGGGCGAACGTCCGGTGCGGGTCGACATCGTCGTGAAGCGGTTTCACGCCATGACCGAAAAGGCCCGCTATACCGTCGGTGGCATCCACGCGATCACCTTTGACATGACAGTGCGCGACCCCGAAACCGGCGCGGTGCTTGTGCCCCAGCGAACCGTGCGCGCCGATCTCGAAGGGCTGGGCGGCAGCCGCGCCCTGGCGGCCGAGGCGCGGGGTGTCACCCAGAAATACCGCATCACCAACCACCTTGTCGGGGTCATCGAACAGGAACTGACCGATCCCCAGGGCTACCAGGCGACCGAGATGGGACTAATGCAGGCGATCAACCGCATCCGCTAGGCACCTTGCCCTTTCGTGCCGGAAAGCGCCCCGTTGAAAGGGCGCTTTCCTCGCAGAGGGGGAGCGGCTAAGAGGGCGGCATGAGCCAAGCCGCATCCTCCCCCGACACCGACGCCACCCTTCCCGTGGTGCGCCTGACGCCCAAGGCCAATGCCCGCGCGGTCCGGCGCGGCTTTCCTTGGGTCTTTGCCAATGAAATGGTGCTCGACCGCCGCACCAAGGCGCTGCGCCCCGGGACGGTGGCGCAGTTGCAGGACCATGAGCGCACGCCCATGGGGCTGGTGGCGGTCAATCCCAATTCCAAGATCTTCTGCCGGATGCTTGATCCCGAAGGCACGGATGCGCCCGATCAGGCCTGGTTCGCCGCACGAATTGCCCGCGCGCTGGACTTGCGCCAACGGCTCTTCGACGCGCCGTTCTACCGCCTTGTTCATGCCGAGGCCGACGGGCTGCCCGGGGTGATCATCGACCGCTTTGGCGACATTTGCGTCGTGCAGCCCAATGCCGCCTGGGCCGATGTGCTGCTGACCCCGCTGGCAGAGGCGCTGGCCGATGTCACGGCGTGTGCCACGATCCTCAAGAACGCAGGCGGGCGGGGGCGGTCGCTGGAAGGGCTCGATGACGTGGACGCGGCCCTGCGGGGGCAGGCCCCGGACGCGCCGGTGCCGGTGGTGATGAACGGCGCAACCTATCTGGCCGATGTGACCGGCGGACAGAAGACCGGGCTTTTCTTCGATCAGCGCCCGAACCACGCCTTTGCCGCGCGGCTGGCGCAGGGCGCGCGGGTGCTGGACGTGTTCAGCCACGTGGGCGGCTTTGCCCTTGCGGCGTTGGCGGGCGGGGCGGCCTCGGCCCTGGCGGTCGACGGATCGGCCCCGGCGCTGGCCTTGGCGCAGGACGGTGCGGCGCGGATGGGCGCGGCGGACCGGTTCGCGGTGCGCCAGGGCGATGCCTTTGACGCGCTGACGGCCCTGGGCGAAGAGGACGAGGCGTTTGACCTCGTGATCTGCGACCCGCCCGCCTTTGCCCCGTCGAAACCGGCGCTCGACAAGGGGTTGCGCGCCTACGAACGGGTGGCGCGGCTGGCCGCCCCGCTGGTGGCGGAGGGCGGCTATCTGGTGCTCTGCTCTTGCTCGCATGCGGCGGACATCACCGCCTTCACCGGGGCCTGCCTGCGCGGCATCGGGCGGGCCGGGAGGCGCGCGCAGCTGATCCACACGGGCGGCGCGGGGCCGGACCATCCGCTGCTGCCGCAACTGGCGGAAAGCGGATACCTCAAGGCGCTGTTCTTCCGGCTGTGAAGGTCGTTCTGGACACCTGCGTACTGTATCCCACGGTGATGCGCGAGGTGCTGCTGGGGGTGGCGGCGCGCGGGGCCTACACGCCGCTGTGGTCGGCCCGCATCCTCGAGGAATGGGCGCGGGCGGCGCGCAAGCTTGGCCCCGGCGGGGAGGCGCAGGCACGGGCCGAAATCGCGCAGCTGCGGGCGGCCTGGCCCGGAGCCGAGGTGTCCTGGCCGCCATCGCTTGAGGCGCGGCTGTGGTTGCCGGATCCGGGCGACATCCATGTGCTGGCGGCGGCGGTGGCCGGATCGGCCGAGGTGATCGTGACGCTGAACGCGGCGGATTTCCCGCGCGGCGAACTGGCGGACGAGGGGCTGAGCCGGGCCGATCCCGATGCGCTTCTGCTGGGATTCTGGCAAGCCGATCCCGACACGGTCGCGGAGGTGTGCGGGCGGGTCCTCGATCAGGCGCGCAGGCTATCGGGCGAGGATTGGCAGATGCGCGCGCTTTTGAAAAAGGCGCGGCTTCCGCGGCTGGGCAAGGCGGTGGGCTAGTCGGCGCCGACGCCCGGCAGGGCGGAGAGGCGGCTCTTCCGCCCGTGCGGGCGTCCTCGCGCCGGCTCACATTCGCGCGGGCAGCGTGCAACAGGGCTGGCGCGGCACCGCACCGCTTGCTAGCGGTGCCGGGTCCCGTCTGGAGTTTCCCATGCAAGCCACAGCCCTCATTACGATTTTCGGCGTCATCCTTCTGGCCAGCCTGCTGGCCGCCCCGCGCCGCGCCAGTGTCGAGGGCTTTTTCGGCGGCACCGGCGCCAACGGCGCCGCCCCGGGCCTTTGGGTCCTGGTGCTGAGCCAGGTCACAACCTGGATCTTTGCCCGATCCCTGATGAACTCGGCCATCCTGGGCTATTACTACGGCATCGCGGGGACGCTGGCCTATGCGGCCTACTACGGGTCCTTCCTGACCGGCGGCTTCATCGTCGCGCGGCTGCGGGCGCGCGGCGCGGGGTCGGTGCAGGACTGGCTGCGCAGCGAATTCGGCGCCACCGGCACCGCGGCCTACAACCTTGTCATCGCGCTGCGGCTTCTGTCCGAGGTCTTTGCCAACCTGCTGGTCGTCGGGCTGATCTTCGCCGCCCTTCTGCCCGGCAGCGGCACGGCGGCGATCCTGATTGTCGCGGCGCTCGGCCTGGCCTATTCCGCCTGGGGCGGGCTCAGTGCGGCGCTGCGCACCGACGTGCTGCAGATGGCGGTCTTTCTCGTGGTCTTTGCCATCGCCTTTGTCGCCCTGCTGACCATGCCCGGATTTGATCTGGCGGCCGTTGTTACCGCCCCCGGCGCCGCGGGCGGCTATCTGGGCTGGGTGCTGATGCTGGTGGCGGCCTTGCAGGTCTTCTCCTACCCGGCGCATGATCCGGTGATGATGGACCGCGGGTTTCTGGCCGATCCTGCCACGACGCGCGCGTCCTTCCTGCACGCCTTCTGGATCTCGGCGCTCTGCATCATCGCCTTCGGCTTTTTCGGCATTCAGGCCAGCCTGACGGGGGCGGCGTACGAGGGCGAGCTGATCGGCACCTGGGCGGCGATGTTTCCGGCGTGGGTATTCGTCCTGCTGATGGTGTCGCTGCTGGTCTCGGCGCTCTCCACGCTCGATTCTGCGCTGGCCTCTGCGGCGCGGCTCGCGGTCGAGGAGTTGCGGCTGGCGCCGCGCACGCTGACCGGCGGGCGGGTGGCGATGGTGATCGTGATGGCCTCGGGCACGGCGCTCACGCTTTGGGGCAACCAGACGCTCTTTGACGCGGTGGCGGTCAGCGGCACCGCCAGCATGTTCCTGACGCCGGTGCTGATCTTCGGTCTGGTGCTGCGCCGCCGGATCGCGCTTTGGGCCTATCTTGTCGCCTTTGCCGCGGCGATACTGGGCGCGGCGGTCTATTTCGCGCGCGGCACGGCCTGGATCGCGGCGCTGCTGCCAGCGGGGCACAAATACGAACAGCTTCTGGTGATCTGCATGACGGTGCTGATCATCGGCTTTGCCGCCGCGCTGCTGGGCAGCCGCAGGGTTGCGAAGGGGGCCGCTGCCTGATACGCCGCATCAAACCCGATGGTTTTCATCGGGAAAGGTGGCGAGGCGAGCGTGAACGCAGCAGTCCCGAGACTGGAAATCCGGCATCTCGTGCGCCGTTTCGACGGCAAGCGGGTGGTCGATGACGTGAGCCTCAGCATCCTGCCGGGCCATGTCACCTGTCTTCTGGGGCCGTCGGGCTGCGGCAAATCCACGACATTGCGGATGATCGCCGGGGTCGATGCGCAGGACGAAGGCGAGATCCTCGTCGATGGCAAACTGATCTGCGACACGGTGTTTCGCGTGCCGCCCGAACGCCGGTCGATCGGGCTGATGTTCCAGGATTTCGCGCTGTTTCCGCATCTCAGCGTCGGGCAGAACGTCGCCTTTGGCCTGTCGGGCAGCAAGACCGATCAACGCGCGCGGGTGGTTGAACTGCTGGACCGGGTGGGGCTCTTGCATTTCATCGACGACTTTCCGCATCAGCTGTCGGGCGGTGAACAGCAGCGCGTGGCGCTGGCCCGGGCGCTGGCGCCGCGCCCGCGCGTCATGCTGATGGACGAGCCGTTCTCCGGCCTCGACAACCGTCTGCGCGACGGCATCCGGGACGAAACGCTGGCGCTGCTGAAAGAGGAAGGCACCAGCGTCCTGCTAGTCACGCATGAGCCCGAAGAGGCGATGCGCATGGCCGACGAGATCGCGCTGATGCGCGACGGTCGGATCGTGCAGCGCGGCGCGCCCTACAACATCTACAATGCTCCGGCGGACCGCGAAGCCGTCGCGTTTTTCAGCGATGTCAACGTGATACGGGGCATTGTTAAGGGGGCGCTGGTGGACACGCCCTTTGGCCAGTTCCTGGCGCCCGGCCAGCCTGACGGCGCGTCGGTCGACATCGTCTTTCGCCCGCAGCACGTGGGCATCGATTTCGACCGCGCCGGGCGCGGCCCCAACCCGACCGCCGAACAGGGCACGGCGGCCCGCGGCGTTGTCGAGCGCGCGCGGTTCATGGGATCGGAAAGCCTGGTGGAGTTCCGCATGGATTTCGAGGATGCGGTGCTCAAGGCCACGGTGCCCAACGTGTTCCTGCCCAAACGCGGCACGCCGATGTGGCTGACCGTGCGCCGCGACCGGTGTTTCATCTTTCCGGTGACGGGATAGGGCATCCGGCTGCGCCGGATACGAGAGACGCTGTCTCTCGTGCTCTCTGAGGTTATTGGAAACCGAAGAAGATCAGGACCGTTTTCTGTAGTCCGCAAGGGTCTTGCCCGGCTCATCGACGAAGAGACCCGGGGCGGGGGCCAGATCGGTGATCCGGTCGATGCGGAAGCTGGCGAAGGCGTCGGCGGTCTCCTCCCACACGATGCAGGTCCAGATGCGGCCCCAGTAGTCGATGTGCAGAGGCCGGACCAGCCGGTCTGCGGCGTCGCCCTGCAGCCGCAGCCGCAGCTTCTGCCGCGCCCGGATGGCGGCGCGGAAGGCGGGCATGTGGCGAAAGCCCTCTGCGGCCTCTGCAAACGGGTAGGTGGCAAAACCGAAGCGGCCCGGCGTGGGCCCGGTGTCCTGCGGCAGCACCGCGTCGATCTTGGCCGACAGCGCCTGCGCCGCCGCAGCCAGTTCGGCCATGTCCGAGGCCCCGACGGCTGCGAGGCCCAAGTGCAGCGCCTCGAGCTCGGGGTCGGTCAGGTTCAACGGGGGCAGGGTGATCGCGGCGCGCGCGGTATAGCCCAGACCGCGCGCCCCCTCGACCGGCACGCCCGAGGCCGCGAGCGTGTCCATGTCACGGTAGATCGTGCGCACCGACACACCCAGATCGCGGGCCAGATCCTCGGCCCGGTGCAGCCCGCCCGAGCGGAGTTGCTGCATCAGCGCATAGAGCCTGTCGGCGCGTTTCACCCGGGTGATTCCCTGTTGGTTTCGGCGCAATACTGACAGAAACCTGTCACCTGACAAGTTACTGACAAACAGCCCGGCAAATATGCGCCCAGAGGTGCCGCAAAACCCCTGTTTGGCGCTTTTCCGAGGCCGCGAAACCCGATAGACAGCGCAGGTGATTTCAGCCGGGGCGTGCAGGCCCCGCACGAGAGGAGAAAGACATGCTCAACAATATCGGCCTTCCCGGCCTTCTGCTGATCGCGGTGGTGGTGCTGGTGCTGTTCGGCCGCGGCAAGATCTCGAGCCTGATGGGCGAGGTCGGCAAGGGCATCACCGCCTTCAAGAAGGGCGTCAGCGACGGCTCCAAGGAACTGGACGACGAAGACCAGGCCGACAAGGCCCGCGATGTCACTCCGGACACCGAGAAAGACAAGGTTTAAACCCGAATGTTCGATCTTGGCTGGACCGAGCTTCTGGTCATCGGGGTCGTGGCCCTCATCGTGGTGGGGCCCAAGGACCTGCCGGTGCTCTTTCGCAATGTCGGACGGTTTGTCGGCAAGGCAAAGGGCATGGCGCGTGAATTCAGCCGCGCGATGAACGACGCGGCAGACGATTCCGGCATGCGCGACGTGGCCAAGACCTTCAAATCCGCGACCAACCCGATGTCCTCGGCGATGGACGGGGTGAAAAGTGCCGCTAAGTCGATGACCGACCTCAAGATCGATCCCGAAAGCGAAACCGGCAAGCTGAGCGCGAAACGCGCCGCCGACCGCAAGAAGATCGAGGCCGCATCGGCGCGCAAGGCCGCCGAACGCATGAAGCGCGACGCCGACGCGGCGCTGGCCAAGGCCAATGAGCTTGACGCCGCGCTGACGCCCGACCCCAATGCGCCCGACGGTCCCGAGGACAAGGCATGAGCGCCCAGGACGAGATCGAGGACAGCAGCGCCCCGCTGATCGAACATCTGGCGGAACTGCGCACGCGGCTCATCCACAGCGTGATCTATTTCCTGATCGGCATGGTGATCTGTTTCACCGTTGCCACGCCGATCTTCAACTTCCTGACCAACCCGCTTTGCCAGGTGCTGTCGCAGCGCGGCCAGGATTGCGACCTGATCTTCATCTCTCCGCAGGAAGGCTTTTTCGTCGCGATCAAGGTGTCGCTTCTGGGCGGTTTCATGCTGGCGTTTCCCTTCATCGCCAACCAGATGTGGCGGTTCGTGGCGCCGGGGCTCTACAAGTCCGAAAAGGGCGCGTTTCTGCCGTTCCTGATTGCCTCGCCCTTCATGTTTCTGCTGGGCGCGTCCTTTGCCTTTTACGTGGTCACGCCGCTGGCCTACGACTTCTTCCTGGGCTTCCAGCAGTTCGGCGCCTCGGGCGAGGCTGTGGTGGGCGAAGAGGTGACCCAGGGCCTGTCGGTGGTCTTCCAGGGCTCGGCCCAAGAATACCTCAATCTCACAATCAAGTTCATCGTCGCCTTCGGCCTCTGCTTCCAGCTGCCGGTGCTGTTGACCTTGATGGGCAAGGCGGGGCTCGTGTCCGCCGTTGGGCTGGGCAACGTGCGCAAATACGCGGTCGTGGCGATCCTGGTGCTCGCCGCCCTGGTGACGCCCCCCGACGTCATCACCCAGATCATCCTCTTCGTGGTGGTCTACGGGCTTTACGAGGTATCGATCTTCCTCGTCGCGAGGGTCGAGCGCAAGCGCGAGGCCGAGTTGCGCGCGCAGGGCCTGTGGTTCGAGGATGAAGACGACGACGCCGCCGAAGACGACACCGCCGAGGCCGATTTCGAGGACGATCCGCTCTTCCGCGAATTCGACGAGGAGGATCCGGAGGACAAGGACAAGGGCCGGTGACCGACCCGATGGACCGGATCGCCGCAGCCTTGGAACGCATGGCGCCCGCCCCGCTGCGGGCGCCGGATTTCGACGCGGCAGAGGCCTTCGTCTGGCATGTCGCGCCCGACCGGCTGGAACCGGTGCAAACCGTAAGCCGCATCCCGCTCGATCTGCTGGTGGGGCTTGACCGCACCCGTGACACGCTGCTGGCCAATACCGAGCAGTTCGCCCGCGGCCTGCCTGCCAACAACGCCCTGCTCTGGGGCGCCCGCGGCATGGGAAAATCCAGCATCGTCAAGGCGATCCACGGCGATCTTCAGGCCCGCGGCCTGGCGCTGAAACTGGTGGAACTGCAACGCGAGGATCTGCCCTCGGTATCACGCCTGCTGAATCTGCTGCGCGCCTCGGACCACCGCTTCATCCTTTTCTGCGACGACCTGTCTTTCAGTCATGACGACCAGCATTACAAGAGCCTCAAGGCGGTGCTGGACGGCGGCATCGAAGGGCGGCCCGACAACGTGGTCTTCTACGCCACGTCGAACCGCCGCCACCTGATGCCCCGCGACATGATCGAAAACGAACGCGGCTCGGCCATCAACCCCGCCGAGGCGGTCGAGGAAAAGGTCTCGCTCTCGGACCGGTTCGGTCTCTGGCTGGGCTTCCATCCCTGCGATCAGGACAGCTACCTCGCGATGATCCGCGGCTATTGCGACGCCTACGGGGTCAAGATCGACGACGACACCCTGCGCGCCGAAGCCATCGAATGGCAGGCCACGCGCGGCGCCCGCTCGGGCCGGGTGGCCTGGCAATACTTCACCGATCTGGCCGGCCGCCGGGGCGTGCGCATCGGCTGATCCGACCCTTCTTCTTGGCTGAAACTCCAGAGAGCACGAGAGACAGCGTCTCTCGTATCGCCCCAAGGGGGCGATCCACGACCCGACCACGCCGAAGCAAGATCCCTCAGTTCAGGTAGGCCATCGGATCGACGCTGTCGAACCCGTCGCGCACCTCGAAATGGATGCGCGCGGGATCGCCTGCGCGGACCTTGCCGATGCTCTGGCCGCGGCTGACCGCGTCGCCCTTCTTCACCGTCAGCCCGTCGAGGTGCGTATAGACCGTGAGCAGATTGTCGGGGTGCTTGATCACCACGATCGGCACGTTGTCGGTGTTGGTGGTGATCGCCGCGACCTGGCCGCTGGCGGCGGCCTTCACCGGCGTGCCGGCGGGGGCCGAGATGTCGATGCCGTCGTTGCGGCCCTTGGCATATTCGCGGATGATGCTGCCCTGCACCGGATAAGACATCTTGGCGCTGCTGCTGGCGGCGGGCTTGCTGGTCTCGCCGATATCGGGCTTGGGGACCGGCGGCGCCGGGGCCGCCGCCGCGGCGGTCGCGGCCTCCGGCAGGGGTTTGGAGGCGGAGGGCGGCTCGGGTGTGCGCGACCCCGTGCCCGGGGGGGCGGTGGTCTGCGGCTCGAGCGTCGCGGTCTCGACCGGCGCGGCCGACGCGGCGCTGACCGGGATCAGCAGGTACTGGCCTTCGCGCACCGAAAAATCGCTGTCGAGCCCGTTCCATTCGGCCAGCGACCGCGGCGTCACGCCGTAAAGCCGCGCGATGGTGAACGCCGTCTCGCCGCGGTTGACCTGGTGGCGCACCGGTTCCGCGCCCGCGCCGCTGCGCGCGGCGGTGGTCGTGCGGGCGGGGGTTGCGGGCGCGCGGTCGATCGCGTCCGACGCCAACGTCGTGATATCGACCTCTGCGGCCGGGCGGATGACGCCCGTCGTCTCACCCACCCGGCGGGGCAGGGCGATGACCTCGCCCGCGCGCAGCGGATCCTCGGGCCGGATGCCGTTGAACGTGGCGAGCTCACCCACCGGCAGGCCGATGCGGGTGGCCAGCGTCGACAGCGTGTCGCCGCGCCGCGCCACGGCGACCTGGTAGCTGGGATAGCTCAGCACACCGCGACTGTCGGGCTTGGGGCGCGGGGCGGTGGCGCTGAGCGCGGCGCCCGAGGTGTCGACCGATCCGCCCATCCGGCCGCGCATGTCGAAATCCAGCGGGCTGTCGCCGCAGGCGGCCAGTGCTGTCAGCGCGATCACCGCGCCGGTCAGGCGTGTGTGGGAGGTCATGCGGGCATGTGTCATCTCGATATCCTCAGGCGCGCCCCTTGTCGCCGGGACGTCATGACTGCATTTGCCGGTCAGCTGTCCTTGCCCAGACCTTCGACCAGCGGCACAAAGCGCACGGGGCGCAACTCATCGTATTCATAACCCGCCTCGTGCCGGGTAACACGGATCAGGCTTTGCACCGCGTCCGACTGGCCCACGGGCACCACCATGATACCGCCAATCTTGAGCTGCGCCAAGAGCGGCCCGGGCGGGTCCTCGGCGGCGGCGGTCACAAGAATGCGGTCGAACGGCGCCTGGTCAGGCAGGCCGTGCGATCCGTCCGCGGTGAAAGCGGTGATATTGGTCAGGCTGAGCGCGTCAAAGACGCTCCGCGCCTCGCGCACCAGCCGCATGTGCCGGTCGACCGTATAGACCCGGCGCGCCAGCTGCGACAGGATTGCCGCCTGGTAGCCCGACCCGGTCCCGACCTCGAGCACCTTGTCCCGCGCGCTGACCTGCAGCGCCTGGGTCATCAGCCCGACGACCGAGGGCTGGGAGATGGTCTGCCCGCAGGCGATGGGCAGCGGCATGTCCTCATAGGCGCGCTCGGTGAAATAGCCGCGAATGAAGGGCGCCCGGTCGATCTTTTCCATCGCCGACAGCACCGCCTTGTCGGTCACGCCCTTTGACCGCAGCGCGTAGAGGAACTGCATCTTGCGTTCCGCGTCGTCGGTCATGCGAAGGCGTCTTTCAGACTGTCCAGCATGTCATGCGCGGTCAGATCCGCCCGCATCGGCGTGACCGAGATATAGCCATCAAGGTTCACCTGCGCATCGGTGCCAGCGCGGGTCGCGGCGCGCTGGTCGCCGCCCCGGATCCACAGGAACCGCCGCCCCGAGGGCGAGGTGGCGGGCTCCACGCTGAAGGATGTGCCCTGCCGCAGGCCCTGCGGCGCCACGCGCGTGCCCCTGACCGCTGCGGCCGGCACGGGCGGGAAATTGACGTTATAGAATGTGCGGTACTCCGATTCGCCGGGCGGATCATGCGCAAGGATACGGCGCAGGGTGTCGACTCCGTGCAGGCGCGCCGCCTCGAACGGGTCGTCGGCGCGGACATTGTCGGGGCCCAGGTATTGCGACAGCGCGACTGCCGGAAGGCCCTGCAATGCGGCTTCAAGCGCGCCGCCCAAGGTGCCGGAATAAAGCGCGTTTTCGGCGGAATTGTTGCCGCGGTTCACGCCCGACAGCACCAGGTCGGGGGGGGCGTCCTTCATCACGTCATGGAGCCCCACCAGCACGCAATCCGCCGGGCTGCCCTCGGTGGCATAGGTCCGCGCGTCCATGCGGCTGACCATCATCGGATGGGTGTAGCTGATGCAATGCGCCACGCCCGATTGTTCAAACGCCGGGGCCACGGTCCAGACCTCGCCCTCGGGTCCGGCCAGATCGGTCGCGATCTCGCGCAGTACCGCGAGGCCCGGCGCGTTGATCCCGTCGTCATTGGTGATGAGAATGCGCATGATCCCGCCTGTCCGTGGTTTACGACTGCATATGGCTTTGCGCTGCAAGGGGCAAGCCGGCCGGGCGGATGGCCGATGCCGGATGCCTCCGGCGGGAGTATTTTGACCAAGAAGAAAGCCCGAGCGCTTTCCGGCTTCAGCGCCGGTTCCTGCTTCTTCTTGGCAAATATCCTCCGGGGAGTTTGAGGGGCTGGCCCCTCAATCCAGGTCGGCCAGCAGGCGCGCCGCTTCGTCACGGGGATGGGCGAGCACGCTGCGATCCTCACCGGGGAAGAACCGCGCGCGGGTGGCGGTGGCCATCGGGCGCGGTGTCAGGATGCGCACCCTGGGCCCGATCCGTTCCGATTCCGCCTGCCAGCTGCGCGCCAGAGCAATCTGCGCCGCCTTGGTGGTCCCGTAATGCCCGAAGAACTTTTCGCCCGCATGCGGATCGTCGAAGAAAAGTGCGGTGCCCTCGCTGCCCAGAAGCGGCGCGATGTAGGGCACGAGATGCCCCATGGCACCTGCGTTGATGGTCAGGCTCTTGTCCCAGTCCCGGGCATCCATATGGCCCACGGGCGTCAGCGGGGCGGCGTGCACGGCCGTATGCGCCCAGAGGTCGACCTTGCCCCAGCGGTCATAGACCGACCGGCAAAGCTGCGCCATGGCGTCGGGCTTGGTGATGTCCATCGGCGCCAGCGTCGCCTGGCCGCCCTCCGCCTGGATCGCATCGTCAAGCTCTTCCAGCCCGCCCACGGTGCGGGCGACGGCGACGATGTGGTGGGTTTCGGCAAGCGCCAGCGCCAGGGCATAACCCAGCCCGCGCGAGGCACCGGTGACAAGGGCGATCTTTTGCGTCATGGCCGCGTCAAAGCCGAAACCCGGGGCACTGTCAACTCACGGCATGGCCAGCCAGTGCGCCGTGCCGTTCTGCGCCAGCGCCAGCCGCCCCTCGTCGATGGCGATCACGGTGTCGCCGCCGATCTCGTCGCCGCGGGAGACCTTGGCGATCTTGCCGTTCGACAGGCGCAGAAGTGCGGTCAGGTTGTCCTGCGGCCCGAAGGTGCCCAGCAGGATCAGCGCGTCGAGGTTGGCGTCGGTTTCACGGGTTGCGTTTTCGGCCACGATGGCCGGGGTGTCGGTGGTGTCAGGAGTTTCTGCCATGGTGTTGCATCTGCTGTCTGTGGATTTGCAGTGCAGGTATGCCGCGGCGCAGCATGATAAAAGGGGGGCACGCACGGAGCGCCGGGGCGGTGGCAAGGCTCCGCCGATGCGTCCTGATTTCATTCAGGTTTTATTAGTTCCCCGCGCCGCTGTCGTAGCTGATCTGCCAGCTTTGCGGCACCGACGTGCCGTCATAGTCCGGTCCCGCGCCGACGGCGAGGTCGGGGCGGCGCAGAATCTGGCGCACGATTTCGGGCACCATCACGCCCGAGATATGCCGCCCCAGGCAGCTGTGCAGCCCCTGGCCAAAGGTGAAGGTATCGCTGAAATCGCGGTCCGACAGAAACCCGTGGGGATCGGGAAAGGCCGCGGCGTCGAACATCGCGCTGTGCGTGACGGCCAGAACCGTGGTGCCCTTGCGGACCAGCGTTTCCTGCGCCGTGCCCATGGCCATCGGCGTATCGCGGTGGCAGGTGCGGAAGAAATACGGGAAGGCGGGCTTGTAGCGCAGCGCCTCCCACACGTAGCCGTCGAAGTCCTCGGCCCGCCCGCCAAGTGCCGCGTCGCGTGCCCGTCGGTGCAGGTCGGGATCGGCTGTAAGCACCTGCAGCGCGTTGCAGACCGTGTGTGACGTCGTCTCGACCGCGCCGATCAGAAGCCCGCCGACGTTGAAGACTACGTCCTTTACTCCGAAATCGACGCCGTCGCTGAACGACAGCCGCAGAAGCCGCGAGACCGGGTCGTCCTTGCGGCTGCCGAACCGCACGGCCGCCGACCGGCGCAGCACCAGGCGCCCCAGGTAGATCGCCATCATCACGTTGGCCTGTTCGCGGTTCTTCACGATTCCTGCCTGATCCAGCCCCTCGACCACATGGTCGAACGGCTGGTTCCAGAACGCGTCCTGCTGGTTCCAGTAGGACCAGTCGATGAGCTTGTCGGGGTCTGATCGGGTGAAGCCGAACCAGTCCTGCACCAGCTTGACCGGCACGCCGCGCGACAGGCCGCGCACCATCTCGATCCGGCCGCCGGCGTCATCGAGGATTGCATCGGTGGTGTTGCGCACCCAGTCGCGGATCTTCGGTACGTCCTCGATATCGAGGATCGCCTTCATGATCGACTTTTCGCGCCAGTGACCGGCGGTGTCGTCCTGCGCCATGAAATAGCCGCCCTGCTTGGGCTTGTAGAGGTCGACGCCAAAGGTTTCTGGCCGCCGCAGCACCTTGGTGCAGTCGTCAAAGCGGAAGACCAGCGTCACGTCGTCGGTCACGTAGACCGGGCGTTCGGCGCGCATCTGGGCGAAGAAGGGCAGGGGTTCGTCGAACAGGAACCCGCGCGCCAGTTTCCATTTCTCTGCCGGGGCGGCGGCGTCAAGCCGGGCAAGGTAATCGGTCATCTGGTCCCCTCAGAGCGTTTTCATGAATTCCACCAGCGCGCGGCGGTCTTCTTCGGTGAACCCGGACGCACCGTATTCGTGGCCCTTGTTGGAATCGCCTTCGACCACCCGGGCGCCCTGGCGCGTCACCAGTTCGAACCCGCCGCCGGTGGTCACGTAGCCGACCTTTTCGGGATCGAATTCGTAATTGCCGACGGTAAAGCTGGTCATCCGTTCGTCGGCAGGCAGCAGCAGTTCGTACAGGTTGGCCACCGATCCGTTATGCAGGTAGGGCGAGGTGGCCCAGATCCCGTCCAGCGGGCGCGCCTTGTAGCCCAGGATCAGCACGTCCTTGGCACGCATGCATTCGGCGCGTTCGCCCGCGCGGGGGTCAAAGGGGCTTTTGGCCATGGTCACGTCCGGGCGCAGCCGCACCCCAAAGAAGGTCGGCACCGCCTCGGCGATCAGGTCGCCCTTGGCACCGATGAGCGAGGCCTTGACCGTTGCGCCCAGCATGTTGGCCACCGGCTCGATCTCTTCCATCACGTCGCCGTTGTTGTCCTTCGACCCCTTCAGCGGTCCGGTGGGGCCGCGATAGACATAGGCGTTGCAGGCCATCCAGATGTCCGTCAGCTCCTCGCGCGGGGTCTTTTCGAACGGCACCATGACTTCCGTCGGCTTGCCCTCTTCCTGCATGTCGGGCAGCAGGTGACAATCGGCGCAATGTTCGCGGAACAGCGGCTCTCCGGCGGCGGCCAGATCGGTGTCGATGGGCGGAAAGGCCTCGGGCCAGGCGGGGGCATCAAGCGCCTGCAGAATCTGTTCCATCCGCATCAGGTTGTTGACCTTGACCGAGGACTGAAAGCCCTTGATCGTGTCGGCAGTGCCGGTGTTGGGTTTGATCAGTACCTCGCCGAACACGCCCATGACCTCGCCCGTGTTGCGGCCAAGGGCACCGTATTCCAGCGTGTCGCCGGGCAGGTTCAGCCGGGAATTGGCCGCCACGCCGTTCCACTGCACGCGCTCCTGCCGCCAGATGTCCCAAAGGAAGGGATAGCTGACCGGCGCGTTGGCGGCGTTGCCGTCCTTCGCCTCGGCCCCGGTGAACATCAGGATCTTGTTGAGGATATGGCCCACCGCGTCCAGCCGGCCAAAGCCGTAACGCACCGGCGTTTCGTTCATCTCGTCCGTCAGCATCTGCCAGGCCAGGAACTGGCCAAAGGCGTCCTCCAGCATGGTGCGGTTTTCCGGCGTGTCCTTGCCGTCGAGCACGGCGGCATTGAACCGCTCCCATTTCTCGGGATCGTCGCGCGTGGCCTTGAGCGCGTCGTCCAATCCTTCGATGAAGCTTTGGAAATCCAGCAGGCTGGGTCCGCCGTCGATCACCATGTCGGTGCCCTGATAGGTCACGCGGGCGGTGTGGCAGGCCGCGCAATTGAGCCCCATCCAGGTTTCCGCGGTGTCATCGCCGCCTTGCTGGCCGTCGTACCAGCGCAGGCCGGTGTTGACGAAATCGGTGTCGGCCTGGATGTCCTTGGCAAAACCGATGGGCCGATCGACGCCGCTGCCGTCGGGCGGCGCGATAAAGCCATAAGCCAGAAGGTTGTCCATGTCGCGGAACGGCGTGGTGCTGTCTGGTTGCTCCAGCGCGTTCCACCACGCCTCAGGGATCAGGCGCGAGCCTTGCGTGGCCCAGTACCAGTCGCTGCGGTTCTCGGGTGTCCAGCCCTGCACCAGGTCGGCGGGGTCGGGCGTGTCATCCCAGCAGGCGGCAGTCATCAGCGGGGCCAGAAGGGCCAGAGAAATGAGTTTGGCGGAAAATCTGTTGCGGGTCATGGCATGTCCTGCGTCAATAAGGAATGGAAAATACCGGCTCACTCCGTCGCGCGTCTGAGCAGATCGATAGAGCCCTGAAGATCGTTTTGCGGGTCAAGCTGGATGCCCAGCTGCTTTTCGGCCAGCGCGGTCGCGCGCAGGGTGTTGGCCCCCACAAGACCGTCGATCGACCCCACCGGCAGGCCGATTTCCGTAAGCAGCCGCTGCAATTCGCGCACATCCGGATCGCCGATGATCCGCACCGACCCGCTGCCGCCGTCGGTGGCGGCCAGCCGCAGCAGGCTGTTGTCCCGCGCCGAGGTGGCGAGCGCATAGCTGCCGTCCTCGCTCACATCGAGGTCGGAGGGTAGGAAGGGCAGGGTGACGGTGCCCACAAGTTCGAGGATCGACAGGCCGTCGTTACGGGCGAACTGGTCGATCTCGAAACTGAGCCGGCTGCCCACCAGGATCACCGACTGATCGCATGAAGCCGAGACCAGCCCCGCCGGTTCGCGCATGTTGGTGCCCGGCAGAACCGGAGAGATCGCGCGCGTCGGCGCCAGCGAAAAGCTGACCGTGGATTGCGGGTCGAGGCTTTGAAAAAGGTCGTTGTAATCCACCAGCGACAGCACCTGCAGCCCCATGTCGGCGACCAGAAAGCTGGTGCCGCGGCCCGACCGGCAGGGCAGGTTGCCCAACAGCGGGAAGGTTGCATAGGGCTGGCGCGCGGTCTTGCTGGCGCTTTCCTCGCTCACCTCGCTCAGGATCCGTTCCTTGCCGACGCTGATCGCCTGCAGCCGCGAATCCCAGGCGGCATTGGCGAAAAGCGTCAGGTTCTGCGCATCGAACCAGGCCCCTGTCACGCCACGCCAGGCGTCCGACGCGCGGTAGCTTTGACGAAACTGCGGATCGGTGGGGTCGTTCACGTCGACCACACCGAAAAACCCGTCGGAACTGTCGGTGCGCAGCGCCCCGATGGTCAGGAAATCGTCCGGCGTGGCCGAAAGCACCGCATATTGCAGCAGCCGCCGCAGGTTCAGCCCGCCGATCCGTTCAAGCTTGCGGTCGAAGACGGCGACATAGGAGGATTTGCCATCGTTGACGATGGCATAGACGGCCCGCCCGCGCGGGTCGATGGCCAGATCGTCCGCCGCCATCTTCAGCGTCACGCTGGTCAGCGCCTGCAGGGTCTGTCCGTCGCGCAGCTCGATCACCGACGCGCCCGCCGCATTGGTGCCCAGCACATAGGCATCGTCGCCCTGCAGATAGACCTTGTCGGGCGTGATATCGAGCGCGGTGCGGTTTTCGACCGTGAGGGTCTGCACCGGCGAAAAGTCCGGCCCCGCGGCGGCGGGCGCCCCGGGCAGGGTGGTCAGGATCAGGGCAAGCGCCGCGCTCAGGATCAGGGACAGGGGCAGGGGGATCATGGGGTCAGGTTCCATTCGAAATCGGGCACGACAGACATCTTTCGCGGCTCGAGCTTGGTGCCGTCGACCGACGGCACAACCGTCACGTCGAGGCTCCGAAACGGCTCTTCCAGCTTGACGTCGGCCAGCACGCTGGCCAGCGTCTCGAGCTTCTGGTGCACCTCCGGGATGATGAATTCGCCGACGCGGGCATTGTCATCCAGCCGTTCGCGTTCAAAGAAGTTCTGGTTCGGGTTCAGCCGCAGCGGCGATCCGGCGCGGCTGACCGTGTCGTCGCCGTCGTTGAAGCGCAGGAAAGGCCGGATGTTGATGAAGATGCCGTCGACCTGCACGCCGCCGCCGATGAGCTTTTCATAGCGGATGCGCAGCGTGCCGTCGGGCGCGGTTTCGACGTTCCAGTCGAAGCGGCTGCCCAGTTCGGTCATGTTGTCCTCGATCTCTTCCAGCCGGTCGTGCAGCGGAGGGTCGTCCTGGGTCATCTTGCCGATGATCTTGCGCAGAAGCGTCACCTGCTGGTTGAGCCGGTCAATCTCCATATGCCCGATCAGCGGCATGGCGAATTCGATGGGGATCATCAGCGTCAGCCCGCTGGCCTGATCGACCGTGCCCTTGATCACCCCCAGCACCGTACCGTCGCCGTCATAGACCGGGCTGCCGCTCTGGCCGCTGTCGGTTTCCAGGTTCAGCGACCAGGCATAGGGAAAATCGCCACTTTCGGAATCGTTGTAATCGGCGGTCTTGCGGCGGTAGGTGTCGCCCGCAAATCCCGAGGTGAACAGCGGCGAGGGATTGCTGCGGTCATAGGAACTGGTGCGCCCGATCCGCAGCGGCTGCGGTTTTTCCATGTCGAACGGCAGCTTGGCCTTCATCAGCAGCAGATCGACACGCTCAAGCTCGGACGCGATGAGCAGGGGAAAGGCGTTCGATCCATCGTTGTTGCGCGAGGCGGTGAATTTGACCTGCTTGGCACCGGCCTTTTCCAGCGGTTCGAGGAAATGCCGGGTGGTCAGGATAAAGCCGTCGTTGCCCACGAAAAAGCCGGTCGCCTGCGCCTTGACGCCACCCGGCACCCCGAGAAGCTCGTGCCCGTCGGCCGAGGCGGTTCCAACCGCGCTGAGCCTGACGAGGCCGGGGCGCACAACCTCGTGATGGTCCTGCTGCGCCCGGGCCATGCCCAGGCTTGCGCATAGAAAGAGAAGGGATATCAGATATTTCACGGCCTCACTTCCCATAAATGTATTGTACGGCCGCCACGTCTAGCGGGCTGAGCTGACCATCGTTGCCGTAGACCGGGTTGCAGTAGTTCATCACCGAATCCGGATCCCAGGGCGTCAGGCTGGTGTCGTCGCCCATCTCGCCCTGCGCCTGGTCGCATTCGCCGGGCGTGTCGGGGCGGTTCTGTTCATGGGCAAAGCCGATGGCATGCCCGAACTCATGCACCGCGATCACCCGGTTGCAGTAGTCCATCTGGTCCTGACATCCCGGCGTCCAGATGTCGTAGACGAAGTTCAGCACCATCCCTTTCGGCATGCCGTCTATGAACTTGCCCAGATGCTTCACATGCGGGCCGTCATCCTCGATGGCGATGTGAATACCGCCCATCTCCTCGCGGCACTGCACCCAGCCAAAGAATTCCAGCGCCGAGGCGGCGGCCCAGGTGTTTTCCACTGCCGCCTGCACGGTGGCACGGGCCTCGGCAAACTCGTCCGACATATCCTCCCAGCAGACAAAGATCTCGGGGCTGTCCCAGATCGCCGTGCGCAGGGGGAAGGCGCGGTCGGTGATGTTCTTTTCCTGCTCCTCTGTCAGACGACCGATAAAGTCGCCGTCGTCCCGGGGGGCAGAGAAATCCGGCAGTTCCGGCGCAGGCAATACGCCGAGCGCGCCGGAGGGCTCGGTAGGGGTGTCGGGCGCTTCGGCGGTGTCGTCAGGCGCGGTATTGTCCGCGCGGGTGGCGGCATCCGGCGCATGCTCGGGCGTCGGGTTGGTTGCGTCCTGCGCGCTTGCGGGCAGGGCGGCAAGGCAGAAAAGCAGTGGCAAGACACGCGCCAAGAGGGAACGGAAGCGATCCATAAGGCAATCCAGTCCGGGCCAACGGCGGCCCAATATGTTCAGCAAAAACGGTTTTCGGTACTAATACGCCAAGCGTAACATCGCGTGCCACAACCACAAAGCGAAATTTCGCGGAGGGGTCGGCATCCGCGAGCGCCCGCCACCGGGGTGACGTAAAAAATTTCCGGCTCGCGCCAAGGATTGACCCGCCGCGCGCGTCCTACCCATTGTGATGCGCATGACAGCAACCGACGAGGATCTGGCCCAAGCTGCGGCCCGGGGGGACCGGGACGCCTTTGGCCTGCTGGTCGAACGGAACTATGATCGCATCTTCCGGTTGGCCTTTCGCTTGTCGGGCAGCCGCGCCGATGCCGAGGATCTGACGCAGGACATCTGCGCCGCCTTGCCCGGCAAGCTGCAGGGCTGGCGCGGGCAGGCGCGGTTCACCACCTGGCTTTACCGCGTCGTTGTCAACGCCAGTCACGACCTGCGCCGCCGCCGGGCCAGCCACGCACGCGCCGCCAGCGGCTGGGGTGAGGTGGAACTGGCGCGGCAGGCCGAGGCGGCGGAAACCACGGAGGCGCTGTCATGGCTGACCACCGCAATGGCCGCGCTGCCCAACGATCTGCGCGACACCGCGGTGCTTGTGGTCAGCGAGGATCAAAGCCATGCGGACACCGCCGCCATCCTCGGCGTGTCCGAAGGCACGGTGTCGTGGCGCATGTCCGAGATCCGCAAACGGCTGCGCGCCATGGCAGAGCAAGAGGTACGGCAATGACCGACGAACTGGACAAGCTGCGGGCGGCAATGCAGGCCGCGACGCCGGAACCGGACCGCGATGCCAAGGCGCGGCATCTGGCGCTGGCGCAGAAAAATTTCGACGCCCTCCAAGGATCGCGGTCTGAGGTGCGTCACACACCTGAAAGCACGCCCAAGGGGGGCGGGCTGATGACAGGAGTGATCCGCATGTTTGCTGAAATGACATCCCGCAAGGCCCTGGTGGGCACGACATCGCTGGTGGCCGCGTCGGTGGCGCTGTTCGTGGTGCTGCCGGTTGGGGAGTTTTCGCGCGCCCCCACGCCGGTGGTGGCGACAGAGGTCGAGGAAAGCCCGCGCCTGCGCCAGCCTGCGGATCCTCTGGCGATGGCCGATGCGCCATCGCCAGGCGCCGTCACCGGCGGCATCATGGCAGAGTCGATGCCTTCGCCGGCCCCTCGGGTGCAGATGAAGACCGCGCCGCAAGGCGATGCCGCGACAAGCTATCTTGCGCCGCCGTCGCCGTCCCGTGCCAGCCCTGAACTGATGGTCATGGCGGAGGCAGACACCGAGGCCTTTGCCAATGCCGATCCCAACCCGCTGAAGGTCACGGCCGAAGACCCTGTTTCGACCTTCTCCATCGACGTGGACACCGCCTCCTATGGCATCGTGCGGTCGTCGATTCTGCGCGGCCAGTTGCCGCCGCCCGACGCCGTGCGCATCGAGGAGATGATCAACTACTTCCCTTACGACTATGCCGCGCCCGAACCCGGAGACGCGCCGTTCCGGCCTGCGGTGTCGGTGGTTCAGGCCCCGTGGAACGACGGCACCCGGCTGGTGCACATCGGCCTGCAGGGGGAAATGCCCGCTGTGGCCGACCGTCCGCCGCTGAACCTGGTGTTCCTGATCGACACCTCGGGCTCGATGCAGGATTCCGACAAGCTGCCGTTGCTGGTGCAGTCGTTCCGGCTGATGCTGGCCGAACTGCGCGCCGAGGATGAGGTGGCCATCGTCACCTATGCGGGCAGTGCGGGCCTGGCGCTGGAACCGACACCTGCGGCGGAGCGGGGCAAGATCATGGCCGCCCTTTCCGGGCTGCAGGCCGGCGGGTCGACCGCCGGGCAGGCCGGGTTGCAGCAGGCCTATGCGGTGGCCGAAGAGATGCAGGGCGAGGGCGAGCTGAGCCGCGTCCTGCTGGCCACCGACGGCGATTTCAACGTCGGGCTGTCCGACCCCGGCGCGCTCGAGGATTTCATCGCCGACAAGCGCGAGGGCGGCACCTATCTATCGGTTCTGGGCTTTGGCCGCGGCAACCTTGACGATGCGACGATGCAGGCGCTGGCGCAGAACGGCAACGGGCGCGCGGCCTATATTGACACGCTGTCCGAGGCACGCAAGGTGCTGGTGGACGAGCTTTCCGGCGCGCTTTTTCCGATCGCCGACGACGTCAAGATCCAGGTGGAATTCAACCCCGCCGCGGTCGCGGAATACCGGCTCATCGGCTATGAGACCCGGGCGCTGGCGCGCGAGGATTTCGCTAACGACGCCGTCGACGCGGGCGAGATCGGCGCGGGCCATTCGGTCACCGCGCTCTACGAGGTGACGCCCGTGGGGTCGGATGCGGTGCTGAACGCGCCGCTGCGGTACGGGGAGGCGGCTGCGACCGGCGATGCCCAAGAGCTTGGCTTCCTGCGCCTGCGCTACAAGGCCCCCGGGGATGCAACCAGCCAGCTGATCGAAACCCCGATTGCCAACACGGTGGCGGCGGCGGATGCCGATGTGCGCTTTGCCACCGCCATCGCGGGCTTCGGCCAGCTTTTGCGCGACGGCAAATACCTGGGTGACTGGGGGTTGGACGACGCGACAGCGCTGGCCGTGTCGGCGCGCGGCGAAGATGCCTTTGGCTACCGCACCGAGGCGATCGAACTGATGCGCCTGGCCGCCGCGCTGCAGGCGGCAAGGCAATAGCACCTTCGGCACCTGATGCCGCGCCGCCCCGCCGGGGCGGCGCGGTAGCACCTTGGGATGGAACGCGGCCAAGACCGCTGTTCCCGGGCCGCAGCGGGTGGCATCCCCCCGACATGGGGCGTTCCAGTCCGCCCTCGTTCCACTTTACAGAGCCGCGTCAAGAAACGGCCAGCCGAACAGAGCTTCGCGAATTTCTGGTCAGAGCCCAAAATGATGTATGCTGCTACGATTACATCAAGACGCGATGCAAGAAAAAGCTTACGTTGCCTGGTTCGAAGGCGACCCAGAGTTACCGCTGCCCACTTTGCCTTGATCATGCGATTGCAGCCTGCATATCGGCCATTCGCTACAAGCGTAATTTTCAGTGATTGGCAAATTCGATCACTTCAGGCAATGCGTACATGTTGTGATGGCCAGCCGGTCTTGCTTTTGCGGCCTTTCACCGATGTTAGTTAGTTGGGTATTGAACGGCAACAGAGCAATTTAACGCGTTTCCGGCTTTGCCTTTGTCAACGGTGTTCGCGTAAATTTCTTCGTGCGGATCATACTTTTTCGCACAAATGGCTCTTATGTGCGTCTAGCGCGCAAGCGCAAAGCGCCAATACTGGCGAGCCCTGCAAGTAGCAATAGAGCAGAAGCCGGAAGTGGTACGACGGTCATCGGATCTTCGGTAGTCGTGTCGACGAGCTCGCCATTGAACAACAGGCTGAACCGGATGCCAGCCAGCGAGTAATCTCCGAGAAGCGAGGAGTCATTGAATTGACCGGCGTCCAAAAGAAAGCCAATCGTACTGGAAGCATCAGCGCTCGTCGCAGCTGCTGCAAGCGCCCCAACTTGACTGGAGTCGGTTGCGGCGAAAGTCTCGTCGAAGCCGCCAGAATTGTAGCGCACGAAGGCCGCTTCCTGCTCGCCCGAAGGTAGCGCGCTGTCAAAGACAAGGTTTAGGAAATAGAATTCTTGAATTCTGACTGAGTAGCCTAAAGCCTGATCGGATGCAGACAGACTGACACCAAGTTGTTGGCCGGTGGACAGGGTGGTGCTGCGAACCCCGGCGCCACCCGTATCACAAGCGAGAGTTCCGTTTGTGCAGAACGATGGCGCGGGATCCAACGTTGTTCCCGGAAACGGGTTTGCAAAGGTCACTGCGCCCTGATTTGATGTCACCCCCATCGTCAGTGAACCGGCACTTGCCCCACTTCCATAGTTGATTGCAAAAATGGTCTGCTGATTTGCGCCGGATTGGTCGGTGAGCCCAGCTTGTGTGAAGTCGATTACAAGGGCCTTGGCAGGGGCCGCCAGCACGAGACCGCCTGCAATGCAGGCCATAAGAAATTTGAACATTCTTTTTCCTTTTTATACATAAAACATGGTTGCACTGTTATCGTTGATTTACAAGCTTGGACCCGGAAATGCATTCGACACAGCACAAAAAGCCTTGATTCCCACACGGTTAACGCGTGTTTTCCGTCCATCGCACAATTTGCCGCTCCTGCGAGGATTGACCAAGAGGAGCCTATGCCGCCTTGCGGCGGTGCAAGGCTGAACTTGCGATTATCGCCAGATGAATGTCGGCTTCCAGTTCTCCAGCCTAGCTGGTTCGCAACTACAAAGAAGGTCGATTTTTCGCCCGTTGGCAGCTTTCGCTGCAGTAGCGATGTGCGCAAAGCGGTCATGCAGAAAAAATGTCGAACGGCAGCTTCGTCCGCACAGCCGCCCTTGACATGCAGCCTCTGAACGTCGGTTATCGGCCGACCCGCGGTCGAGCCCTAATCGGCTCTTTCGCGCGCTTGCGCGGAAACGGGCGGCAAATGCGTCGTCGCGGCGAGCGCCAGCGCGGTCAGGCTTGCGTGATCTCGCGCATGGCGGCGAGGAACTGCGCGACCTCGCCAAGGGTGTTGTAGTGGCACATCGACACCCGCACGCAGGTCTCGAGGCCCAGAGGGGTCAGGATGTTGCCGGAGTAATGATCCTGTTTGCGCGAATGCACCCGGATGCCGTGCCCGCGCAGGCGCGCCACCGTGTCGGGTGCGCTTTGCCCTGCGACGCTGAGCGACACGAGCCCTTCGCGCAGCGGATTGTCGGCGCCGCCGATCAGGGTCACGCCGGGCAGATCGGCCAGGCCGGTCTGGTTGCCGGTGCCGAAGATCATTGCATCGGTCAGCGCATTCTCCTGCGCATGGATCGCCGCCCCCGCCGCGACGATGCGGGCGCGCCGGTCGGTTGCGTCCGACACCTCGCCGCCCAGCCAGTCGAAATAGGCCACCACGTCCGAGAAGGTGGCATAGGCGCCGGTGTCGCGGGTGCCCAGATCCCAGGGCGCGCCGGGGGCGTCCTGCAGATGGTCATGGGGCAGGGCGGCCAGCCGGTCGGACAGCCACGCCACGCCGTAGCCATGTCGCGAAAACATCTTGTAGGGCGATACCACGTAACCGTCGATGCCGTAGCTTTCGATATCGAGCCGCCCGTGCGCGCCATGCTGGATACCGTCCACGACGATGTAGCAGTCGGGCGCCACGTCGCGGATCGCCGCCGCCACCGCCGCCACGTCCACCGCCATGCCGGTCACGGGCGAGGTGTGGACGATTGTGGCGACCTGCGTGTCAGCTGTGACCAGCGCCGCATAGGCCGGGGCCGCAACGGACCCGGTGGTATCGTCATGCGCGACCAGCCGGTGCGGCTTGCCCGCCATCCCGGCCCAGCGGTGCGCCGCGCTGCGCGACGCGGGATGTTCCAGCGTGCTGCCCAGAACGGCCCCTTCCGGCGTGCCCAGACAGGCGCTGCGGATGAGGCGAAAAAGCAGCTCTGTCCCGCTTTCACCGACGACGAACCGGCCCTGCGGCGCGTTGAACAGAACCGCCATGTCGTCGCGCGCCTGGTCGATCATCGCGACCAGCGCCTGTGCGGCGGGGTTGTCGCGGCCCTGATTGTCGGGGATCGCGGCCATGCGGGCGCTGGTCTCGACCACCGATTTCAGCGTCAGCGCGCCGCCCGCATTTTCGAAGAACACCCGCGGCCCTTCGAACGGGCAGCTGTCCACATGGGCAAAGCGGTCGCGGACCGCCTGCATCAGGCCTGGCTGGGTGTCGAACATGGGGGATGCCTTTCGATATGCGTTTGAAAAGCGTTTGAACCCGCAACGCTCGGGCTGTCAATCGGGTGCGCGGGAAGGGCCGGAACGCACCGTGACCCGCGTCGTTTGCCAGACGGCGTCAGTCGCGGCGCATCAGGTGGGCGTTGTTCACGGCGACGGCCTGCCAGTCGCCCGCCGTGCCATCGGGCCAGATCACCCGGACCTCGGCTGTTTCCGCGCCGCCCAGGCCAAAATGCAGCGGCCCTGCCTGTCCGCCCGCGTGGCCGCCGCCCACCGTCACCTCTTGTGCTTGCGTGCCCGCAGCGGTCCGCACCTCGACAAAGGCTCCGACGGCGCGGCGGTTGGCACCGCTCTGGCGCGGGTCCACCGTCAGCCAGTTGTCGGTGCCCCGGGTGGCGTTCTGCCAGACCTGCAGCGGCGCGCGGCGGTTGACGACGACGAGGTCCAGCCGCCCGTCGGCGTTGAGGTCCGCCAGCCCCGCGCCGCGCCCGCGATGGTCGGATGCCACGCCCGCCACGTCGGCCTTTTCCTCGAAGGTGCCGTCGGCGCGCTGCATCAGCAGGTTGTTGGGGTCGGCCATCGCCATGTCGGGCATCTGGTCGACATTGCCCTTGGCGATGAAGAGATCGGCCCGCCCGTCATTGTCCACATCGCCGAATTCCGCATGCCAGCCGGTCGAGGGGCGGCCATCGTCGCCGGTGAAAGGGCGATGCGCCGTGGCACCGACCTCGTAAGGCGTAGGGGCAAAGCCGCTGCCGGTGTTGGTCATCAGCACCTGATCCCCCATCGAGGTCAGCATGACCTCGGGCCGCCCGTCGCCCGACAGGTCGCGGCTGGCGATGCCCATCCCCCAAAGCTGCAACCGGTCCCAACCGTCGTCGGGGCCCAGTTCGCGCAGCGGGGCCAGCGTCCACATCTGCTCATACCCGTCGCGGACATAATACTGCCGGTCGTTCGACAGGCGCAGCATCACCTCACCGCCGCGCCGCCAGTCGGAAAACAGCATCGACAGCGGGCAGAAACCTGGGTCGAGCGGCAGCGGCGCGCCGTAGCGCCCGCCGTCGGGACGCAGCAGCCAGTTGGTGTCGCAGGTGCCGAAGGGCGCGTCGGGGTGATCCTGATCGACGTAGTTGCCGATCGCCAGTGTCGGCAGGGTCTGGCCCGGCTCCCACGTGGCGGTAAAGGCGGTGGTCCAGGCGGCGCCGGTCTCGATCCCCAGGGCCGCCGTCGCATCCTCGAACGTGCAATCGCCCTTGCCGCGCAGCAGCAGGTTCGGCCCCAGCCGCAGCACAAAGAGGTCGAGCACGTCGTCGTTGTCGATGTCCAGCGGATAGGCGCCGGTCGCGGCCGTGATTTCGGGCACCTTTGCCGCGTCGAACAGGATATCGCCGCCGGGCGCGCTGCGGTTGACCAGCAGCGTCGCCGGATGGGTGCCGCCGGCGGCGAAGAGATCGGGGCGGGCGTCGCCATTGCAGTCGAAGATCGCCACGCCGCCGCCGACAAAATGATCCCAACCGCCTGTATAGATGTGTTCCACCGGCAGGGCATCCGACCTTTCGACAAACATCGGATCGGCGAGCGCAGGCAGGCCGGTCAGGCACAGCAGGGCAGCGAGCCGCATCACGCCTCCTCCAGCGCGCCGGGGGCGCCCAGCCGTTCGGTCGTCACATGGCTCAGCGCCAGCGCAGCCGCCCCCCGGGCCCAGATCATGTCGCCCCAGGCGTGGATTTCGACGCGCGGGTTTGGCTTGTCGACGCGGATCGCGGACATCGTCAGATCGCCCAGCACCTCGTCGGCATAAAGATAGTCGTATTCCATCCGTTCGCCCGACAGGATGATCAGTTCCGGATCGAAAAGGTTGATCACATTGGCCAGCCCCAGCGCCAGATAGCGGCCCGCACGACGAAAGATCGACCGCGCGGCGACATTGCCGGATTTGGCGTTCTCGTAAAGCTGGCTCAGCATCGCATTGGGCTGCAGGTTCGACGTGCTCATCCAATCAAGCGCGGTCGAGGCTTCGCGCACCAGCGCGTAGTCGGCCACATAGGCCTCGAGGCAGCCGCGCTGGCCGCAGCGGCATAGCGCGCCGTCAAGCTGCACCTTGGTGTGGCCCAGCTCTGTCCCCAGGCCGCGCGCGCCGCGATAAAGCCGATTGTTCAGCACCAGCCCCATGCCGACGCCGTGTTCGATGGTCACGACGGCGAAATTCGAGACGTCGCGACCGTCGCCGAACCAGAGTTCAGCGAGTGTCAGCAGATTGGCGTCGTTGTCGATCTTGACCGCGATGCCCAGCCGGTCCGACAGGCGCTGCGCGAAGGCGAGGTTCGAGGTCGCCAGCAGCGGCGACCACAGCACCGCGCCTGTGTCGCCGTCGATGAACCCGGGCAGGCCGACGCCCACCGCCTGCACCTCGGACCGGGACCGGCCCGCGCGGTCCAGAACCTCGTCCAGCAGGGTGTCGATGACGGCCAGCGCCTCTTCGGGGGGCATCGGGCGGCGGCTGCCGGGCAGGGTGACGTCGGCGATCATGCCACCGGCGAAATCGTGCAGCACGGCGGAATGCGCCACTTCGGAGATCTTGATGCCCGCCACCAGCACCGCGCCGGGGCAGACCGCCAGCGCCACCGGTGGACGGCCGCGCGGCGTGGCTTCGGCATCGCGGGGCAGGGTGATCTCTTCCAGGTAGCCCGCGCCGATCAGGTCGGTCGTGGCGGCGGTGACCGACCCGGGGCTGACGCCCAGGATGCGCGCCACCTCGACCCGGCTGAGCGTGCCCGCGCCGCGCACCGATTCGAAGATCTGCTGGCGCAGCGGGGCGGCGGACGGGTCGTCGCCGCCGCGAATCGCCCGGCGTGGGCCGCAGCCCTCGCGCTGCGCTGCGGCATCCCCGGGATCGGGCGTTTCCAGCATAGTTATTTCGTCTGCCATAAGAAATTCTTGCCAATCAGACAGGTTTTGCCCCGAAATGCGGCATTGCAGCATGCGGTTGACAGCAAGCCTATGAAAAACTCAGCCATCCGAAAAGGATTTATTTTGACAGATGAAATATATCGAGTCATGGTGCGGAAGGCATAAAGCCGCCGCGTCAGCGACTGCGTCTGCGCGGCACCACTGGGAGGATACTCATGAAAAAAGCACTACTCGTCGCCGCGACGATGGCCTTTGCCGTCCCCGGCGTCTCTGCCGTCGCACAGGACGGCGTCACCGTCGGCGTCAGCTGGTCGAATTTCCAGGAAGAGCGCTGGAAGACCGACGAAGCTGCCATCAAGGGCGCGCTGGACGAAAGCGGCGCGGAATACGTGTCGTCGGACGCGCAGTCGTCCTCGGCCAAGCAGTTGTCGGACGTCGAATCGCTGATCGCACAGGGCGTCGACGCGCTGATCATCCTGGCGCAGGACACCCAGGCGATCATTCCGGCCGTGCAGGCCGCCGCAGACGCGGGCATCCCGGTCATCGCCTATGACCGCCTGATCGAAGACAGCCGCGCCTTCTACCTGACCTTCGACAACATCGAAGTGGGCCGTATGCAGGCGCGTGCCGTGCTCGAGGCGCAGCCCACCGGCAACTACGTGATGATCAAGGGCTCGCCCACCGACCCCAACGCGGATTTCCTGCGCGGCGGTCAGCAGGAAGTGCTGCAGGAGGCGATTGACGCGGGCGACATCACCATCGTGGGCGAGGCCTATACCGATGGCTGGCTGCCTGCCAACGCGCAGCGCAACATGGAACAGATCCTGACCCAGACCAACAACGAGGTCGACGCCGTTGTCGCCTCGAACGACGGCACCGCCGGCGGCGCCGTGGCCGCGCTGACCGCGCAGGGCCTTGATGGGATCCCGGTGTCGGGCCAGGACGGCGACCATGCCGCACTGAACCGTGTCGCACAGGGCACCCAGACCGTCAGTGTCTGGAAAGACGCCCGTGAACTGGGCAAATCCGCAGGCATGATCGCCGTGGAACTGGCTGGTGGCGCTGCGATGAGCGACATCGAAGGTGCCGAAGAGTGGACGTCGCCCGCAGGCACGACCATGTGGGCCGAATTCCTTGAGCCGGTTCCGGTCACCAAGGACAACCTCGACGTCGTCGTCGACGCAGGCTGGATCGAAAAGGACGCGCTTTGCCAGGGTGTCTCCGGCGGTCCGTCGCCCTGCAACTAAGTCACTCCGGCCGGGGCGGGCATATCCGCCCCGGCCAACCCCCTGCGGCACGCGGCTGCGCCTAAGCAGCCGGTCCGCCACACTTTTTCTCTGAACATTCCGCGTGACGAGACATGCGCGGGCCACGTCAGGAGCATCCAGACATGACCGATACGTCCACCGGCCAGGGGTCCCCCTCGGGTCAAAGCGGGGCATCCCGCAGTTTTTTCAGTCAGCTCGAGCTTGACCTGCGCCTTCTGGGCATGATCGGGGCGTTCCTGCTGATCTGTGTGCTGTTCAATATCCTGACGGGCGGGCAATTCCTGACCCCGCGCAACCTGTTCAACCTGACGATCCAGACCGTATCGGTCGCGATCATGGCTACGGGCATGGTGTTCATCATCGTCACCCGGCACATCGACCTTGCGGTCGGGTCGCTTCTGGCCACCTGTTCGGCGATCATGGCAATGACCCAGACCGCCTGGGCCATTGATCTGCTGGGTATTCCGCTGGGCAGCCCGATGCTCGCGTGGGTCGCCATCCTGGCCGGTGTGATCGCAGGCGCGGTGATCGGTGGCTTTCAGGGCTGGCTGGTCGGCTATCTGTCGATCCCGGCCTTCATCGTGACGCTGGGCGGGCTTCTGGTCTGGCGCAACGTCGCCTGGTATCTGACCAACGGCCAGACCATCGGGCCGCTGAACGACACGTTCCAGCTGTTTGGCGGGATCAACGGCACGCTGGGGGCGACGTGGTCCTGGATCGCCGGTCTGCTGGCCGCCGCCGCTGCGGTGCTGGCGCTGATCTCTGCCCGCCGCGCGAAGAAGCGGCATGACTTTCCGGTCAAACCGGTCTGGGCCGAATGCGTGGTCGGCGGCATCTTCGTCGTCGCCATCCTGGGCTTCATCGCGATCCTCAACGCCTACCAGGTGCCCGAGCGGGTGCTGGCACGGCAGTTCGCGGCGCAAAACCTCGAGGTGCCCGAAGGCTATACCGCCAGCTACGGCCTGCCGATTTCGGTGCTGCTGCTGATCGCGGTGGCGGTGGTGATGACCGTGGTGGCCCGCAAGACCCGCTTTGGACGCTACATCTTTGCCACCGGCGGCAACCCCGACGCGGCAGAGCTTTCGGGGATCAACACCCGCCTGCTGACGGTGAAGGTGTTTGCCCTCATGGGTGTGCTGGTCGCCATTGCGGCGCTGGTCGCGTCGTCGCGCCTGACCTTCCACTCCAACGATATCGGCACGCTGGACGAATTGCGTGTTATCGCGGCGGCCGTCATCGGCGGCACGGCTCTGGCAGGCGGGATCGGCACGATCTACGGCGCCATCCTGGGCGCGCTGATCATGCAGTCGCTGCAATCGGGCATGGCGATGGTCGGCGTCGATGCACCCCTGCAGAACATCGTCGTGGGCACGGTCCTGGTGGCCGCGGTCCTGATCGACATCATCTATCGCCGCCGCGTGGGAGGATAAGACCATGGCAGACGCAAAAGCACCCGATACGGTCGACCGCAGCGGCACCCCGCTGGTCGAGATGCGCGACATCCGGATCTCGTTCGGCGGCATTCACGCCGTCGACGGTGTCAGCATCGACGTCTACCCGGGCGAGGTCGTGGGCCTTCTGGGCCACAACGGCGCGGGCAAGTCGACCCTGATCAAGATCCTGTCGGGGGCCTATCAGGCGGATTCGGGCCAGATTCTGATCGACGGCAAGCCGATCACGGTGCGCAGCCCCGCCGATGCGCGCAACAACTCGATCGAGACGATCTATCAGACGCTGGCGCTGGCCGATAACCTCGATGCCGCCGCGAACCTCTTTCTGGGGCGCGAACTGACCTCTGCCATCGGATTGGTCGACGATTCCGCGATGGAGGCGGAGACGCGCAAGATCATGGCGCGGCTCAACCCCAACTTCCGCAAGTTCAACGTGCCGGTGTCGGCGCTTTCGGGCGGTCAGCGGCAATCGGTCGCCATCGCCCGCGCGGTCTATTTCAACGCGCGCATCCTGATCATGGACGAACCGACGGCGGCGCTGGGTGTGCACGAAACCGCGATGGTTGCGGACCTGATCAAGGAGCTCAAGGCGCAGGGGCTGGGTATTTTCCTCATCAGCCACGATACGCGCGAAATGCTCGACCTTTGCGACCGGGTGTCGGTGATGAAGAACGGTCAGCTGGTCGGCACAGAGCGGGTCGAGGATGTGACCGAGGATGACATCCTGTCGATGATCATCATGGGCAAGAACCCCAAGCGCGAAGCGGCCTGAGGGCGCCGCGCAAGACCCGGCACGGCTCGGTCGCCCATGTAGCTGCCGCGCCGCGCCATCGACGGGCCGCGGTGCGGCGATCTCCATTCCACCGCTAGGGTGTGACGCGATTGTCTTGAAACGGCTGCAAGAGGCCTTGCGTCCGCGCCCTTGGCGACGACATGAACCAGAGCGCTAATTCGGCACCTTCAAACCACTCGGTACGGTTTCGGGCACGCCCAGCCGTCCGGTCTTGGCCACCGGATCGGTCAGGCTGTCGAGAAACGCCAGGATCAGCCGCAACTCCTCATCGGACAAGGGCCGCATGTCGACCCGCGCCGCCTCGACCGCGGCGCGGTCTGTATCGCTGGCGACGATGCGCATATCGTCGACGGGCAGGGACGGCAGGACCGCGCGGGCAACCTCGAAGCTGTCGAAGGCCGGGGTGCTGCCGCTGTGCGCCGCAACATAGGCTTTGAGGTCGGCAAAGGCCCCGGCATGCCCATAGGGCGCGGTCAGCGCCACGTTGCGCAGGGACGGCGTGCGAAAGGCGTAAAGGTCGGCGTCGCGCCCGGTCACGCCGAACCGGCCCGGATCGCGGGCGTGATCCTCGAACCGCCGCGCCTTGCCCGGGCCGATCTGCACCTCGCCCGTGGCGTGAAATCCGTGGTCGGTCTGGAACTTGCCCGCGTGGCAGTCGGCGCAGCCCGACCAGCCGTAGAAGATCATCGCCCCGGCTTCGGCCTCGGGCGCAAGCTCTGCCGCGCCGCGCAGCCATGAATCGAAGGGCGCGGTGTCGGACCGCCATTCGAATTCGATGAACGATGCCAGCGCGTTGGAGATATCCGTAAATCCAATCTCGGACGGGTCGGTGATCTCGGGATAGACCTGCGCGAAGGACTGCGCATAGGCGGGCACCGCCGCGACACGCCTTGCAATCAGATCCCAGCCGCCGCCCGGGCCGGTCAGTTCGCCCTTGCGCACCGCGGCCGAGACCTCGTTTTCGCCGAAATGCCCGGCCATCTCGTCGGGGCTGAGCACGGGGAACATCGATTGCGCCGACAGCAGACTGTCGAAGCCTGCCACCATGTCCTGCGCCAGCGGGGTGCGCAGACCACCGGGGCGGGTCGGATCGACTTCGATCCGGCCATCGTGAAAGAGCACAGTGAATTCGTGCGCCCCGAGGTTGAAGAGCGCCTGCGCGTTGCGCGGCACGCGCTGTTCGGGCGGGTTGTCGGGATCTGCCACGCGGTCGGGGCCCAGCCCGATGCCACCGTCGCCCAGCGACAGCGACAGGCCGTCGCCGGTGCCGAACCGCGGGTGGTGGCAGGTGGCGCAGGCGACCTCCTTGTTGCCCGACAGGATCGGGTCATAAAACAGCAGCTGGCCCAGCCGCGCCGCGGCCTCGTCCACGGGGCGGTAATCGGCATCGGTGACCGGCTTGGGCAGTTTTTCGGACAGCGGCCCGGCCTGCACGGCAGCGGCCAGCAGGGCCGCGCAGAGAGCGGCGGCAAAGGTGGCGCGGGCAGGGGGCGAAAAGGGGGCAATGGCGGACATGACAAAGTGATGTCACGGCCCGGCAGGGGCTGGCAAGAACCGATCGCCCCGCGGCCCTATTGGTCACACGCAGGCGTGATACGTTCGCGCAGTTCCCTTTCGCCGTCAGAGCGGTTAGACATGGCGGAATGCCGACGGGCAAGCGTGCGTTGCGAGGGGACCGGGAAGACGGTGAGCATGGCCAAAAGCGATATCGCGGACCTGAGCGGTGTGCCGCTCGATGCGCTGATGGCCTGCCCGCATTGCGACACGCTTTACCGTGCCCGCACGCCCGGAGTCGGTCGCCGCGCGGTCTGCGCGCGCTGCCACACTGTGCTGATCGCGCCGAAGCGCAAGGCCGGGATAAAGATCATCGCACTGACCTTTGCGATGCTGATCCTTGTGGTGGCGGCAATGTTCTTTCCCTTCCTGAACATCTCGGTCAAGGGCTTTGCCAACAAGGCCACAATCCTCGATTCCGCCGAGGCGTTCCAGTCCGGCCCGATGCTGCTGCTGTCGGTGGCCGTGGCGGCGATGATCCTGATCATCCCGCTGCTGCGGATGCTGCTCATTCTCTACGTGCTGCTGCCCATCGTGCGCGACCGCCCGGCCTTTCCGCAGGCGCGCCGCGCCTTTCGGCTGAGTCAGAAGCTCAAGCCCTGGGCCATGGCCGAGATCTTTGCCATCGGGGTGGCCGTCGCGCTGGTCAAGGTGGCGGATCTGGCGCATATCGGCTTCGGCCCCGCCTTCTGGATGTTCACCGCGCTGGTGATCATCGTCATCTTCAACGACAGATACCTTTGTACATGGTCGGTATGGAAATCACTGGAAACGCCCGATACGTGACCGCCCGCGAGGCCGGGCTGGTCGCCTGCCAACGCTGCGCGCGGGTCTGGCCCATGGGCACCGCTGAATGCGGGCGTTGCGGCGGCCGCCTGCGGTCGCGCGACACCGGCAGCCTGAGCCGGGTCTGGGCGCTGTGGATCGCCGGGGTGATCTGTTATATCCCGGCCAACCTTTATCCGATGCTGGTGACCAACACGCTCCTCTCCACTTCGCAAAGCACGATCGTGGGCGGCGCGGTCGACCTGATCCATCACGGCGCCATCGGGGTGGCGCTGATCATCCTCGTGGCCAGCGTGCTCATCCCGATGGGCAAGTTCCTGGCCATCGCCTATCTTGCCATCGCGGTGCGGCGCGGATCGAACCTGTCGGCGAACCGCCGGCATCATATGTACGAGGTGGTGGAATTCATCGGCCGCTGGTCGATGATCGACGTCTTCGTCGTCGCCATCCTCAGCTCGCTCGTGCAGCTGTCGGTCGTCGCTTCGATCCAGCCCGGTCCCGCCGCCATGACCTTTGCGCTGTCGGTGATCTTCACCATGCTTTCGGCGCAGTCTTTCGACACCCGTCTGTTCTGGGATCTGCCCAGCCAAACAAAGGATCGCCAAGCGTGACCGATCATACCCCCGACACCGGCCAGCGCACGCCGGGCGATGTGCCCATCGAAGAGGGCCGCAAATCCTTCTGGGACACCTCCATGCTGGTCTGGGCGATCCCGCTGATCGCGCTGGTCGTGGCGCTCGGGGCGGTCTGGCGCACCTACAACGACCAGGGCCCGCTGATCGAGGTCGCCTTTGACGAGGCGGCGGGCATCCGCGCGGACGAAACGCAGTTGCGCTACCGCGACATCACCGTGGGCCTTGTCGAAGGCGTGCGCTTCGATGACGATCTCACGCAGGTCGTGGTGGACATCCGCCTGGACAAAGCGCTGGCGCCGTATGTCGACAGCGATGCCAAATTCTGGGTGGTCAGCCCGCAGGTGACGGCGCAGGGGGTCTCGGGCCTCGATACGGTGCTCTCGGGCGTCTATATCCGCGGGTCCTGGGACAACGTGCCCGGCACCGCGCAATCCATGTTCGAGGGGCTCGATACAGCGCCGCTGCTGTCGACCGGCACCGAAGGCAAATCCTTCACGCTCAAATCCGCCGAAGGTCTGCCAGGGGCGGGCACGCCGATCCTTTACAAGAACGTGCAGGTCGGCGTGATCGGCGAAAGCGCGGTCAATTCCGACGGCACCGGCGTCACCGCCGAGGCGGTGATCTACGACCCGCATACGGAATACGTCACCAGCTCGACCCGGTTCTGGGACATCTCGGGCTTCAGCTTTTCGCTGGGCGCGTCGGGTGCCAAGCTCAATTTCACTTCGCTGGCCTCGCTCATTTCCGGCGGGATCACCTTCGAAACCATCGGGTCGGGCGGCGAGGCGCTGGCCGATGGCATGGAATTCGATCTTTTCCCCGACGAAGACGCGGCGCGCGACGATTTCCTGGTGTCGGGCGAAGGCGCCACCGTCGACATGATCATGGTGTTCGAGGAAAATCTGGCCGGCCTGTCCACCGGTGCCGCCGTCGAACTGGGCGGGTTGCGCGTGGGCGAGGTGACCAGCATCAACGGCATCGTCGATCGCGACCGCTTTGGCGACAGCGAGGTGCGGCTGATCACCTCCGTCAAGCTCAATCCCAGCCGCATCGGCCTGGGCGATGACGCGGGCGAGGCGGAGCTGTTCGATTACCTTGACACCCGGATCGCCGAAGGGCTGCGGGCGCGGTTGACAAACGCGTCGATCTTCACCGGCGGGCTCAAGATCGAACTGGCCGAGGTGCCGGGGGCGGCGGATGCATCTCTGGATCGTACGGCGGAACCGCTGCCCGCGATGCCGACCGCCGCGTCGAACGTGACCGATGTGGGGGCGACGGCCCAGGGCGCGCTGCAGCGCGTCAGCGACCTGCCCATCGAAGAGGTGATGCAGTCGGTTGTCGATTTCCTCGACAATGCGTCGAGCCTGATCGGAAGCGAGGATCTGCAGCGTGCGCCGCAGGAACTGACCGGCCTTTTGGCCGCCGCGCGCGAGGTGGCGGAAAGCGAGGGCGTGCAGGGCCTGCCCGGACAGCTGGGCGACATCTTTGAATCGCTGCTGGAAACCGCGCAGACCATCGACAACGTGACCTCCGATCTTGAGGATCAGGACATCGTCGGCAGGCTGACCGGCGTGATCGACGGCGCAGGCAGCACGCTGGACACGCTGCCCGGGCTGGTCGAGGACGTGCGGGCACTCATCGCCAGCGCCGAAGAGGTCCCGCTGGCAGAGCTTTCGGCCAGCCTCGAGGAATTGCTGACCAGCGCCGAGTCGCTCATGTCCGAAGCGGATGCGCTGCTGGCGGGCGAGGACTTGCAGGCGGTGCCCGCCGACGTGCGGGGCATCCTCGCCTCGGTGCGCGAAATCACCGAAAGCGAAGGCGTCCGGGCGCTGCCCGATCAGCTGGGCGGATTGCTCGATTCGCTGCTGGAGACCGCGCAGACGCTGGATGACGTCACCACCGAACTGCAGACCCAAGAGACCGTGGCCAAGCTGACCGGTGTGATCGAAAACGCGGGCAGCACCGTCGACAGCTTGCCTGCGCTTGTGGACGACATGCGTGCGCTGCTGGCCAATGCCGAAGAGGTGCCGCTGGCAGAACTGTCCGCCAGCCTCGAAGAGCTGCTGACCAGCGCCGAATCCTTGCTGTCCGAAGCCGACGCGCTGCTGGCCGGTGAGGACCTGCAAGCGGTGCCGGGCGAAATTCGCGGCATCCTCGCCTCGGTCCGCGAGGTCACCGAGAGTGAGGGCGTGCAGGGGCTGCCCGCGCGGACCGACGCGCTTCTGGCAGGTCTCCAGGACACCGCCGCGACGCTCGACCGGCTAATGACCGAGGTCGAGACGCAGGACACCGTCGCCAAGATCACCGCCGCCGTTGACGATGTGGCCGTGGCCGCCGACGGCCTGCCGCAGCTGGTCGAACAGGCCCGGGGCATTCTGGATCAGGCAGGCGAGGCGCGGATCGACGAACTGGCGGATGCCGCGACCGATCTGCTCAACGCCGCGGGCGACGTTCTGGATCAGGACAGCACCCGACAGATCCCGGCGGAACTCAACGCCTCTCTGGCATCCTTGCGCGGCACGTTGCAGGAACTGCAGGACGGCGGCCTCATCAGCAATGCCAACGCCACGCTGGCCTCGGCCAGCCAGGCGGCGGATGCCATCGCAAATGCCAGCGCCAGCCTGCCGGAACTGGCACGCGATCTGCGCCGGGTGGCGTCGCAGGCGGGCACCACGCTGGCCGATTTCTCGGAAGACTCGCGCTTTTCGCGGGAAACCCGGGGGGCCATCGACAGCATCCAATCGGCCGCGCAAGCCATCGAAAGACTGGCGCGCACCATCGAACGCAATCCGAATTCGCTGCTTCTGGGACGGTAAATGACAATGAAAACACGCCTGATGACGATACCGCTGCTGGCGCTGACAGCGGCCCTGACCACCGCCTGTTCCAGCCCGGACGTGCGCTTTGCCAGCCCCGCGGTGGCGCCATCGGCCAAGGTGTCGTCGCTTTACGGCAAGCTCGAGGTGGTCGAGGTGACGCTGCCGACCTATGCGGCGTCCGAGAACATCTTCGTGCAGGGGGCCGACGGCGCCATCACCGAACTGGGGCCGCTATGGGCCGATGATCCGGCCCGGGCCATGACCCTGCAACTGGCGCGCGACTTTGCCGCCATCACCGGGGCCATTGCCGCGCCCGATCCCTGGCCGTTCCGCAGTTTCCCGGACGCCAAGGTCGATGTCCGGCTCGAGGAGATGCTGGCCACCGAGGACGGCACCTTCCGGATCTCGGGGCAGTTCTTTGTCGCCCCCGAAGAGGGCGGGCGCGACCGGTCGGGACAGTTCGGCATCAGCGTGCCGCTGCCCGAGGATGCGAGCATCAGCCAGATCGCCGCGGCCCGCAGCGCCGCGACGACCCAACTGGCCGAACAGATCGCCCGCCGGGGGCTGAGGTAGCGCCATGGACATGCCCGTGAACGCCTTCAAGGCCGCGCTCAGGGACGGGCGCAAGCAGATCGGGTACTGGTGTCAGATCCCCGACAGCGGCGTGGTCGAGATGCTGGCCGGCTGCGGCTATGACTGGCTGCTGCTGGATTGCGAACACGGGCCGCTTGATCCGGTGATGACCCTGCCGCTGATGCAGGCGGCGGCGCCCTATCCGGTCAGCACCGTTGTGCGCCCGGCGTGGAACGATCCGGTGATGATCAAGAAGCTTTTGGATTGCGGGGCGCAGTCGTTCCTGGTGCCCTATGTCCAGACCGCCGAAGAGGCCGCCGCCGCCGTGGCCGCCGTGCGCTATCCGCCGCGCGGCATCCGCGGGGTCGCGGGCAACACCCGCGCCAGCCGCTATGGCGCGATCAAGGATTACGCCGCCAAGGCTGAGGCTGAAATCTGCCTGCTGGTGCAGGTGGAAACCGCAGAGGCGCTGGAGCGGATCGAGGATATCGCAGCGGTGGACGGGGTCGACGGCATCTTTATCGGCCCTGCGGACCTCGCCGCCTCCATGGGGTATCCGGGCCAGAGCAGCCACCCCGAGGTGCGCGCTGCCGTGCTGGACGCCGTGCGCCGGATCAACGCCGCAGGCAAGCCCGCGGGCTTTCTGACCCTGGACGAAGCGGCCCTGCGCGAGGTCGAGGCGGCGGGCGGAACATTCATCGCCGTCGGCGTGGACTTTGCCGCGCTGCGCACTGCGGCGCTGGCGCAGCGCGCGGCCTGGCGCGACTGACCGGAATTTCGGCAGCGCCGCGACGTTCGGGCGCGGTTGCGCCCCTAAAACAGGCAGTTTGCGCGAATGGGGATGCAAAGCCTGCCGGTTCCTGTGATGTTGTGCCAAATAACAGGAGCCGCTGGACCTCATGGCCATTTACGCAAGCATCCACCACCTGACCCACTACAAATACGACCGGAACGTCACGCTCAGTCCGCAGATCATCCGGCTGCGGCCCGCTCCCTACAGCCGCACGCGGGTGATTTCGCATTCGCTCAAGGTGTCGCCGCAGCCGCATTTCGTGAACCACCAGCAGGACCCCTACGGCAACTGGCTGGCGCGCTATGTGTTTCCCGAACCGGTGCGCGAATTCAAGATCGAGGTGGACGTGGTGGCCGACATGTCGGTCTACAACCCGTTCGACTTCTTCGTCGAGGACAGCGCCGAATACTATCCGTTCGAGTATCCGGCGGAGCTGGTGGACGACCTCTCGATCTATCGCCGGGTCGATCCGCCAAGCGCGCAGCTGGCCGAATACATCGCGCAGGTTCCGCGTGACAAGACGCGGATCGTCGACTGGCTGGTGATGCTGAATGCCAAGATCGCGGCGGATGTCGAATACACCATCCGGATGGAGCCGGGCGTGCAGACGCCCGAGGAAACGCTGACCAAGGCGCTGGGCTCGTGCCGTGACAGTTCGTGGCTGCTGGTCAACGTGCTGCGGCACCTGGGAATGGCCGCGCGGTTCGTGTCGGGCTACCTGATCCAGCTGAAACCGGACCTCGATGCGCTCGACGGGCCGTCGGGCACCGATCACGATTTCACCGACCTGCACGCCTGGGTCGAAGTCTACCTGCCTGGCGCGGGCTGGATCGGTCTCGACCCGACCTCGGGCCTGTTTGCGGGGGAAAGCCACATCCCGCTGGCCGCCACGCCGCATTACCAGAACGCTGCCCCCATCGCGGGCGGGTTCACCGCCTTGGGCGAGGTGCAGACCACCTTTGACTTCGACATGCAGGTCACCCGCGTGGCCGAACATCCGCGCATCACCAAACCGTTTTCGGACGAAGCGTGGGACAGGCTCAACGCGCTTGGTCGCGAGGTCGACACCGCGCTGGAAACCGGCGATGTGCGCCTGACCATGGGGGGCGAGCCGACCTTCGTCAGCATCGACGATTACGAATCCGCCGAGTGGAACACCGCCGCCGTCGGCCCGATGAAACGCGGTCTGGCCGACAAGCTGATCCGCCGCCTGCGCGACCGTTTCGCCCCCGGCGGATTTCTGCACTACGGGCAGGGCAAGTGGTATCCGGGCGAAACCCTGCCGCGCTGGACCTTCTCGCTTTACTGGCGCAACGACGAGAAACCGATCTGGTCCGATGCGGACCTGATTGCCACCGAAACCGCCGACACCGGCGTCGATGCCAAGGCGGCAGAGACCTTCATGACCACGCTTGCGGGCGAGTTGGGGGTGGAGCCGGACTATGCCGTGCCCGCCTTCGAGGATCCGGCGGAATGGATCATCAAGGAAGGCAACCTGCCGGAAAACGTCACACCCGAGAACAACAAGCTGAAAGACCCCGAGGAACGCCACCGCATCGCCACGGTGTTCGCGCGGGGCCTGACCGAACCCACGGGCTATGTGCTGCCGATCCAGGCCTGGCAGTCCAGGGCCACCGGGCGGCGCTGGCGGTCCGAGAAATGGAAGCTGCGGCGCGGGCACGTGTTCCTTGTGCCCGGCGACAGCCCCGTGGGCTACCGCATTCCGCTGGGCGCGCTGCCATACGTGCCGCCATCGCAATATCCCTATACCTACATCACCGACCCAACGGTGCCGCGCGGGCCGCTGCCGGATGTCGACCATGGCAACGGCGTCACCAGCCCCGAGGTGTCGTCGGACCATACGCAACCCGTGTCGGCCCCGACCGCGCAGGCGGATGTGCAGACGGTGATCGAACAGGAACTCGGCCCCGTAGGCGGTGCCGTGCGCACCGCCATTTCGGTCGAGCCGCGCGACGGCAAGCTGTGCGTTTTCATGCCGCCGGTCGAGGATGTGGAGGATTACCTCGATCTGGTGGCCGCGGCCGAACGCACCGCGAAACGGATGGGCCTGCCGGTGCATATCGAAGGCTATGCGCCGCCGCATGACCCGAGGGTCAATGTCATCCGCGTGGCCCCCGATCCGGGTGTGATCGAGGTCAACATCCACCCCGCCCACAGCTGGGAAGATTGTGTCGCCACGACCGAGGCGATCTATGAAGAGGCGCGCCAGTGCCGTCTGGGGGCCGACAAGTTCATGATCGACGGGCGGCACACCGGCACCGGCGGGGGCAACCATGTGGTTGTCGGCGGCTCCACCCCCAACGACAGCCCGTTCCTGCGCAGGCCCGATCTGCTGAAGTCGCTGATCCTGATGTGGCAGCGGCATCCGTCGCTCAGCTACCTCTTTTCCGGCATGTTCATCGGCCCGACCAGCCAGGCTCCGCGCATAGACGAGGCGCGGCATGACACGCTCTACGAGCTGGAAATCGCGCTGAGCCAGATCCACGCGCCACAGAACGGATCCGTCCCGCCCCCCTGGCTGGTGGACCGGCTGCTGCGCAACATGCTGACGGATGTGACCGGCAACACCCATCGTGCCGAAATCTGCATCGACAAGCTCTATTCCCCCGACGGCCCGACCGGGCGGCTGGGGCTGGTGGAATTCCGCGGCTTCGAGATGCCGCCAGATCCGAAGATGAGCCTGGCTCAGCAGGTCCTCATCCGCGCCATAATCGCACGGTGCTGGCAGGCGCCCGTTGACGGCACCCCGGTGCGCTGGGGCACGGAACTTCACGACCGCTACATGCTGCCGCACTACCTCTGGCAGGATTTCATGGACCTTCTGCGCGATCTTGATGCGCATGGCTTCACGCTCGACCCCGAATGGTTCGTGGCGCAGTCCGAATTCCGCTTCCCGTTCTGCGGGCAGGTCGAATATGAGGGCGTGCATCTGGAGATCCGCCAGGCGCTGGAGCCGTGGCATGTGCTGGGCGAAACCGGTGCCATCGGCGGCACGGTGCGCTATACCGACAGTTCGGTCGAACGGCTGCAGGTGCAGCTGACCACCTCGAACCCCGAACGCTATGGCGTGACCTGCAACCAGCGCGCGGTGCCGCTGACGCGGACGCAAACCTCGGGCGTGTCGGTTGCAGGCGTGCGATTCAAGGCCTGGCAACCGGCCGAGGCGTTGCATCCGGTGCTGCCGGTCAACGCGCCACTGACCTTTGACATCTTCGACAAGTGGTCGGGCCGGGCGCTGGGGGGCTGTGTCTATCACGTGGCCCATCCCGGCGGGCGCAACTACGAAACCTTCCCGGTCAACGGCAACGAGGCCGAGGCGCGCAGGCTTGCCCGGTTCGAACCGCTGGGCCACACACCTGGCGCCTACTGGCCCGCACCCGACCGCACCCACCCGGAATTCCCGATGACGCTTGATTTGCGGCGCGCGCCCGGGATCTGATGCGGGGGAGGTGACGGATGGACTGGCCCGACAGTATGGAGCATGACCCGGCGGCGGCGCTGATCGCGCACTACAGCGTGCCTGCGGGCGTCGCGGACGAGATGATCGGCCCCGGCGGGCAGGTGCGCGCCGTCTGGAAACCGTTCCTCGACCGCTTCGCCCGGCTGAGCGACGAGGATCTGGCCCGGCGCTTTGCGAGGGGCGACAGGTACCTGCGCGACGCGGGCGTGTTCTTTCGCCAGTACCGCGAGGATGGCCCCACCGAACGGGACTGGCCGCTGAGCCATGTGCCGGTGCTGCTGCACGAGGGCGAATGGCAGCAGATCAGCGCCGCCCTGCGGCAGCGGGCCGATCTGCTGGAACGGGTGGTGGCGGACCTTTACGGCCCCGGCGATCTGGTCCGGTCGGGCCACCTGCCGCCGGAACTGGTGGCGGGCAATCCGGCGTGGCTGCGCCCGATGGTGGGCGTGGCGCCGCCCTCGGGGCATTACCTGCATTTCCTGGCGTTCGAACTGGGCCGCAATCCCGACGGGTCGTGGTTCGTGCTGGGCGACCGGACCGAGGCACCGTCGGGCGCGGGCTTTGCGCTGGAAAACCGGGTGGCGACCACGCGCACCTTTTCCGATCCGTTCCCGCAGGGGCACATTCACCGGCTGTCGGGCTTTTTCCGGGCCTTCCGCGATGCGATGCAGGCGGCGGCGCGCGGCAACGATGGGCGGCTGGGCATCCTGACCTCGGGCCTGGGGACCGAGACCTATTTCGAACACGCCTATATCGCGCGCTACCTGGGCCTGATGCTGCTGGAAGGCGAGGATCTGACGGTCGAGAACGGGCGCACCATGGTGCGCACCGTCGCAGGGCTCAAACCCCTGTCGGTGCTCTGGCGGCGCATGGATGCGAGCTTTGCCGATCCGCTGGAACTGGACGACGGATCGCAGATCGGCACGCCGGGGCTGGCGGCGTCGATCCGGGGCGGGCATCTGTCCATGCTCAACGCGCTGGGGACGGGGGTGCTGCAAACCCGCGCGCTGCTGGCGTTCCTGCCGCGCATCGCCCGGCACCTGCAGGGCCAGCCACTGGCCATGTCCAACATCGCCACCTGGTGGTGCGGGCAGGACAAGGAACGGCAGTACGTGCGTCAGAACGCGGGACGGATGATGCTTGCCAACGCCTATTCCCAGGACCTGCCGTTCGAGGTGGGGCCCGACACGGTGATCGCCGGGCGGTTCCAGGATGGCCGGGCGCAGGATCTGAGCCAGTGGATCGACCAGCAGGCGCGGCACCTGGTGGGGCAGGAGGCGGTGAGTCTGTCGACCACGCCGGTCTTTCACAACGGCGCGCTGGTGCCGCGGCCGGTGATGCTGCGGGTCTTTGCCGCGCGGACCGACCAGGGCTGGACCCTGATGCCGGGCGGCTATGCCCGGATCGGGCGGTCGGGCGATGCCACCGCGCTGGCGCTGCGCAAGGGCGGGTCGGTCGCGGATGTCTGGATCGTCAGCGACGATCCGGTGCCTGCCGACAGCCTTGTGGCCAAGGACGGCCCGTTTCAGCGCGCCACGCCCAGCCTGCTGCCCGCCCGCGCCGCCGACAACCTGTTCTGGCTGGGCCGCTACGTGGAACGGGCCGAGGGGCTGATCCGGCTGGTGCGCGCCAGCCACATGCGGCTGGCGGAAACCGGCGATCTGCGCGATGCGCGGGTGCGCCGCATCGGCGCTTTTCTGGAACGTTCGGGTGTGCCGCTGGACCAGCCGGTGCCGCAGGCGATCCCGGATCAGGTCATGTATGCCATCCGCTGCGCGTCCAAGGTGCGCGACCGGTTTTCCATCGACGGCTGGACCGCGCTGCGCGCCCTGCAGGACGACATCGCCGACCGCCGCAGCCGCGTGTCGCACGGCGACGAGGCGGCGCGCGCCCTGGGCCAGATGCTGCGCGGCACGGCGGCGTTTTCGGGCCTGGTGCACGACAACATGTACCGGTTTTCCGGCTGGCGGTTCCTGAGCCTGGGCCGGGCGCTGGAACGGGCGCAAAGCATGGCCTACGTGCTGGGGGATTTCTGCGCGCCCGACGCGCCCGAGGGCGGCTTCGACATCGCGATCGAGCTGGGCGATTCGGTGATGGCGCACCGCCGCCGCTATTTGATCGAGACCAACCGCAACACCGTCATCGACCTTCTGGCGCTGGATCACCGCAACCCCCGGTCGATCCGGTTTCAGGTATCGTTCATGCGCAGGCTGGTGTCCGAACTGCCCGAGGCCGAGGTCAACGGCACGCTGTCGCCGCTGTCGGCCGCGATCCTGAGGATCGAAACGCGGCTGGCCACGGCCGAACCTGCGAGGATGGATGCAGGCCGCTTGCAGGCGCTCAGCCGGTCGCTGACCCAGCTTTCGGACACGCTGACCAACAGTTATCTGACGTGATCTGCCATGCTCTATGATCTGTCGCTGACCATCGCCTACGACTACGGACGCCCCTCGGCGCAGGCGCGCAACGTGTTGCGGGTGCTGCCCGCCAACCGGATCGGCGAACAGCGCCGGATCACCGGCATGATCAGCGTGACCCCGCGCCCGGCGGAACGCAGCGACCGCAGCGATTTCTTCGGCAATGCCATTGCCGAACTGGCCTTTCACCAGCCGATCAAGACGCTCAAGGTGACGCTGCAGTCACGGGTCGAACGGCTGTCGCGGCCCTTGCAGTTCGATCTGTCGCCGTCGCTGCCGCGGCTGGCGCAGGAACTGGCGGCGCAGCCCGGGCTGGACCCTGAAAGCCCGCACCATTTCCTCAGCGCCTCGCCGCGCGTGGGATTTGATCCCGCGATCACCGCCTTCACCCGCGCCGCGCTCGTGCCCGGCTGTACCGCGCTTGGCGCGCTGCAATCGGTGGGTCAGGCGCTGCATGCCGAGATGCGCTTTGATCCCAAGGCGACGGATGTCGACACGCCGCCGTCCGAAGCCTTTGCCAACCGTCACGGCGTCTGTCAGGATTTCAGCCACGTGATGATCGCGGGGCTGCGCAGCATCGGCATTCCGGCGGGCTATGTCAGCGGTTTTCTGCGCACCGAACCGCCCGAGGGCCAGCCGCGGCTGGAAGGGGCGGATGCGATGCACGCCTGGGTGCGGGTCTGGTGCGGGATCGAGCTGGGCTGGATCGAATACGACCCCACCAACGATCTGCTGGCCGGGTCGGATCATATTTCCGTCGCGGTGGGGCGCGATTATTCTGACGTGGCGCCGGTCAAGGGCGCGGTGCGGTCTTCGGGCACCCAGAAAAGCACCCACAGCGTCGATGTGATCCCGCTGGGCGGGTAGAGGCACGGAAATCTCAAGATTTCCGGTCCGTTTTTCTCAAGAAAAACGCGCGCGGGCGGACAGGCCGGTCGCGGCATCAAGGCTTCGGTGCTTTGCTCCCTTACGGAAACGCCCGGCATAGACGGACTCCGGCAGCCTGTCCGACGTGCTATCGCAACCGCAGTTCCGTCTTCGCGTCGAACACAAAGACCTGCTCCGGGTCGATCTCGACGCCGACGCTGTCGCCGCTTTTCGACCGGTGGGTGCCGCGTTCCTCGACCACGATCTTTTCACCCTTGCCGGTGATCAGATGCGCATAGGACACCCCGCCCAGGCTTTCGGCGATGTCGACGCGGTGCGGCCCGTCGCGCGTCACCGTCAGGTGTTCGGGGCGCAGGCCGACATCGACCGCCTGGCCGTCGCTTGCCGCGGCGGGGGCGGGCAGATCAAGGCCCAACCCTTCGACCGCGATGCGCCCGCCTTTTACCGTGCCGGATACGAAATTCATCGCGGGCGATCCGATGAACCCGGCGACGAACTTGTTGTCGGGGTCGCGGTACAGATCCATCGGGGCGCCCACCTGTTCGATCTCGCCGAACTTGAGCACCACGATCTTGTCGGCCAGCGTCATCGCCTCGACCTGATCATGCGTGACATAGATCATCGTGGCGCCGATTTCCTTGTGCAGACGGGCGATCTCCACGCGCATTTCGACGCGCAACTCGGCATCGAGGTTCGACAGCGGTTCGTCGAACAAAAACACCTCGGGCCCACGCACGATGGCCCGGCCGATGCTGACCCGCTGGCGCTGGCCGCCAGACAGGGCCGCGGGCTTGCGCTTGAGGTAGTCATCCAGCTTAAGGATGCGGCTCGCCTCGGCCACCTTTTCGGCGATCTCGGCCTTGGGATGGCCGTTCATCTTGAGCCCGAAGCCCATGTTTTCCTGCACCGTCATATGCGGATAAAGGGCGTAGGTCTGGAACACCATTGCCACCCCGCGCTCGGCCGGGTCCATCCGTGTCACGTCGCGGCTGCCGATGGTGATCTGGCCTTCGGTGGTTTCCTCAAGCCCCGCGACCATCCGCAAGAGCGTGGACTTGCCGCAGCCCGAGGGGCCCACGAAGACGCAGAATTCGCCATCCTCGATCTGCAGGTCGATCCCGTGGATCACCTGGACGTCGCCGTAGCGTTTGATCACCTTGTTCAGCGTCACTCCGGACATGGTTCAGGCTCCTCCCTGTTTGCGTGTCTGTGTCTGCGGAAAGGCCCAGGGCTGGGCATCCCGGGCAATGGCCTCGGCGGTCTGGCGCAGCGGGATCGACAGTCGCCCCAGCTGGTCAAGATCGGTGCGGCTGGTGGATGATGTGACCGACAGCGCGCCCAGGACCCCGCCCGTGGCGGTCAGGATCGGCACGGCGATGCAGATGATGCCGGGCTCATGCTCTTCGCGGTCATAGCCGAAGCCATTGGCGCGGATCTGCGCAAGCTCGGCGCGCAGGCTGTCGGGGCCGGTGTGGGTGTGGTCGGTGAAGCGGTGCCAGCTTTGCCGCGCCAGCGCCTGATCCAGCGCCTCTTCGGGCAGGTGGGCCAGCATCACCTTGCCGACGCCGGTGCAATAGGCGGGTCCGATCTTGCCCGCCTGCGCGAACATCTGGATCGGCTGGCGGGCGTTGCGCTTGTCCACGTAAAGAACCTGACCGTTGTCGAGCTGCGCCAGGTGCACGGTTTCGCCGATCATTCCGCTCAGCCGGTCCAGATGGTCCTGCGCGATCGGGGCGAGCGACGACTGCGCCCAGGCGGTATGCGCTAGCTTCACCAGCCGCATGCCAAGCGCATAGGTCTGCCGGTCGGGATCGTAGGACAGCATGCGCTGCCGCGTGAGGGTCTGCAGGAAGCGATACAGCGTCGCCTTGGGGTAGGGGCTGTTTTCCAGCAGGTCGGAAAACCGCACGGGCCGCCCGTAGGCCGCCACGCGATCCAGCACCTCCAGCGCCTTTGCGACTGTCCCGTCCCCGGCGTCCCGCATCCTGGCTCTCCTCCCGTCGCCGTCACCCCCTCCTCGGGATTCGGCTGTTGACAAGCATAGGCGACTCGGCGTTATGATTTCAATATGCAAAACTAGGTTTCAAATAATGGGACAAAGAGGAGGCCCATTGACCGAAGCCCGGGTTTCGTACCGGAAGCATTAGGGAGGACACCATGCATTCCACGTTGAAGGCGTCGCTGTCGGCGCTGGCCTTGGCTGCATTCGCGGCCCCGCAGGCCTTTGCCCAAGACCAGGCCCTGACGGGCGATCTCAAGATTTTCTCGGACATGTCGAACCCCGCGCCGCGCGCGGTGATGGAAGGGCTGGTGGCCCAGTTCGGTGAAATGCACCCCGATCTGAACATCGAACTCACGGTGATCGACCGCGAGGCCTACAAGACCCAGATTCGGAACTTTCTGACCGCCGACAGCCCCGATGTGGCGAACTGGTACGCGGCCAACCGCATGGGCCCCTACGTCGACGCGGGCCTGTTCGAGGATGTGTCGGACCTGTGGGAAGAGCCGGAAATCGCCGATGCTCTCGCCTCGACCAAGGGCGCGATGACCATTGACGACAAGCAGTGGGGCGTGCCTTACACCTACTATCAATGGGGCATCTACTACCGCAAGGACATCTACGAAGAGCTGGGGCTGAGCGAGCCTGCCACTTTTGAAGAGATGAAGGCCAACTGCCAGGCGCTGATCGATTCGGGCCGCAAGTGCTTTGCCCTGGGGTCCAAGAACTACTGGACCGCCGGCGGCTGGTTCGACTACCTCAACCTGCGCACCAACGGCTATGATTTCCACATGGAACTGGCCCGTGGCGAGGTGCCCTGGACCGACGACCGCGTCCGCGCGACCTTTGCAAACTGGCGCGAGCTTCTGGACATGGGCGCGTTTGTCGACAACCACCAGTCCTACAGCTGGCAAGAGGCGCTGCCCTTCCTTGTTGGCGGCGATGCCGGGGCGATGCTGATGGGCAACTTTACCGTGGCGCCGCTGCGCGAGGCGGGGCTGGATGACAGCAAGCTCGACTTCTACCAGTTCCCGGCGATCAACCCGGATGTCGCACTGGCCGAAGACGCGCCGACCGACACATTCCACATCCCGGCCAATGCGTCGAACAAGGACGCGGCGCGCGCTTTCCTCAAGTTCGTGGTGTCGCCGGATGTTCAGACCCAGATCAACGCGGGCGATGCGCTGGGTCAGCTGCCGGTGAACTCCGAATCCTCGGTCGATGACGACAAGTTCCTCAACGAAGGGTTCGAGATGCTGTCGTCCAACAGCCCGGGCGGGGTCGCGCAGTTCTTTGACCGCGATTTCCCGGCGGAAATGGCGGCAGAGGCGATGCAGGGCTTCCAGGAATTCATGGTGTTCCCGGACAACCTCGACGACATCCTCAACCGGCTCGAGAAAGTGCGCGAGCGGGTCTACCAGTAAGCCTTTGCAGCCGGGCGCGCGCGACGTGCCCGGCTGACGTCCTCACGCCCGCCGCGCCGCCGCCGCGCGGACCCGGCAGGCGATTGCGACCGGAAGGAGCGTCCGATGACCACCGCAGCCCTGCCCACAGACCGCGCCAAGCGCAGCTGGTACAAGCGCAACGAGATCGCCGTGACGCCCTGGCTGTTCCTGGCCCCGGCCATCCTGTTCTTCTTTTTCTACGTGATCTACCCGATCTACCAGAGCATCGCGATTTCGTTCTATGACTGGGACGGCCTGGGCGAGGCGCGCTACATCGGTCTGGGCAACTATGCCGAACTGGCGGACGACCCCGCCTTCAAGGTCTCTTTGGTCAACAATCTCAAATGGTTGCTGCTTTATCTTCTAGCGATCCCGGCGGGGCTGTTCATCGCGATCTTCCTCAACCAGACGGTCACCGGCATCCGCATCTACAAGTCACTGTTCTTCTTTCCCTTCGTGCTGAGCCAGGTCGTCGTGGGGCTGGTGTTTTCGTGGTTCTACCTGCCCGACGCTGGGCTTCTGAACAACGTGCTGGGGGTTTTCGGGCTGGGCCCGATCAACGTGCTGGGCGATCCGTCGCTGGCGACCTATGGCATCATCATCGCAGGCCTCTGGCCGCAGACCGCCTATTGCATGATCCTGTACCTTACGGGCCTCAACGCGGTCGATCCCGAACAGGTCGAAGCCGGACGGCTGGACGGGGCCAAGGGCTGGAAGATGCTTTGGTACGTGGTTGTCCCGCAGCTCAAACCCGCGACCTTCATCGCCTTCGTGGTGACCATCATCGGCGCGCTGCGGTCCTTTGACCTCATCTCGATCATGACCGGCGGCGGGCCCTTCGGCCAGACCCGGGTGCTGTCGTTCTACATGTTCGAAAAGGCGCTGTCGGAATACGGCTTCCGCATGGGCTATGGCGCGGCCGTCGCGGTGGTGCTGTTCCTGATCATGCTGGTCTTCATCGTCTACTTCCTGTGGTCGATGTGGTCAGAGGAAAAGGCCCGCTGATCATGACCCAGGCCCTGATCACACCCGATGTCGCCGCCCGTGAAAGGGGATAGCACATGTTTCCCAAACCGATCCAGAAATCCTCGCGCAGCTGGCAGCTGAGCTATCAGTCGCTTTTGCCGCTGGCGCTGATCATGTGGCTCTTGCCGCTCATTGCCGTGGCGATCTTTTCGATCAAGCCGGGGGCGGATTTCACCACCGGCAACTACTGGGGCTGGCCGTCGTCCTTTGACGCCGCCGCCAACTATGGCCAGGTCTTCTTCAACTCGGACATGCCGCGCTACATGCTCAATTCCGTGCTGATCACCGTGCCCACGGTCATCGGCGCGGTGGCGCTGTCGTCGCTGGCGGGCTTTGCGCTTGGCGTCTACAAGTTCAAATCCAATATCTGGCTTTTCTTCATGTTCGTCGCTGGCAACTTCGTGCCGTTTCAGATCCTGATGGTGCCGGTGCGCGACCTGACGCTGGACATGGGGCTTTACAACACCAAGACCGGGCTTGTGCTCTTCCACGTCGCGTTCCAGACCGGGTTCTGCACGCTTTTCATGCGCAACTTCATCCGCGCGCTGCCGTTCCCCCTGATCGAGGCCGCGCGGGTCGAGGGTGTCGCCGAATGGCGCATCTTCTGGTATGTGGTGCTGCCACTGATGAAACCCGCCATCGCGGCGCTGGCGGTGCTGATCTTTACCTTCATCTGGAACGATTATTTCTGGGCTGTGGTGCTGACTCAGGGGGCCGAATCCCAGCCCGTGACCGCCGGCATCACCAGCTTCAACGCGCAATACCGCGCGGCCTATCACCTGATGAGTGCCGGTTCCATCGTTGCCGCATTGCCGCCTGTGCTGATGTTCTTTCTGATGCAAAAGCACTTCATCGCGGGGCTGACGCTGGGCGCTGTCAAGTAATGCAGGGGTTTCGACTGGACGCAGGCCGCCAGACCCTGGTGCTGGCCGCTCGCCCGGGGGAAATGGCGCAGGTCGTCTATTGGGGGCTGACACTGCCTGCGGGCGAGGATCTGGAAACGCTTGCCGGCGCCGCCGTGCGCGACGTGACCGGCGGGATGATCGACGCGCTGCCGCCGCTGACGCTGTGCCCCGAAGCGGCGCGGTCCTTTCCCGGTCAGTCGGGGCTGTGCGTGCGGGGTGCGGACGGCGCACCGATCTACCCGCGGCTGGTGTTTTCCCATGCGGACGAGGCGCCGGGTCAGCTGGCGCTGCACCATGTCGATGCGCGGCTTGGTCTGCGCTATACCGCGCGCTTTGCCGTCGTGCCTGGCACCGACATCCTGACCGCAGAGGCCGAAATTGCCGCCGACACCGACCTGCGGCTGGACTGGCTGTGCGCCCCCGCCGTGCCCGCGCCCGAGGGCGGGACCGACCGGCTGCACGTGGCAGGCCGCTGGATTGGCGAGTTCCGGATCGAACACACCCCCTGGAGCGCCGGGTCGCTCTTGCGCGAAAGCCGTCTGGGGCGCACCGACCACAGCCATTTCCCGGCGCTGCTGCTGCCGGGGGCCGGGGCCACCAACACCCGCGGCACCGTGCACGCGCTGCACTATGGCTGGGCCGGCGGGCACCGGATGATCGCCGAGGAACTGCCCGATGGTCGCCGTCAGGTTCAGTTCGGTCATGCCGCAGGCACCGAACATGGCCTTGCCCGGCGCTTTGCCACCGCGCCGCTGTACCTCACCGTGTCGGACAACGGGCTCAATGGCGTGGGCAGGGCGTTCCAGCGTTACCTGCATGACCATCACATCCCCTGGGTCGATGCCGCCGCGCCGCGCAAGGTGCATTACAACTGCTGGGAAGCGATCTATTTCGACCACGACCTGCCGACGCTCAAGGACATCGCCAGCCGCGCCGCAGCCCTCGGGGCGGAACGGTTCGTGCTTGACGACGGATGGTTCGGGCGGCGCGACGACGACACCAGCAGTCTTGGCGACTGGACGGTCGATGCGCGCAAATACCCCGATGGCCTTGGTCCGCTGATCGACCATGTGCGGGGGCTGGGCCTCAGCTTCGGCATCTGGTTCGAGCCCGAGATGGTCAACCGAAACTCGGACCTTGCGCGTGCGCAGCCGGACTGGATCCTGGGCCCGGACGATCAGATCGAGGGCCGCCAGCAGCGGGTGCTCGACATGGCCAACGCGCAGGTGCAGGAGCATCTTCACGACCGCATCGCCAAGGTTCTGACCGATCATCCGGTCGACTACATCAAATGGGACCACAACCGCGTCCTGCCGATGCCCGACGCGGCCCAGACGCGCGGCACCTATGCATTGCTCGACCGGTTGCGCGCCGCCTTTCCTGCGGTCGAGATCGAGACCTGCGCCAGCGGTGGCGGGCGCATCGATTTCGGCATCCTTGGCCGTACCCAGCGGGTCTGGCTCTCCGACAGCAACGACGCGCTGGAACGCCTGCGCATCCAGCATGACGCGGCGCTGTTCCTGCCCGCCTCGATCACCGGCAGCCATGTCGGCCCGCGCCACTGTCACACCTCGGGCCGCCGCATCGGCATGGCCATGCGCGCCTGGGTCGCGGCGCAGCGGCAGATGGGGTTCGAGATGGACCCGCGCGAACTGACCGAAGCGGAAGCGGCCGTCCTGCAGCGCGTCACCGCCTGGTGGAAGGCCAACCGCGACTGGCGCATGGCGGCGGACATCCTGCGGCTGGACAGCCCCGATCCGGCGGTGACGGCGGAACTGCAGCTGGCCCGCGATGGCGGGCGGTTCGTGGTCTTTGCCGGGCAGAACGCCAGCAGCGCCCAGATCACCCCGCGCCCGCTGCCGCTGGCCGGTCTCGACCCCGCGTCGCGGTACGAGGTGCGGCTGCTCAACGCCGATGAGGCGACCGGCCTGTCACGCGGAGCGCCGGCGCTGAAGCAGGCGGCGCTGACCTTGAGCGGGGCGTATCTCATGCAACAGGGGCTGACGCTGCCCTGGCGGTTTCCTGAAACCATGTGGGTGGTCGAGGGCCGTAGACTGACGGACGCAAGGAGTGAGACATGACAAACGCGATCTTTCCCGACCTCGACGGCGCGTCGGTCTTCATCACCGGCGGCGGGTCGGGCATTGGTGCGGCGCTGACGGACGGGTTTCTGGGGCAGGGCGCCAAGGTCGCCTTTGTCCAGCGGTCCGACGCCAGCGCCTTTGTCGCCGAGATGGAGGCCAAACACGGCCGTGCGCCGCTGTTCCTGCGCTGCGACATCACCGATGTCGCGGCATTGCGCGCCGCCGTGGATCACGCGGCTGACGCGCATGGCCCCGTGCTGCATCTCATCAACAACGCCGCCAACGACCAGCGGCATGCCTCGCTCGACGTGGACGAGGCCTATTGGGACAGGATGCAGGCGATCAACCTCAAGGCCTATTTCTTTGCTGCGCAGGCGGTGCTGCCGGGGATGCAGGCGGCGGGGCGTGGCGCAATCGTCAATTTCTCGTCCATAAGCTACATGATGGGAATGGCGGGCATGACCGGCTATACCACCGCCAACGGCGGCATCACCGCGATGACCCGGAGCCTGGCGCGCGAATTCGGCCCTGACGGCGTGCGCATCAACGCGCTGGCCCCCGGCTGGGTGATGACCGACAAGCAACGCGAGCTGTGGGTCACGCCCGAGGCGCTGGCCGCGATGCTGGACAAGCAGTGCCTGAAACGCGAGATACAGCCCGAGGATATCGTCGGTCCGGTGCTGTTCCTGTCTTCGGACGCGGGCGCGATGATGACCGGGCAGGTGATGGTTGTCGACGGCGGCGTGGTGGTGACGGGCTGATGACGAATGGGACGGGCATGACGCAAACCGACTGGATCGCGGTCGACTGGGGCACCTCGCATCTGCGGGCCTGGCTGCTGGATGCAGGCGGCACGGTGCTGGATCACCGCAGCTCTGCCAAGGGGATGGGCACGCTTGAGCGGGACGGGTTCGAGCCGGCGCTGCTGGATCTGGTGGGCGATGCGCTGACCGACGGGGCGATCACGCCCGTGATGGTCTGCGGCATGGCCGGTTCGCGGCAGGGCTGGGCCGAAGCGCCCTATGCCGCTGTGCCCTGCGCGCCGCCCACGGCCGATGCCGCGCGGCTGGTGGGCACGAACGATCCGCGCCTGCGCGTGCGCATCCTGCCCGGGGTCAAGCAGATGCACCCGGCGGATGTCATGCGCGGCGAAGAAACGCAGATTGCCGGGTTCCTTTCGCTCAACCCCGGGTTCGAAGGTGTGATCTGCCTGCCCGGCACCCACTGCAAATGGGCGCATATCTCGGCCGGGGAAATCGTCAGCTTTCGCACCTTCATGACGGGTGAGCTTTTTGCCCTGCTCAGCAAATCCTCGGTCCTGCGTCATTCCATCGCCGCCAGCGGCTGGGACGATGCCGCCTTTGCCGAGGCCTGCGAGGATGCGATGACCCGGCCCGCCGTCTTTGCCGGCGGGCTGTTCGGCCTGCGGGCCGAGGCGCTGGTCGGCGATCTTGATCCGGTGACCGCGCGGGCACGGCTCTCGGGCCTGCTTATCGGGATCGAGATCGGCGCCGCGAAACCCTACTGGCTGGGCCGCGAGGTCGTGCTCATCGGCGACGACGCGCTTGTTGCGCCTTACCGGCAGGCGCTGCAGGCGCAGGGCTGCCCCGTCACACTCACCGATGCCGACCGCATGACCCTGCAGGGTCTGCGCGCCGCCCATCAAAGTCTGAAGGACCCCGCCCAATGACCCGCGAATTGATCGCCATCTTGCGTGGCCTGACCCCGGAAGAAGCCCCCGCCATCACCGAGGCGTTGATTGATGCGGGCATCACCCGGATCGAGGTGCCGCTCAACTCGCCGCGCCCGTTCGACAGCATCGCCGCCATGGTCAGGGGCTATGGCGAGCGCGCGCTCATCGGCGCAGGTACGGTGCTGGCCCCCGAAGAGGTGCAGCGCCTGGCGCAGATCGGCGCGGGTCTGGTGGTATCGCCCGATTGCAACCAGCGGGTGATCATGGCCACCAAGAAGGCCGGGATGCTGAGCTATCCCGGCGTGATGACACCGACCGAATGCTTTACCGCGCTGCGCACCGGGGCGGACGGGCTTAAGTTCTTTCCCAGCTCGCTTATCGGGCCCGAGGGGCTTGCCGCTATTGCGGTAGTGTTGCCGAAGGGCACGAAATGCTATGCAGTGGGCGGTGCCGGTCCTGACAATTTCGCCCAGTGGTTCGCCGCCGGGGCGACGGGGTTCGGCATCGGGTCGGCGCTTTACAAGGCGGGCCGTCCGGCCGCCGACATCGCCACCCGTGCCCGCGACATCGTGGCGGCATATGACGAGGCACTGACGACATGAGCCATCTGATCTATTCCGACACCGCCTGCGATCTGGGTGAGGGCGTGCTGTGGCACCCGCAGACCCAGACGCTGTACTGGTTCGACATCCTCAAGGGGCGGCTTTACGCCAGCGTCGATCAGCATGAACGGTTCTGGCAGTTCGACCGGATGGTATCCGCCGCGGGCTGGGTCGATGACACGACGCTGCTGATCGCATCCGAACGCGATCTTTTCACCTTTGACACCGAAACCGACACCGAAACCCATGTGGCCGATCTTGAGGCCGACAATCCCGTGACCCGATCGAACGACGGGCGCGCGGATCCCTGGGGCGGCTTCTGGATCGGAACCATGGGCAAGCAGGCAGAGTCCGGCGCGGGGGCGATCTATCGCTTTTATCAGGGGCAGGTGCGGATGCTTTACGATTCCGTCACCATCCCCAACGCGATCTGCTTTGCGCCCGGCGGGGCCTATGCCTATTTCGCCGACACGCCCACGCACGTGATCCGCCGGGTGACGCTGGATGCCGACGGCTGGCCATCGGCACCGCCCGAGGACTGGATCGACCTGCGCGCCGAAGGGCTAAAGCCCGACGGGGCGGTCTGCGACGGGCAGGGCAACCTTTGGAATGCGCAATGGGGCGCGGGCCGCGTCGCCTGCTATTCGCCCGAGGGGCGGTTCATGACTGCCCTTGGGCTTGCCGCGGGGCAAACCAGCTGCCCGGCCTTTGGCGGTGCCGACCTGACCACGATGTTCGTGACCTCTGCCGCCGATGGGGCAGGCGTAGACGACCGTCTGGCGGGCATGACGTTTTCGGTGCCCACCGGGTTCAAGGGGCAGGCCGCCAACCGGGTCCTGCTTTAACCGATGAAGCGCACGCTGGGCACCTGTTATTACCCGGAACACTGGCCGCGCGCGCTCTGGTCCGAGGATGCGGCGCGTATGGCCGATCTTGGCCTGACCTGGGTGCGGATTGGCGAATTCGCCTGGAGCAGGCTGGAACCCGGCCCCAGTGAGCTGCAGTTCGACTGGCTGGATGACGCCATCGAGGTACTGGGGGCCGCGGGCCTGAAGGTCGTGCTGGGCACCCCCACCGCAACGCCGCCGCGCTGGATGCTGACCCGACACCCGGACATGCTGGCCGTCGATGCGGGTGGCCGCCCACGCAAGTTCGGTTCGCGCAGGCACTACTGCTTTTCCCATCCCGGATACCTTGAGGAATGCCGACGGATCGTCACGCTGCTGGCTGAACGCTATGGCCGCAATCCCCATATCGCCGCCTGGCAGACCGACAATGAATACGGCTGCCATGACACCGTGATCAGCTATTCCGACGCCGCGCGGCAGGCGTTTCGCGGCTGGCTGCGCGACCGGTACCCCATGGGCAACGGTGGCGATATCGACGCGCTGAACGCGGCGTGGGGCAATATCTTCTGGTCCATGGACTACGCCGATTTCGACGAGATCGACCTGCCCAACCTTACGGTGACAGAACCCAACCCCGCGCATGTGCTGGCGTTCCGGCGGTTTTCCTCGGATCAGGTGGTGGCCTTCAATCGCGCACAGACCGACATCATTCGGCAACATTCCGACGCGCCCATCGGCCACAACTACATGGGCCGGGTGACCGAATTCGACCATTTCGCCACCGGCGCCGATCTGGATATCGCCACCTGGGACAGCTATCCGCTGGGCTTTCTTGAGGACCGCGTCGGTGCCACGCCCGACCGCCAGCGCGCCTATGCCCGGCAGGGCGATCCGGATTTCCAGGCCTTCCACCACGATCTGTATCGCGCCGTCGGCAAGGCGGGCCGCTGGTGGGTGATGGAGCAGCAGCCCGGCCCGGTAAACTGGGCGCCCTACAACCCCGCGCCGCTGCCCGGGATGGTGCGCCTTTGGACATGGGAGGCGTTCGCCCACGGGGCCGAGGCGGTGTGCTATTTCCGCTGGCGGCAGGCCCCCTTTGCGCAGGAACAGCTGCACGCCGGGATGCTGCGCCCCGATTCCGTGCCCGCGCAGGCGTTTCACGAGGCGGCGGAGGTGATGGCAGAGCTTTCGGGGGCCCCCGAGGTGACCCCGCATCAGGCCCCCGTGGCGCTGATCTTCGACTACGCCGCGGAATGGATGTGGCAGATCCAGCCGCAGGGCCAGGGGCTGAGCTATTTCGATCTGGTGCTGGATCACTACCGCGCGCTGCGGCAACTGGGCCTGTCGGTCGATATCCTGCCGCCCGCGACCCGCGATTTCAGCGGCTACCGGTTGATCCTCGCGCCCGGGCTGATGCATGTGCCGGACGATCTGAAAGACGTCCTGAATGCCGCGCAGGGGCAGCTGCTGATCGGCCCGCGTACGGCCGCGCGGGATGCGGATTTTGCGCTGCCGGTGCCGCTGCCGCCTGCCTGGCCGGGGCTGGATGTGACCGTGTCGCGGCTCGAGACCCTGCGCCCCGACATGCCCGTGACGCTGGACGGCGGTGGCGCGGTGATCCGCTGGCTGGAAGAGCTTGAGGGCAACGCCAATGTGGTGCTGCTGGCCAAGGACGGCGCACCGGTGGCCATGAGCACTGGTCGGGTGACCTACATGGGCGGTTGGGGCGACGCAGAGACGCTGCACCGGCTCTTGGGCGACCTTTGCCGCCGCGCGGGGCTTGCCACGATGAACCTGCCCGACGGTCTGCGCCTGCGCGACACCGGGGCCGAGCGGTTCTGGTTCAACTACGGCGCAGAGCCTCTTGAATTCGAAGGCATAAGCCTGCCCGCCGCCGGGGTTCTGCGGCAACCGCGCCCCGCCGGGGCGTGACAAGCGGGCGGCATCGTGGTCTGCTGCGGACATGAAAGCCTTTCTCCACCCCCGCCAATCCGCCCATGACCCGCAGATGTTTCTGGCCAACGGCGTCCGGAAACCCAGCCCCGAACAGCCCGCGCGCATCGACGCGCTGAAGGCCGGGGCCGAGGCGGCGGGTTGCGTCTTTGAGCTCCCGCAGGACTTCGGGCAGGGCTTTATCTCTGCCGTGCATCCTGCTGAATACGTGGCATTTCTGCGCAACATCCACGACCGCTGGACGCGGATGGAGGGCGCGTCGGACGAGGTGGTGCCCAATATCCATCCGGGTCGTCACGGGCTCAGTTATCCCGACGGGATGGTCGGCCAGGCCGGGTGGCACATGGCCGACACCGCGTGCCCCATCGGCGCGCACACCTGGGAGGCCGCCTATTGGTCGGCGCAGACCGCCGTGAGCGCGACGATGGCGGTGATCGACGGTGCCGGCAGCGCCTACGCGCTGTGCCGCCCGCCGGGGCACCACGCCTTTGCCGATATGGCGGGGGGCTTCTGTTTCCTCAACAACGCCGGCATCGCCGCGCAGGCGCTGACCGGGGCAGGACTGCGCGCCGCGATCGTCGACGTCGATGTGCATCATGGCAACGGGACGCAGGGCGTCTTCTATGCCCGCGATGATGTCTTCACCGCCTCTGTCCATGCCGACCCGGCGCGATTCTACCCGTTCTTCTGGGGGCATGCGCATGAACGTGGCACCGGGGAGGGCGAAGGGTGCAACCTGAACCTGCCGCTGGCGCGGGGCACGGGTGACACCGGGTTTCTGGAGGCGCTGGATGTGGTGCTTGATCGTGTAGATGCCTTCGCGGCCGATGTGCTGGTGGTCGCGCTGGGGCTCGACGCCCATGAAAACGACCCGTTTCAGGGGCTTGCCGTCACGACGCCGGGCTTTGCCCGGATCGCGGAACGCTTGCGTGGGCGGGGCCTGCCCGCGGTGATCGTTCAGGAAGGCGGCTATCTGCAGCCAGAGCTGGGGGCCAACCTGACGTCGTTTCTCGACGGTTGGCAGGGCTAGGGGTGATGCGATCGGCTTGAAACGGCCTTGAGCGGACGTAGGATCCAAGCACCCGGCGCGGACTCAAGGCCGAAGGCCGCCGCGCCATCGCAGTCGCGCCCCCACGCGGCTGCGATTGGGTTGAGCTTGGTGCATAGCGGGGGAGGCGTGAGGACTTGGCTGGCATAAAGCGCGAAGCGGAAAGACCTGATCGCATCCGCGCGCGACTGCAATGACGCGGCACCTCGCTCGGTTGTGCAAGGTCCGGTTCAGGCTGCTCCCGCGCGATTCAAACTGTCTGCATCCCGCTCTAGGACTGGCGGTTATCCTCAGCCTGGAACAATCGCCTGTGCCAAGCCAGCAGGACGTGAACCAACTCTTTGCAAAATAAGACTGATCCCCGTCAGTTGGGCTTGCGGGTGAACACCAGCGCCATGGAATCGCGCAGCACGATTGGCCCGCTCAGGTAATCGGGGCCGATGCCGGGGCTGCGCAGCACGCATTCCCAGCCGAAACCGCCAAGGCCGGGCACATCGAGCCGCAGCGGATCGACATCCGCGGTTTCCTTGCCCTCCATATGGATCACCGTATAGACCTGTTCGCCGTCCGGCCCGTGACGCAGCGCGGTGAACACCGTGCGGCCGTTCAGCGGCTCAAGATAGCCGAAGTGGTCCTTGGGTCCATAATTGTCGCGCAACCAGGGCCGCGCGCCGCGGAATTTCCGCAGGCTGTGGGTATAGTTGCACTGCACCGGGTCCAGACCAGGGAGCGAATGCACGATGTTGCAGTAGTCGTGCATGTCGTCCATCCAGGCCCGCGCCACCTGTTTGAGGGTGGCCACGGTGTAATGCGGCCCGGCGAGCTTGGGATCGGTGGCGTTCAGAAGGCGCGCGATATCCTCAAGATCGTATTCCGTGACCTCGACCAGCGCGGGCAGGAATTCGCAGAACCGCGCAAGATCGTCGCGCGTCTCGTAACCAAGCGCCTTTAGGCGGCGGAAATTCATCGGCATCGAATAGGAATATTCGTCCACCTGCCACTTGAGGCTGATCGCCTCTTCGGCGACGACCTTGACGCCGTACTTGTCGTCCTGGTTGCGGATGAACCCCCAGGACCCGCGCGCCATGGCGTTGAGGAAATCCATCGGAACGCCGGGCAGGGCCACATAGGTCAGCGTGTGCACCGCCGGGTTGTCATAGGCCTTGTCGAGGATCTCCATCCGGCTGTGGCCCAGCCGGGTGTTGATGTTCATCTTGGGGCTGACCTGCGTGCCGCGCCGCAGGGTGTCGTGGTTCGAGGTGCCGGAAATCCAGTTCGCCCCCACGCTCAGGCATTCTCGGATACGCCAGTACTTGCCCAGCCAGAAGGTGTAGAGGAACGGCGTGTTATGGGCGAATGTCAAAGGCCCCCACTGGAACACGTCATCGTCGCGCTGCTGTTCGATCACGCTGCGGTAGGTCGAGGAAAGCTCCCAATCCTCGTCGGGCCAGGGGCGGCCATCCTCGAACACGAACCAGGGGCGATATTCGGTGCCCGCGACGCTCTGCACGATATCGGCCATGCTTTGCAGGTAATCGTCGTCGTGCTTGAGCACCTGTTCCGCCGGATCCCAGTATTTGAAATCCTGCGCCCCGTCGACGCGCACGCCATCGGCGCCGAAGTTTACCTTGCGCCGCTGCATTTCCAGCAGGATCGCCCGCACCGCGGGGTTCTGGTAGTCGAGGTTCTGGCCGTACATGTTCGGCCCGGCAAAGAAATGGTGGTTGAGCGCCCATTGTCCCTGATTGTCGGAATGGCCGTAAACCACGTCGAAGACGAGCTTTTTCGGCTTGCCGGGGAAATTGTGCAGGACCGAGGCTAGGTCGATCAGTTCGTCCGGTCGCCCGGTTTCCAGAAGCACCGGGTTCACCGCGGCCATGCCCGAAATCACGATGTCATAGCCCCAGTTCGTCGTGTCGGGGCGGCGCAGGGACACGGTCAGCCCCTCGTCGCCCGCGTCGGTTTCCTGCCAAAAGGCCGGGCCGGTCTCGTAGACGGTCGTGGGCTCCACCGGCAAAAGCTGTACGGAGTCGTAGCCCATGAAGATCTGGTCGGCGGGTTCCAGCGGCAGGTCGCGCGCCACCCGTTCGGCCAGCCGTTCGAACTGCCGGGTCAGGGCCGCGATGGTGCCCCCGGCGGTGGCGGTCGGCACGTGGATCTGCAGGATGTTCGAGGGCGGGCCGAACTTGTACGGTGCGTCGCCTTTCAGCGCCTCCCAGTACGCCGTATCGCCGCGTGCGGTCTGCATCGCGGCGACATCGTAGAGCTCGGCCGGGGCCATGGCGCCAAAGGGCAGCGACATTGCCAGCGGGTCGAAGATGCGGTGCCATTCGCCGTCGCTGTCGCGCCAGACCAACGCGTAGAAATCGCCGATCTGGTCGCGCCGTCCGGGCCGCATGCCGCGCACCGCCGAAAAGCAATGCGCATCAAGCCGCACCACCGGAACATAGACCCGTTCGAAAGGCACATCCTGGTAGGACACCGTGAGGTCCATCGGTTCGACCGAATCCAGCAGTTCCAGAAAGATGTCGCCCGACGGCACCCGCAGATCCTGCAGTTCCGGGATCCAGAAGCCGAAATAGGCCAGATCGTCCTCGACCTGGCCGCCCAGGAAGCGGGCGACCTGTTGCTCGGCGTCGAACATCGTGGGCGCCGTGGTCAGGATCTGCTGGCATTCTTCGGCGCGCGCCGTGGCGGCGGCCTCGTCATAGGTGATGCGATCTTGCAGGGCCATGAAGCCTCCGTTGATGGTTTAGGTGATCACGTCGGGGGCGTCGCGCCCGGTGCGATCGTTGATCCCGGCGATGGCGTCGGCGGCGGCGATGACCGATGCCAGCGCGTCCTGCGGGTCGTCATGCAAGCGGGCGGGGTCGGTTTCGACCCGTTCCAGATACACCCGCAGCGTAGCCCCTTCGGTTCCCGTGCCCGACAGGCGCAGCACGATGCGCGCGCCGTCCGACAGGATGATGCGCAGGCCCTGACCTTCGCTGCGGGACCCGTCGACGGGGTCGTCATAGGCGAATTCATCCGCAGTTTCCACCGTCAGCCCGGCAAAGTCCTGCCCGGGCAGGCTTTCCAGCCTGTCGCGCAGGTCATCGACCAGTTTTTGGGCGGCTTCGGCATCGACCGCCTCGTAATCGTGCCGGGAATAGTAATTGCGGCCAAACGTTTGCCAGTGTTCCTTCATCAGTTCGGCCACCGACTGCTTGCGCACGGCCAGCACGTTCAGCCAGAAAAGCACGGCCCAAAGCCCGTCCTTTTCACGCACGTGATCGGACCCGGTGCCGGCGCTTTCCTCACCACAAAGCGACGCGGCCCCGGCATCGAGCAGGTTGCCGAAGAACTTCCAGCCCGTCGGGGTTTCATAGCAGTCGATGCCCAGATGCTCGGCCACCCGGTCGAGCGCGCGGCTGGTCGGCATCGACCGCGCGACGCCGCGCATGTCCTTGGCATAGGTCGGGATCAGCTTGGCGTTGGCGGCGATGGCGGCAAGGCTGTCCGATGGCGTGACATAGATGCCCCTGCCCACGATCATGTTGCGGTCGCCGTCGCCATCGGACGCGGCACCGAAATCGGGCGCTTCGTCGGCGAACATCGTGTCCATCAGATCCTTGGCCCAGATCGGGTTCGGGTCGGGGTGGCCCTGGCCGAAATCGGGCAGGGGCGTCGCGTTGACGACGCTGCCCTTGGGCGCGCCAAGCGTGTCTTCGAGGATGGCGCTGGCATAGGGGCCGGTGATGGCGTGCATGGCATCGAAGCGCACGCGGAACCCGTCCGCGAATAGCGCCTTGATCGCGTCGAAATCGAAAAGCTCGGCCATCAGGTCGCGGTAGTCGGCCACCGGGTCGACCACCTCGATCACCATGTCACCCAAAGAGGTTTCGCCAATCGTACCCAGATCGACATCCTGGCTTTCGACGATATGATATTTCTCGATCTTCTGGGTCGCCTTGAAGATCTTCTTCGTCACGTTCTCGGGCGCGGGGCCGCCGTTCGAGACGTTGTATTTAACGCCGAAATCGCCATCCGGCCCGCCGGGGTTGTGGCTGGCCGACAGGATGATGCCGCCGTTTGCCTTGTTCTTGCGAATGAGATGCGATGCGGCGGGGGTGGAGAGCAGCGCGTTCTGCCCGACGATCACCTTCGCGGCGCCGCCCGCCGCGGCCATGCGCAGCACCACCTGTGCGGCGCGGTCGTTGAAATGCCGCCCGTCGCCGCCCAGCACCAGCGTCTTGCCCTCGACACCGCCGATGCCGTTCCAAGTCGCCTGGATGTAATTTTCAAGATAGTGCGGCTGCATGAACACCTGCGTCTTCTTGCGCAGGCCCGACGTGCCCGGTTTCTGTCCTTCAATCGGGGTCGTGGCAACTTTGTGCGGGGTCATGGCGTCCTCCTATCGGCCGTTGTCTGACATGATCCGAGCGGCCTCCTCCAGCCGGGGATCGTCTTTTGTCGTGTCGATGTCCTGCGGCAGGCGCTGCTGCCAGTTGGGGTATTCGGTCACGGTGCCGGGCAGGTTCGGCTGGTCGAGCATATCAAGGATATTCTCGATCTGCACGGCCACGACCTGGCTGCCGGTCTGGGCCAGATGCGTGTGCATACGCGCTGCGCTGTCGGGCGCGGCATCGCAGAACGCGCCGGTGGCGCGATCCAGCGCCGCCACTTCGGCGCGGCGGTGTTCCTGCGCCTGCGTGTCAAACTCTGCATCCAGAAGGCCACGGTCGGTCCGGGCCGAGATTTCGCGCCCCTCGCGCCAGCCCTTCCAGGTCGGGAGGTCGTGGGTGGAGAAGCTGGCGATGGTCGCCTTGGGATAGGCGCCGGGGCTGCGAAAACGCGGCGTCTTGCGGCCGACCTGTTCGAAGATCGTCAGCCTGCAGCCCAGCACGCCGGACGCGGCCAGCGCCTTTTGCAGACCGTCGGGGATGTTGCCCAGATCCTCGCCCACGATCACCGCGCCCGCGCGCGCGGCCTCGATCCGGGCGACGGCCAGCATTGCGTCGCGTGGCATCTGCACATAGGCCCCGGGAGCGTCCGGGTCGTCGGGCACCCAGTAGGCGCGTTCGAACCCCAGGATATGGTCGATGCGCAGCATGCCCGCGCTGCGCAACTGCCGCCGCAGGGTTTCGGCGAGCGGGGCAAAACCGGTCTCGATCAGCGCGCGGGGATTGAACGGGGCAAGCTGCCAGTTCTGCCCGTCCAGCGCAAAGGCATCGGGCGGCGCGCCCAGAGACGCGCCATGGGCAAAGCTCGAACGGTCCTCCCAGGTTTCTGCGCCATGCGGATGCGTGCCGACCGCCAGATCGAGGTAGAGGCCAAGCGCCATGCCGCTGTCGGCCGCCGCCCGGGCCGCATCCTGAAGGGCGGTTTCGGCGCGCCATTGCAGCCAGCCGTGAAAGCGCAGGCGGGGCGCAAGATCGGCCGCGGCGCGGGCGGTTTCGGTGCTCTCGGGGTCTTGCAGGGCGGCGGGCCAGTTCTGCCAGTAGGCGCCGTGGCGTTCCGACAGCGCCTGATGGGTGGCAAAGCGGGTCAGGCTTTCGCCTGCGGCCTGCAGGTAAGCGTCGAAGGCGGCGGTGCGTCCGCTGTCCTCGAAGGCGGCAAAGGCGGTTTCCAGCGCCGCCATCCGCGCGGGGATGTCGTGGGCATAGTCGATGAGCGGCGTGTGAGAGCCTGCGTAGTTGACCGGGATGTGCAGCGTCGACAGCCGCCTGCGGTGCGACGGGGTGTAGGGGCTGAAGACCGCCGGATCGGTGGGAAATCCGGCGTGCACCGGATTGATGCCCAGAAAGGCCGCCCCGTACTGACTTGCGGCCTGTGCCATCCGACCCAGATCGGTGTAATCGCCGATGCCGCCCTCGGTCTGTGTCCGCAGCCCGGCCAGTGGCGCGATGAGGCCCCAGCATCGGGGCGGCAGCGGCAGGCGGGCGGGGGCGGTCAGCAGCCAGCAGACCTGTGCGCCGGCCTCGAGCTTGTGGCGCCCCAGCGGCAGCGCGGGCAGCGGGCCGCCGCGCCCGGCGTGGGTGCGGCCATCCTCGCGCGTGATCTGCCATTCGGCATCGTCGGGCAGCACGATGTCAGGCCGTCGTCCGACCCGCGCCACGTGCCAGGGTGGCAGCGCCCCGTCGCGCGCCGCCATCTCTGCCAGCGCGTCGCGGCAGGCGGCCTCCGTCCCGGCATCGACACCCATCGCGGCCAGTAGCGCGCGCTGGGTTCGGGCCGGGGTCTGCCGGGCCTGTCCGGTCACGTCGGTAAAGCCGGGCAGGATGCCCATCCGGCCCGCAAGCTCTGACAGCGGATCAGCCATCCGTCGTTTCCTGGACGTAGGCGCGCACCGACAGGGCCGCCACCTCGACCTCGGGCCCCGGGGCGGGTTCGGAGTCGAGCTCGGGCCGTGCGGTGTCAAGCTGCAGCACCCAGACCTTGTCGTTGGCGGTGCCGGGCAGGGTCACGCTCAGCGCCTCGCCGACGTTGAAGACCAGGAAAAGCGCCTCTTCCCGCGCGGCGTAAACCGGCGTGTCCGACGCCATGCGCATTTCGGCGCACAGCACCTTGAGGTCGGGCGCGTTCCAGTCCTCGTCCGTCATCTCGGTGCCGTCGGCGCGCAGCCAGAACAGATCCTGAATGCCGTCGAGCAGCCGTTCGCGCGAATGCAGGAACCGTTTTTGCCGCAGGATCGGATGCGCCTTGCGGAAGGCCACCAGTTTCTGCGTGAAGGCCAGGAACGCCGGATCGGCATTGGCCCAGTCGACCCAGCCGATTTCATTGTCCTGACAATAGGCGTTGTTGTTGCCCTGCTGGCTGTTGCCCAGCTCGTCGCCCGCAAGGATCATCGGGGTGCCCTGGCTCAGCAGCAGCGTGGCCAGCATGTTGCGCCTCCGTTGCGCCCGCGCGGCGTTGATTTCGGGATCGTCGGTTGCGCCCTCGACACCCATGTTGTCGGAATAGTTGGCGCCGTGGCCGTCGCGGTTGTCCTCGCCGTTGGCCTCGTTGTGGCGCTCGTTGAAGCTCACCACATCCATCAGGGTAAAGCCGTCATGCGCCGTCAGAAGATTGACCGACGCCGTTGCGGGCCGTCCCGAATGATCGAACTGCGTGGCCGACCCGGTCAGCCGGTCGGCGAGGGCGGGCACCATGCCGTCATCGCCGCGCCAGAACTGCCGTACGGCGTCGCGATACTTGTCATTCCATTCCGAAAACGGCGGGGGAAAGCCGCCCAGTTGATAGCCTCCCGGGCCGATGTCCCAGGGTTCGGCGATCAGCTTGGTGTGGCACAGCACCGGGTCCTGCCGCACCGCCTGGAAGAACGCCGCATTGCGGTCGAACCCGGTGCTGAGCCGCCCCAGCGTGGCACAGAGGTCAAAGCGGAACCCGTCGACGCCCATCACCTCGACCCAGTAGCGCAAGGAATCGAGCACCATGCGCAGAACCATCGGGTGTTCCAGGTTCAGCGTGTTGCCGGTGCCGGTGTCGTTGATCGAATGGCGGTGGTCGTCGGTCAGACGGTAGTAACTGCGGTTGTCGAGCCCGCGGAACGACAGGGTCGGCCCCATCTCGTCGCCTTCGCAGGTGTGGTTGTAGACCACGTCAAGCAGCACCTCGATGCCCGCGCCGTGCAGCCGCGACACCATGTGCTGAAACTCCCACAGCGCGCCCTGCGACAGGTAGCGCGGGTCGGGTGCGAAGAAGCCAAGCGTCTGGTATCCCCAGTAGTTCGTCAGGTTCTTTTCCACCAGAAAGCGGTCGTTGACGAAGGCCTGCACAGGCAAAAGCTCGATCGCGGTGATGCCGAGCCTGGTCAGGTGATCCAGCATCGGATCGCTGGCCAGCCCCAGGAACCCGCCCTTGTCGGCGATGTCGGGATGCTGCTGCACGAGGCCCTTCACATGCGCCTCGTAGATCACGGTCTGCGACAGCGGCGTCATCGGGCGCGGAGGACTGTCGGACCAGACGAAACTGGGGTCGTCGATCACGCATTTGGGCATGTAGCGGGCGGAATCCCTGCGATCAAAGCTCAGATCGCCCTTGGTGTCGCCGACGGTATAGCCCATCAGCGCGTCGTTCCACTGCGGATGGCCGGTCAGCCGCTTGGCGTAAGGGTCCAGCAGCAGCTTGTTGTAGTTGAAGCGGTGGCCGTGGAAGGGCGCGTAAGGCCCATCGGCGCGCAGCCCGTAAAGCTGCCCGGGCTTGAGCCCCGAGACATGGCCGTGCCAGACGTCGCCATCGCGTTCAGGCAGGTCGATCCGGTGGGTTTCGGTGCGGCCATCCGCTGAGAACAGGCACAGCGTCATCCGCATGGCATGTTGCGAAAAGACGGCAAAGTTCACGCCTTCGCCATCGAAGGTGGCCCCCAGGGGGGCGGCATGGCCGGGGGCCAGAGCGTTGGAAATTTTCATGCGTTCTTCTTGAGGCTCTCATACAGGGCAGCGTAGTCCCGGGCCGACTGATCCCAGCCGACCGGATGGGCCATGGCGTTGCGCATCATCCCCTCCCATTTCTTCCTGTCCGGCCAAAGCGTGCAAGCCTGCATCAGCGCGCCGCGCAGCGCCTGTGCCGTGGTCGGATAGAACTGGAACCCGGTGGCCACATCGGCGGCCAGGCCCGCGGGGCTGGCGTGGATCACTGTGTCGGCCAGCCCGCCGGTCATCGACACCAGCGGCAGCGTGCCGTAGCGCAGACCGTAGAGCTGCGTCAGCCCGCAGGGCTCGAACCGCGACGGCACAAGGATCACGTCGCCGCCCGCAATAAGCTGCTGGGCCAGCGCCTCGTCATAGCCGATGCGCACCGACACCGCGTCGAAGCGCGCGGCGGCGGTGCGAAACGCGCTTTCCATCCCCGGATCACCTGACCCCAGCAGGGCCAGCTGGCCGCCCGCCTCGATCAGATCGGGCAGGGCGTCGATCAGCAGGTCGAGGCCTTTCTGCTCGGTCAGGCGCGAGATCACGACGAAAAGCGGCCCGTCGGCCTCAGGCAGGCCCATGACCTCGCGCAGGTCGCGGGTGACGGCGGCCTTGCCGTCGGGGCTGTCGTAGGGCGGGGTCCAGACGTCAAGGTCGATGCCGTTGAGGATACCCGTCAACACCGATTGCCGGTCGCGCAGCACACCATCTAGGCCCATGCCGAATTCGGGCGTCATCAGCTCCGACGCGTAGGTGCGGCTGACGGTGCTGATCGCATCCGCATAGATCAGCCCGGCCTTGAGCGCGCTGATCTGGCCGTAATATTCGAACCCGTCGGGGGTAAAGCCGTGTTCCGGCAGGCCCAGCTTGCCCAGCCGCGTGGCCGGGGCCAGGCCCTGAAAGGCGATGTTGTGAATGGTCAGCAGCGTTGCCACACGCTCTGCCGCGCCGCGTTCGCGCAGGTAGACCGGTGTGAGGCCCGCCTGCCAGTCATGCAGGTGCAGGACCTGCGGCATCCAGCCGTCCACGCCCGCGTCACCGATTTCAGCCGCCACCTGGCTCAGCGCGGCAAAGCGTTCGGGGTTGTCCGGCCAGTCCTTGCCGTCGGGGCCAAGGTAGATCGAGCCCGGCCGGTCAAAAAGATGCGGCGCGTCCAGAACGTAAAGCACCTGATCGCCCAGCTTGCCCTGCACCAGCCGGGCCGGGCCGCCGAACCGTGTGCCCAGATCGCGCACCACGGTGTCGCGGTCCACCGCCGCCAGCACCGCCGGATAGCCCGGCAGAAGCGTACGCATGTCGCTGCCCAGATCCGCCATGGCGCGCGGAAGCGCACCCACCACATCCGCAAGCCCGCCGGTTTTCACCAGCGGGACACATTCGGATGCAACGGACAGGACAGTGGTCATAAGGCGTTGGCCCGATTTTCCATCATCGACTTGGTGATCAGCGTCACACCACCCTCGGACACGCGGAACCACTTGGCATCCTCTTCCGGATCCTCGCCCACCACAAGACCTTCGGGGATGTGCACGCCGCGGTCGATCACCACCTTGGTCAGACGCGCAGACCTTGCAACGTTGACGTAAGGCAACACCACTGCCTGCTTGAGCTGCGCGTAGGAATTGGTGTGCACCTGCGTGAAAAGCAGCGATTCCGAAATCTCGGTCCCGGAAATGATGCAGCCGCCCGACACCAGCGACGAGGTCGCCGTGCCACGGCGCTTTTCCTCGTTATGGATGAACTTGGCGGGCGGCACGCTTTCCGAATAAGTCCAGATCGGCCAGTCGGTATCCCAGAGGTCCAGATCCGGGTTGAAATCGGTCAGGTCGATATTGGCCTTCCAGAAGGCATCGACGGTGCCCACGTCGCGCCAGTAGGCCGGGGCCTCGGGCGTGTGCTTGACACAGCTCGAGGTGAAGCGATGCGCCTGCGCCTTGCCGTTCTTGACGATGTTGGGGATGAGGTCGTTGCCGAAATCGTGGCTGGAGCCTTCGTTCGCCGCATCCTCGATCAGCAGTTCGCGCAGGAACTTCCAGTTGAAGACATAAATGCCCATCGACGCCAGCGCGACGCTGGGGTCGTCGGGCGTGCCCGGCGGATCGGCGGGCTTTTCCAGAAAGCTGGTGATGCGGTCCTGATCATCCACCGCCATTACACCAAAGGCCGTCGCCTCTTCGCGCGGAACGGTCAGGCAGCCGATGGTCACGTCGGCACCGGTTTCGACGTGCTGCTGGATCATCAGCTCGTAATCCATCTTGTAGATGTGATCGCCCGCCAGGATCAGCACGTAATCGACGCCGTAGCTGTCGACGATGTCGATGTTCTGCGTCACCGCATCCGCCGTGCCGCGATACCAAGCCTCGTCGCCGCCGCGCTGCGACGCGGGCAGGATATCGAGGAATTCGTTGCGTTCGGCGCGGAAGAAGTTCCAGCCGCGCTGGCAATGCCGGATCAGCGAATGCGCCTTGTACTGCGTCGCCACGGCCATCTTGCGGATGCCCGAGTTGAGGGCGTTGGACAGGGCAAAGTCGATGATCCGGGTCTTTCCCCCGAAATAGACCGCCGGTTTTACCCGGGTGTCGGTGAGTTCCCTGAGGCGCGACCCGCGCCCCCCGGCAAGCACGAACGCCATCGACCGGCTGGCCAGACGGTTGCTGGATGTCGTCATCTTATCCCCTCCCTATAGGGCTGCGGGCCTTTGCGGCCCGTCATTCAGTGTCTTACGATCCGAAAGTCTTTCGATGCGTCAATCCTTTATCAGATAGACGGCCGACAGCGGCGGGATCACGACCGTCGCGCTTGCGGGCTGTCCGTGGCTCGGCTCCTCCACCGCCTCCACGCTGCCCATGTTGCCCCGGTCGCCGCCGCCGTAAATCCCGGCGTCGGTATTCAGCGCCTCGCGCCATGTGCCCTTGGCGGGCATGCCGATGCGATATGCGGTCTGTTCGATCGGCGTGAAGTTGCAGAGCACCACAACCTCCGGATCGCCCTTGTTGCCGCGCCGGATCCAGCCATAGATCGACCGGTCCGCGTCGTTCGCCTCGATCCACTGGAACCCGTCGGGGAAGCAATCGCGGACGTGCAGGGCAGGGGTGCCCGCGTAAAGCGCGTTGAGGTCCCGCACAAGCGACTGGATGCCCTTGTGCGCGGGCTGTTCCGCCGCGGCCCAGTCCAGTTCCGCATTGTGGTTCCATTCGTGGGCTTGGGCGAATTCCTGCCCCATGAACAACAGCTTCTTGCCCGGATGCCCCCACATGAAGCCGTAATAGGCGCGCATGTTGGCAAAGCGTTCCCAGTCGTTGCCGGGCATGCGCTGGAGCATGGAGCCTTTGCCATGTACCACCTCGTCATGGCTGATCGGCAGGATGAAATTCTCCGAAAACGCGTAGTGCAGGCCAAAGGTCATCTGGTGGTGATGATGCTTGCGGTAGATCGGGTCTTTCTTGATGTATTCGAGCGTGTCGTTCATCCAGCCCATGTTCCACTTGAACCCGAAGCCCAGACCGCCGTCGAAGACCGGCTGCGAGACCTTCGGAAAGCTGGTCGATTCCTCGGCCACAGTCATGATGCCGGGCGCCTCTCCGTAGGTCTGGATGTTCATGTTCTGTAGCATGGCGATGGCTTCGTAATTCTCGCGCCCGCCATCCTTGTTCGGGACCCATTCGCCGTCCTTGCGGGAATAGTCGCGGTACAGCATCGACGCCACCGCATCCACGCGCAGGCCGTCGACGTGATATTCCTCGAGCCAGTACAGCGCGTTCGACGTCAGGTAGTTGGCCACCTCGCGCCGACCGTAGTTGTAGATCAGGGTGTTCCAGTCCTGGTGGAAGCCTTCGCGCGGGTCGGCATGTTCGTAAAGGGCTGTGCCGTCGAACTGGCCCAGCCCGTGCGCATCGGTGGGAAAGTGCCCCGGCACCCAGTCGATCAGCACGCCCAGCCCGGCCTTGTGCGCGGCGTTGATCAGATCGCGGAATTCATGCGGGGGACCGTGGCGCACGGTTGGGGCGAACATGCCCACCGGCTGATAGCCCCAGGAGCCGTCAAAGGGATATTCGCTGATCGGCAGCAGCTCGATATGGGTGAAGCCCATGTCCTTGACATACTCGACCAGCTCGGTCGCGGCCTCGACATAGGACAGGGGGCGCCCTTCATCCTTGCGCCGCCACGACCCAAGATGAACCTCGTAGACCGAAATCGGCGCCTCGCGGCTTTGCAGCGCCTCGCGTTTGTCCATCCAGCCCTTGTCGGACCAGCCGTAGCCGCGAATGTCGCGCACGACACTGGCGTTTTCAGGCGGATGCTGCGAACCGAAGCCGACGGGATCGGCCTTGAGCGGCATGACCGCCCCATGCGCGCCGACGATTTCGTATTTGTAAACAGCCCCTTCGCCGATGCCGGGCACAAAGATTTCCCATACGCCCGTGGACCCGCGACGCCGCATCACGTGCCGCCGCCCGTCCCACAGGTTGAAATCGCCCACGACCGACACGCGGCGTGCATTCGGGGCCCAGACGGCAAAGCTGGTGCCCTCCACGCCTTCGTGTTCGCGCACATGCGCACCCATGCACTGCCACAGCCTGCGATGGGTGCCTTCACCCAGAAGGTATTCGTCTATTTCCCCCAAGACAGGGCCAAACCGGTAGGCATCTTCAACCTCCCATTCTGCACCTTCGGCGCTTTTGCCCCGCAGAAGGTAGGGTTTCGTGCCGGCCACCGAGCCGCGGAACACACCCTGCAGACCGGGCACGGGGTCCAGCGGATGCGCCTTGCCCGCCACCACCGCCGCCATCTCGTAGGCGCCGGGGTCAAAGGCGGTCACGACCCGTGACCGGCCTTCCTTGTGCGGGCCGAGAATGGCAAAGGGATCGTCGCAGCGTCCTTCCGGAATGCGGCGCAGATCGGCGAAAAGCTGTGGTTCTATGGTGTGTGACATGAGCTAGACCCTAAGCTTGTTCGATTTGCATTCAAGGGGGATGTGCTTATCCCCCAAGCAGGGACTTCGCGTCCCAGATGTCGTCCATGTAGCCCTGAATCGTCCGGTCGGAAGAGAACCATCCCGACCGCGCGGTATTGAGCGCGGCCATTCTCATCCAGCCTTTCTGATCGGCAAAGGCGGTGTCGACCTCGCGCTGCGCGCGCCAGTAATCGGTGAAATCCGACGCCACGAGGAAATAGTCCGGCCCCGAGAGGTTTTCGACGATATTGTGGTAGCGGGTAGGCTCTTCTGGCGAAAACGTCCCGGTTTCAATGGCTTCCAGCGCGGCCTTGAGGCGTGGATCGGCGGCGATCGCCTTGGCCGCATGGCCGTCGATGGCACGGCGGGCATCGACCTCGTCGGCCGTCATGCCAAAGAGAAAGAAGTTTTCCGCACCGACATGTTCGCGGATTTCCACGTTCGCGCCATCCAGCGTGCCGACGGTCGGCGCGCCGTTGAGCGCGAATTTCATGTTGCCGGTGCCCGACGCTTCTTTCCCCGCAGTCGAGATCTGTTCGCTGAGGTCCGCGGCGGGGATCAGCCGTTCGGCCAGCGTGACGTTGTAGTTGGGCAGGAAAACTACCTGCAGCAGATGGCGGGTGTCTGCATCCGCGTTAATGACCGCCGATACGTCGTTGATAAGACGGATGATATCCTTGGCGAAGAAATAGCCGGGGGCGGCCTTGCCCGCAAAGATCTTGACCCGCGGCGTCCAGTCCGCATCGGGGTTGGCCTTGATCTCCTGCCAATGCGCGATCGCCTCGAGGATGTTGAGGTGCTGGCGCTTGTATTCGTGCAGCCGCTTGATCTGCACGTCGAACATCATCGCGGGATCAATCTCGATGCCCTGCGTATCCTTGATCCAGGCGGCAAGATCGGCCTTGTTGTCGTGCTTGGCCTGGGCATAGCGGTCCAGCCATGCGGGATCGTCGATATGGGGTTCCAGAGCCTTGAGCTGTTCCAGATCGTCGACCCAGCCTTCGCCGATGGTGTCGGTGATCAGCGACGACAGGCGCGGGTTGCACGACAGCAGCCAGCGGCGCGGGGTCACGCCGTTGGTCTGGTTGAGGATCCGGTCCGGGTGCAGGCGATGCAGTTCTTCGAACACGGTTGTGGTCATCAGACCAGAATGCAGGGCCGAGACGCCATTGACCTTGTGCGCCATGATGAACGACAGCTCGCCCATCTTGACCTGACCGTCGGCGCGCGCGCTGACCTTGCGGGTCGGATTGGCCTTGGCATGGGCGTCGTCGATGCGGTCGACGATCTGCAGGTGCCGGGGCAGCAGCTTGCCGAACAGGCCTTCGCCCCAGGATTCCAGCGCCTCGGGCAGCAGGGTGTGGTTGGTGTAGCTCAGGCAGCCGCGTGCAAGCGTCATCGCCTCATCGAACGGCAGGCCGCGTTCGTCGTGCAGCAGCCGCACCAGTTCCGGCCCGGCGATGGCGGGGTGGGTGTCGTTCAGCTGTATCGCGACCTTTGACGGCAGCAGGCCCAGGTCGTTGTATTCGCTGTCAAACCGCCGCAGGATGTCGCGCAGCGCGCTGGCGGTCAGGAAATATTCCTGCTTGAGCCGCAGTTCCTTGCCCTGATCGGTGGTGTCGTCGGGATAGAGCACGCGGGAAATGGTGCGGGCCAGCGCCTCTGGCTCTGCCGCGCCGGCGAAATCGCCGCGGTTGAAACTGTCCAGATCGAAGGGATCGACCGCCTTGGCCGACCACAGGCGCAACGTGTTGGCCCAGCGGCCCTGCCAGCCGACGATCGGTGTGTCATAGGCTTCGGCATCGACGAATTCGGTGGGCGTCCAGGTGGCCTTGTCACCCTTCACCTCGACCGTGCCGCCAAAGCCCAGGCGGAACCGTGCCTCGGGGCGTTCGAATTCCCAGGCGTGCTGTTGCAGCAGCCAGGTTTCCGGCGCTTCGATCTGGCGACCGTCCTTGAAGGACTGGCGGAAGAGGCCGTGTTCATAGCGCAGGCCGTAGCCATAGGCCGGGCACCCCAGGGTCGAAAGCGATTCGAGGAAGCAGGCGGCCAGTCGGCCCAGGCCGCCGTTGCCCAAAGCGGCATCCGGTTCGTCCGCCAGGACGGCGTCATAATCCTGGCCCAGACCGGTCAGCGCGTCACGGGCCTGATCGACCAGGCGCAGGTTGACGATGCCATCCTCAAGCAGTCGCCCGATGAGGAATTCCATCGACAGGTAATAGACCCGCTTGGCCTGTTTTTCATAGCTTCTGCGGGTGGATGCGAACCAGCTGTCGACGATCTGATCGCGCACCGCAAGGCTCAGCGCCATGCGCCAGTCCTGCACCTGCGCGTGCTCTGCATCCTTGCCCAGATTATAGGTCAGATGCCGGATGATCGTGTCGCGGAACTGCGTCGTGGTGAGGGTATTGCTCGAAACCATGTTCATCTCGGGTCCTGTGTCTTGTGTCTGGCCCGGTGTGCAGGCCGTGTGTCGCTGTTACCGCTATCAACAGCAGTCCTTTCGTCAAAGCAATGCCGACCGCTCATTTCTCGGGCAGGCTGTGGGCAAATGCCCGCTGTATGAGCGCAGATAGGTCAGTTTTCGCCATCCCGTGCCAGCGCCTCGGCCAGGTGGCAGGCCGATCCCGTCAGCGCGGCGTAATCGTCGGTGACCAGATGCACCGGAAACTGGCCCATGAATTTGGCAAAGCGGCCCTTGTCGGCAAAGGCTTCGGCAAAGCCCTTGGCCAGCAGGTGCGGGCCGAAATGCCGCGCCACGCCGCCGCAAAGGTAAATGCCGCCGAAGGGCAGGGTGATCAGCGCAAGATTGCCGCACACCCGGCCCAGCATCCGGGTAAAGACGCTGACGGCCTTGTCGGCGCGTGCATTGTCGCCGCCCTCCACCGCCTGCATGATCGCGCCCGCATCCAGCGGATCGGCGCCGCCGTCCTCTTCGCAGAGCCAGGCATAGACCCGTTCGAAGCCGCGCCCCGACAGCACGTCCTCGACCCCCGGGGTGCCGTGCTTGCGGGCGATGAATTCCATCAGCCGCACCTCTTCGTCGGTCTGCACGGGCAGGGTGATATGCCCGGCCTCGGACGGTGGCACCAGCGTCTGGCTGCCCAGCCGAAAGACCGGCGCGGCGTTCATCCCGGTGCCCACGCCAATTACCAACCGCGCGGCGTTGGGGCTGGCCTGCTGGCCGGGAAGCAGCGTTTCAACGGTGCCGGGGCCCAGGTGATCCAGCGCATGACCCTGCGCCGTCAGGTCGTTCAGCACCGCCACGACCCGGGCGCGGGTGGCGTCGCGGATCACCTCGCGGTCGATCGTCCAGTCGAGGTTGGTGAGCGATCCGACACCGTCCCGGACCGGCCCGGCCATGGCCACACAGGCGGCATCGGGGGTCATGTCCTGTTCGCCCAGGTAATGCGTCAGCACCTCGGTCAGGCCCGATACCTCGGCGTTGCGGTAGCGCCGGATCGTGTCGGTCTGCACGGTTTCGCCGCGCGCCAGCGCCACGCGGGTATTGGTGCCACCGATGTCGGCCACAACGGCCAGGATGTCGGAAGATGCGGCCATGCGTCAGGTCCTCAGCGCTTTTGCCAGCGCGTGATACGAGGCTTTGGGCGTGCGGTCCAGCGTGTCGAAATCCACATGCACCAGGCCAAAGCGTTTCTCGTAGCCCAAAGCCCATTCGTAATTGTCGAGCAGCGACCACAGCATGTAGCCCTGAACCGGCACGCCGTCGGCAATGGCCCGCTGGACCGAGCGGAGGTGATCGTCGATGTAGTTGATGCGGTGCGTATCCTCGACCGCGCCGTTCGTCATCGCGTCCGGGGCGGCCATGCCGTTTTCGGTGACAAGGATCGGCGTGTCGCCGGTGTATTCGCGCGCCGTGCGGGTCAGGAACTGGTAAAGGCCTTCGGGATAGATTTCCCAATCCATGAAAGTCTTGGGCAGTGGCCCTTCGACATCGCGCAGCGACGGCCAGGCGCCATCCGTCGCCTCGACGATGCGGCGGGTGTAGTAGTTGATGCCGCACCAGTCGACCGGCGTGGTGATGGTGGCGAAATCGTCCTGCCAGCCTTGCGGCAGGTGCGGCTCCAGCCCCTCCAGCCCCTCTGCCGGGTATTCCCCCTTGAAGACGCCGCTCAGGTAGAAGCGGTTGTAATAGCCGTCGAACCGGGCGCGGGCAGCCTCGTCCGCGGCGCTGTCGGTCGCCGCCTTGGCCCATTCCATGTTGAAGACCGCGCCCAGGTTGCCCAGCCCCATGGCGCGCATAGCCTGTGTTGCCGTGCCATGCGCCTTGAGCACGTGGTGCATCGCCCGCGCGGTGGCGCGGATGTCGCGCAGGCCGGGGGCGTGGATGCCTTCGAAATGCGACAGCCAGGCCACGCACCAGGGTTCGTTGATCGTGGCGATGGAATGCATTCGGTCGCCGATCCGGCCCATGATCACCTGCGCGAAATCGGCAAACCACTGCGCCACGTCCGGGTTGGTCCAGCCGCCGCGGTCCGCCAGCGCGCTTGGCATTTCCCAGTGATACAGCGTGACGCAGGGCTTGATCCCGCGTTCCAGCATGGCATCGGTCAGCCGGTCGTAGAAATCCAGGCCTTCGGCGTTGGGGGTGCCGCGCCCCTCGGGCAGGACCCGGGCCCAAGAGGTGGAAAAGCGGTAGCAGTCGAACCCGGCGGCCTTGACCAGATCAAGATCGGCCTCAAAGCGGTGATAGTGATCGCAGGCGCGCAGCCCGTGTTCGGCGCGCACCACGTTGCCCGGCGTCGCGGCAAAGGTATCCCAGTGGGTCTGGCCCGCACCGCCGAAGCCGTGCCCTTCGATCTGGTAGCTCGAAGTGGCGGTTCCGAAAAGAAAGCCATCGGGAAAATCGCTGCGTTTGACCTGCATGTCTGTCCTCGCCAGTAGGGGTGGTGTCAGCGCCGTGGCGCGGGGCCCGTGGATTGACCCACGATCAACTCTGCTTCCATCATGTACTGCATCGGTTGGCCACCCGGTTCCGCGATTTGTTGCAGCAGCATCGTCGCGGCGCGCCTGCCGGCATCGCGCATCGACGACCGCGTCGCGGTGAAGATCGGCACATCCTGCCCGTTCTTGAGATAGCTCAGATCGTCGTCATGGGTGATCACCGACACGTCGCGGCCCAGGTCCAGGCGGGCATCTGCCACGGCGCGGCGCGTGCCGATGGCCATGAGCATCGACGAACACAGAAACGCCGTGGGCGGATCGGGCAGGGCGAGCATGCGGTGCGCGGCGCGGTAGCCCTCAAGCTCGGTCATTTCAGAGCTGGTCATCAAAGCCGGGTCTTCGGTCAGCCCGTGCTGGGCCAGCGCCTCGACATAGCCACTTCGGCGGCGAAAGGCGAAATCCTGCTGTTCCAGCCCGTTGATCAGCGCGATGCGGCGGTGCCCCAGTTCCAGAAGAAAGGCGGTGGCGCGCTGAAAGGCGCGTTTGTTGTTCATGTCGAGCCAGGAATAATCCGGCGGCAGGTGGGACGCGCGGCCATGCACCACGAAGGGCAGCCCCAGCTCTTTCAGGAGGCCGACGCGGGGGTCGTCCATCGTCGGGCTGTGCAGCATGATGCCATCGACATTGCCCTTGGCGCGAATCGCGCGGTACAGCCGCTCCTCCTCGCCATCCTCGATCAGGGTCAGGACCATGTCGTAGCCGGCCTTCACATAGGCCTCTGACGCGCCGGTCACGAAGTCGCCGAAGATCGGGTTGACCATCTCGTGCTTGTTCGAGGTGGGGATCACCGTGCCGATGGACATCGACCGTCCGGTCGCCAGCGCCTTGGCGCGGGTGTTGGGGGTGTAGTTGAAGGCGATGGCCGCCTCCTGCACACGTTTTCTGGTTGCATCGCGCACTTCGGGATACCCGTTCAGCGCGCGGCTGACGGTGGTCTGTGACAGGTTCAGGTGCTGGGCAAGCTCTTTGAGGTTCATCGGGCAGGCTGGGTTCAAACCGCTTTGGATTTTGACAGACTAACCGGAATTTCCGCTGACTTGAAAGCGGATTTTCTTTTCGCGTCATAGCTGCAGTGCAGCATGAAAAGCATTTGCACTTGGGGCAAATGTGTTTGACAGTCACGGTCAAGTGCGAGAGTTTCGCCATAGCCAAAGCGCTTTGAGAATTTGCCACGAATGCGGGCCAAAGCTCAGGGCGGAGACATGATCTGGGAGGATTCATCACAATGAAACACACGTTATTTGCCAGCGCCGCAACCATCGCCCTGACGGCAGGCTCCGCGCATGCCGCGGCGCATCTGCCGTTCGCCGTGGGCGAGGGCGATCTGAACTGGGACAGCTACAACAGCTTTGCCGATCAGTACGACCTGAGCGGCGCCACGGTCGAGATTACCGGCCCCTGGACGGGCAACGAAAAGGAAAAGGTCGACATCGTCTTCAACTACTTCGAAGAGGCGACGGGCGCGACCGTGAACTACTCCGGCTCCGACAGCTTCGAGCAGGACATCGTGATCTCCACCCGTGCGGGTTCGGCCCCGAACCTCGCGGTGTTTCCGCAGCCGGGTCTGGCCGCCGATCTGGCCAGCCAGGGCCTGCTGACGCCGCTGCCCGAAGGCACGTCCGACTGGATCGCCGAGAACTATTCCGCGGGCCAGTCCTGGGTCGATCTGGGCACCTATGCGGGCCCCGACGGCAACGAGGCGCTTTACGGCATGTTCTACCGCGTCGATGTGAAATCGCTGGTCTGGTACAACCCCATCGCCTTTGACGAGGCGGGCTATGACATCCCCGAAACGATGGAAGAGCTGAAGGAACTGACCCAGCAGATCGTCGACGACGGCGGCACGCCTTGGTGCATCGGCCTGGGATCCGGCGCGGCGACAGGCTGGCCCGCGACCGACTGGGTCGAGGACATGATGCTGCGCACGCAGTCGCCTGCAGATTACGACGCCTGGGTCGCCAATGAGCTGAAGTTCGACGATCCCAAGGTGATCGAGGCCATCGACGAATTCGGCTGGTTCGCGCGCAACGACGATTTCGTGCAGGGCGGCGCATCGACCGTGGCCACCACCGACTTCCGCGACAGCCCGGCCGGCCTCTTCACGATCCCGTCGGAATGCTACATGCACCGCCAGGCGTCGTTCATCCCGGCCTTCTTCCCTGAAGGCACCGTGGTGGGCGAGGACGTGGATTTCTTCTATTTCCCGGCCTACGAGTCCAAGGATCTGGGCACGCCGGTGCTGGGGGCGGGCACACTCTTTGGCATCACCAATCCGTCGGATGCGACGAACGCGCTGCTTGAATATCTCAAGACCCCCATCGCGCACGAGCTTTGGATGGCCCAGGGCGGGTTCCTGACCGCGCATGGCGGCGTGAACCTGGACACCTACGCCGAAGACAGCCTGCGCGCGCAGGGTGAGATTCTGGCCAACGCCACGACCTTCCGCTTTGACGCCTCGGATCTGATGCCGTCCGAGATCGGTGCCGGGGCCTTCTGGTCCGGCATGGTCGACTACGTGACCGGCGCGGATGCCGCCGACGTGGCGGCAGACATCCAGGCACGCTGGGACTCGATCCAGTAAGCCGCCGGAACGTCGCACACCCTTGCCCCCCGTTATCCCGGGGGGCAAGCGGTCAACGGCCATAAGATCGCAAACGGTGGGCCACTGCCCGACCGCCGATCCGCTGCCGGACTGTCCAGTCAGCAAGGGAGAGTGTCCATGTCACCGATTCTGCAGGGTCTGATCACCATCATCGTCGGCGTCGGCGGCTGTGTGGCGTATTTCTACACCTCGAACCTGATCCTCGATAAGGTCATTTTCCCACCACGCAGCGACGACCACGGGCGCAACATCAACCGGGCGACGCTGGTGCGGCCCTGGCTGTTCCTGTTCCCGGCGATGTTCGCGCTGGGGCTTTACCTGGCCTATCCGGTGGTCGGCAGCTTTGTCCGGTCGCTTTACAACCGGTCGGGCGATACCTTCATCGGCCTGGGCAACTACACCCAGATGTTCTCTGAAGAGGGGTTCCGCACCGCGGTGCTCAACAACATCCTCTGGGCGCTCTTCGTGCCCGCGGCGGCGACCTTCCTGGGGCTGCTGGTGGCGCAGCTGACAGACAAACTGCGCTGGGGCAACATCGCGAAATCGCTGATTTTCATGCCGATGGCGATCTCGTTCGTGGGCGCGTCGCTGATCTGGAAATTCGTCTACGCCAACGATCCCGACATCGGCATCATCAACGCCGTGCGGGATTTCTTTGGCGCCGCGCCCATCGACCCGCTGCAGATCCCGTTCTGGAACAACTTCTTCCTGATGGTCATCCTGGTCTGGATCCAGACCGGTTTCGCCATGGTGATCCTGTCCGCGGCGCTGCGCGGCATCCCCGAGGAAACCATCGAGGCGGCGATCATCGACGGCGCCAACCCGTTCCAGATCTTCTTCAAGATCAAGGTGCCGCAGATCATGGGCACCATCGTCGTGGTCTGGACAACGATCACCATCCTCGTGCTCAAGGTCTTCGACATCGTCTACGCGATGACGGGCGGCAATTTCGATACCGAAATCCTGCCGAGTTACATGATGGATTACATGTTCCGCGACGACGGGCGGGCGACAGCGGTGGCCTTTGTCATCATGGTCATCGTGCTGCCGGTGATGATCTGGAACATCCGCCAAGCGCGCAAAGAAATGAACTGAGAGGGACATTCCAATGGACAATATGGCCGGACAAAAGACCTCTCTCTCCATCGTGACCAACCTCAGCGTGATTGCGCTTGTGCTGATCTGGCTGATCCCGACCATCGGGCTTCTGGTCAGCAGCTTTCGCGACCGCGAACAGATTTCCGAAACCGGCTGGTGGGCGTCGATGTTCCCCGTCCAGCAGGCCTATCGCGTGTCGCCCGAACCGACGGACGTGACGCAGGACGGCGATCTTTACATGTTCTCGGGCAACCTTTTCACCGCGTCCGATGACGTGTCGGCCACCGGTTCGGGCGACGTGTCGGGCTTTGGCATCACCGGGCGCGATCCTGGCATTGCCGAGCCAGGCCAGACCTACGGGCGGCTCAAGCTGATCGTCACGGACGAGAACGGCGAAGAGGATGAAGAGAATTACGAGACCTCCTGGCCCGCGGACGGCGCGCCCGAAGCGCCCGAAACCGATGAAGACGGCCGACCGGTGCAGGATTTCTATATCGACCGCGCGGTGACGGTCGCCGCCAACGGCGATTTCACCTGGATGCAGGATGGCGAGATCGGCCGCCCGCCGACAATCTACATCACCGCCGCCAGCCCGCCGGAGTTCGGGCTCAACAATTACGAACAGATCCTGACCTCGGACAACATGGACCGGGCGTTCATCAACACGCTGACGGTGACGATCCCGGCGACGATCATCCCGATCCTCATTGCGGCCTTCGCCGCCTATGCGCTCGCTTGGATGGATTTCAAGGGCCGCGGCTTTCTGATCGCCATGGTGGTGGGCCTGCTGGTGGTGCCGCTACAGCTGGCGCTGGTGCCGCTTTTGCAGCTGCACAACGCGGTCGGCATCGGCCAGAGCTTTCTGGGCATCTGGCTGGCGCATACCGGGTTCGGCCTGCCGCTGGCGATCTATCTCTTGCGCAACTACATGGTCGGCCTGCCGCGCGACATCATCGAATCCGCCAAGGTGGACGGGGCCACGGATTTCCAGGTCTTCACCAAGATCGTGCTGCCGCTGTCGTTCCCGGCACTGGCCAGCTTTGCGATCTTCCAGTTCCTCTGGACCTGGAATGACCTGCTGGTGGCCAAGGTGTTCCTGCCGTCGAATTCCGAATCCTGGGTGATGACCGTCAAGATCGCCGACGACCTTCTGGGGTCGCGCGGCGGCGACTGGGGCATCCTCGCGGCGGCGGCCTTCATCTCGATCGCGGTGCCGCTCGTGGTGTTCTTCGCGATGCAGAAATACCTGGTGCGCGGCCTGCTGGCCGGATCGGTCAAGTAACCCCGGCGCACAACGAAAGACGACGCTCATGAACCAACAGGCGGACATTTCCATGGCCTCTGCCGCTCAGGATACCGATTGGTGGCGTGGCGGGGTGATCTACCAGATCTACCCCCGCTCGTTCCAGGACAGCAACGGCGACGGCATCGGCGATCTGCTGGGCATCTCGCAGCGGCTGCCGCACGTGGCGTCGCTGGGTGTCGATGCGATCTGGATATCGCCGTTCTTCAAGTCGCCGATGAAGGATTTCGGCTATGACGTCAGCGATTACTGCGACGTCGACCCGATGTTCGGCACGCTTGCGGATTTCGATATCCTGATCGGCACCGCGCACCGGCTGGGGCTGAAGGTGATGATCGACTTGGTGCTGTCGCACACCTCGGACGAACATCCGTGGTTCAAGGAAAGCCGGGCCAGCCGCGACAACAAGCGCGCCAACTGGTACGTCTGGGCCGATGCCAAGCCCGACGGGACGCCGCCCAACAACTGGCTGTCGATCTTTGGCGGGTCGGCCTGGCAATGGGACAGCACCCGCTGCCAATACTACCTGCACAACTTCCTGAGCGAACAGCCGGACCTCAACTTTCACGAACCGCAGGTGCAGGAGGCGCTGCTGGCCGCCACGCGGTTCTGGCTCGACCGCGGCGTCGACGGGTTCCGGCTCGACACGATCAACTTCTACGTCCACGACGCGCAGCTGCGCGATAACCCGCCGCTGGCGCCCGAAGACCGCAACCCGATCACCGCCCCGGCGGTGAACCCCTATACCTGGCAGAACCACCTGTACGACAAGACCCAGCCCGAAAACCTGGCCTTCCTGCGCAGGTTCCGCAGCCTGCTGGACGAATACGGCGCCACCTCGGTCGGAGAGGTGGGCGACGATCAGCGCGGGCTCGAGATTCTGGGCGAATACACCGCCGGGAACGACAAGGTGCACATGAGCTATGCCTTCGAGCTTTTGTCGACCCACATGCCGACGGCGCCTTACGTGGCGCAGGTCATGCACGATCTGGCGCGCGCCGCGCCCGACGGCTGGGCCTGCTGGGCGTTTTCCAACCACGACGTGCCACGCCACACCACCCGCTGGGAGCTGAGCGACGGGGCGACGCGCTGTTTCATCACGCTGATGATGTGCCTGCGCGGATCGGCCTGCCTGTACCAGGGCGAGGAACTGGCCCTGCCGGAGGCCGATGTCGCCTTTGAGGATTTGCAGGACCCTTACGGCAAACGCTTCTGGCCCGCCTTCAAGGGGCGCGACGGCTGCCGTACGCCGATGGTGTGGGAGCCCAGCAACCAGAACGGCGGCTTTTCGTCCGGCCATCCCTGGCTGCCGGTCAGCCACGAACACCTCAACCGCGCGGTCACGACCCAGGAACAGGACCCGTCTGCCGTGCTGCACCATTATCGCCACGCGATCCGGTTCCGCCGCAACCACCCGGCGCTGCGCACCGGCAGCATCGAAGAGGTGACCGCCGACGGCACCGTGCTGCGGTTCATCCGCCGCGAAGGGGACCAGACGATCTTTTGCGCCTTCAACCTGGGCGGCGATCCCGCCGCGACCGAAATGCCCTCCGGCACCTGGCGGCAGATCGGCGCGGAACTGGGCAGCGCGGGCCTATCACCGGACGGAAAACTGCACCTCGGGCCGTGGCAACCCAGCCTCGCGCTGAAGGCGGACTGACAGACAGAACAAGAGGGAGGGGAGACCCCATGGCCAATCTCAAGCTGACGGATGTTGCCAAGACCTATGGCGGCACGGTCGATGTTCTCAAAGACATCAACCTCGACATCAAGCAGGGCGAGCTGATCGTCTTTGTCGGCCCGTCGGGCTGCGGCAAGTCCACGCTGTTGCGGATGATCGCCGGGCTTGAAAAGATCACCGGCGGCACGCTGGAAATCGACGGCCAGGTGGTCAACAACGTTCCCCCCGCGCAGCGCGGCATCGCGATGGTGTTCCAGTCCTACGCGCTGTATCCGCACATGACGGTCCGCGACAACATGAGCTTTGCGCTGAAGATCGCGAAGAAATCGCCCGAAGAGATCGACAAGGCCGTCGCCAAGGCCGCCAAGATCCTGCAGCTCGATGCCTATCTCGACCGTCTGCCCAAGGCGCTGTCGGGCGGTCAGCGGCAACGGGTGGCGATCGGCCGGTCGATCGTGCGCGACCCCAAGGTCTATCTTTTCGACGAACCGCTGTCGAACCTCGACGCGGCCCTGCGGGTGGCCACACGGATCGAGATTGCGCAGCTCAAGGAATCGATGCCGGACAGCACGATGATCTACGTGACCCACGACCAGGTCGAGGCGATGACGCTGGCCACCCGGATCGTGGTGCTGGCCAACAAGGGCATCGCGCAGGTGGGCAGCCCGCTGGAACTTTACGAACGGCCCAACAGCGAATTCGTTGCGCAGTTCATCGGCTCGCCCTCGATGAACCTGCTGCCGGGCGAGATTGTCGAGACCGGTAAGCAGACCCGGATCAAGATGGCCGGGGGCGGCGTGGCGGTGTCGGACTATCCGACCGAAAGCTCGGACATGGGGGCAAAGGTCAACGTCGGCGTGCGGCCCGAGGATTTCCTCGAGGTCGAAACGGGGGCGGAGTACATCTATTCCGGCACGGTCGACATCACCGAGGCCCTGGGCGAGGTCACGCTGCTATATTTCCAGAAAGAGGCGGGGGCGGATCCGATCATCGGCAAGCTGCCCGGCATCCATGCCGACCTGCGCGGCAAGGAGGTCAAGCTGGGGGCTGTGCCGGAGAAGGTGCATATCTTCCGCAACGGGACCTCGCTGCTTTACCGGTAAGCGGGGCGATCCGCGCGGCGCGCGGATACGAGAGACGCTGTCTCTCGTGCTCTCTGAGGTTATTTTGAATCAGAGAAGAGGGGGGCGGGGCGCTTGCGGCCCCGGGCGCGCATCGCCACAGGGGCGGTGCGCAGGGTGGTGTGTCAGTCGGCCAGCACCTCGACCTCGCGGCTGGCGATCACGCGCTGGCCGTCGCCCAGATGGTAGCGCAGTTCGTAGATGCCCGGCACCTCGGGCAGCGTCATGATCATCGGGCTGTCGTCGCGGGTATAGACATAGCTTTGGTATTCGCCCTCGGGCGCGCCCTTGCCGACCAGGCCGATGAAATCGTTGCGGTAATCGGGGCCGTCCCAGGTCACGGCAAGCTTGCCCCCGGCGGAGCCGGTGGCCGCGGCCTTGATCGTGGCGGTCACCGGTTCCAGGGTGACGGGGCGGCGGGCCAGCACCGATTCCCCGCCGCCGGTGGCGACGTAGCGCAGCTCGTAAGTGCCCGGTTCGGTCGGCATTTGCAGGATCATCGGTGAGCCCTCGCGGGTGTAGGTATAGCCCTCGTAACGGTCGTCATCGGGCTTCGCGACCGAGATATAGTCGCTCTTGTAGGCCGGTCCATCCCATTCAACGACCAGCGGTGCCCCGGCGCGGGCGGTCTCTTCGGCCGTGAGCGTGGCGCCGACCGCCACCACCTCGAGCGGTTGGGCGGCGAGCACCGTGGTGCCCTGGCTCATCACGTAGCGAATTTCGTAGCTGCCGGTTTCCAGCGGCACCTTGAGGCCCAGCGGCGTGCCGTCGCGGGTGTATGTGTAGCTTTCATTTCCGCCTTCGTCGGGTTTCGACACCGCGAGGTAGTCGCTTTTGTAATCCGGGCCGGTCCAGCCGACGCTGAGCGTCTCGCCCGCGGTGGCCTGGACGGGCGCGTCGATGGTGGCGGTGACGGCGGTCACTTCGATGGGCCGGGTGGCGAGCAGGGTGTTGTCCTGGCTCATCACGTAGCGCAGTTCGTACTGGCCCGGTTGCGGGGGCAGCAGCACCTGCGCGGGATCGCCTTTGGAAGTGTAGGTGTAGTTGACGTATCGTCCCTCTCCGGGCACAGCGACGGCGATGTAGTCGCTCTTGTAATCCGGACCCTGCCAGGTGACCGGCAGGGTCGATCCGGCGGGGGCGCTGTCGGCGGCGTCAAGGCTGGCCTCGGCGCTGGTGACGTTTATCGGGCGCGTGGCCAGCACCGTGCTGCCCTGGGCCATCACATAGCGCAATTCGTAAAGGCCCGCGGTCGGCGGCATCAGCAGCTCTGCCGGGCTGCCCTTGCTGGTGTAGGTGTAGTTCACGTAGCGCGATTCCTCGATCTCGGCGATGGCGATGTAGTCGCTTTTCTGGTTCGGTCCCTCCCAGGTGACCGGGATCGTCGACCCGGCGACCGCCTCTTCGGCCGCGTTGAGCGAGGCGTCGGGCAGCATGGCGGGCAGCACCAGCGTGACGGTCTGGGGCTGATTTTCGACGGTGAACTGCGCCTCGGCGCTTTCCTCGTCCTCGGGCCGCAGCACCGACACGGTGTAATCGCCCCGGTCCAGATCGCGGGTCAGGGTCGAGCCTTGCGCGGCCTCGACCACCGGGTCGGAACCCATCTGCACGTCCCAGATCAGCGGGGTGGCAATCTCGGGCCCGTTTTCGCCCACGGTCGCGCGAAAGGTCACCGGCACCGCCACGGCCTGCGGTTCCTGCACCACCTCGCTGAGCGCGGAGCCGAGTTCGGCGGCATTGGCCGCGGTCAGGAACTGGCCGCCGGTTTCATCGGCCAGGCACTGCATCTGGGCCAGCGCCTCGGGGTCGGCCACGTCGAAGCCGATCACGTGGGCGGTGAAATCGACGCCTGTTTCCTCCAGCGCGCGGGCCGCGGCGCAGGGGTCGGGGTTGCAGGTCTCGATCCCGTCGGACACCAGGATCACCGTGGCCTTTTCCTCGCCATAGCGCAGCGCCTCGGCGGCCATGCGCACCGCGTCGGTCATCGGGGTCTTGCCCTTGGGCTGCACCGCATTGACCGCCTGCGCGATCGCGTCGCGGGTCGCGGCACCCGGAGCGACCAGCGTTTCGATGTCGCTGCAATCGCCCTTGGTCCGGTGGCCGTAGGCGGTGAGGCCAAGCGCCTGGCCTTCGGGCAGGGTGCCCAGCAGATCGCCGATCACGGTCTGGGCAATGCTGATCTTCGCGGTCCCGTCGATCTGCCCCCACATGGAGCCCGAGGCATCGAGCACCAGAATGGTGTTGCCGGCAGCGCTCTGACTATGTGCGGGGGCGGCGGCGAGGGCCAGACAGGCGGCCAGGGCGGAAATCACGGTGCGGAACATGGGGCATCCTTCGAAAAACAATTGCGGGCAGGATTCCACAGTTGCGTTGGTCTGGAAAGCCTGATGCGGCGCGGGCGCGCCGAACCACGCGACGTCGGGTCGCGGTGTTCAGCTTTTGTTCGCCATTTCGTATTGGCGAAGCGGCTGTCCTAAACTATGTCTTAACCGTTGCACACGAGGGACCCCATGGCCGAGCTCAAGCATATCGAGGTGCGCGGCGCGCGCGAACACAACCTCAAGAACATCGACGTGGATATTCCGCGCGACCAACTGGTTGTGATCACCGGACTTTCCGGATCGGGCAAGTCGTCGCTGGCATTTGACACGATCTATGCGGAAGGCCAGCGTCGCTATGTGGAATCGCTGTCTGCCTATGCGCGGCAGTTTCTCGACATGATGGAAAAGCCGGATGTGGATCACATTTCCGGCCTCAGCCCGGCGATTTCCATCGAGCAGAAGACCACGTCGAAGAACCCGCGCTCGACCGTTGGCACGGTGACCGAGATTTACGACTACATGCGCCTGCTGTTCGCGCGGGTCGGCACGCCCTACAGCCCCGCCACCGGCCAGCCCATCGAGGCGCAGCAGGTACAGGACATGGTCGACCGGGTCATGGACATGGAGGAGGGCACGCGCGCCTACCTGCTGGCCCCCATCGTGCGCGACCGCAAGGGCGAATACCGCAAGGAATTTCTCGAACTGCGCAAACAGGGGTTCCAGCGGGTCAAGGTCGATGGGGCCTTCTACGAACTGGACGAACCGCCGACGCTGGACAAGAAATTCCGCCACGACATCGACGTGGTTGTGGACCGGCTTGTCGTGAAGGACGGGCTTGAAACGCGGCTTGCCGACAGTTTCCGCACCGCGCTGGACCTGGCCGACGGCATCGCGATTCTTGAGACCGCCCCGAAGGAGGGCGAGCCGGAGCGCGTGACGTTTTCCGAGAATTTCGCCTGTCCGGTCAGCGGCTTCACCATTCCCGAGATCGAGCCGCGGCTGTTTTCCTTCAACGCGCCCTTCGGGGCCTGCCCGTCCTGCGACGGTCTTGGCGTCGAGTTGTTCTTTGACGAACGGCTGGTGGTGCCGGATCAAAACCTGAAGATCGGGGATGGGGCCTTGGCGCCCTGGCGCAAGGGCAAATCACCCTATTTCACCCAGACGATCCAGGCCATCGCCAAGCATTACGAATTCAACCCCTCGACCAAGTGGAAGGACCTGCCCGCGCATGTGCAGCAGGTGTTCCTGTACGGGTCGGGGGACGAAGAAATTCCGTTCCGCTATGACGAGGGCGGGCGGGTCTATCAGGTCACGCGCAGTTTCGAAGGCGTCATTCCCAACATGGAACGGCGCTACCGCGAAACCGATTCAAGCTGGATCCGCGAGGAATTCGAGCGTTACCAGAACAACCGCCCCTGCGGCACCTGCGACGGCTATCGCCTGCGGCCCGAGGCGCTTGCGGTCAAGATCGGACCCGCCAAGGGCAAGGCCGAGGATCGACTGCACGTGGGCCAGGTGGTGCAGATGTCGATTCAGGAGGCGTTCGACTGGTGCGAAACCGTGCCCGCCGCGCTGACCCAGCAGAAGAACGAAATCGCGCGTGCAATCCTCAAGGAAATTCGCGAACGGCTTGGATTTCTGAACAACGTCGGCCTGCAGTACCTCACGCTGTCGCGCAACGCGGGCACGCTGTCGGGCGGGGAATCGCAGCGCATCCGGCTGGCCTCGCAGATCGGGTCGGGGCTGACGGGCGTGCTGTATGTGCTCGACGAGCCCAGCATCGGCCTGCACCAGCGCGACAATGACCGGCTGCTTGGCACGCTCAAGAACCTGCGCGATCAGGGCAACACGGTGATCGTCGTCGAACACGACGAAGAGGCGATCCGCGAGGCGGATTACGTCTTTGACATTGGCCCGGGCGCGGGGGTGCACGGCGGGCAGGTGGTGTCAAAGGGGACCCCTGCGGAAATCATCGCGGACGGGAATTCCGTCACCGGGCAATATCTGGCCGGCACCCGTGAAATCGCGGTGCCCGCCACCCGGCGCAAGGGCAACAAGAAAAAACTGCGCGTGGTCAAGGCGACGGGCAACAACCTCAAGAACGTCAGCGCCGACTTCCCGCTGGGCAAGTTCGTCTGCGTCACCGGCGTGTCGGGCGGGGGCAAGTCGACCCTGACCATCGAGACCCTGTTCAAGGCCGCGTCCATGGCGCTCAACGGTGCGCGCCAGACGCCGGCGCCCTGCGAGACGATCAAGGGGCTGGAGCATCTGGACAAGGTCATCGACATCGACCAGCGTCCTATCGGACGGACTCCGCGTTCAAATCCAGCTACTTACACCGGCGCCTTTACCCCGATCCGCGACTGGTTCGCGGGTCTGCCCGAGGCCAAGGCGCGCGGCTACAAGCCGGGGCGCTTTTCCTTCAACGTCAAGGGCGGGCGCTGCGAGGCCTGCCAGGGCGACGGTGTCATCAAGATTGAAATGCACTTCCTGCCCGATGTCTATGTCACCTGCGAGACCTGCAAGGGCGCGCGCTATAACCGCGAGACGCTGGAGATCAAGTTCAAGGGCAAGAGCATTGCCGACGTGCTGGACATGACCGTTGAGGATGCGCAGGAGTTCTTTAAGGCGGTGCCCAGCATCCGCGAAAAGATGGATGCCCTGGTGCGTGTGGGCCTTGGCTACATCAAGGTGGGACAGCAGGCGACGACGCTTTCGGGAGGTGAGGCGCAGCGTGTGAAGCTGTCGAAGGAACTGGCCAAGCGGTCAACGGGGCGGACGCTCTATATCCTGGACGAGCCGACCACCGGTTTGCATTTCGAGGATGTGCGCAAGCTCTTGGAAGTGCTGCACGAACTGGTCGATCAGGGCAATTCCGTGGTGGTGATCGAACACAACCTCGATGTGATCAAGACCGCCGACCATCTCATCGACATTGGCCCCGAAGGCGGCGATGGAGGCGGGGAGATCGTGGCCGAGGGCACCCCGGAAGAGGTGGCCGAGATCGAGGCCAGCCACACCGGGCGGTATCTCAAGCCGATGCTGGCGGCGCGCAAGGTCGCGGCAGAATAACCAAGCGGCCCGCCGCCCCGTGGGCCGGGGCGGCGGGAACGCGGGTCACAGGATCGCGCGCGTGACGCGGATCAGTTGCAGCAGTTCATAGCTGTCGTTGTCGAGCCGCACCACATCGCCGTTCAGAACAGCGTAGTTGTACCCATCACCAGCCTCGGGCAGGCGGTAGAGTCGGCGCAGCTCTTCCTGGCCAAGGGCCGCGGTCGGGGAAACGAGAAGGCTGTCCTCTGTATCGGGCACGCGCGCCAGGTCGTTGATCCGCGCCAGGGTGCCATAATCGGCGGCGTCCAGCAGCACCGGCAATCCGTCGATCAGGGCATAGCGCTGCCCCTCAGGCGCCGGGTCCAGACCGTAAAGTCGCGCAATATCGTCCGAGCGCAGCAGAAAGGCCGTGTCGTCGGGGAAGGTGTCGCGTTCCCAGTCGCTGTCGCCGTAGTAGACGCGGCGTCGCTCCTCAAGAAGCGCGTCGTAGTCGTCGCTGTCATAGCCCGTCCACTCGTCATAGCTGACGCCTTTCTTCGCCAGACCCGGCGGCACGCAGGGCGGATCCTTCTTGGCCAGACCCGGCGGGCAGTTGCGATAGGTCAGCAGCTCGTCCTCGGGCAGATCGCCGACGACCACGTCGCTGCCGAGCAGCCCCAGCGTCGCGACGCCGACAAGGGGCGCCATGTCCCGGCCCTCGGGGGCGCGGGCAGTGTCGAGGCTGTCCAGCAATGCGGCACGGGCCTGCTCGACCCGGGTGCGCTGCGGATCGGTGGGGTCAATCTGCCCGGCGGGGGCGTTCGCCGTCTGGCTCTTCGCGGGGGCGGCTTGCGTTGGCTTTGCGGCGGCCTGGCCATTGCCCTTGCCGTTGTTGTCCGGCTTTGCGGCCTTGGGGGCAGCCGCACGATTTTGGCCGGGTGCATCGGATTTCCCGCGCTTTTCAGCGCCTTTGCCGCCCTTCTTCAACAATTTCTTTGGCTTTTTACCCTTGTTGGCCTTGTCGTTCTTGATAAGCAGCAGCTCTGCCTGGCCTGTAAATTGCGACATCGCCGGGGTATCGAGGGCGGTCACAGGCGCGGCAAAGGCAGGGATGGCGGCTGTGCTCATGCACAGCGCGGCAACCGTGAGAAAGCGGTTCATGGGCGTGGTCCTTTGTCCGTGTCAGTTGCCTTTTAACGCCGGAAGGGCGCGATGCGTTGCACACGGGAGGCAGGACTACGCGGGTCTTTGCCGATACGGAGCCGATGCGGGATCAGTCTCGGCGGCAGGTGTTGATGCCCAAAAGCTGGTAAGGCGGGCAGGATCCCATGGCAGCGGTGGCCAGCATCACGATCCCGACCACCAGCGCCAGCCATTTCAGGCCGCTGGCCATCGTGAAAAACAGGATAAGGGCGATCACCCCCACCACTGTGCGCACGATCCGGTCGGTCTGTCCCATATTCTTTGCAAACATCCGTCTGTCCTTTCTCGAAGGTCGCTATCGCCCCTCAGATAAGAAACATGTCATGTTTCGAATATGATCTGGATCAACTCCGGTTACGTTTTTCGAACCGGGGCAGCATGGCACTGAAATCGCTTCCCTTGCCGTCCTCGTCCTCGACGAACTGCCGATACAGCGCCAGCGCGGCAGCCCCCATGGGCGTGTCTGCATCCGCGGCTTCGGCGGCCTGCTGGGACAGGCCAAGGTCCTTGAGCATCAGTTCCGCGGCAAAGCCGGGTTTGTAGCCGTTGTCGGCGGGCGATTGCGGGCCGACCCCGGGGGCGGGACAATAGGCGTTCATCGACCACGAATAGCCCGAAGAGGTGCTGACCACGTCGAACATCGCCTCGCGCGACAGGCCGAGCTTGTCGGCCAGGGCGAAGGCCTCGCAGGTGGCGATCATCGTGACGCCCAGGATCATGTTGTTGCAGATCTTGGCCGCCTGACCGTTGCCCGACGGGCCGCAATGAACGGATTTTTGCCCCATGATATCAAAAAGGTCTGCGGCTTTCTTGAAGCCTTCCTCGGGTCCGCCGACCATGAAGGTCAGCGTGCCGGCCGCCGCGCCGCCGATGCCGCCCGACACCGGTGCATCCAGCGGCAGCAGACCGGCATTCTGCGCATCCTCGGCCACCGCGCGGGCGCTGTCGACATCGACGGTCGAACAATCCAGGAATACCGCGCCTTCGCTCATCGCCGGGATCACCTCGCGCGCGACCTTGCGCAGGATGTCGCCGTTGGGCAGCATGGTGATGACCACATCCGCGCCTTCCGCCGCCTCGGTCGCGGAATTGACCGGCTGCACGCCGTCGATGATGACGCTCGCGGTGTCAAAGCCGCGCACGTCGTGCCCGGCGCGGGCAAGGTTGGCGGCCATGGGGCCACCCATGTTGCCCAGCCCGATAAATCCGATCTTCATAGCCGTCTCCTTTTCGTGAAACACCAGCCGCACCTCGCGCACGGGCCTGAGCATCTGCGACATGGTCGCCGCGGGCACGCTGTCGGGCTGATGCGACCAGTTCGGGCTTCGGTCCTTGTCGATGATCGCGGCCCGGATCCCTTCGAGCAGGTCGCCATGCTCCATCGCGCGGTGGGTAAAGCGATACTCCAACTTCAATGCCTTGCGGATCGTCGGTGTGCCTTGGCGCAGACGGTGCAGGATTTCCAGCGCGCAGGCCATGGACAGAGGGGAGTTGGCGGTCATCCGGTCGCGTGTTTCGGTGGCAAAGGCCGTATCCTCGGCCCGCAGCAGGTTCATGATGTCGGCCAGCCGTTCACCCGCGAACAGCGCGTCGATCTGCGCCTGTTTCGGGCCAAGCGCGGCCTCCGGCGCGGGGTGGGCGGCCTTGGCGACGGCCTCGGCGTCGCCGCTGTCGATCAGCGCGGTCTTGAGCGTGTCCCACTCTGCCTCGGGCAGATAGTGATCGGCAAAGCCCACCAGCAGCGCGTCGCCCGGGCCCATCCGCGCCGTGGTCAGGCCCAGGTATTCCCCCAGCCGCCCGGGTGCCCGCGCCAGCAGGTACGACCCGCCCACGTCCGGCACCAGCCCGATGCCGCATTCCGGCATCGCGATGCGGCTGCTGTCACCGACGATCCGGTGCGACCCGTGGCAGCCGATGCCGACCCCGCCGCCCATGGTAAAGCCCTGCATAAAGCTCACCACCGGTTTGGGGTATTCCGCGATCAGCGCGTTCAGCCGGTATTCATCGCGCCAGAAGGTCTGACCGAATGCGAAATCGCCCGCGCGGCCCGTGGCATAAAGCTCGGCGATATCACCGCCTGCGCAAAATGCCTTGTCCCCGGCGGCGTCGATTAGCACCAGCGCGACCTGCGGATCGCGCCGCCAGGCCAGCAGCGCGTCTTCGATCGCGAGGCACATCTTGTAGGTCAGCGCGTTGAGCGCCTTGGGCCGATTGAGCGTGATGCGGCCCGCGTGGCCTTCGGTGCGGATGTGGATGTCGGTCATGGCTGTGATCGCTTTGAACAGGGGCAGGGAACGGGGGCGAGGTCAGCCACGGGCCAGCATCTGCCGGGCGACGATCAGGCGCATGATCTCGTTCGTGCCTTCGAGGATCTGGTGCACCCGCAGATCGCGCACCAGCTTTTCGATGCCGTAGTCGGCCAGATAGCCATAGCCGCCGTGCAATTGCAGGCACTGATCAACCACCTTCGACCCGGTTTCCGTCACGAATTTCTTGGCCATGGCGCAGAATTTCGTCGCATCGGGCGCGCCTGTGTCGAGCTTCCAGGCCGCCTGGCGCAAGAAAGTGCGCGCCGCCTGCATCTCGATCTCCATATCCGCAAGGCGGAACTGCAGTGCCTGGAACTGGTCGATGGATTTGCCGAAGGCTTGCCGGTCGGCCATGTATGCGAGCGTGGCATCGAGGCCGGATTGCGCCGCCCCCAGCGAACAGGCCGCGATGTTGAGCCGGCCGCCGTCGAGCCCGGCCATGGCATAGCGGAACCCCTGGCCTTCCTCTCCCAGAAGCGCGTCGGCGGGGATGGCGCAATCGTCGAACTGCACCTGCCGGGTGGGTTGGCTGCGCCAGCCCATCTTGTCCTCGAGCCCGCCAAAGCTCAGCCCCGGCGTGCCATCCTCGACCAGTACGGTCGAGATTCCGCGCGGCCCGTCCTCACCGGTGCGCACCATCACCACGTAGGTGTCGGAATAGCCGCCGCCGGAAATGAAGGCCTTGGCGCCATTGAGCGTGTAGCCTTCGTTCGTGCGGGTGGCGCGGGTTTTCAGCGCTGCGGCGTCCGAGCCGGACCCGGGTTCGGTCAGGCAGTAGCTGAGCACGGTCTTCATGCTCAGCGCGTCTGGCAGGACGCGGGACTTCATCTCGTCGCTGGCAAAGCTGTCGATCATCCGGGCGCACATGTTGTGGATGCTCAGAAACGCCGCGACCGACGGGCAGGCCATGCTCAGCGCCTCGAACACCAGCGTCGCATCAAGGCGGCTGAGCCCCGATCCGCCTGCATCCTCGGACACGTAAAGCCCGCCAAACCCCAGCTCGGCCAGCTTTGGCCAAAGGTCGCGCGGGATGGTGCCTTCGGCCTCCCACTGCCGGGCGAAGGGCGCGATGTGATCCTGGCCGAAATCGTGGGCCATGTCGAAAATGGCGGTCTGTTCCTCGGATAGGGCGAAATCCATGGCGGCCTCGTGATCAGCGTTAATTGAACAAGCGTTTCATTCCGGTTGTTGCAGGCCCGGTGCCGGGGATCAAGGGGGCGTGGTCACGGCTAGAGATCGGCATGGAATTCGTCGATCAGGTGGCTCACCACGCCGCGCATCTGGCCTTCGTGGTCTGCGCCGCTGTCCTTTGCCTTCGCTGCCACCGCGCGCTGACGGGTGGCGGAGGTGCCGTTGGCCACGATCTCTCGCGCGCGCTCGACCTCGGTCTGGCAGCGCAGGATTCCGGCATCCTCTTCGATCACCTCGATCAGTTCCTCCACCAGTTCGGCGAAGGGCACGATGGCGTGGCGGCCAAAGTCGATCAATCCCTCGGTCACGCCGTAGCGCTGCGCGCGCCAGCGGTTTTCCCCGACAAGAAAGCGATCATAGATGCGCCATCGCTGGTTTTTCGCGCGCAGCCGCCAGAGCATCCGCAAGAGGCACTGGTTGAGTGCCGCCAGCGTCAGCGTATGCTCCATCCGCGGGCTCACATCCATGATCCGCGTCTCGAGCGTCGGATAGGCCGCTGACGGGCGCAGGTCCCACCAGATTTTCGAGCTGTCCTCGATCACGCCCATGTCCACGAGGATCTGCACGGAGCGGTCGAAATCCTCCCAGTTTTCGAACTGCGGCGGCAGGCCGGTACGGGGCAGGTTGTCGAAGACGGAAATCCGGTATGACGCCAGCTGCGTGTCGCGCCCCTGCCAGAACGGCGAAGAGGTCGAGAGCGCCAGCAGATGCGGCAGGAAATACGACAGTTGCCGCATGAGGTCGGTGCGCAGCCAGTTATCCTCAAGCCCCACATGCACGTGGCAGCCGCAGATCAACATGCGTCGCACCACGCCGCCAAGATCCCGTTCCAACGTGTTGTAGCGGTCCTTGTCGGTGTGGGTTTGCGTCTTCCAGTCGGCCAGCGGATGGCACGAGGCGGCGATCGGCGACAGGTTGTAGTATGCGGCGTGTTTCGACACCGTGGCGCGCAGGCGGCGCAGATCCTCGCGGGCCTCGCCGATATCTGCGCAGACCTTGGTGCCGATCTCGATCTGGCATTGCAGGAATTCCGGGCTGACCTGATCCTCAAGCTCCGACGCGCAGGACTCCATCAGGCCTTCTGGCGCTTCGGCCAGGGCCAGGCTGTCGCGATCGACGAGCAGGTATTCCTCTTCGATCCCGATGGAAAACGGCGGTTCTTTCATGGCTTGCCCCCCTCAGCGCGCGGTACCAGTCAATCCGATGCGCGCGCCGGTGGCAAGCGGTGCCGCTCAGCCGGAGTAGGCTTCCTTCACGGTCGCGAAGAGCGGCTTTTGCGCCAGAGCGTCGACCGGATAGGTCTCTCCGCCGCCGGGCACGTAATCTGCGGGGATGGTGCCGGTGGGCGGCGGGGTGGTGTTGTCGAATTTCGTCATGCCGAACGTCGCCTCTGTCCCGGTCTTCATCGCGGTCTGATCCAGGAACTGAAACACGCAGCGGCCCAGGAATTGGCCCGAGGGAACGGTTTTGGCCAGCTGCGCCGCAACCCAGGTGGCCTGCGCGTCTTCGTCCGGGACCGCGCCAAGGTTGATGCCCATTTCGCTGAAAAAGAACGGCGTGTCGGGAAAATACGTCGGGAAGGTGTCCGCGATGTAGCTGGCAAGGAAATCCCCGTCGTTGAAGCTGTTGAGCGCCCCGACGATGCGGGTCGACCAGAAATCCGAGCTGAGTTCGCCGTTGTCGTCGATGGCGGCCTTGAGGTCCTGCATCGCCGATATGGCGGGGGGCAGGCCGCCCGTTGCGGCAAAGGACACCGGCGCGCAGATCGGCAGGACATTCTCGGCCGGAATGCCCAGATCGGCCTCGATCTCGACCAGCAGCGCCATGGCCTGCGCAACCGTCGTGGCAGAGAAATTCCCGGCCAGGTCGAATTCGTTGGCGATGCCCCAAAGGCCCGCAGCCGCCATCGGAGTCGTGCCGCCGTCATACACCTCGGTCACCATGGCGGTCATCTGCGTTTTGACCGTGGCGGTGTCGCCGCTGGCCAGCTCGCCCAGAAAGTAGTTCGATACAGGCACGATGACCCGCAGTCCGGCCGCATCCGCTGCTTGCAGAAAGCTGGTGTGGCTGCGCTCGTACTGGCCCGGGCTGGCGCCGGGGGCGGGCGGAACGCTCCAGTCATAAAGATGCAGCAGGTTGGCACCGGTGCCCGAAATGGTGGCCAGATCGTTGCGCCCGGTCACGCTACCCTCCGGCCCGGCGCCCCAGATCAGCGGAAAGCAGGAATTGGTGAAATCCGTGTCGAAGTATTTCTGCGGCGGGGCCGGAGTATCGTCTGACGGGGCGGGGGAATAGCAGACCCCCTGCAGGGGAACGAGGCGGGCAAGGTTGGCAATGGAGAGGGTCATGGAATGTCCTGATTTGCGGAAATGAATGGGGGCATCCTACCGCAGTTCGGAGGCTCGGCAATCGGAACGTGAAAATTATTCGCAAGATTCGCGCCCTGATGGTCCCGCCCGCGCCGCGCCAAAACAAAGGCCCCGGCGCGCGAACGCCGGGGCCTTCAGATGGCGAGAACAGGGATGCCCCGCGAAAGGGTCAGTCCATCGCCTTGAAGCTGAATTCGCCGCCGTCCTTGATGCCCGAGAACCAGCGCGCCGTGACGGTCTTGGTCTTGGTGTAGAAGCGGAAGGCGTCAGGGCCGTATTGGTTGAGATCGCCAAAGGCCGATTTCTTCCAGCCGCCGAAGGTGTGGTAGGACAGCGGCACCGGGATCGGGAAGTTGATGCCGACCATGCCGACGTTGACCCGGTGGGCAAAGTCCCGCGCGGTGTCGCCATCGGCGGTGTAGATCGCGGTGCCGTTGCCATAGGGGTTGTCCATGGTCAGCTTCAGCGCCTCTTCGTAGCTGCCTGTACGCACCTGGGTCAGGACCGGGCCAAAGATTTCTTCCTTGTAGATGTCCATGTCCGGGGTCGCGCGGTCAAAGAGCGACGGACCGACAAAGTACCCGCTTTCATAACCTTGCAGCGAAAAGTCGCGCCCGTCGATGACCAGTTCGGCGCCCTGGTCGACACCCGAGGTGATAAGCCGTTCGATCCGTTCCTTGGCCTGCGCGGTGATGACGGGGCCGTAATCCACGTCCTCTCCGGCGGTGTAGGGGCCGACCTTCAGCTTTTCGACCCGCGGCACCAGCTTTTCGATGAGCTTGTCGGCGGTGTCTTCGCCCACCGGCACGGCCACGGAAATCGCCATGCAGCGTTCGCCCGCGGCACCATAGCCCGCACCAACCAGCGCGTCGGCGGCCTTGTCCAGATCGGCATCGGGCATGATGATCATGTGGTTCTTGGCCCCGCCGAAGCACTGCGCGCGCTTGCCGTTGTTGGCGGCACGGCCATAGATATACTGCGCGATCGGGGTCGATCCGACAAAGGCCACCGCCTGGATCGTGTCGTTGTCGAGGATGGCATCCACCACTTCCTTGTCGCCGTTGACGACCTGCAGCACGCCGTCTGGCAGACCGGCCTCCTTGATCAATTCCGCCAGGCGCAGCGCGGTGGAGGGGCAGCGTTCCGACGGTTTCAGGATCATCGCGTTGCCGCAAACGATGGCGCCCGCAAGCTTCCACAGCGGAATCATCGCGGGGAAGTTGAAGGGCGTGATGCCCGCGACCACACCCAGCGGCTGGCGCATGGAATAAAGATCGATGCCGGGACCGCCATCGTCGGTGAATTCACCCTTGAGCATATGCGGCGCGCCCATGCAGACCTCAACGAATTCCAGCCCGCGCTGCACGTCGCCGCGCCCGTCGGGCAGGGTCTTGCCATGTTCGCGGCTGACCAGCTCGGCCAGTTCGTCCATATGCTCGTTGATCAGCGCGCCGAATTTCATCATCACCCGGGCGCGGCGCTGCGGGTTGGTGGCGCCCCAAGCCTTTTGCGCCTCGGCGGCGCGGGCGACGGCGTCGTTCAATTCATCGGTGCTGGCCAGCGGCACGCGGGCCTGCACCTCGCCGGTGGCGGGGTTCATGACGTCGGCAAAGCGGCCCGAGCCGCCTTTGATATGCGCGCCGTCGATATAATGTGTCAGTTCCTGCATGGGTGTCCTCCTTCTTTGGGCGCAGTCTAGCCTTGCAAATTTGCCGGATACAGCGGCAAGTTCTCAAAAAGGTTTTGCAAAATTGCGGGAGTGACCATGGCTCAGAGTTGGGATGACATGCGGATTTTCCTGTCTGTCGCGCGCGGTGAAAGCCTGTCGGCGGCGGGCCGTGTGCTGCGCATGGACCCCGCGACCGTGGGTCGCCGGGTGGCGCGGCTGGAACAGACGCTGGGCACGCCGCTCTTTGCCAAGTCGCCGCAAGGCTATGCGCTGACCGAGGCGGGGGCGCGCATGCTGCGCCATGCGGAAGCGGCGGAACAGGCGATGCAGGCCGCGAACGAGGCGGTCGCGGGTGTGAGCGAGGGGCTGTCGGGCCAGATCCGCATAGGCGCGCCGGATGGCTGCGCGAACTTCCTGCTGCCGCAGGTCTGCGCCGCCATCGCCCGCGACAATCCCGCCCTCGAGGTGCAGATCGTCGCCTTGCCAAGGGTGGTGAACCTGTCCAAGCGCGAGGCCGACATGGCCATCGCCGTCAGCCCGCCCACCGCAGGGCGGCTGTCGGTGCAGAAGATCACCGACTACCACCTGCATCTGGCCGCGAGCCGCTCCTATCTGGACCGGCATCCGCCGATCACCGGGCTGGCGGATCTGCGCGCGCATCAGACCGTTGGCTACATTCCCGACATGGTGTTCGACAAGGAGCTCGACTACCTCGCCGACCTTGGCGTGACCCGGGTCGATCTGGCGTCGAATTCCGTGGTCGTGCAGTTCCAGTGGCTCCGGCAGGGCGCGGGCCTGGGCATCGTGCACGATTTTGCGCTGTCGAGCGCGCCCGACATGGTGACGGTGCTTCGCGACGAAATCCACCTCAAGCGCGCCTTCTACCTTGTGCGGCATTCCGACGACAGACGGCTGGAGCGGATGAACCGGTTTGCCGCCGCCCTGGCCGAGGGTTTGCGGCGCGAAGTGGCTCGATTGGAAGGTCTTGCTTGACATCGACCATGGCTTGGGTGGACCCTGATCCCCAACGCATTGATCGCCGGAGGTTTTATGATGCAAGTCCACGTTATCCTCAAAAGCAAGGCCGACAACGCTGTCTATACGGTCAAGCCGGGCACCAGCGTTGCCGACGCGGCCAAGATCCTGGCCGAGCGACGCATCGGGACCGTGGTGATTTCCGGCGACGGGTCCACCGCCGATGGCATCCTGTCCGAACGCGACATCGTCAAGCATCTTGCGGCCGAAGGGGCCGCCTGCCTCGAGGCCGACGTAGACAGCTACATGACCACCAAGCTGGAAACCTGCACCCGCGAGGAAGAGGCCGACAGCGTGCTGCAGCGCATGACCGACGGGCGGTTCCGCCACATGCCGGTGGTCGAGGATGGCAAGCTGGTGGGGCTGATCACCATCGGGGACGTGGTCAAGGCGCGGCTGAGCGAGCTGTCGATGGAGAAAAGCGCGCTCGAAGGCATGATCATGGGCTTTTAGCCCCGATTGATCCCGGCCCACGGCACATTTGTCGGTCATTCGCCCTTGCATTGCTGGGCGCAATATTGTTGCGTGCCGAAAACCAACTGCGCGCGGGTGCCTGAACACCCGGTCCGGCCCGACCGCCGCGCCTGAAGAGACGACAGGGGGCAGCACATGCGCATCGGCCTATATCCCGGCACCTTCGATCCCATCACTCACGGTCATATCGACATTATCCGGCGCGCGACCGTGCTGGTCGACCGGCTGGTGATCGGCGTCGCGATCAACCGCGACAAGGGTCCGCTGTTCGAGCTGGAGGAACGGGTCGAGATGATCGAAGCGGAATGCCAGAGCCTGTCAGAACAGACCGGCACCGAGATCGTAGCGCATCCGTTCGACAACCTGCTGATCGACTGCGCGCGCGACGTCAAGGCACAGCTGATCGTGCGCGGCCTGCGGGCCGTCGCGGATTTCGAATATGAATATCAGATGGTCGGGATGAACCGGGCGCTTGATGACAGCGTCGAGACGGTGTTCCTGATGGCGGAGGCACGGCACCAGGCGATCGCGTCGAAACTGGTCAAGGAAATCGCCCGGCTGGGCGGGGATGTCAGCAAGTTCGTGACACCCCCGGTGCGCCAGGCACTGATGAAGAAGTTCGGTTAGACCGCGCGACCATAGACCGCGCGGCGCGCGACCTTGTCCTCGATCCCGGCGATGTCGAGGTCGAGCTTGATCTCCAGCGGCAGGGCGTTGAGTTCGCTGAGCGTGCGGTGGTAGGCGGCGTTCTTGTGGATGCGGTCGCGCAGGGTGTTGAATGCAAAGTTCATGGTCTTGTCCTTTCGTCTGACGCGATGCGCCAGGTTTCTGTGTTTGCCGATGTCGGCGGTGTGTGTCGTGTGGGGCGGTCCGTTCAGGCCGCGCCGTAGATATCCTGACGCGCGGCGGCGCGGGCCTGATCTTCGGTCAGGCCGATGTCGGCCGCCACGTTCATCACCTCGGCCAGACGCGCGCGATAGGCGGCGCGTTGGCGAAAGCGGCGTTTGAGTTCAGAAAACAGGGTCATCATCTTTTCCTTTCACCTGTTCGCTTCGGTTAGCGGTAACCTAACCATGCTGCGCCGCAGCACAACTGACACAGCGCCAAGGCCGCCATGCATTTTATGCAGGCCTCTTTTCAGGGATTGTTAAGGGAAGGGGCGTAAATGTGGCCGCGTCCAAGACAGGAGAATCCTGATGACGGGTGTTACCTATCGCCCCGTGATGGCGGGCCCCGGCAAAATGCCGGCACGCCCCGCCGCCCCGGAAAATTCGGGGCTGACCGTTTCGCAGACCGCGCCCGGGCGGCGGCAGGGGGCGCAGACGGCGCCGCTTGCCGCACCGCTCGGCGCGCCACCGCAGGTCGCGCAGACGACCCTGCCACCGGCGGTCCAGGGCTATGCCGCGGCACGGGCGGCGATTACCGGCATCGCTGAATAGCGGGTGCACCGGACCAGACGCGGCGGTTTGTGCCGGGAACGGAAAAGCCCGCAACGGTCAGGGCGCAGGCTTTATCTCATGCGTTGTTGTTGGCTTGATGTCGACCACAGACTCTCAACGGGCGATATCCGCTTCGAGGCCTTGTCGGACAGTCGATCAGCCGTGCCAGCGTCGGTCCATGGGGCCAGTCCGGCGCTGGCACGGGGGCCGCCATGGGCGGCCTTGAGGCCGTGCCGGATGAACAGAACGAACGTTTGCGTCGTCCTGCGATGCGGATATGAAAAACGCCCTCGCAGCAATCTGCGAGGGCGTTTTCAGTGCACTGCATTGCCGCGAGCCCAGCACGGCAACACATTTGCCAAGGGCTCGCGTCCCGGGGCGGGCCCGTGCTGTCAGATCAGCTTGCCCATCGCGATGGCGGTGTCGGCCATGCGGTTGGAAAAGCCCCATTCGTTGTCATACCAGCTGAGGATCCGGCACATCGTGCCGTCCATCACCTTGGTCTGGTCAGTGGCAAAGATCGACGAATGCGCATCGTGATTGAAATCCATGCTCACCAGCTTGTGGTCGGTGACGCCCAGGATGCCCTTGAGCGGACCGGAGGCCGCGGCGGTATGGATCGCCTCGTTGATTTCCTCGACCGAGGTGTCGCGCGACGCCTCGAAGGTCAGGTCGACGACAGACACGTTGGGCGTGGGCACCCGGATCGCCACACCGTCAAGCTTGCCCGCAAGCTCCGGCAGAACCAGACCCACCGCCTTGGCGGCACCAGTCGAGGTCGGGATCATGTTCAGCGCCGCAGCGCGGGCGCGGTAGAGGTCCTTGTGCATCGTGTCCAGCGTCGGCTGATCGCCGGTGTAGCTGTGGATCGTGGTCATGAACCCGCGGGTGATGCCGATCGTGTCGTTCAGCACCTTGGCAACCGGCGACAGGCAGTTCGTCGTGCAGGACGCGTTCGACACGATCACGTCGTCCGAGGTCAGCGTGTCGTGGTTGACGCCGTACACGATGGTCTTGTCGGCATCTGTGCCCGGGGCCGAGATCAGCACCCGGCTGGCGCCGTTTTTCAGATGCGCCTGGCACTTTTCCTTGCTGGTGAAGATGCCGGTGCATTCCATCACCACATCCACATCCGACCATGGCAGGTCGGCCGGGTCGCGCAGCGCGGTGACCTTCATCGGGCCGCGGCCGACATCGATGGTGTCGTCGGTGGTCGTGACAGGGGCCGGGAACCGGCCATGCACGCTGTCGTACTGCAGCAGGTGGGCGTTGGTTTCGACCGGGCCCAGATCGTTGATGGCCACGACCTCGATATCGGTGCGGCCGGATTCGATGATGGCGCGCAGGACGTTACGGCCGATGCGGCCAAAACCGTTGATGGCAACCTTGGTGGTCATGAGATGTCTTCCCTTCGGTATCTGCGTGGGTCGTCGCGTCTGTTACCGCTAACAACCAAATCGGCGTACACGAGTCAAGCTGGCCCGCACCGGGCCGCAGGTCAAGCTCAACGCCAGAACGCCACCCAGTCGAGCAGGACAAAAAACTTCTTTCCCAGAAAAAGCAGGTGTTCAGAGCCGAAAATCGCGTAGTCGATGCCAAGCGCCGTCACCAGCACCACACCCATCACGACAGCAATGAAATTCGTCATGGCGCGCGTTGCACCCTCTCGATCCGCGGATGCCGAAGTGATGCCAGAGTGGCAGGCGGCTGTCACGCCTCTTCTGGGTTTGCTCCCAGCGCCGCGGGGGTTTCGGCCATCAGGTCCTCGATGAACAGGCTCAGGAAGGCGCCGCGCCCGGTCACGCCGGCCTTTCGGTAGATGCCGTTCAGGTGGCTCTTGACCGTGCCTTCGGCGCTGCCGCGCAGGGTCGCGATTTCGGGGATCGCGCAGCCCTTGAGCGTAAAGAGCGCCACGTCCTGCTCGGACGGGGTCAGCCCCCAGTCGCGAAACCGCGCCTCGACGATCTCGTTGAACGCCCCGGCGGCAAGGCCCAGCTGTTCCTGCAGATGCGCCGTGCGCTGCAAGAGCCTGCGCAGATAGCGGGTTTCAAAGGCGACGGCGGAAATCAGCGACAGAGCCGGGCGGGCCGGACCCGCGCCGGCCCGGGATCAGTCGTCTGTCTTGGCGCGCACGACGTTGAGGTCGGCATCGAGGTAGAGTTCGAGCCGCGCGCCGTCTTTCATCGCGTAGACCTCGATCTCGCCATCCTCGACGTCGATCTTGCGGACCTCGTAGCCGTCGGCGGTCAGTTTGGTGCGGATCTGGTCCATCCGCGCGGGATCCATCGGGGTGTCGCTGGACGCGAGAACCATGGCGGGCGCGGTCAGGGCAAGGGCCAGGGCGATGATGCGGGTCATGTCAGTCTCCAATTTTCAGGCTGCGGCCGGGCAGAATGCGCCGGTCCGATGCCAGAGACGTGATGCGTCCGTATCCGCCGCGCCATTGGCCTGAAGGGGCAATCGCGGCCTTTGCAACTTTGGTTCAGTCGCGCTCAGGCCGACTGCGAAAGCCGCCCCATCGCCGCGGCGACATCGGCCATGCGCGCCGAAAAGCCCCATTCGTTGTCGTACCAGGCCAACACCCGTACCAGCCGCTTCCCCACCACCTTGGTCTGGTCGGGGGCAAAGATCGAACTGGCCGTGGTGTGGTTGAAGTCGATCGACACCTTGGGTTCGGGATCATAGGCCAGCACCGTGCCCATGCGGCCCATCGCGGCCTCGCGCACCACGTCGTTGACGTCGTCTGCGGTGACATCGCGCCCCGCCTCGAACGTCAGGTCCACGGCCGACACGTTGGGCGTGGGCACCCGCAGCGCGGTGCCGTCAAGCTTGCCGCGCAGGTTCGGCAGTACCTCGCCCAGGGCCTTGGCCGCGCCGGTCGAGGTGGGGATCATCGCCATCGCCGCCGAGCGCGCGCGGTACAGATCGTCGTGCCGCCGGTCCAGCGTCGGCTGGTCGCCGGTGTAGCTGTGGATCGTGGTCATGATGCCCGATTCGATGCCGATGGCGGCGTCGAGCACCTTGGCCAGCGGCGCGAGGCAGTTGGTGGTGCACGACCCGTTCGACACGATGCCATCCTCGGGCAGCAGGTCGCGGTGGTTGACGCCGTAGACCACGGTGCGCGCGACATTGCGGGCAGGCGCCGAGATCAGCACCTTTTTCGCACCACGCTCGATGTGCACACCAGCCTTTTCGCCGTCGTTGAATTTCCCCGTGCACTCCAGCACCACGTCGCAGCCCGACCAATCAAGCTCCGCCGGATCGTAGGTCGAAAACATCTGCATCGGGCCGCGGCCCAGATCCATCGTATCGTCCTTGATCCGAACCTCGCCGCCGAACCGCCCGTGGATCGAATCGTAGCGCAGCAGATGGGCCGAGGTTTCCAGCGGGCCGGTGGCGTTGATCTTGACGACCTGCACGTCGTTGCGGGCGCTTTCGGCGATATGTGCCAGGGTGCAGCGGCCGATCCGCCCGAATCCGTTGATACCTATGGTGACGGTCATCTGCGCTGTCCTCTGCTTGTCGCAATCAAAGCTGGTATACGGGGGCATGCTGCATCTGCAAAGGAAAAAAGTCATTATTTGACAATATGTTAGCGATAAACCTTGGGTGCGCGGCATGATGGCGCTAACCTTTTTCAAGGGGTGGCGCTAACAGGCAAGGTGGCAGCATGACGACCAGAATCGACGATACCGCGCTGCTGATCGCGCGAGCTCTGATCGCAGCACTTTTCGTGGCGGGCGCTGTGCAAAAGGCGGTCGATCCGGGGGCCGCGCAAGGGCTTTTGGCGGGTCTCGGCCTGCCGCAGGTGCTGGTCTGGCCCGCGCTCGTATTCAATGCACTTGCGGCGCTGGCGCTGCTTATCGGGGTCGCGGTGCGGCCCGTGGCCTTTGCCTTGGCGGGCTATTGCGCGGCCACGAGCTTTTTCCACCTCATCCCCTCCGATCCCTGGCAAATGAGCATCTTCGTCAAGAACTGGGCCATCGCGGGCGGATGCCTTGCGCTGGCCGTGGCGGGGGCGGGGCGCTATGTAGTGACGCGGCAGCGCAAGCTGTGAACCGGCGCAGGTAACGAGATGAGGCAGGCATGAGCGGACTATTGGCACTTCTGGACGATGTGGCGGCAATCGCCAAGGTGGCGGCGGCGTCAGTCGATGATGTCATGGGGCAGGCGGTCAAGGCGGGATCGAAGGCGGCAGGCGCGGTCATCGACGACGCGGCCGTGACGCCGAAATACCTCCAGGGGTTTCAGCCCGCCCGCGAACTGCCCATCGTCTGGCGTATCGCGCGCGGGTCGCTGATCAACAAGCTGGTGTTCCTGCTGCCCATCGGATTGGCCCTGTCGGCCTTTGCGCCCTGGATGATCCCGCCGCTGCTGATGCTGGGCGGGGCGTACCTGTGTTTCGAGGGGGCGGAAAAGATCGCCCATGCGTTGACGTCGAAGGGCGATCATGACGGCGGGCCGGACGGCAGCCACAGCATCAAGGACCCGCTGCATCTGGAAGAGGAACGGGTCAAGGGGGCGATCAAGACCGATTTCATTCTGTCGGCCGAGATCATGACCATCGCACTGGCCGCGATACCGGAAAGCACGTTCTGGATGGAGGCGGCGACGCTGGCCGCTGTCGGTGTGATGATCACGATTGCGGTCTACGGATCGGTGGCGCTGATCGTGAAGATGGACGATCTGGGTCTGCTGATGGCGCAAGGGGGCAGGCTGGGTGTGACCCGCAGTCTGGGCCGCCTGATCGTCAAGGGCATGCCCTATGTGATGAAGACGCTGACTGTCGTGGGCACCGCCGCGATGCTGTGGGTCGGCGGGTCGATCATCGTGCACGGGCTGGGGCAGCTTGGCTGGCACCTGCCGGAAGAGTTCATTCATGACATGGCCGTCTGGGTGGCCGAAGGCGTGGGACCGGATCTGAAGGGCGCCGTGGAATGGACCGCGACCGCTGCGATGGACGGCGTGCTGGGGCTGCTGCTTGGGCTCTTGCTGATCCCGCTGGGGACCAAGGTCATCGCGCCCGTCTGGGGCGCGGTCTTTGGCGGCAACAAGGGCTCTGCCCACTAAGCAAAGCCGCAGGACGCGGCCCGCCAAGGCGCGGGCCGCGAGGGCACTTCGTCAGAATTCAGCGTCGCCGTTGTTCTGCCAGGGCTTCACGAGGTTGCCGAAGCGGGTGAACTGGCCTTCGAAGGACAGTTCCACCGTGCCGATGGGGCCGTGACGCTGCTTGCCGATGACGACCTCGGCCTTGCCGTGCAGACGCTCCATCTCTTCCTGCCAGGCGGCCATCTTTTCCAGGTCGTGATCGCCGGGCTTTTCGCGTTCCTTGTAATATTCCTCGCGGAACACGAACATCACCACGTCGGCATCCTGTTCGATCGAGCCGGATTCACGCAAGTCCGACAGTTGCGGACGCTTGTCCTCGCGGCTTTCGACCTGACGGCTGAGCTGCGACAGGGCAATGACTGGGATGTCGAGTTCCTTGGCGATGGCCTTGAGGCCCATGGTGATTTCCGAGATCTCGTTGACGCGGTTCTCCGACCGGCCGGTGCCGCGCACCAGTTGCAGATAGTCGACCATCAGCACGTCGAGCCCGTGCGTCCGCTTCAGCCTGCGGGCGCGGGCGGCCAGCTGGCTGATCGGCAGCGCGGGCGTGTCGTCGATGTAAAGCGGGCAAGCCTCGAGCGATTTGGCGGCGTCGACGAAGCGGCGGAATTCCACCTCGGTCATGTCACCGCGCCGGATGTTTTCCGACGGCACCTCGGCGGCTTCGGACAGGATCCGCGCGGCCAGCTGTTCGGCGCTCATCTCGAGGCTGTAAAAGCCCACCACGCCGCCTTGGATCGTGCCTTCGGTGCCATCGGGACGGATGCCGCGCTTGTAGGCCTTGGCGACGTTGAAGGCGATGTTGGTGGCAAGCGAGGTCTTGCCCATGGACGGACGGCCCGCGAGGATCAGCAGGTCGGACTTGTGCAGCCCGCCCAGCTTCTTGTCCATGTCCACCAGCCCGGTCGAGATGCCGGCCAGCCCGCCTTCGCGCTGATAGGCCGCGTTGGCCACGTTAACCGCGTCCGTTACGGCCCTGAGAAAGCTTTGAAATCCCGACTCGGCCTGACCTTGTTCGGCCAGCTTGTAAAGCGCCTGTTCCGCCTCGACGATCTGTTCCTTGGGTTCGGACGCGACCTCGACCTTGGCGGCCTTGGCTGAGATGTCGCGCCCCAGGGTGATGAGGTCGCGCCGGATCGCCAGGTCATAGATCATCTGCGCATAGTCGCGCACCGCGAAGGAGCTGATCGCCGCCCCCGCCAGCCGCGCGAGGTAGGCCGGGCCGCCCAGTTCCTTGAGGCCCTCGTCATCCTCCATGAACGCCTTGAGCGTCACCGGCGAGGCGAGGTTGTTCTTGGCGATGCGGGCGGCGGCGATTTCATAGATGCGGGCGTGCACCGGATCATAGAAATGCTGCGCGCCGATGATGCTGGCGACGCGGTCGTAGATGTCGTTGTTGGTCAGGATCGCACCCAGCAACTGCTGCTCGGCCTCGATCGAATGCGGCATGGTTTCGGCGGCGCGCACTTCCGCATCCGCCGCCTGTCCGGTGGGATTGAATGTGGTGATCTCGTTCATGGCCTGCCCCTTGTCCTGCTGATGTCCGCGCGCCGGTTCGGGCTGCTGCGGTCCGGTTCTTCTAGCGAAACCGGTGCCCCATCCCTAGCCGGAACAATCCTGTGGACAACCGCCGGGAAAAGTTTCGCCCCGCGTCACGGGCGAGTCTCGTCTGTCAGAATAGGGTATGGGGGGGCAAAATGTCTACAAGATGTTGTGGCGTCGACTGAGTCGTTTTCGCCGCCTCCCGCATACTGGGGAGAAGTTTTTATTTCTTGTTAACTTCCCGCCACTTATGCGGATCGGTCAGGAAGGCCTCGACCTCGGCCAGGGTTTTCGGGTCGAACGTGCCTTGCGCCTTGGCCTCGGCCAGAACGTCCCACCAGGTGCACAGGTGGTGCAGTGCGACACCGTGATCGCCCAGGGTTTTGATCGTTTCGGGGAAGATGCCGTAGTAGAAGATCACCGCCGTATGGGCGCAGGTGGCGCCGGTCTCGCGGATGGCATCGACAAAGCTCAGCTTGCTGCCGCCATCGGTGGTCAGATCCTCGACCAGCAGCACGCGCTGGCCCTCGGTCATCGCCCCTTCGATGCGGGCGTTGCGGCCGTAGCCCTTGGGTTTCTTGCGCACATAGGTCATCGGCAGAGCCATGCGTTCGGCCACCAGCGCGGCAAAGGGGATGCCCGCGGTTTCACCGCCCGCGACGTTGTCGAACGCCTCGTATCCCGCGTCGCGCAGCACCTTGGCGGTGAGGAAATCCATTAGCGTGGAGCGGATGCGCGGAAACGAGATGAGCTTGCGGCAGTCGATATAGACCGGCGAGGCCTGGCCGCTGGCAAAGACGAAGGGCGCGTCCTCCATGAAATGCACCGCCTTGATTTCCAGCAGCATGCGCGCGGTCAGGCGCGCCATTTCTTCGTTCGTGGGGGCGGCGGTCGGGATCATGGGAACCTCGTGTTCGGGCGTGGCGGCTGCAGCTGGGGCCTAATCCTGGATCGCCCAGTGCAGGGCATAACCGGGATCGAAAAGGGTGACGGGGCCGTCGTCGGTTTCAAGTTGCGGCGGATACTGGACCGGATCGCCCTTGGTCAGGGTCAGCCGCGCCTCGTTGGCGGGCAGGCGGTAGAACGCGGGGCCGTTGAGGCTGGCAAAAGCTTCGAGCTGGTCGAGCGCCCCTTCGCGGTCAAAGACCTCGGCCAGGATCGACAGGGTGTTGGGCGCGGTGAAGCAGCCCGCGCAGCCGCAGGGCTGGAGCTTGGCCGGATCGGTATGCGGCGCGCTGTCGGTGCCCAGGAAAAAGCTGGCATCGCCCGACGTGGCAGCGGCCACCAGCGCCTTGCGGTGTTCCTCGCGCTTGGCGACGGGCAGGCAATAGTAATGCGGCTTGATGCCACCGACGAGGATATGGTTGCGGTTGATCACCAGGTGATGCGTGGTGATCGTGGCGCCCAGATCGGGGCCGCCCGACCGGGCATAGTCGGCGCCCTGTTTCGTGGTGATATGCTCCATCACCACGCGCAGGCCGGGGGTCTTGCTGCGGATGGGGTCGAGCACGCGGTCGATGAACACCGCCTCGCGATCAAAGATGTCGACCGCCGGATCCGTCACCTCGCCATGCACGCAGAGGGGGCAGCCGATCTCGGCCATCCTCTCGAGCACCGGGCGCACCTTGTCGAAATCCGTCACGCCCGAGGCGGAATTGGTCGTGGCCCCCGCCGGATAGAGTTTCACCGCCGTGATCAGGCCCGAGGCATGCGCCGCGGCCAGATCGTCGGCATCGGTCTCTTCGGTCAGATACAGCGTCATCAGCGGGGTGAAATCCGCACCGTCGGGCAGGGCCGACAGGATGCGATCGCGGTAGGCCGCGGCCTGCGCGCCGGTCACGACGGGCGGCACGAGGTTGGGCATGATGATCGCGCGGGCGAAATGGCGGGCGGATTCGGGGGCGACGGCGGCCAGCATCGCGCCATCGCGCAGGTGCAGGTGCCAGTCGTCGGGGCGGCGGATCGTCAGGCGTTGGGTCATGGCGCTGCCGTTAGCATGGCGCGGGCCGTCTGCGCCAGTGCCTTTGCGCGGCAATCGCGCGCTAGGTGTCGTCGCCCGGGTCGGCCTGCGCTTCGGCCAGGCGGCGGGCGGCGCGCAACGCCTCGAGCCTGCGGCGGAACCGTGGGGCCTGCAGGCGCGAGGTGACGTTGACGCAGAGCATTTCCGCCAGGCCGAACCGCTCCTGCCCCTCGAGGCGGGCCAGAAGCTTGCGCAGGTAGGGGGCGTGGCTGCGGCGGGCACGCATCAGCCCGGCGAATTCCAGCGTCGTGAGCCGGCCGTCGGCGGCGGCGCGCAGGATCGGGGCCAGCAGGTCAAGCTCGATCAGGTCAGCCTGCAGCGCGCCGCCCATGAAGGACATCCGGTAGCGCGCCACGTTGGGGCGGGTGAACAGCGCCGAATGCATTGCGTCCAGCTGTTCGCGCGGATCGTAAAGCACAAACGCGCGGTCGGCGGCATCCAGCATGTCGGGCGCGTATCCGTAGCGGTCGGTGAACGAGGTCCGGCGCATTTCGGCAAACCGGTCGTCCCATTCCGTCACCCGCGGATCGAGCGAGGCCTGCGGCTGCAGCGCCACCACCGTGGCCCCGGGGGCGGCCACCGAAAACGCCGCGGCGGCATAGCCGCAGGGCCCCGCGCCGAAAAAGATCACCCGCTCGAAATCGTCAAAGAACCCGTCGTCGTTCAGCTGGTCGAAAAAGCCGTAAACCCGTTTGTCGCGGAACCAGGTGTCGCCGTCGCAGATCACGCACAGGTGCGACCAGCCATCGCTGCGCACCAAGTCAAACCCCAGCGGCGCGCCGTCGTCCGACAGGGTCTGGATCCCGGCAGAGGATTCGAAGGTCACCAACAGCGTGTCGCCTTCGTCGATGAAAAGCGCGGAATGACGTTTGCCCAGCGGTTCGTAAAAGCCGTGCGTTTCGCCCAGATCAGCCAGCGCCGCGTGCCAGTCGGCCCCGGACAGGCCCGTCAGATCGAGCGCTAGAAAATCGTCGGCATCGGCCATCTGCTGCAAGTCCTCATCGTCGCGGCCCCGTTTTCAGGGCGTCTTATGAGGGGAATTTGCCGGAAATTTGCGGCGGAAATGCGCCAAATGCAGGGTAATTGCGGGGGCGTCATTGCGCGATGCGATTGGCTTGAAACCGCCTCGAGCGGGCGTTCGAGCCAAGCACCCTGCGCGGAATCAAGGCCGAAGGCCGCCGCGCCATTGCAGTCGCGCCCTCACGCGGCTGCGATCTGGGTGGGCTTGGTGCTTAGCCGGGGTGGCGTGCGAACTTGGCCGGCATAAAGCGTTGAGCGGAAAGACCTGATCGCAGTCGCGCGCGACTGCAATGGCGCGGCGCCTCTCCCGGTTGCGCAAGGTCCGCTTCAGAACGGTCGCGCGCAATTCAATTTGTCTGCATCTCGTTCTTGCCCGTGTCGTCCCGCGCCGCGGTGGCATGGGCGACAAGGAACCGCGCGGCGTCAGGCGCTAGCGGGCGCGACGGCGGGGTCATCAGCAGACGCCCGAAAAGCGCGCGGTAGGGTTCCTGCCGCATCAGCGCGTCGAACCGCGCGCGCCGCCAGGCGACGGCGCGGTCGTGCATCGGGCCAAGCTGGGGATCTGCGGCAAACCCGGCGCGGATCGCCGCGGTGCGGTCTGCCAGGGCCAGGATGCTGTCGTCGGTGTCGGTGTTGAAATTCCGCTCGACCCAGTAATCCAGCCCCAGCAGGTGATCGGAATGCACCGCGCGCCCGCGCGCAGCCTTGAGCACATAGCTTTCCATCGCGCACAGCGGATAATGGTTGAGCTGCGCAAGCGCATAGTTTGACCGGCCATAGGTCGAAAAAATCCGCCGGGTGGCGAATTGCGCCTCCAATTCGCGGCCTTCGCCATCGAACCAGCGCGCCGCATTCAGGCGGTCCTTCACCGGGTTGCGGGGGCGGTGGACGCCGATGTTCCGGTAGGTCCTGTCGTTGCGGTAAAGCGTCTTGAACATCGCCGACCGCCAGGGCCAGTACATGACCACAGGTGCGGCGCGTGTGAATTGCTGCGGCACCGGCGTATCGGCATAGCGAACCACACCGGCGTTGCCGAAAAGCCGCCAGGTCAGGGTGATGGCCGTGGCCTCGGGCAGGGCGTCCAGCAGCGCTGGAATGGTCCGGTCGCCCACGTGGATGTTGACGAATTCGTCGATGTCGAGCGGCAGGATCCAGTCCGCCCGCGCCACGGCATCTGTCTTGTCGGCGAGTTTCAGCGCGCTGAACTGGATGCCGCCCTTGTCGTAGGGACCGTCGTTGCGGATGTGGGTGACATGGCCCAGTTCCGCCAGCCGGTCGAGCATCGCGTCGGTGCCGTCCTCGCAGTCATTCGAACAGGCGACCACATGGGTCACACCGCAGGCCAGATGATGCGCCAGCCAGTCCAGCAGGAACGCCGCCTCGTTCCGCACGCAAAGAACGGCCAGGATATTCAAAGGCTTACCAGCCCTTCCTGAAGGACACCACCTTGGCCTCTGACGCTTTGGGGAAATAGGTGAGGCCTGCCCGGTGCATGGTGTCGAAAACCGCCTGCACGCCCGTCTGGCCGATCCACTGCGGGTGCAGTTCTACAATGGCGACCCGCAGGCACGACAGATCGGCGGCGGGCAGAAGATGCGCCTCGGCCCCTTCGATGTCGCAGACCAGCACGTCGGGTTTCAGCTCGTCCAGCACGGCATGAATGTCGCGCTGTTCGATCATTTCGGTGCTGACGATGCTGCCCTCGTCGATGGATTTGTCCATGGACGAGCCAAGGAAATTCTGCCGCACGTAGAACGGCACCGGATCGCCGGGACCATCGGACAAAAGCGCGTTGTGCACGGTCACATTGGTGACGTCATTGGCCGCATGCACCGAATGGATGTAGGGGATGAGCGTCGGGTTCGCCTCGAACGTATGAACTGCTTGTACCTTCTTTTTGGTGGCGATCAGGGTCGACATGTAGCCGATGCCGCCGCCCAGTTCGAGCACGACATCGCCGTCCTGCACCATGCGGCTGACCGCGTCGCATTCCTTGCGTTCGTAGGTTTCGCCCTTGAGCGCGCCGCGGATGCGGCCAGTGGTGATCTGCGGATGTTTCGGAATTTTCATGCCGCGTGACCGCAGGTAGGGGTCGCGGGGGGCGGGGGCGCCGTCCATGCTCAGCTCTCCATATCGAGGGCGAGGGCATAGGCCACCCGCTCGGTTTCCGTCAGACGCAAGGTCAGCGCCTGCTGATAAAGCTCTTCGAATTCGGGATTCGCGTGCAGTTCCAGCGCTTTGGCCCGATGCCAGTCCAGCCCGGTCCGGTGCCACTTCGCCAGCTCCGGATCGGCCATCAAGCGGTCGTATTCGGCACGGGTGCGGGGGATGTTGCGCTTGATCGTGATGTCCTTGAAATCCGACCAGTCCATGCGGATCCAGTAGTTCAGCCCGATGGACCGGTCCACATGCAGCGCGCGGCCGCGCTGGCGTTTGATCAGGAACGATTCGGCACTGCGCAGGGCGTAGTGGTTCAGCTGCAGCAGATCATAGCCTATGGTCTTCTTGGAGTTGCGCCAGCCGTTCTTGGCGACCTCGTGGGTCATGTCGGCGCCAGACCCGTTCACCCATTTCACCTTGTCCTCGAACGCGGTGTCGAGCTTGTTGGGGCGGTGGCAGCTGATCTTTTCGTAGGCGCCGATGTTGCGGAACATGGTCTTGAACCCCCAGACGGTGTGCGGCTTGGGGCAGTATTTCGGGGCGCAGGTGTCGAACTGGTCGATCACGAAGTCGTCCGCCAGGCGGTGCACGCCGTTGTGCCCGAACAGCCGCCAGGTCATCGCAACGTTGGTGGCGTCGGGAACGCGGTCAAAGAAATCGTCCAACGTGCCGTTGCTACAGCGCACGTTCATGAATTCGTCCACGTCGATGTGGATGATCCAGCGGGCGTTGATGATCACCGGTTCCTTGAGCGCCTGGTTCAGCGCGTATTGCTGAGGCGAGTTGCCTTTCCAGTCGTCGTTGTTGCGGTGCTGCAGGACGCCCATGGCTTGCAGCCGGTCGAGGATTTCGCTGGTCCCGTCGTCGCATCCATTTGTATAGATGAGGAAATTATCGACCCCCATGGCCCGGTGATAGGCCACCCATTCGATGATATAGGGCGCTTCGTTCTTCATGCAGCCGACGATGACGTTGCCGCTGCATCCGTCGGGCAGGGTGCGCGGCGGCATCGGGGTGTAGGCGGCGGCCAGTTCCTCTTCGTTGACGTGGCCCAGCCGGTTGTGCGGGGCAAAGGTGGATTTCTGCAGTTTGACGAAATTCTGCTTGGCCAGCGGGGGCATGTGGCTGCGGGCCGAGGGCGACAGAATCGCGTCCACATCGGTCGCGGCGGGCGGGGTCGCTTTCTCCTCCGCCCGGGCGGGCGTCGTCGAGGCATCGAGCTGCGCCAGATCGGCGGCCTTGTCGGCCAGCGCGGCCTTGGTGGCCTGATGGATGCGCCAGCGGAACGCCATGAGGTACTGCGTGGCGCGGAAGCCGCGCGTCGGGTCGGCCTCTGCCCAGTCGGGCAGGGCGCTGTCGGGCCGCAGCAGATCGGGATCGAGGCCGGGATGGTCTTGCGCCAGCGCGTCGAGGTCGGTTCGAAACCGCCGAGACACGGCGGACAGGCTGCCCGGGGCGACGGGATCGCCCGGCACCTTGATTTCGCCCAGAAACTTGCGCCAGAGCGGGCGCGGCAGGATCTGGTCGCCACGCGCCAGCAGCCGCAGCACCGCATCGTTGAAAAGCCGCGCCCGGGTCAGCCATGCCGCCGACGGCGCGCGCGGCGGTTTTGCCGGTTCCGCCTTGCCGATGGTGTCGGTGATCCCGAAAAGGCCGCGCAGGACCTCGGTTGCCGCATCGGACCAGAGCGCGGCGGGATCGACGGTGTGAAGCTCTGTCGCGCCCGCGCCAAAGACGCCGTCCCATTCCCGCACCAGCCGCGCGGTATCGAGCCAGAAGCACGCGCCCTGCACCTCGTGAAACTGCCCCGCGGCGGGGTCGATCGGCGGGCGCGTGGCCAGCGCCGCATCCCACCAGTAGGGCGCGTCCAGAAGGCCGGTTTCCAGGCTCAGCGGCGCGGCGCGGCCTTCGATGATCTGTGCGGCGTAGCGGCGCAGCAGCAGGCGCGCCGGATCGTCGATCTGGGCGATGATGCGGATGTCATCGGACAGCGGCAGCAGCAGGGCGCGCAGGCGCTGGAGTTCCGACGCGCTGGCCAGGGTGACCCCAAGCTGATGCGCGGACAGGATGAGCGTCTGTGGCTGCACCCGCGCCACCTCGGTCGCGATGCCGCGCGCGACCTCGTCGTAAAGCACCTGCTGCTTGTCCGGCGCGATGAAGCCGCGGTTGAAGCGCAGGCTGTCCACCGCCGCGGGGTCGGTCACGGCCATGAAAAGCCGCGTGTGATTGCGCGCGCCCGGGCTGCGGGCATAGAGAACGCCCTTGCCCGCCATCTGGTCGCGCTTGTCGTCAAGCACCCGCTGCAGCCGGTCCGCAACCTCGGCATCCATGCCGATATGCACGTAGATCCGCATCAGGCGACACCGCGCGCGGGCAGGTCGGTGTTGGCGTTGGCTTTGCCCCACCAAGGCAGGTCCAGCCCCAGGTGCGCGCCGATCAGGGCGGGGGCGGCGTCATCGGCGGTGTCGTATTCCAGGAACCTGTCATCGCCTGCGAAGATGTGGCGCAGAAAGGCGTGATGCGCCTCGATCCACTGCACGCGTTCCAGCGTCGTTTCGCCGTATCCCTTTGGCAGGCCCGGGATATTGCCGCCCGGCACACGGTCCGATCCCAGGTCGGACCAGCGCAGCATGCTGCCCGACATCTCGCGCGCGTCGCGGCGCGAGGCGACGAACCGCAGGTCTGGGTGCCGGTGGCGCAGCGCGTCAAGGACGCCGAAATCGGTCTGCGGCCAGAGACAGAGCCGGGTGCTGAGCACGCTGATTTCGGTCAGCGCGTCGAACCCCTGCAAGCGGTCGAGCGGATCGCCGGTCTGGAAATACCCCTCGTACATCTGCCGCCCCACGTAGGACCCGGCCAGCGTCGGATCGGGACATTTGCCGCGGCGGATCCGGAAATCCGCGACCGTCAGCCCGGCCTTTTCCAGCGCCACGGCCAGCGTCGTCGTCCCGCTTTTGGGCAGCCCCAGGTTAATGACCCGGACCGTCATGCCACCAGCCCCAGTTCACGCATCAGCGCGTGTTCGCCGGGCGGAAAGGGCGGCGCGTCGCGCAATTGAGCATACATCTCGGCATAGGCCGGCTGCGCCTTGAGCTGTGCGCATTTTTCGCGGTGCAGGCGCACACAGGTGTCGTGCAGACCGGCCATCTCCGGATCGGCCTTGAGCTCCTCCAGCGCCGCTGTCATCCCCGGCAGACAGCGGCGGATCGAGGCATCTTCCCACGCGGGGTCGTTGCGTTCGCGCCAGTAGGTGTCGTCAAAGGCGCGGCCTTCGCGGTTGACGTCGCCACGGTCGTTCTTGACCAGATAGCTGTCGAGCGAGCGCAGCGCATAGTGGTTGAGCGTCGCGTGATCGCGCGCGCCCGCGGCGGGAAACTTGCGGATCCGGCGGGCGTTGGCGGCGACCAGGAACTTGTGCGGCACGGCACGGCCCGACCCGTCGGTCCAGCGCGGGCGCTGTTCCGAAGGCAGGTTGTCGCGAAAGAACGGGCGATGCGCGCCGAAATAGTGCAGCGGAAAATCCTTTCGCACCAGTGTTTTGACCTCGATCGCGCTTTCGGCGCACCACAGGTCGGGATTGTGCGAGCGAGTGAACTGGTCGATCACGGGGCGGTCGTCAAAATCCAGCACGCCGTCGTTGGCGAAGAACTGGAAGGTGACCGATATGGCCTGCGGATCGCCGCAGGCGTCAATCAGCGCCGGTATCGTGTGATCGCCCGCATGGATGTTCAGGAACTCGTCCACATCCGCGATCCAGCACCAGTCTGCCGACTGCACGACCTCCTGTTTCTGCGCGTGTTTCAGCGCCTCCATCTGGTAGTTGCGGCCCTTGGCGGGATTGGGCAGGTGCTGCACCATGCCGCGCGCCGCAAGCGCGTCGAGCAGCGCATCGGTGCCGTCGCTGCAATCGTTGGAATAGAACAGAAAATCCGTGACCCCGATCAGCCGGTTGAAGGCGATCCATTCCAGCAGGAACGGCCCTTCGTTCTTGACGCAGGTGATCGCGGTTATGCGCATTCTCGCGCCTCCGCCAATGGGTGGGTCATGGTCTGCCTGTCCGCCGCTCTTGCCCGGGGTTTGTCCCACGTAGCACGATTTTGTTGACCGAATCATCGCATCTTGCCCGTGATGCGTCAATCTTTGGCGCGCTTTTTCAAGGTTTTCGCGGCCCTCATGCGACCTTGGCGCTATTGACCCTATGTCCTTGGACGTGCAGCAAGACACGAACCACGAGCAGGAGCGGCCATGCAAATCCCCCCATCCATCGACGCGGTGCAGTCCATGCTGGCCGAAACCGGATATGTCTGCGGGCGCGCGCTGGCAACGGTGGTGTTCCTGTCGCTCAAGCTGGGGCGCCCGCTGTTTCTGGAAGGCGAGGCAGGCGTCGGCAAGACCGAGATTGCCAAGGCGCTGTCGGCATCCCTGGGGCGGCGGCTGATCCGGTTGCAGTGTTACGAGGGGCTGGATGCCGCATCGGCGGTGTACGAATGGAACTTTCCGGCGCAGATGATCGCCATCCGTACCGCCGAGGCATCGGGCGGGGCCGATCGCAAGGCGCTTCAATCCGAGCTTTTCTCGGACGAATTCCTGGTCGAACGCCCGCTGCTCGAAGCGATGCGCCCGGATGAGAACGGCGCGCCGGTGCTGCTGATCGATGAGTTGGACCGCACCGACGAGCCGTTCGAGGCGTTCCTGCTCGAGGCGCTGTCGGATTTCCAGGTGACGATCCCCGAACTGGGCACGATCACCGCGCCCGAACCGCCCATCGTCATCCTCACCTCGAACCGGACGCGCGAGGTGCATGATGCGCTGAAACGCCGGTGCCTTTATCACTGGGTCGACTATCCGACATTTGACCGCGAGATCGAGATTCTGCACGCCCGCGCCCCCGAGGCGGCAGGGACGCTCAGCCGGGAGATCGTGGCCTTCGTGCAGAAACTGCGGACCGAGGACCTGTTCAAGAAGCCCGGTGTGGCGGAAACCATCGATTGGGCGAAATGCCTGCTGGCGCTGGATGTCATCGACCTCAGTCCCGAAGTGATCAGCGACACCTTGGGCGCGATCCTGAAATATCAGGACGACATCCAGAAGCTGCAGGGATCCGAGGCTAAGCGCCTGCTGGACGAGGCCAAGGCATCGTTGGACGCGTGACGGGCCCCTGGCAAACAGGCGTCGATCAGAAAGGGCTGCGCTGACCCATGGCTGAACAGATCCCCCTTGAGATCCCCGACAATCCGCGTCTGGCCGACAACATCACCCATTTCGCCCGGGCCCTGCGGCGGGCCGGGCTGCCGGTGGGGCCGGGCCGGGTGATCGACGCGGTGCGCGCGGTCGAGGCGGCGGGGTTTTCCGAAAAGGCCGATTTCTACTGGACCCTGCACGCCTGTTTCGTGAACCGCCCCGAGCATCGCGCGGTCTTCAATCAGATCTTCCGCCTTTACTGGCGCGATCCGCGCTACCTCGAACACATGATGTCGATGATGCTGCCTGCAATTCGCGGCGTGCAGGAGGAAAAGGTCGCGCAATCGGCAGAAAAGCGGGCTGCGGAGGCGCTGCTCGACGGCAACCAGCCCGACCTGCCGGAGCCGCCGGAGACAGAGAAGGAAGAGGAAACGGTGATCGAGGTCGATGCTTCGCTCACCATGTCCGCCGAGGAAAAGCTGCGCCGCCTCGATTTCGAACAGATGTCCACCGCCGAGATCGCCGAGGCCAAGCGCATGCTGGCGCGGCTCAAGCTGCCGGTCAAACCCATCCCGTCGCGGCGTGGGATGGCGGCGCTGCACGGGCGCAAGACCGACTGGCGGCGCACCATGCGCGCGGCGATGCGTCAGGGCGGAGAGATCCGGGCGCTGGCCCATATGACGCCGCGCCCGCGTTGGCCCAACCTCGTGGTACTGTGCGACATCTCCGGCTCCATGTCGCAGTACAGCCGGATGGTGCTCCATTTCCTGCATGCGGTGGCCAACGAAAAGGGCGCGGGCTGGGCCAAGGTGCATGCCTTCACCTTTGGCACGCGGCTGACCAACATCACCCGGCACCTGGCCACCCGCGATGTCGATGCCGCCTTGCGCGCCGCCGGGGCCGAGGCGCAGGACTGGGAAGGCGGCACGCGCATCGGGTCGAGCCTGCATGCCTTCAACCGCGACTGGTCGCGTCGGGTCATGGGGCAGGGGGCGGTGGTGCTGTTGATCACCGACGGGCTGGACCGTGACGACAGCGGCGCGCTTGAGCGCGAGATGGAGCGGCTGCATCTGTCGTCGCGGCGGCTGATCTGGCTGAACCCGCTGCTGCGGTGGGACGGGTTCGCGCCCAAGGCCACGGGCATCCGCACGATGCTGCCGCACGTCGACAGCTTTCGCGCCGGCCATTCGGTCAAATCGCTCGAGGATCTGGCGGCGGTGATTTCCCGGCCCGATGACATGGGAGAAAAGGCGCGCCTTATCAGTATGTTGTCCGGCTGAACGCCGCCATCGGCGAAGGTCCGCCTGCGGCTTTGGGAAACCTTACACGACATGGCGCGTTGTCTGCCCGAGCCGCCGTTGCGGCAAAGGAAAAGGACGATACCAATGACATCCGGACTTTTGAAATCCACCACCGCCATGATGCTGGTGATCAGCATGTCTGTGACGCCCGCCATCGGTTATGCACAGCAGGACAATGGCGAGAACGCGGAGTTGACCGACGAGGAACTGCTGCGTCTGAAGCTTGAAGAAGAGGCCGAAAAGGCCGCCGAGGAAGGTCAGGGTCTGGTCAATCAGGCTCAGGACGCGCTGCGCGGCAATGCAGAGCAGCCAGAAGCCGAAGCCGGGTCCGAGGTCGCGGAGGAAACGCCTGCCGAGGATGCCCCGGCGGCAGAGCCCGAGGTTGCCGAGGAGGCCCCCGCTGAGAACGCTCCGGCCGCAGAACCTGAGGTCGCCGAAGACGCCCCTGCCGCGAATGAACCCGCCGCCGAACCGGACGTCGCGGAAGACGCGCCTGCGGCCGAACCCGAGGTTGCCGAAGAGGCACCCGCCGCAGAGGCACCGCAAGCCGAGCCGGAAGTGGCCGAGGAAGCGCCGGCCGGAAACGCCCCGGCAGCCGAAGCCGAAATGGCCGATGACGCCCCGGCGGCCGAGCCGGACGTGGCGCAAGACGCCGATCCTCAGGGAACCACCGACGAAACCGTGGTGGAACGTGGCAGCAACGCTTTGCGCGGCTCTGCCGAAGAGCCTGCCGCCGAGACGGCGGCTGCGGACGAGCCCGCCCCTGAAACCGCAGCCACCGAAGACGCAGAGCCGATGGACTCCGCAGCGCAGGCCGAAGCACAGGCCGAAGCCGATGCAGCAGCCACCGGATCGCTCGCCGCCAGCGGCGAAGGCGAGGTGGAAGAGGCCGAGGTGGTCGAGGAAACCGTAACCGAGGAAACTGCCCGCAGCTCGGCCGAGGAGTTCGACACCGACCTTCGCGGCGAAGCGCGTGCGCGCAACACCGATGACGACGACGATGATGATGGGTTGAGCAACTTTGAAAAGGCCGCTTTGCTTGGGCTCGGCGCCGTGACCATCGGGTCGCTCCTGCGCAACAACGAAACTGTTGCGGCCAACACCGGTGACCGCGTCGTGGTCGAACGGGACGGTCAGTACCGCATCATCAAGAACGACGACGCGCTGCTGCGTCAGCCCGGATCGGACGTCAAGACCTACCGCTATTCGGACGGCTCGACCCGCACGGTCGTGACCCGCACCGATGGCATCGAGGTTGAAACCGTGCGTGCCGCCGATGGTCGCGTTCTGCGCCGGACGCGGACGCTGGAAGACGGCTCTACCGTGGTGTTGTTCGATGACACCCAAGCGTCGCAAGACGTGGTGGTCAACGATCTGCCGCAAACGACCGACCGCCGGACCGTGCAGTTTGCCGACGTCGACCCTGACGATCTCGCGGCCACGCTGGCCTCGGCGCAGGCGGCCAACGTCGACCGCACGTTCTCGCTCAGCCAGATCCGCAACATCGACGCGGTGCGTCAGCTGGTGCCGGAAATCAACGTCGATACGATCAACTTCGAGACGAACTCCGCTGTGATCCGGCCCGAAGAGGCAGAAGAACTCGCCGCCTTGGGCAACGCCATGCGCGCAATGATCGCTGACAACCCGTCCGAGGTGTTCCTGGTCGAAGGTCACACCGATGCGGTGGGCGCAGGCAGCTACAATTTGGCCCTGTCGGACCGTCGGGCCGAGTCGGTCGCGCTGGCGCTGACGGAGTATTTCGACGTGCCGCCGGAAAACCTGGTGGTGCAGGGCTACGGTGAAAGCGATCTGCTGATCCGTACCCCCGAAGCCGAACGCGCCAACCGCCGTGCCGCGGTGCGCCGGATCACGCCGCTGCTGGATGGCGCGACCTGATCGGGCTTGACTGACGGAAAACCAAACCCCGCGCAGGCTACCTGCGCGGGGTTTTTTTGTCCTGTATTAAAAAAGGCTCAGGCAAAGGCGGCGGCAAAACTGCCCCGGAAGCTCGCCGATGCCTCGGCCAGTGGCATGTCCGATGTGCCCATGCGGATGACATCGCCGCCAAAGCGGCCCACGGTTTCGATGCTGATCCTCGCCTGCGCCGCCGCTGCCATCAATGCTTCGGCCTGATCAAAGCTGCAGGCGATCAGGTAACGCGCCTGATCCTCGCCAAAGAGCGTGCCCATATTGCCCGCATCCAGCGTCACGCCCAGGCCCGACGCCTCGGCCATCTCGAATGCGGCAAGCGCAAGCCCACCGTCCGACAGGTCGGTGCAGCAGGTGATGAGCGCGCGGTTGTCGCGGATGAAGGTGCCGTTGCGCAGCTCCGCCTCAAGATCGACGGCCGGGGTGTCGCCGTCTTCGCGGTTGAATACCTCGGCCAGCAGGGCGGACTGGCCCAGGTGGCCTGTGGTTTCGCCTACGAGCAGCGCCAGATCGCCGTCCTGCGCATAGCCCAGGATCGGCTCTTCGCCGGCTGCGATCAGGCCGACCGCGCCGATGGTCGGGGTGGGCAGGATGCCGACCCCGTCGGTTTCATTGTAAAGCGATACGTTGCCCGACACGATCGGCATGTCGAGCGCCAGACAGGCCGCGCCTATGCCCTGAAGGGCCCCCACGAACTGCCCCATGATGCTGGGCTTTTCCGGGTTGCCGAAGTTGAGGTTGTCGGTGGTGGCAAGCGGCTTTGCCCCCACGGCGCAGAGGTTGCGGAACGCCTCGGCCACCGCCTGTTTGCCGCCCTCGACGGGATTCGCCTTGACGTAGCGCGGGGTGACATCGCTGGTGAAGGCAAGCTTCTTGTCGCTGCCGTGCACGCGAATGACGCCCGCGCCAAAGCCCGGGATGCGCATCGTGTCGGCCATGACCTGGCTGTCGTACTGTTCATAGACCCATTCGCGGGAGCAGTAATTGTCGCTTGTGATCAAGGCTTTGAGCGCGTCGATGGGATCGACCTGCGGCACCTCGGCCAGTGGCGCGGCAGGGGGTGTCTCCTCCCAGGGGCGGTCGTACTCGGGCGCATTGCCCGACAGCGCCTTGAGCGGCATGTCGGCCTTGACCTCGCCGTGGTGCACGATCAGGAACCGGTCCTCGGCGATGGTTTCGCCGACAATGGCGAAATCGAGGTCCCATTTCACGAACACCGCCTTCGCCTCGGCCTCTTTCGCCGGGTCCAGCACCATCAGCATGCGTTCCTGGCTTTCGGACAGCATCATTTCGTAGGCGGTCATGCCCGGTTCGCGGGTCGGCACCTTTTCCAGATCCAGCCGCACGCCCAGATCGCCCTTGTCGCCCATTTCCACCGCCGAACAGGTCAGCCCCGCGGCGCCCATGTCCTGAATCGAGATCACGGCGCCGGTCTGCATCAGCTCCAGCGTCGCCTCCATTAGGCGCTTTTCGGTGAAGGGATCGCCAACCTGAACGGTGGGGCGCTTTTCCTCGATGCTTTCGTCGAATTCGGAGGAGGCCATTGTCGCCCCGCCGACACCGTCGCGACCGGTCTTGGCGCCCAGATACACCACGGGGCGACCGACGCCGCTGGCGGCGGAATAGAAGATCTTGTCGGCGTCGGCGAGCCCTGCGGCAAAGGCGTTGACCAGGCAGTTGCCGTTATAGGCCGCGTGGAACCGCACCTCGCCGCCCACGGTCGGCACGCCGAAGGCGTTGCCGTAGCCGCCCACGCCTTCGACCACGCCATGCACCAGGCGCCGGGTCTTGGGGTGCGCGCGTTCGCCGAAGGACAGCGCGTTCATCGCGGCGATTGGCCGTGCGCCCATGGTGAAGACGTCGCGCAGGATGCCGCCCACGCCGGTCGCCGCGCCCTGATAGGGTTCGATGTAGGAGGGGTGATTGTGGCTTTCCATCTTGAAGACGACCGCCTGGCCATCGCCGATATCGACCACCCCGGCGTTTTCGCCGGGGCCGCAGATCACCTGGGGGCCGGCGGTGGGCAGGCCGCGCAGATGCTTCTTGGAGGATTTGTAGGAACAGTGTTCGTTCCACATGGCCGAAAAGATGCCCAGTTCCGTGAAAGTGGGTTCGCGGCCCATGATCTCGAGGATACGGCTGTATTCGTCGGGTTTGATCCCGTGCGCTGCGATCAGATCGTCGGTGATGGCCGGGTCTTGCATAGGCGTGAAATCCCCCTCGGAACGGTTGTGCGCTCTTTAGTGGAGCATGGCGCCCGGGGGAAGGGGGCGGCTGGCAAAAACGGGGACCGGGTGCCGGGGCCCGGCCTCAGTCGTCCGCGGCCTCTTTCGCGCGCTTGTTCTTCTTCAATCGCTTGATCGCCCGGTCCAGCCGTTTGCGAATTCGGATGCGCTGCTTCTTGTCGCGGATGGTCGGATCCTTCCGCAGTCCCGCGCGACGCTTGGTGAGGTTTGCGATCACCTCGTCTATTTCCTCGACATCCAGCGGCTTGGCCTCGGCATCGATGGCCTTGTCCAGCTGCTTTCCGGTCTTCGACAGATCGTCGATGGCCTTCTTGCTTGCCTTGAAGGCGCGTTTGGATTGGGTGCTTTGAAAGACGTAAGTGATGCCGCCCACCAGCACGATGACCAGCCCGGCCAGGATCTGCGCCGGCCAGGACCAGCCGAAGAGGCACACCACCGCAGGCCCGCTGAACAAGATACGACCCCGCAGATAGTTCGCGGTTGTGGGCGTATAGGCGATGGATTCGAAGGCCGCGACGCGCTGGAAATAGGCGGCCATCGCATCCTCGATCGCGTTCTGATGCTTGCCTATGTCCTTTTTCGAAAGTCTTTCTAGATCGTGCAGCGGCGCCAGCAGGGCGGCGCGGTCGGTCTGATCCAGGCACAGCCCTTCGATGCGCGCCTGAAGCGCCGCAAGCGTGTCCTTGAAAAGCGTGGGATCCGGTTCGAAGCGGTCGTCGGGGCTGGCACCGCTGAGGTCGCGCAGGGTGAAAAGCCGCTCGACAAAGGGCAGGGCCACCTCATAGGCGCGGCCTTCGCCGCCGGTCAGGCACATCACCTGCGGAAAGACCCCGTCGATCAGATCCTCGGCGTCGCGGGCAGAGATGTCGTGGCCCATGCCGCGGACAAGGCAGAGCATGCCATCCTCGACCGCATCCGCAAGCGCGGTGGAATCGCCCGCGCGGCAGGCGGTTTGCATGCGGTCAAGCGCAGCGGTGAGGGCGGCGCGTGTCTCACCCCGGAGACAATTATATGCCTCCTTGCGCTCGATGGCAGACAGTGTTTTGGAAACGGCCTCGAATGAATTGGTCTGCATGATAGATTCCTTCCCCTCTGGAGGGACAAAAACATCATTAAAAGCAATAATTTCACGTCAAAAACGGGACCAGCCTACCACGTTCGGGCCGGATCGCCAAAAAAAAGGCCGAGCATAAAGCTCGGCCGTAGTCCAACAGGGAGGTTGAAGATGATGCGCCGATTGGCGTCCCATCGTTCGATTGATGAAATAAGCGCCGGTCCGCGAACGATCAAGAAATTTCGTGTCGCAGGTGCAGCATTTCGGGTATGCGTGTGATGCATACCACAGCTGTCAGGCCTCTTCCTTGGCGCGCATGGTCCGGCGGTAGGCGATGATTTCATCCTGCACGAAATCGCGGAATGCGGCTATGCGTTTGGATTGGCGCAATTCTTCCGGGTAGGCAAGAAACACCGGCACCTCGACGGATTCCACGTCCGGCAGCACCCGCACCACCGAGGGGAAATCCTCGATGATGTAATCGGGCAACACGCCGATCCCGAGATTCGAGATCACCGCCTGCAACACGCCGAAATAGTTGTTCACCGTCAGGGTCGACCCGATGTCATGCGTCATCAGTTCCTGCACCAGGCTCATGCCCGCATGCACCTGCGCGGACCGGGTGTTCTGGCAGATCAGCCGGTGCTGGTACATTTCGTCGACCGACTCGGGCGCGCCGTTCTGGGCCAGATAGTCGGGCGACGCGTAAAGCCGCATGCGAATGTGCATCAGCCGTTTGCGGATCAGGTCGGCCTGGCTGGGCTCTTTCATGCGAATCGCCACGTCAGCCTCGCGCATCGGCAGGTCCAGCACCCGTTCCTCAAGCATGAGGTCGATGTTGAGGTCGGGGTATTTCTCGTAAAGCTTGGGCAGGCGCGGCGCCAGCCAGAGCGAGCCGAAGCCGGTCGTGGTGGTCACGCGCAATTCGCCGAACACCTCTTCCTCGCTGTCGCGGATGCGCGCGGTGGCGGCATCGATGCGTTTGAGCATCGACGAGGTCGCGTCGAACAGCAGTTCCCCCTGTTCGGTGAGAATCAGGCCACGCGCGTGGCGGTGAAACAGCGTGGTGTTCAGCGATTCCTCAAGCGCGCGGATCTGGCGCGATACCGCCGACTGCGACAGGTGCAGCGTGTCCCCCGCATGGGTGAGCGAGCCGGCATCCGCCACGGCATGAAATATTCTGAGCTTGTCCCAGTCCATACTGATAACTTTCCGTTGGTCGGCGTCTTCTTACACGAAAGAATGAAGTTTTTTAGCGCATAAGGCGGTGTAGGCTGATTTTTACAACCAGAAACCGCTGGTAAGGTCAGCGATTATGACCTAAAATCGCTCTATATGTACGATCATTGAGCGACGGGAGGCGACCGATGACCAAGCAGGACATATCCCTGAACGACCGCTTTGATCTGGGCAAGGACCAGGTGCTTTTGAACGGCACACAGGCGCTGGTGCGGCTGATGCTGATGCAAAAGGCGCGCGATGCAAAGGCGGGATTGAACACCGCGGGGTATGTCACGGGCTATCGCGGCTCTCCTCTTGGTGCGGTCGACATGCAGATGAACCGCGCTGCCAAGGAACTGGCGGCGGCGGATGTGCTGTTTCGCGAAGGGTTGAACGAGGATCTGGCGGCCACCGCGCTGTGGGGCAGCCAGCAGGCCGAACTGCGCGGTGAAGGCAAGTACGACGGGGTCTTTGGCCTTTGGTACGGCAAGGGACCGGGGGTCGACCGGTCGGGCGACGTGATGCGCCATGCCAACATGGCCGGCAGTTCGAAACATGGCGGTGTGATCATGGCCATGGGCGACGACCACACCGGCGAATCCTCGACCGTGCTGCACCAGTCGGAATGGGCGATGGTGGATGCCTACATGCCCGTCGTGTCGCCCGCAGGCGTGCAGGAAATCCTCGACTACGGGATCTATGCCTTTGCTTTGTCGCGGTTTTCCGGGCTTTGGGTCGGGCTCAAGACCATGAAGGATACCGTTGAAGTCACATCGGTGGTGGATGGCCGCCCCGACCGGATGTCGCTGGTCGCCCCCCAATTCGACATGCCCGAAGGTGGGCTGAACATCCGGCTGGCGGACACGCCGCACGCGCAAGAGGCGCGGATGATCGACCACAAGCGCTTTGCGGCCGAGGCGTTTTCCCGCGCAAACCGGATGGACAAGCGGGTCTGGGGCAAGCCCGGGGCCAGGATCGGCCTTGTGGCGGCGGGCAAGAACTGGCTCGACCTCGTGCATGCGCTGTCGCTTCTGGGCGTGACCGAGGACGAGGCCGAGCGGCTGGGCATCACCACCTACAAGATCGGTCAGACCTTTCCGCTGGACATGCAGGGCTTTCACGACTGGGCCGAAGGGCTGGACCTGATCGTGGTGGTCGAGGAAAAGCGCAAGCTGATCGAGGTGCAGATCAAGGAAGCGATCTTTGACGACCGCCAGGGGCGCCGGGTCTATGGCTGGCACAAGGGCGGCGGCGCGGGGTCCATGCATGGGGAAGAGCTGTTCCCGACGCGCGGCGCGCTGGACCCGTTCCTGATCGCGGAAAAGCTGGGCGAAATCTTCATCGAGGAAGGGCGCGGCACCGACCGGATCAAGGCGGGGCTGGCGACGCTGGCCGAGGCGCGCCGCGCCGACAATGCCGAGGAAATCGCGGCACGGCTGCCCTATTTCTGTTCCGGCTGCCCGCACAACAGTTCGACCAAGGTGCCCGACGGGTCGCGCGCCTATGCCGGGATCGGCTGTCATTACATGGTGCAATGGATGGACCGGTCGACCATCGGGTTCACCCACATGGGCGCCGAAGGGGCCAACTGGATTGGCGAGGCGCCGTTTTCAAAGCGTGACCATGTGTTCCAGAACCTGGGCGACGGCACCTATAATCATTCCGGCGTCCAGGCGATCCGCGCGGCGCTGCTGGCGGGCACGAACATCACCTACAAGATCCTCTTCAACGACGCCGTGGCCATGACCGGCGGGCAGAGGAACGACGGCGGGCTGACCCCGCAGCAGATCGCGGCCGAACTGACCGCGATGGGGGTGGGCACCGTGGCGGTGGTCTACGATGAAAAGGAAGAGATAGACCGCGGCGCATTCCCCAAGGGCGTGGCGCTGCACGAACGTGCAGAGCTCGAATCCGTGCAGAAGACCCTGCGCGAGATCGAGGGTGTGACCGCGCTCATCTATGTCCAGACCTGTGCCGCCGAAAAGCGCCGCCGCCGCAAGCGCGGCACCTTTCCCGACCCCGACAAGCGGGTCTTCATCAACACAGACGTCTGCGAAGGCTGCGGCGATTGCGGGGTACAGTCGAACTGCGTGTCGATCGTGCCGCACGAGACCGAGTTGGGCCGCAAGCGGGCGATCGATCAATCCTCGTGCAACAAGGATTTTTCCTGCCTCAAAGGCTTTTGCCCGTCTTTCGTGACGCTGGAGGGCGCGGAGCTGCGCAAGGGCGACACGACGGAGATTGACCTGCCCGACATGCCCGAGCCGGAGTTGCCGAACATCGACGGCACCTGGAACGTGGTGGTGACAGGGGTGGGCGGCACCGGTGTCGTGACCATCGGGGCGGTGCTCGCGCAGGCCGCGCAGATCGATGGCAAGGGGGCGGGCATGATGGAGATGGCGGGCCTTGCCCAGAAGGGCGGTGCCGTGCATATCCACTGCCGCCTCGCCGAAAAGCCCGGCGATATCAGTGCGATCCGCGTCGCGACCGGAGAGGCCGATGTGCTGATCGGCGGCGATCTGGTGGTCAGCGCCGGGGCCAAGACGCTGGGGCTGATGAAGACGGGCCGCACCGGCGGCGTGGTCAACAGCCACGAGATCATCACCGGCGATTTCACCCGCAACACCGAATTTTCGCTTCCCTCGGACCGGCTGACAGTGGCGCTGAAGGCCAGGCTGCGCGAGCGGCTGGACCTATTCGATGCCTCGGAACTGGCGCGGGTCACGCTGGGTGATTCGATCTTCTCCAACATGATGATCCTGGGCGCGGCATGGCAGCGCGGGCTGGTGCCGCTGTCGAAGGCGGCACTGGTGGCGGCGATCGAGCTGAACGGGGCGGCGGTGGCGAAGAACCTGCGCGCCTTCGAGATCGGCCGCTGGGCGGTGCTGCACGCAGAGGCGGCGGCGCAGCTCCTTCGTCCTGCGGACGTCGTCGCCTTGCCGCGGACGCTGGCGGACCGGATCGCCTACCGCACGGACCATCTGGTGGCCTACCAGGGCAAGCGGCTGGCCAAACGCTACCGCACGCGGCTGGACGCCATCGACGATGCGGCTGTGAAAGAGGCGGTGGCCAAGGGCTATCACAAGCTTTTGGCCTACAAGGACGAATACGAGGTGGCGCGTCTGCATCTCGAGACCCGTGCCAAGGCCGCCGCGCAGTTCGGCGGCGATTTCCGCATGTCCTTCCACCTCGCTCCGCCGCTGTTGTCGAAGGAGGGCGCGGACGGCCGCCCGGTCAAGAAGCAATACGGCGAGGGCATGCTGCGCTGGTTCGGCCTGCTGGCGCGCATGAAGGTGCTGCGCGGCACGCCGCTTGACCCCTTCGGCCGCACCGAAGAGCGGCGGATGGAGCGGGCACTGATCAAACAGTATGAGGCGGATCTGACAGAGGTGCTGCCACGGCTGACCCCGGCCACCCGCGACGCGATTCTGGCCCTGGCCGAACTGCCGCTGCAGATCCGCGGCTTCGGCCCGGTCAAACAGGCCAACGAGGTCAAGGCCGCCAAGCGCCGAGAGGAACTGCTGGCGGTGATCCGGGCCGGTGGAGCCGCGTCCGACAAGGCGGCGGAGTGAGCGTGACATGAAACGTTTACACGGCTGTTACACATCTGCGCCATGAGAGGCGCGACACCAGCTAGGGGGCCCGTGCATGGACAACCAGCGCCAGATCGCGCGTGACATCAGCTATTCCTTCTCCGCCAGCACCCGCGGCGGGCGCGCGATGATTCGCCTGATGGAGAATGCGACTGGACGGCTGAGCCTGATCAAGCGCGCGCGCGGTTACGAGGCCGAGGTCGCAGCGGGGCGCGACTTCTGGCAGGTCATGGTCGAGCGCTACGGGCTGCAGCTCGATGTCGTGGGCGGCACGCTGAACGACATTCCGCGAGACGGACCGCTCATCGTCATCGCCAACCATCCCTACGGCATCCTCGACGGGCTGATGCTGGGGCATATCCTGTCGGTGGTACGCGGCGATTTCCGCATTCTTGCGCACCGCATCTTTCGCAAGGCAGCGGACCTCGAGCAGGTGATCCTGCCGGTATCGTTCGACGGCACCCGCGACGCGGTGGCGCAGAACCTCGACACCCGCAAGACGGCGCTGCGCTATCTCGCGCAGGGCGGTGCGGTCGGAGTGTTCCCCGGCGGCACGGTGTCGACCGCCGCCACGCCCTTTGCAAAACCCATGGACCCGGGCTGGCGCAGCTTTACCGCGCGGATGGTGGCGAAGAGCGAAGCCACGGTAGTGCCAGTTTATTTCGACGGCCATACCAGCAGGCTGTTTCAACTGGCCAGCCATCTGCACACCACGCTGCGGATGGGCCTGCTGATCAAGGAGTTCCGCAAACGGGTGGACACGCCGGTGCGCGTGGTCATCGGCAAGCCGATACCGCAGCCCGAATTGCAGGCCCGCGCGCAGGACTGCCGCGCAATGATGGATTTCCTGCGCAAAGCGACGTATGAGCTTAGTCCAAATCCTCTGACGTCTTTCGATTACGGTTTCGAATTCGAAGAACGCTGGAAGATCAAGGCGTAAGCCATACTGAACCAGGGAAAGTCCGTCATGGCGGTGGGTGTGTTCGATTCGGGACTGGGTGGATTGACCGTGCTCGACAAGGTCGCGGCGCGGTTGCCCGATGTGCCGTTCGTGTATCTGGGCGACAGCGCCAACGCGCCTTACGGCGTGCGCGATGCCGACGACGTCTACAAACTCACCTGCGCCTCCGTGGAGCGGCTGTGGGAGGCGGGGTGCGATCTGGTGATCCTGGCCTGCAACACCGCCAGTGCCGCGGCGCTGCGGCGGATGCAGGAAAGCTGGATTCCCGCCGACAAGCGGGTGCTGGGCGTCTTTGTGCCGCTGATCGAGGCGATGACAGAACGGCAGTGGGGCGACAATTCCCCGCCTCGCGAGGTGGCGGTGAAACATGTGGCGCTGTTCGCCACGCCCGCAACGGTGCGCAGCCGGGCGTTCCAGCGCGAACTGGCGTTCCGCGCCATCGGCGTGGATGTCGAGGCACAGGCCTGCGGCGGTGTCGTCGATGCCATCGAAGAGGGCGACATGATCCTGGCCGAGGCGCTGGTCCGCAGCCATGTGGACGCGCTCAAGCGCAAGATGCCCGACCCCGATGCGGCGATCCTGGGCTGCACGCATTATCCGCTGATGCAGGAGATCTTTCAGGATGCGCTGGGTCCGGAGGTTTCGGTTTTTTCCCAGGCCAACCTCGTGGCGGAATCGCTGGCCGATTATCTGCAGCGGCATCCCGACATGATGGGGCCGGGCACGCAAGCCAGATTCCTGACCACGGGCGACCCGCGGCGGGTGTCGGACCGCGCCACGCAGTTCCTGCGACGACAGATCACATTCGAGAAAGCCTGAGGCTTTTCAGATCGTTGTTTTCCGTTTCAGATGCTAATGTCGCGCGCAAGGCCGCGCAGAGGACGACCATATGACCCATAAAATCGCCATCATCGGGGCCAGCGGCTATACCGGGGCCGAACTGATCCGGCTGATCGCCACGCATCCGAACATGCAGATCGCCGCGCTGGCCGCCAATTCCAAGGCCGGGCAAAGCATGGCGCAGGTGTTTCCGCATCTGCGGCACCTCGACCTGCCGGACCTTGTCACCTGGGAGCAGATCGATTTCAGCCAGATTGACCTGTGTTTCTGCGCCCTGCCGCACAAGACCAGCCAGGAGGTCATTCGCGAGCTGCCGCAAACTCTCAAGATCGTTGATCTTTCCGCCGATTTCCGGCTGCGTGACCCCGAGGATTACACCAAGTGGTACGGCAATCCGCACGGTGCCGTCGAGATGCAGAATGAGGCGGTCTACGGCCTGACCGAGTTCTATCGCGACGCCATCGCCAAGGCGCGGCTGGTGGCGGGGACCGGCTGCAACGCGGCGACCGGGCAGTTCATTCTGCGCCCGTTGATTGCCGGGGACGTGATCGACCTGCAGGACATCATCCTCGACCTGAAATGCGCCGTGTCGGGCGCGGGCCGCAGCCTCAAGGAAAACCTGCTGCATGCAGAGCTTTCGGAAGGCACGAACGCCTATGCGGTCGGCGGCACGCACCGGCATCTGGGCGAATTCGATCAGGAGTTTTCGGCGCTGGCCGGGCGGCCCGTGCACATCCAGTTCACGCCGCACCTGATCCCGGCGAACCGCGGCATCCTTGCCACGGCTTACGTCAAGGGCGATCCTCAAGCCGTTTATAACACGCTGGAAAAGGCCTACGCCGCCGAGCCGTTCATCGAGGTGCTGCCCTTCGGCGAAACCCCGTCGACGCATCATGTGCGCGGCTCCAACTTCTGCCATATCGGTGTGACCGGCGACCGGATCGACGGGCGGGCGATCGTGGTGGGTGCGCTCGACAACCTGACCAAGGGCAGTTCGGGCCAGGCGTTGCAGAATGCGAATTTGATGTTAGGTGAAGACGAGACGGCCGGGCTGATGCTCGTGCCATGCTTCCCGTAGCCTGACGAGAGATGAGGAGACACGTGCATGGCACTGAAATCGCTCAAGAAACAGCGCCGGATTCAAGTGGTGGCCGTGGCCATCGTGGCGCTGGTGATTTCGACCGCGCTCATCGGCTATGCGATGCGTGACGGGATCAACTTCTTCCGTTCGCCCAGCCAGGTGGCAGAGGCGCCGCCGTCGCCGAACGAGGTCTTCCGCATCGGCGGGCTGGTCGAGGAAGGCTCGCTCATCCGCGGCCAAGGGCAGGAAATCCGCTTCAGCGTGACCGACGGCGGCGCGTCCGTTCCGGTGACCTATGCCGGTGTGCTGCCCGATCTCTTCGAGGAAAACCAAGGTATGGTGGGAACGGGCCGATATGTGGATGGCACCTTTCAAGCCACGGAAATCCTTGCCAAACATGACGAGACCTACATGCCCAAAGAGGTGGTCGACGCGCTTAAGGAGCAAGGCGTCTACCAGCCGGCCGAGGGCAGCCCGGGCAGCTAGGTCTTCTTGATCGGCACGCCGTAAAGCTCCAGCCGGTGGCCTTTGAGCCGATAGCCCAGCTTTTCGGCGATCTTTTCCTGCAGCGCCTCGATTTCGGGGTCGACGAATTCGATCACCTCGCCTGAGTTCATGTCGATGAGGTGATCGTGATGATCGCGTTCGGCATCTTCGTACCGCGCGCGGCCGTCGCCGAATTCCAGCCGTTCCAGGATGCCCGCCTCCTCGAACAGCTTCACGGTGCGGTAGACCGTCGCGATCGAGATGCGCGGATCACGATCAGCGGCGCGGCCATAGAGCTCTTCCACGTCCGGATGATCGGTCGAATCCTCCAGCACCTGCGCGATGGTGCGGCGCTGGTCGGTCATGCGCAGACCCTTGGCTTCGCAACGGGTGATGATCGTGTCGGTCATGCCGGGCCTCTTGCGGAACGTCCCCCGTCTTAGCCAGAATCGCGCCGCAAGGCCAACAGCCGATCCGCGCAACGGGTTGACTTTCTGCACCGCAGAGGCCATGTGCAGGTCACCGACGACCTTCTGCCGCGTGAGCAGGGCGACCGGCGCCAGATGCGCCATGGGTCTGACAAGGTGTCGGGATTGCTTCCAAAATCACGCGTGGGGCAGGGGGTGCGGCGGCATCCGGGCATCCGGTCCGAACGCTGACACGACGCCCCGCCACAAGACCGGCACCTGTCATGGGCCGGTGATGGGCCGCGCGATGCGGTCCGAAAGGATAAGTTTTGAACGATTTTACCAACATGGGCCTGCCGGAAAAGCTGGTGGCGCGTCTGACCGACATGGGCCTGACCGAACCGACCCCGATCCAGACAGGCGCCATTCCGCATGCGATGCAGGGCCGCGACGTGATGGGCCTGGCCCAGACCGGCACCGGCAAGACCGCCGCCTTCGGCTTGCCGCTGGTGGCGCAGATCCGCGCCATGGGCCGTCCCGAACCCAAGGGCGTGCAGGGGCTGGTGCTGGCGCCGACGCGCGAACTGGCCAACCAGATCGCAGACACGCTGAAAGAGCTTGTGCAGGGCAGCCCGCTCAAGGTCGCGGTGGTGGTGGGCGGCCAGTCCATCAACAACCAGATCAAGCGGCTGGACCGCGGCGTCGACCTTCTGGTCGCGACGCCCGGACGGCTGATCGACCTGCTGGACCGCCGCGCCGTGCGGCTGGGGGCGACGAAGTTCCTGGTGCTGGATGAGGCTGACCAGATGCTCGACATGGGGTTCATCCACGCGCTGCGCCAGATCTCAAAGCATCTGCCGTCTGAACGGCAGACGATGCTCTTTTCGGCGACCATGCCGAAGCTGATGGAAGAGCTGGCGGGCGAATACCTCAAGAACCCGCAAAAAGTGCAGGTCTCCCCCCCGGGCAAGGCTGCCGACAAGATCGAACAGTCGGTGCATTTCATTGCCAAGTCGGAAAAGCAGAAGCTGCTGATTGAATTGCTCGACACGCACCGGGACGAACTGGCGCTGGTCTTTGGCCGCACCAAGCACGGGTCGGAAAAGCTGATGAAACAGCTTGAAAAGGCCGGGTTTGCGGCCGCGTCGATCCACGGCAACAAGAGCCAGGGCCAGCGCGAACGCGCGTTGCAGGCCTTCCGCGAGGGCAAGGTAAGGGTGCTGGTTGCCACGGATGTGGCGGCGCGGGGCCTCGATATCCCGGCGGTGCGGCATGTCTATAACTTCGATCTGCCGAACGTGCCGGAAAACTACGTCCACCGCATCGGGCGCACCGCGCGTGCCGGTCGCGAAGGGGCGGCTGTGGCGTTTTGCGCGCCGGACGAGATCGGGGAGCTGAAGGCGATTCAGAAGGTGCTCAAGATGAGCATTCCGGTAGCCTCGGGGCGGCCCTGGGAAGGGCTGGATACGCCCGACCGTGGCGGACAGAAACGTGGTAACGGTGGGCGCGGCGGGCAGAAGCCCGGCGCCCCCAAAAGCAGCAACCGGCGTCGCCGCAGGCCGAACCGTGCCAAAGCGGCCTAAGCTGTGAACTGACCCGCGCGCGGCCCCCCCGGGGCTGTCGCGCGGGTCGCCGCACCTCTGGTGGTCAGAGGGCCTGCCGCATGATCGCCCGCCTGCGCCGCGCCTGCCGGTCGGTGATCAGCAGGTAAACCGCCAACGTGCCCACCACCAGCGCGCCGCCGATAAGCATCCGTGCCGTCGGTGCCTCGCCGGTGCCCAGCCAGACCCAGAGCGGCCCCAGAACCGTTTCCAGCAGCATCAGAAGGCTGACGTTCGCCGCCGCCGTGTGGCGCGACGCGACAGACAGCGCAAGGAAAGACGCGGGCAGGATCAGAATCGCGGCGACCGCTATCGCCCAGACCGTGCCATCGGTCATTCGCGCGGGTTCGGTGACGGTGATCCCCAAGGTGCCCGCCAGCAGCGCGCCCGCGCCGACGCAGAGCAGGATCGGTACGTTCGGATGATGGCGCAGCGTCACGAAGCTGAGCGCCAGCGTCATCGCAACCCCCAGTCCGCAGGCTGCCCCGACAAGCGCACGCGGGTTCAGCGCGGTCGCGCCCTTGCCCGACACGGCAAGGACGATCCCCGCCAGCACAAAGGCAATGGCGATCCACGTGGCGCGCGGCGTCGCCTCTCCATGCAGGACCCGCGCCAGAACGGCGGCGCAGACCGGGACCGTCGCCACCGCGATCAACACCACCGACACCGGCGCGCTGGCGATGCCGATGGGAAAAAGCGTGGCGTTGATCGCCTGACACGCCACCACGGTCACGCCCGCGCCGGTCACAAGCACACGCAGGTCGGGCAGCCGTTGTCGGCTGGTCAGCAGCCAGCCGATGAGGAAAAGCGTGCCCATCGACAGGCCGCGCCAGCCCAGCATCTGAAAACCGTCCATGTCCGACCAGCGCATGAACAGCGCGTCGGGCGACAGCAGGATCGCGCCGAAGGTTGCCAGAAGCAGCCCGAAGAGGGGATGCCCCGTCATGATGGGCGCATCAGTTGTAAAGCGGCTTCAGCCCCATCTGCATGTGCAGCATGTTCACCGTCGGTTCATCCAGCTTCATCGCGCGGGCCAGTTCGTCCAGATACTCCGCCTCGGCCTGGGTATCGACGCGGATCGTCATGAGCGAGGCGGAATAGACCTGCATGCGCTGCGCGTCGGGCGTGTCGACAGCCAGGGCGATGGGGTCGACCTTGGCCTTGAGCTGCGCGGCCACGAATTCCATATCCTCGGCGCTGGCATCGTCGCCCACGGTTTCGAGGATCTTGGCTTTTTCGGCCGCGTCGATGCCGCCGTCGGCCTTGGCCGCCTGGATCATCGCGCGCAGCATCAGGGCCGCGCTTTTCTCTGCCTCGGGCGCGGTGTCGGCGGTGTTGAACTGGTCCAGCAGACCGCCCAGGCCTTTGCCCTGCATCGCCGCCGCGCCGCCAAGCGCGCCCATGACGCCCGCAAGCCCGGACCCGCCGCCCGAGGGGACAGAGGACAAGAGCCCGCCCTTTTCGCCCTGCGGCGCGGCAGAGCCGCCGCCCATGAAGGCCGAAAGGTCAACGCCGCCCTCTTGCAGCTTTTGCATCATTGCCGCCATCGGATTGCCCGCACTTCCGGCCCCCCCGGCGCCGCCCATCATCGCCGAAAGATCGACGCCGCTTTCCTTGAGCTTGTCCATCATCGCCTGCATCGGATTGCCGCCCGAGGACATGTCGCCGCTCATCGCATCGGCCATCTGGGCCTGCGTGGCGGAGGCCGGATGCTGCCCCTTGATCTGCGCGCCGCCGCCCAGAAGGCCGCCCAGCCCCTGACCGCGGCCCAGCTTGTCGACCCCGCGTGCCGCGGCATAGCCGATCGCGACCTTGGCCAGCGTTCCCATAAGACCCATGACAAATCCTTTCCTGCAAAGCTTCGATTGTCGCCAGCATGGCACAGATTTCGGGCATGTGCAGGGGAAAAGGGCAGGCAGCCTCGCAGCCCGGGCCGAAGCGCGCGCGCCTAGTAGAGCCGCAGCAGCCGCAGCAGCAGCCAGACGAGGCCCCCCATGGCCAGCGTCGCCAGTGTCAGCAAGGCAAAGGCCATCGGCGTGTCGGTGCCAGGCATGCCCGCGACGTTGACGCCGAAGAGCCCGGTCAGAAAGCCCATCGGCAGAAACACCGCCGCCACCACCGAAAGCGCATAGGAATTGCGCGAGAGCCGCGCGTTCTGCGCCATGTCCAGATGATCGGAAAGGGCGGCGAGCCGTTCTCGCACCGCCGTCAATTCCTCGACCGCGCGCTGCGCGCGGTTGGCGATCTCACCCAGATCCTCGCGCGCATCCTCGTCCAGCACGGGCGACCGTTTTTCTGCCAGCGCATGCAGCGCCGTGGCTTGCGGGTTGAGGAACCGCCCCAGCCGGATCGCGGCGCGGCGCAGCTCCGGGACCTGGCGGCATTCCTGGGCGGTGTCATCCTCGAACAGGACATCCTCAAGCTCGTCGAGGATATCCTCGAGAGCCACACCGTTCTCCTCGATCTTGTCCATCAGCTTTTCGCAGAGCGACGCAAGGAAGGCGCCCGGCGCGGGCGGGGCCTTTCCGGCCTCGACCTCGGCGCGCAGTTCCTCGGCCGCGAAAACCCGGCGTCTGCGCGACGACACGATCAGGGTTTCGGTGACCCAGAGCCGGATCGACACCATGTCCTCGCGCGTTTGTCCGGCATTGAGGTTCAGCCCGCGCAACGCCACGATCAGCCCGCCCGTATGGGCCAGGACCCGGGGGCGGGTTTCCACCTGCTGCAGGGTTTCGGCGGCCAGCTCGGGCAGCGTCGCGTCAAGCCAGTCCGCGGTGTCGGGGTCGGCCAGGTCGCAATGGACCCAGCGATAGGCGGCGGCGCAGGGACGCGTCAGGTCCGTGACCGGTCGGGCGGTGCCGTCGGCGGCGATGTCGAAAGCGCAGATGGGAGTCATGGGCGGAGCCTTGTCGAGATTTTCCCAAACGCTAGCACCAGTCGCGCGCCGGATGCCAGAGAGGGTTGACGCGGCCGCGCGCCGGGTGTCCAAGCGGGGTATGGAACGCCGCAGCTCGATCGATTTGGCCGGTGCCTCGGGGCTGGTGGTCTTTGCCAGCGTGCTGGCGCTCAACCAGGTGGTGATCAAGATCACCAACGGCGGATTCAGCCCGGTTTTTGCCGCCGCCCTGCGGTCTGTTCTGGCGCTGATGGTGCTGGGGCTTTGGGTCTGGTTTCGGGGCAAGCGGTTTGACGGTCTGCGCCGGACGCTTTGGCCGGGGATGTGCCTGGGTCTGTGCTTTGCCTTTGAATTCATTTGTCTTTTCATCGCGCTTGACCTCACCACAGTATCGCGGGCGTCGATCCTGCTGTATTCGATGCCGGTCTGGCTGGCCACGGTTGCGCATTTCTGGCTGCCGGGGGAAACGCTGTCGCGCCGCCGCGCGCTGGGGTTGGCGCTGGCCATGGCGGGCGTGATCTGGGCGCTCTTCGATCCCGAAAGCCGCGGCGCAGGCGATCTGCGCGGCGACCTTCTGGCGCTGCTGGCGGCCTTTGCCTGGGCGGGCATCGCGCTGACGGTGCGCCTGACCCGCGTGTCGGACGTGCCGGCGGAGACGCAGCTTTTCTGGCAACTGGCGGTGTCCGGCGTGATCCTGATTGCGGTTGCGCCGCTTTTCGGCCCGTTGATCCGCGATCTGGCGCTGGTGCATTGGGCGGGCCTGGGCTTTCAATCGGTCGTCGTGGCGAGCCTGGGGTTCCTCTTCTGGCTGCGGCTGCTGACGATCTACCCCGCGTCGGACGTGGCGGCCTTCAGTTTTCTGTCGCCGGTCCTGTCGGTGGCCATGGGCTGGCTGCTGCTGGGGGAGCCCTTGGGGCCGGGCATCCTGGGCGCGCTGGCGCTGGTGGCGGTGGGGATCGTGCTGATCAACCGGCGGGCCAAGCCCAATGAGATCCCCTGACGGGGATACGAGAGACGCTGTCTCTCGTGCTCTCTGGAGGTATTTTACCAAGAAGAAGAGGGGGGGGGTCAGGTGCCGCAGAAAGTGGCAGGCACCACCTCGTCCGGCAGCGGCGCGCGGCGCAGATCGGCTGTGTCCGGGTTGTCGTCAAAGGGGGTCGCCAAAGCGGCGTTGAGCCGGTGGAACGGCGCGTCGTCGCCCGCGACGGCGGCGGCGATCATCTCCTCCACCCGGTGATTGCGTGGGATGATCGCGGGGTTGGTGGCGCGCATGAGGGCCTGAGGGTCCGGCTCATTCGCGAGGCGGTCCTGCCAGCCGGTTTGCCAGTCGTCGAATGCGGCGGGGTCGGTGAATTCGTCCCGTGCGGTGCCGTCCGACAGGGCGCGGAAGGTGTTGGTGAAATCGGCGCGGCCCGCCTGCATCCGGGTGAGCAGGTCGGCGATCAGGGTCTTGTCCTCGGGGCGCGGGGTGCTGATGCCGATCTTGGCGGCAAAGCGGCGCTCCCACTCGGCGCGGATCAGATCGGGCATGGCGTGGACCTGTGCGGTGAACTGCTCCACCGCCGCCTCCGGCTCGGGCATCAGGGGGATCAGCGCGGTGGCCAGCTGCGCCATGTTCCAGACGATGATGTCGGCCTGGGCGGCGTAGCCGTAGCGCCCGAAGCGGTCGATCGAGGAAAACACCGTTTCGGGGTCGTAGGCATCCATGAAGGCGCAGGGGCCGTAGTCGATGGTTTCGCCGGAAAGCGTGCAGTTGTCGGTGTTCATGACGCCGTGGATGAAGCCCAGGCTCATCCACTGCGCCACCAGCGCCGCCTGTCGTTCAATCACCCGCTGCAGCAGCTCGGCGGGGTCTTTGGCATCCGGATAATGTCGCGCCAGCGTATAGTCGTAGAGCGTTTGCAGCGCGCCGAGATCGCGCCGGGCGGCGAAGATCTGGAAGGTGCCGACGCGGATGTGGCTTTGTGCCACGCGGGTCAGCACCGCGCCTGGAACCGGGCCGGTGTCGCGGATGATATCCTCGCCGCTGCGCACGGCGGCCAGCGCGCGGGTCGTAGGCACGCCAAGCGCGTGCATCGCCTCGCTCACCACATATTCGCGCAGCACCGGGCCCAACCAGGCGCGCCCGTCGCCCATGCGGCTGTAGGGAGTGGGGCCGGACCCCTTGAGCTGGATGTCGCGACGCATGCCGTCGCGCCCCACGGTTTCACCCAGCAGGATCGCGCGGCCGTCGCCCAGTTGCGGGTTGAATTGGCCGAACTGGTGGCCTGCGTAAAGCTGCGCCAGCGGTGCCGCGCCATCCGGAACGGCGTTGCCGCCGAAGATCGCGGCCAGGCGCGGATCGTCGGTGCCGGTGAGCCCCAGCTGATCGGCGAGCGATTGATTGAAGGCGATCAACGCGGGCTGTGCCACCGGCGTCGGGTCGAGCCGGGTGAAGAACCCGTCGGGCAGGGCGGCATAGCTGTTGTCGAAGGGGATGTGCAGGGTCATGGCGCAGATATAGGGACTACGGGCCGCTTTCGCCAGCGGGGTTGTCAGCGGGCAGATCGCGCTAGGGTCATGGTCAGACCCGATGGACCGGGACAGACAGGAGACTTGGACAATGACCGCAACGGACCAGATCGGAATGGCCCTGAAGGACCGCCCCGAATTCAAGAAAAAGCCCAAACCGCTCAGCTTTGAGGCCGATGTCATGGTCAGCGAGGCCGTGGCCGCAATGAGCGCGCGCAACTACGGGTCGGTGATGATCGTGGACGATGACGCGCGGCTGATCGGCGTGGTGACCGAGCGCGACATCATGCGCAAGCTGGTGAACGAAGGCCGCGACGCCAAGACCACCCCGCTGCAAGAGATCATGACCCGCGATCCGCGCGTGGCGCATGACAGCGACGATGTGGTGGACTGGCTGCGGATCATGTCGAACGAACGCTTCCGCCGCCTGCCGGTGGTGGATGACGAGGGGCGGGTGCAGGCGGTTTTCACCCAAGGCGATTTCGTCAGCTACACGTGGCCCGACCTGATCTACCAGGCCAAGGAACTTGCCAAGGCCAGCGTGGGCCGCAACTATCCGATCTGGATGATCGGCGGCGGCATAGCGCTTTATTCGCTTCTGATGGTGGTCGTGGTCGCGTCCGTCACCTGACGGCTACAGGATCCGGGACATGAACATGTACCGGTCGCGCGGCTCGAATCGCGCGCGGCTGTAGAAGCGTTGTGTCGCCTCGTCGTCGCGGTCGACCTCGAGGTGCAGAGCGCGCACGCCGCTGCCCTTGAGCGCCTTGGCCAGCGCGGTCAGCGCCTCGGACCCCATGCCGCGTTTGCGCACGGCGGGGCGGATGAAAATCTCGTCCACGATGCCGTCGAGCCCGCCGAATTCGATCGACCAGCCAAAGGTGATGGCGATGTAGCCCACTGGCGCCTTGCGCGGTCCGATCAGCCATATCGCGCCATGGGGCGAGCCGTCGAGCAGCGGCGCCACGGCGGCGCGCTGGTGGTCGGGGTCAGCTTCGATCCCCTGTTCGGCGTGGAAGGCCGTGACCAGGGTCAGCAACTTGTCAAGGTCGTCGGGCGTGGCGAGTTGCAGCGATTTCATAGCCGCGCCAGCCGTTCGGTCAGCAGGTCGAAAAACCCTTGCGCGTTCAGATCGCCGATGAAGGTCGCGTTGGCGGGACGATCCGTCACGCGCCACCAGTCCGCGACGGTCATGCCCAAAGTCAGCTCCGAGCCAGTCTCGATCTCGACATTGATATGCCGGCCGGAGAACAGGTCGGGGCGGATGAGGTAGGCGGTCACGCAGGGATCGTGCAGCGGCGCACCGGCGCTGCCGTATTTTTCCTTGTCGAACCGTTCGAAGAAATCGGTCATCTGCGCGACAGCGATGCCCACCGGCGTGTCCAGCGCGCGAAAGGCGTCGTTGCGGGCCTTGGTCACCAGCGCCTTGTGCGTGACATCAAGCGGCATCGCGACGACCGGGATTCCGGATTTGAAGACGATATCAGCGGCTTCAGGGTCGACGTAGATGTTGAACTCCGCCGTCGGGGTGATGTTGCCCACCTCGAAATAAGCCCCCCCCATCAGCACGATTTCCTGCACCCGTCCGGCAATGTCGGGGGCGCGCTGCAGGACCGTGGCGATGTTGGTGAGCGGCCCCAGCGGGCAGAGCGTGACCGTGCCTGGCGGTTCGGCCCGCAGGGTGTCGATGATGAAATCGACCGCGTGCTGGTCCTGCAGCGGCATGGTCGGGGCGGGCAGGGTCGGACCGTCGAGCCCGGTCTGGCCATGCACATGTTCAGCGGTGTGCAGGGGGCGTTTCAGCGGCGCGTCGCAACCGGCGAAGACACGGGTTTCGGGAAAGCCCGCCAGTTCGCAGACCTTGCGCGCGTTTTCCTGAGTGAGCGGCAAGGGCACGTTGCCTGCGACGGCGGTGATGCCCAGCACGGTCAGATCCTCGGGCGAGGCGAGCGCCAGCAGGATGGCGATGGCGTCGTCCTGGCCGGGGTCGGTGTCGATGATGATCTTGCGCGGCGGCATGGCAAAGCTCCGGTTTTGCCCGCTTGGTCGCACGGGGCGGGACGGCGATCAAGCGGCTTCGGCGCGGCCCGGCAGAGCCGCGCCGAGGCGGGCGAAAGGGTGGTGGCATGCTGTCAGGGTTGCGTGGATAGCTGCCCAATCAGCCGAAAGGTGTGCCGCCAGGCCCGGCGGGGCAGAAAACGCTTGGTCCGAGGGCGGTGGCGTTCGTATCATGGCGCCCCCGTATTCTTGAATCGTATGCGTTTTCCGCAATTTCATTCATCGGGAGATTTCAGACATGACTTGCAAGACCGTGATTTTCGGTGCCGCCTGCAGTGCGGCTCTTTTCCTCACCCACGCGGCCGAGGCGCGCGGGGCGCGCTGTTCCACCCTGACGATCGAGGCGCTTTCGTCAGACGATCTTCAGCGACTGCCCGGGACCAACGTGACCGACGCGCTCAACTCTCTGCCCGGTGTGCGGTTCGAGAACGGCACCACCCTCCAGCCCGGTCAGGGCGCAACCAACGTCACCGTGCGCGGGCTTGGGGACGGGCGGCCCGGGCCGCTGATCATCGTGGACGGGCAGCGTACCGGGCCGGACAGCTATACAATGAACAACGGGGCGCTGCCCGACCCGGAGGATATCGAACGGATCGAGGTGCTGCGCGGGCCGGTGGCGGCCTCGATCTACGGGGTCGCGGCGGCGGAGGGGGCGATCCTTGTGACCACCCGCAACCACAAGCGCAGCGGCTTTGCCACCGAGATCGCCGGAACGCTGCGCAACCCGGCGCTGGAGTTCGATTACCGGCTGTCGGGCGCGCAGCTTGGCGCCACAGCGGATATCTGCATTGACGCCGGGATGGTGTTGCCGCTGACGCTGAACATCGAGGCGTCGGGCTACCGGTTAGACGGGTCGGACAGCATCGACAATCAGACCTTCCTGGGCGGATTCGGGATCACCGGGATTGGCGGCACGCCCGGCGTCTACGTCAATTCGCCGACCGATCTGCTCAACGCGTCCTTCGACACAGAGCGCACCGGCTCGATCTTTTCGCTGGGGCTGGACCTGCCGCTGCGGATGGACGTGCACGATGGCAGCGGCGGCAGCGGCATGGGCGGGCGCGGTTCGGTCGGAGTGACCAGCATCTTCTTCGGCCTGCGCGGCGGATCGCTCGACCAGAGCGAGACCACGACCTTTCACGCCGACACGCCCGCGTTTGGCGCAAGCAGCGACTGGCGGGGGCGCTACGACACCACTTTCGACGGCAGCTATACCGGGGCCTATGCCGGGCTGGGGTATGCGCGCACCTTTCTGGGCGTCGGCAACCGCGCGACGACGTTTTCGCTGTCGGGGCAGGTGGGCTATGACGCCTATGATTTCGACGTGACGGAAAAGGTACGCGGGCAGGGGCTTGGCGGGGCGCTGAATTATGCCAACAGCCAGAACCACAGGTTTTCCGACACGGTTCTTTCGGCGTCGCTGCGGGCGTCAATAGATGTGCGGCTGCGCAATTTTTCCTACGGCGGCTTCCTGGAGATCAGCAGCGGCGCGACGCCCGAGATCAATCGTTTCCTGCCGGATTCGACGCCCGCAGGCGCGAAGGACCCGAAATATTCGCTGGACGCGTCACCCAGCGCCACGCTGGGCATCTACGGCACCTACCGGTTCTAGGGCCGCCTCAGCCCGAGCAGGACGCGCCGCCCAGCACGCAGAACTTGGCGCAATGGGGATGGTTGAGCGCGACGTCACGCTCGGCTTCTTCCAGCGTCGCGCCCAGTTCGAATTCGGGTGCGTAGGGCAGCAGGGTGCAGGCCAGCACGGCGGGCGTCTCCGCGCCCTTGCGCTTGACCACCATGCGCGAGGAGGCGCACATCACGTCGTCGGGGTTCTTGTCGAGAATGCCCCAGCAGGCGGTGGTGATTTCGGGCACCTCGACGGTCTCGTCCATTTCCGGGAAAAGCACGCAAGCCGCCGGATCATAGGCGTCGATGTCGAACCCTTCGGCCTTGAAGAGCGCGGCATAGCCTGCACGGCTTTGCGCGTCGGTTTCGTCCCACATGGTGCGGCCCGCGATGGCCATGCGGATGCCCTGATCGCGCAGCCAGCGCATGCCCTCGATCGTCTTGTCGAAGGTGCCCGCGCCGCGTTCGGCATCGTGGTTGTCGGCCGACCAGTGATCGACCGAAATGCGCAAGGTCAGCTTGGACCCGTATTCGGCCTGCAATGCCTCGAGCCCTTCGCGCATCTTGCGGCGCATCATCGGGCGCATCGCGTTTGTCAGGATCAGCACCTCGTAACCGCGCGCCAGGCAGGCGCGGGTCATGCCGATCATCTCGGGATTCATGAACGGCTCCCCACCGGTAAAGCCGATTTCGGTCACCGGCCACTGGCGTGCGTCAAGCTGATCGAGATAGTCCACCACCTCGGCTTCGGTGATGTAGACAAGCGCATCGTTGCTGGGCGAACTTGCGATATAGCAGTTCAGGCATTCGATGTTGCACAGCGTACCGGTGTTGAACCACAGCGTCTGCGGATGGGTGAGCGCCACCGTGGCGCGGTCCTCGCCCGTGGCGGTCAGCCGCGGATCGGCAAATTTCCCGGCATTTGCAGTGTGGTTGGCATCTTTCATGAGCGGTCAAATCTTTCCTTGTTTGTCAGACAGGTATCCGCGCCGCCCGGCACTGGCCAGTGCTGTCGCTGTCGGGTGACACCATTGTGATAGGCTGTCAGAGTGTTAGACAAGACGAAGCAGATGCGCTAAACGGTCCGCGTTAGCGCTAACGGCCCTGGGGTGAGGACCCCGCCGCAGCACGGACGAGACATATGACGGAGCACAGCTGACATGGTATCGCGCGTTATTCCCGTGGACCCGTTCGATCTGGTGATTTTCGGTGGCACCGGGGACCTGGCCCGCCGCAAGATTCTGCCCGGTCTTTTCCGGCGTTTCTGCGCCGGACAGATGCCGGAAGAGGCGCAGGTGATCGGCGCTGCCAGGTCGGAAATGGACGATGACGGCTACCGCGCGTTCGTGCGCGAGGCGATTGCCGAATTCGGTGGCACCGAAGCCCCCGAGGGTGGCGTGCTCGAGGCGTTCCTGTCGCGGCTGGGATACGTCCGCGTCGATGCGACCGGCACCGACGGCTGGCAGGATCTGGCCGCGCGCGTCACCAATGACCGGGTGCGGGCGTTCTACTTTTCGGTCGGGCCGTCGCTCTTCGGGGCGCTGGCGGAACGGCTGCACCAGCATGGGCTGGCGTCGCCGGAAAGCCGGATCGTGGTGGAAAAGCCCTTTGGCAACGACCTGGGCACGGCGCGCGAACTGAACGGCGTGCTGGCCGAGCATTTCGACGAGACGCAGATATACCGGATCGACCACTACCTGGGCAAGGAAACGGTGCAGAACCTGATGGCTGTGCGCTTTGGCAACGTGCTGTTCGAGCCGCTTTGGAACGCACAGTACGTCGATCATATCCAGGTGACCGTGGCCGAAACCGTGGGCGTCGGCGGGCGCGGCGGCTATTACGACAAATCCGGCGCGATGCGGGACATGGTGCAGAACCACCTGATGCAGCTTTTGTGTCTGATCGCGATGGAGCCGCCGGCGAAGTTCGAACCCGACGCGGTGCGCGACGAAAAGCTCAAGGTGATCCGCGCGCTCGAACCCGTCGAGACGCATCACATCGTGCGCGGCCAGTACGACAAGTCGGAAAACGAGCCCAGCTACCGGCAGGATGTCGAGAACCTCAAGAGCTTTACCGAAAGCTTCCTGGCGATGAAGGTGCATATCTCGAACTGGCGGTGGGCCGGCACGCCGTTCTACCTGCGCACCGGCAAGAAGCTGCGCGCGCGCACCAGCGAAATCGCCGTCGTCTTCAAGGACGCGCCGCATTCGATTTTCGGGGCCGAAGCGGGGCGGCACCGCAACGTGCTGGTGATCCGCCTGCAGCCCAACGAAGGCATGACACTTGATGTGACCATCAAGGAACCGGGGCCGGGGGGCATGCGGCTGGTCGATGTGCCGCTCGACATGACCTTTGCCGACGCGCTTGGCCCCGATGCCGACGAGGTGCCTGACGCCTATGAACGGCTGATCATGGATGTGATCCGGGGCAACCAGACGCTGTTCATGCGCGGGGACGAGGTCGAGGCCGCCTGGGCTTGGACCGATCCGATCATCGCGGGATGGACCGCGCGCAACGACGTGCCCAAGCTCTATGATCCGGGCAGCGCCGGCCCCGAGGATTCGCTGATGCTGATGCATCGCGACGGCCGCAAATGGCGGGAGATCAAGGCATGAGCCACGAGCTTCAGGAATACCCTGACCGCGAGATGCTGATCATCGACCTGGCCGGGCAGCTGGCGGGGGATCTGCGCGCGGCGCTCAAGCACGACGAGCGGGTCGCCTTTGCGGTGCCGGGCGGGACGACGCCGGGACCGATCTTCGACGATTTGTGCGCCACCGAACTGGACTGGGACCGGGTCGATGTCCTGCTGACCGACGAACGCTGGGTGCCGGAAAGCTCTGAGCGGTCGAACACCCGGCTTCTGCGCGAACGACTGCTGGTGGAAAAAGCCGCCGCCGCGCGGCTCTTGCCGATGTATGTGCCCTGTCAGGAACCCGAGGAGCGGCTGGCGGAAATAAGCCAGACCATCACCGCCGAATTGCCGCTGGCGGTGGTGCTGCTGGGGATGGGCGCGGACATGCACACGGCATCGCTGTTTCCGGGCGCCGACCGGCTCGGGGATGCGCTGGCCCCCGATGCGCCGGTGCTGATGCCGATGCGTGCGCCGGGCGCCCCCGAACCGCGTGTCACCCTGACTGCGCAGGTGCTCAACGGTGCGCTGCGCAAGCACGTGGTGATCTTCGGCGCGGAAAAGCGCGCGGCGCTTGAAAACGCCAAGGGCAAGAAGGCGCTTGAGGCGCCGATCAATGCCGTCCTGGACGGCGCAATCGTACATTGGGCGGAGTGACCGACATGTGGGACGAGATCAGCAAACAGGCCGAACGTGCGGCCGATCGGCAAATTCTGGACCTTTTCGACAATGACAACCGCGCGGCGGAATTTTCGCTGAACGCCGTCGGCATGCTCTTCGACTATTCCAAGACCCAGCTGGACGAACAGGCGCGGGCGGCGCTGATCAAACTTGCGCAGGACGCAGGCGTCGAGGCGCGGCGCGAGCAGATGTTCAGCGGCGCCAAGATCAACGAAACCGAAGACCGCGCGGTGCTGCACACCGCCCTGCGAAACCTTGATGGCGGGCCGGTGCATGTGGACGGGCAGGACGTCATGCCCGAGGTTCTGGCGACGCTCGACAAGATGACGACCCTTGCCCGCGACGTGCGCGCCAGCGACGTGACGGATGTGGTCAACATCGGCATCGGCGGGTCCGATCTTGGCCCCAAGATGGCGGCGATTGCGCTGTCGCCCTATCACGACGGGCCGCGTTGCCATTTCGTGTCGAACGTGGACGGGGCCGATATCTCGGACGTGCTGCGCGCCTGCGACCCGGAAAAGACCGTGTTCATCGTCGCCTCCAAGACCTTTACCACGATCGAGACGATGACCAACGCCCGCACCGCGAAGGCCTGGCTTGAAGACAAGGGCGCGTCGCTGGACGGCAAGTTCATCGCGCTGTCGTCCAACAAGGCAAAGGCCGCCGAATTCGGCATCCCCGAGGACCGCGTGCTGGGATTCGAGGATTGGGTCGGCGGGCGCTATTCGGTTTGGGGGCCCATCGGCCTGTCGCTGATGATCGCCATCGGGCCTGATGCCTTCCGCGCCTTTCTGCGCGGTGCGCAGGAGATGGACAACCATTTCAGATCGGCCGCGCCGCATCAGAACATGCCGGTGCTGCTGGCGCTGGTGGGCATCTGGCACAACCAGGGCCTGGGCCACGCCACCCGTGCTGTGCTGCCCTACGACAACCGTCTGTCACGGCTGCCCGCCTATCTGCAGCAGCTCGAGATGGAGAGCAACGGCAAGGGCGTGTCGATGGACGGCAAGGATCTGACCGTCAGTTCGGGCCCCGTGGTCTGGGGCGAGCCGGGCACCAACGGCCAACACGCCTTTTACCAGCTGATCCATCAGGGCACGCGGGTCGTACCATGCGAATTCCTGGTCGCCGCCGAAGGTTTCGAGCCTGAACTGCGCCACCATCACGCGCTGCTGATGGCCAACTGCTTTGCCCAGTCCGAAGCGCTGATGCGCGGCCGGTCGCTGGAAGAGGCGACAAAGATCATGGCGGCCAAGGGTCTTGTCGGCCCCGAGCTTGACCGCCAGGCCCGCCACCGCGTGTTCCCGGGCAACCGACCTTCGACCACGCTGATCTATCCGCAGCTCACCCCCGAGGTGCTGGGCAAGATCGTGGCGCTTTATGAACACCGTGTCTTTGTCGAAGGGGTGATCCTGGGGATCAATTCCTACGATCAGTGGGGCGTGGAACTGGGCAAGGAACTGGCGACGGCGCTGGGGCCGATGGTGACGGGCGAAAAGCCCACCGACGGCAAGGACGGGTCCACCGCGCAGCTTATCGCCTACGTCCAGCGCCACACCGGGTAAGCCACCGCCTCAGGTCAAATCCGTTGTGGGTATGCGAGGGCATGCGAACGCTCTCACGCCGCTCACAGTTCCGTGAGAAGATAGAAATATATTCCAGCTTTTCGACGGAACGGTAGGGCGTTGCGGGTGTTCTTCCTCCAGTTGCAAATCCGTAGGAGGACTAGACATGAAACATCTGTTTACAACAACCGCCCTCGCCCTGACCCTTGCCGCCGGCGCCGCATATGCGGAAAGCCACACCAATGGCGAAGAGATGGAGCAGAATCTCGAGAACGCTGGCGAAAGCCTTGAGAATGCTGGAGAAAACGCCGCAGATGCGACCGGCGAAGCGATGAACGACGCGGGCGAAGCTGTCGAGAACGCCGCAGAAGACACCGCGCAGGCAACCGAGAATGCCGCCGAAGAAACCGGTGAGGCTGTCGATAATGCCGCTAATGAGACCGGCGAAGCGGTTGAAAACGCCGCGGACGAAACCGGTGAAGCCATGGACAACGCTGCAGACGAAACCGCTGCAGCCGCCGACGCCGCTGCCGAAAATGCCAACGACATGGCGTCGAACGACACCAACATGATCCGCGTTCGCGACATTCTGGGTGGCGAAATCTACTCGGCTGACACGCAGAACGGCGTGGCCGAATTCTCGACCCAATCCTACTCGGAAATGGGTGAGAACTGGGAAAACATCGGCGAGATCGAGGACATCATCCTGACCTCCGATGGCAAGATCAAAGGCATCGTGGCCGAGGTCGGCGGTTTCCTGGGCATCGGCGACAAGCACGTCATGCTTGAGATGCAGAACGTGCAGCTCGTGCCGGTCGAAGACGAAAGCTACAAGGTCGTTGTCGGCTACAGCGAAGAAGAGCTGGAGAACATGCAGTCTGTTGACGAATCGCCGCTGAACTAAGCGATTTCCGCCGTCTGACGGCTAAAGACAGGAACGCGCCCTCCGACCCCGGGGGGCGCGTTTTTCGTGGGATCAGGGAATGGTGACGTCGGGCCCGGCCAGGGTGAAGCCGGAAAACTGAAACGCAGGGGACACGGTGCAGCCCACAAGGGTCCAGTCGCCGGTCGTGCGGGCGGCCTGCCAGTGATCGACAGGCACGATGATCTGCGGCGCGGCGCCCGCAGCCAGGTCGGGGCCCAGCACATGATCCTGCCGCGGCCCGTCCAGCGACGGCGCCAGCGACAGGACAAGCGGCGCACCGGCGTAGAAATGCCAGATCTCGGTCGCGTCGACACGGTGTCAATGACTTGCCTCGCCCGCGCGCAGCAGAAAGTAGATGCAGGTGCCCGCCGGGCGGGCGTCGCCTTCGGCAGGGGCGATCCAGGTCTGGCGGTAGTGCCCGCCCTCGGGATGCGGGGCCAGATCCAGCCGAGCGATGATGTCGTCTGCGGTCATGGCATCCTTTCGACGGACCTTGGCGGCGCGCGGTGCTGTGCGACGCGGTTAACCCTTGCGGGCGCAGTCTGGTCGGCGATTTGAGCAGGCCAGAGGCACCCCATGTCCGCACATCCCCAAGACGTCCGGCGCATCGCCGAAGAAATCGTCGCCCGCGAAGGCGGCTATGTCAACGACCCCGACGACCCCGGCGGCGCCACGAATTTCGGCGTCACGATCCACACGATGCAGCGGCTGGGGCTGGACCTTGACGGCGACGGCCGGGTCAGCGCCGCGGATGTGAAACGGCTGAACCGCGACCAGGCGGTGGAGATTTTCGTGCGGCATTATTTCGACCGGCCCCGCATCGGCACCCTGCCGAAGGTGCTGCAGGCGTCGGTCTTCGACATGTATGTCAACGCCGGGACCAACGCGGTCAAGATCCTGCAACGCCTGCTGGGCCAGATGGGGCAGGGCGTGACGGTGGACGGCATCATCGGCCCGCAGACGGCTGGCGCGGCAAGGGCCGCCTATGACATGGCGCCCGACCATCTGGCCGACGCTTACGGGATTGCGCGGCGCAACTACTACTTCGCGCTGGCCGACCGGCGCCCCGCCAGCCGCAAATACGCGCGCCGCCGCGATGGTGGCAAGGGCGGCTGGATCACCCGGGCCGAGGCGTTCATTTCGCCGCGCTTTCACCTGAGCGACGCGGCCTTTCAGGAACGGGTGGCACAATGGGATTGATCGAGAAACTTCTGGGGCTGGTCTTTGGCGGCGGCCGCAACGTGGTGGCCGAAACGGCCGAGGTTTTCCGCGTGAATGCCGAGGCGCAGGCGGGCCGCGACGCCACTCACCAGGCCCAGGCGCTGCAGCAGTTCGGGCAGGAATTCCGGCTGACCCGCCGCGGCCTTTTCGACCGGTTCATGGACGCGCTCAACCGCGTGCCGCGTCCAGCGATGGCGCTTGGCACGCTGGGGCTTTTCGTGGCGGCGATGGTCGATCCGGTGTGGTTCGCCGCGCGGATGTCGGGCATCGCGCTGGTGCCAGAGCCGCTCTGGTGGCTGCTGGGGGCGATTGTCAGTTTCTATTTCGGCGCGCGTCACCAGTCGAAGGGGCAGGACTTCCAGCGCGAGCTGGCCGCGACCATGGCCGCCGTGCCGCAGGTGGTGCAAAGCATCGGGGCGATCGACGCGTTGCGCGGCGACGCCCCGTCCGCTGGCGGCGTGGGCCATGACGGCCCCGAAAATCCAGCACTGGCGGAATGGCGCAGCACCCGGAACGAGGACCGCGCGCCCGGCTTTGCCGGGTCTTGAATCCAGCCGCCGGACGCAGGAAACCCGTCCGGCGGGCCACCCGGCGCCCCGCGACAACGTGAACCGCCGAAAGTGCCGAATCCCATTGGCCCGTGACCCTGCGCCCCCTATAGTCCGGGGTATGATCACAGAGCTCGGACACTTCGCCCTCATCCTCGCGTTTCTTATCGCCATCGTGCAGGCTGTGGTGCCCATGGTGGGCGCGCACAAACGCTGGCCGGGCTGGATGGCCGTGGCCGAACCCGCGGCAACGGCGCAATTCCTGCTGACGGCGTTTTCCTTTGCCGCGCTGATGCATGCCTTCATCGTATCGGACTTCAGCCTCAAGCTGGTGGTCGAAAACTCGCATTCCGCCAAGCCGATGCTCTACAAGATCTCGGGCACCTGGGGGAACCACGAGGGGTCGATGCTGCTTTGGGTGCTGATCCTGGCGCTTTTCGGGGCGATGGCGGCCTGGTTCGGGGGCAATTTGCCGCCGACCCTGCGGGCACGGGTGCTGGCGGTGCAGTCCTCCGTCGCCGTGGCTTTTTTCGCCTTCATCCTCTTCACCTCGAACCCGTTCCTGCGGCTTGCGGTGCCGCCGTTTGACGGGCAGGACCTCAACCCGCTGCTGCAGGACCCCGGTTTGGCCTTTCATCCGCCGTTCCTGTACCTCGGCTACGTGGGCCTCAGCATCTGCTTCAGCTTTGCCGTCGCCGCCCTGATCGAGGGCCGGGTCGATGCCGCCTGGGGCCGCTGGGTGCGCCCCTGGACGCTGGCCGCCTGGATATTCCTGACCATCGGAATCGGTCTGGGCTCCTGGTGGGCCTATTACGAACTGGGCTGGGGCGGATTCTGGTTCTGGGACCCTGTGGAAAACGCAAGCTTCATGCCCTGGTTGCTGGCCGCAGCACTGCTGCATTCCGCCATCGTCGTGGAAAAGCGCGAGGCGCTGAAAAGCTGGACCATCCTTCTGGCGATCCTCGCCTTCGGCTTTTCGCTGATCGGGACCTTCATCGTCCGCTCGGGTGTGCTGACCTCGGTGCATGCCTTTGCCAACGATCCCGAACGCGGCGTTTTCATCCTGATGATCCTGGTCTTCTTCACCGGTGGGGCGCTGACGCTGTTCGCCGGGCGCGCCAACGTGATGCAGGCCAAGGGCGTCTTTGGCGTGGTCAGCCGCGAAAGCGCCGTGGTGGCCAACAACATCCTGCTGGCGGTGGCGTGTTTCGTGGTCTTCGTGGGCACCATGTGGCCGCTGGTGGCCGAAATGGCGTTCGACCGGAAGTTGAGCGTCGGGCCGCCGTTCTTCAACCTTGCCTTCACGCCGTTCATGATGCTGCTTGGGCTGATCCTGCCGCTGGGCTCGATGATGGCCTGGAAACGCGGCAAGGTCTCGCGCACCCTGCGGTCGCTGGTCCCGGCCTTCTGTCTTGCCGTGGCGCTGGCGGGGCTGGTGTGGGCCATGCAGACCGGCCGCAGCCTGATGGGTCCCATCGGCGTCTTCCTGGGCGTCTGGCTGGTGGCCGGCGCGGTCACGGACCTGGCCGGGCGACTGGGCCAGTCGCGCGATCTGCGCAGGCTGGCGCGGCTTCCGCGGGCCGATTGGGGCAAGGCGCTGGCGCATTCGGGCCTGGGCATCACGATGATCGGCATCGCCGGGCTGATGGCTTGGCAGCAGGAGGATATCCGCGTGGCGCAGATCGGCGAAAGCTTTGCCGTGGGCGGGTTCGAGCTGGAACTGCGTGACGTCGAGGAGGTGCGCGGCCCCAACTACCTGTCGACCATGGGCGTGGTCGGGCTGAGCCGCAACGGCACCGAGGTGGCGGAACTGCGCCCCGAAAAGCGCAACTATCCGGTGGCGCAGATGCCCACGACCGAGGCGGCCATCGACTACCGGTTCCTGCGCGACGTCTATGTGGTGATCGGTGACGCCCAGGACGGCGGCGGCTGGGTGCTGCGCACCTATATCAAGCCGCTGGCCAACTGGATCTGGGCCGGGTGCCTGATCATGGCCTTGGGCGGGCTGGTAAGCTTGACGGACCGCCGCTACCGCGTGGCGGCAGGTGCGCGCAAGACCCGTGCCGCCGCGGCGGTGCCTGCGGAATGAGGGCGCTGCTGCTCGCACTGATGTTGCTTGCGGGCAGCTCCTCCGCCTTGGTGGGCGTCTTCGCGGGGGCGGCCTGGGCGGTGCTGCCGGACGAGGTGCTGGACGATCCGGCGTTGGAGGCACGTGCGCGGGAGCTTTCCAAGGGGCTGCGTTGTCTGGTCTGCCAGAACGAAAGCATCGACGAAAGCAATGCGTCGCTGGCGCGGGACCTGCGCCTGCTGGTGCGCGAACGGCTGGTCGCCGGGGACAGCGACGAGGAGGTCATCGACTACATCGTCGAACGCTACGGCGAATTCGTACTGCTGAACCCCACCACCGGCGGCGCCAACTGGCTGCTGTGGGCGGCGGGGCCCGCGATGCTGCTGCTGGCGCTGGGGGTGGGCGTCTTCTATGTGCGCGGCCGGTCGAGTGCCGTGGCCGAGACCGAAAGCGGGCTGAGCGAGGCGGAACAGGCGCGGCTGCGGGATATCCTCAAGGACGGCTAGGATTGCCGGGGCGGCCGGCCCGTGCTAATCCATAGGTCAGGGTCCGCAGTTCACCCAGGCGCCGCCACTTGCTAAACCTGCCTTACTCCTCTCATCGGATCCCATCCCGGCGATACCTTTGGACAAGGGCGGACCTCCTTCCCCGAACGGGGCGCGGTGTCGCAGCGGAGAAGACCGATGTCCCGAGAGACGATTCCCCTGACCATTTCCGACCTGTCGCAATTCGCCAAGGCGCTGCGCGCGGAACTGCCCGATCCGCCCAAACAGCTTGAAATGCTGGGGATGGTGGCCCGCGCGGCGGGCTACCGCAATTACCAGCACCTGCGCGCCCGCGCCGAACCAGCCCCGGTGGTGGATGAAAAGCGCGTGACCCGGGCGCTGCGCTATTTCGATGCCGAGGGGCGGCTGGCGCAATGGCCCGCGCGTACCGCGATCCAGATGCTTTGCTGCTGGGTGATCTGGGCACAGCTGCCCGCGCGCGAGGTAATGACCGAACGCCAGATCAGCGCACGCATCGACGCGCTGACAGGGTTCCGCGATGCCGCGCAGATCCGCCGCTCGCTGATCGAGGCGGGGGCGCTCAGCCGGACCACCGACGGGTCGGAATACATCCGCGTGGAACGCCCGATGCCGGCCGACGCCCGGGCGCTGCTGCAGCGGCTGCGTGCGACCATACCGGCGGGCTGACCCGGACGCGGCGGCGCGTCTTCAAGTGACGCCGCGTTTGGCTTTGCCATTTGCGGCGCCCGCGTGTTTGATGCGCGCACCATCACATGCGGAGAGCCGATCATGCAGTACGACGCCATCACCTTTGACATCACCGACGACATAGCGGTGATCACGCTCAACCGTCCGGATGTGATGAACGCGCTCAACACCCAGATGCGGGCGGAAATCACCGATGCGGTGAGCCGCGGCGGGCGCGAGGCGCGGGTGGTGGTCATGACCGGCGCGGGCAAGAGCTTTTGTTCCGGGCAGGACCTGGGCGACCGGGCCACGGCGGCGAATCTCGATCTCGAACGCACGCTGCGGGACGAATACGTGCCGATGCTGCGCGCGATCTTTGACTGCCCGGTGCCGACGATTTCGGCGGTGAACGGCGCCGCGGCCGGGGCAGGGGCGAATCTTGCGCTGGCCGCCGACGTGGTGATCGCGACAGAATCGGCCTTCTTCCTGCAGGCGTTCACCCGGATCGGCCTGATCCCCGATGCGGGCGGCACCTGGTATCTGCCGCGCCAGATGGGCCTGGCCAAGGCGATGGGGGCGGCGCTTTTCGCCGAAAAGATCACCGCGCGGCAGGCCGACGACTGGGGGATGATCTGGGAAGCGGTGGCGGACGACGCGTTCGATGCGCACTGGCGCGGTCGCGCGGCGCATCTGGCCAAGGGGCCGACCGCCGCCTTTGAGCGGGTAAAACAGGCGATGCGCGCGTCGTTCGACAACACGCTGGACGATCAACTGGCGCTCGAGGCGAAGCTGCAGGGCCAGTGCGGCAAGACCCGGGATTTCAAGGAAGGCGTCGTGGCCTTCCTGCAAAAGCGCCCGGCGCAGTACGAAGGGCGCTGACCTTACGGCCTGAAAGCCAGGGGCTGGAAAGCAAGAAAGGCGCGCCCCGCGGGACGCGCCTTTTGTTTCGGGCAGGGCTGCGGGATCACATCCCGGCCATGGCCAATTCGTCTTCTTCTTCTGCCGCGGGCTCTTCTTCCTCGAGCTCCTTGTCGGTCATCCAGTCGTCGTAGGTGACCTCGTATTCAAGGCAGGTGTCGTCCTGCTCTTGCGCGACGCTGAAGCAGACATCGTCGACCGCGCCGGATCCAGCCAGGTTCACATCCATGCTGGCCACGCCGTTGGTGTTCACCTCGATCACCTGCAGGCTGTTGTTCTCGCCCTCGGGGATCGCCACGCTGTTGATCAGCTCGCCCTCGGCATCGTAAAGATCAATGCTGCCGCCGGCCTCTTCCACGTCGAGCACGGTCAGGCTGGTCACGTCCGACACCTGGTCGAATTCGAAGGTCAGCGTGCCCCCACCCGCATTGTCGTCGGGATCGTGGCTGTCGTTGTCTTCGGAGATGATGATGGCGTTGCCCTGGTTGGCATAGTGCAGATCCCAGTCGTAGCCGGTGGGGTTGCTGGTGTCGAAGATCATCGCGTCGTTTTCGCTGTCGGGATCGTCCCCGGCGCGCTGACCGCTGACGGTGAAGCCGTCGAACTGGTCCGACACGACATCGCCCGCATGCGCATCCTCGAACTCTTCGCAGGTTTCGGCGGCGCCGTCGGTCACGACGGTGTCGGTCACCACGTAGTTGTCGATGATGATCTCTTCGTTCCGGGCCGAGATGTCGGAATCGAGCACGATCTGAACGGTATCGGCCCCGGCCAGCGCGCCACCTTCGTAAGTCAGCGTCTGTGTATCGGTGGTGATGGTCTGGCCGGTCTTGTCGCCCACCAGAGCGGTGCCGTCAGCGTTCACCACATAAGTGTCGAGCAGGTGCCATTCCGTGCCGTTGACCAGCGCCCAGACCTCAAGCGAGTCGCCGTAATATCCGCCCGCATCGAAGTTTTCGACATGCGGGGCGCGGGCGTCGAAGGACACGCTGGCCTCGCCCTCGATCTCGACGCTTTCGAACCACAGGTTGCCATCGTTGCAGCCATCGGTGCTGAGCGCGCCGTTCTCGACATCCCAGCCTTCGTTCCAGCGCACTTCGCCGCTTTGGGTGGCATAGTGCAGGCCGTCGAAATTCTCTTCGGCCACAACGGTTTCCACCGTCGTTTCGACACCAGCCGGGGCTTCGGTCGTGGTGATTTCCACATTGTCGATGCTCATGGTTTCGTTGGACGAGGTGAAATCGGACACCACGCGGAACTGCACGTCGCCGTTGGTGTCGTCGAGCAGCCCGCCCGAATAGGTCAGGGTCGAGGCCTCGCCGCTGCCGATGGTCTGCCCGGTCTTCGACCCGACCATCGCCGTGGCATCGTGGTTGACCACGAATTCGTCCAGCAAGACCCAGTCGCCGCCGTCGATCTGTACCTCGACGCGGAAGCTGTCGCCGTACCAGCCGCCGGCCTCGAACTTCGTCAGGTCTCCGGCCTGCGCGTCGAAGGTCAGGCTGACCGGCCCGTCGGTGGCCACTTCGTCGAACACCAGCCGACCGTCGTAGCAGCCATTGGTCACGGCCTTTCCGGTGTGGGAATTCAGGTACCAGCCGTCATTATGGGCGATGTTGCCGCTGGCGTTCAGGCTGCTGCCCGAGAAGTCTTCGGACAGGGCCACGACCTCGACCGGGGCGGGGGTCGACCCGGCGTTGCTGACAAGCGCGGTGCCGGTGACACCGTCGGTGTTCACCACCACGGTCATGTTGCTCAGGTCGATGCTGTCGATGGTCAGATCGGAATTGCCGCCGTCCAGGTAGAAGGTCAGCGCCGCCTCGTTGACATCGCCACCCGAGGTGTAGGGAACCGTGCCGAATTCGACCCGAACGTCGAAATTCTCGCGCACCTGGGCGCTGTTGTCCATCTGGTTGAAGCCGTTCAGGTCGGCGTCGAAATCGGTGATGTTCTCACCGTTCGATCCGATTTCCTCGCTGAATTCCGGCGAGGCGACCAGCCGCGACACGTCGGCATCATCCGTCAGATTGAAGAACAGCGCATCGATATCGATGTTTTCCGGGTCTTCGGCATAGATCTGGAACAGCAGGTTGCCGTCATCTTCGGTGATGACCAGACGCACCTGGTTGTCGCAGCCAAAGTACACCTCTTTCGGGGGGGAAGTCGCCATTGCACTCATCCTTGCGTGACTGGGAAATTCGTTGGTGAGGTCTTGCCACCATTTCCCGAAAATGCGTCCGAGATTTTTGGAAACAGACTTTTTCCGCCCCAATTGCGCCGTATTTCAGGGGGTTGCGGCGCGGTTCCTGAAACGAAACCTGGCAGACGACAAAGGATGATCGCAGTTTGGAAACAGTGCGAATGAGCGATTGGGGCAGTCCGAACACAAAAAAGCCCGACCCCGTTTCCGGGGCCGGGCAGATTCGCGCTGGACCGGTTCCGGGTCTAGCGGTTTTCGATATCGATGTAATCGCGCGCGGTATTGCCCAGGTAAAGCTGGCGCGGGCGGCCGATTTTCAGCTGCGGATCGCTGATCTGTTCCTTCCACTGCGAAATCCAGCCGACGGTGCGCGCCAGTGCGAAGATCGGTGTGAACATCGAGGTCGGGAAACCCATCGCCTCAAGGATGATGCCGGAATAGAAGTCGACATTCGGGAAAAGCTTTTTCTCGGCAAAGTAGGGATCGGCGAGCGCCGCCTTCTCCAGCTCTTTCGCGGTGGCCAGGATCGGGTTGTTCTCGACCCCCAGAAGCTCGAGCACCTCGTCGGCGGATTGCTTCATCACCGTCGCGCGGGGATCGAAGTTCTTGTAGACCCGGTGGCCAAAGCCCATCAGCCGGTAGCTGTCGTTCTTGTCCTTGGCGCGGGCGATGAATTCCGGGATCCGGTCGGGCGTGCCGATTTCCTTGAGCATCTCGAGGCAGGCCTGGTTGGCACCGCCGTGCGCGGGGCCCCAAAGGCAGGCGATGCCGGCCGCGATGCATGCAAAGGGGTTCGCCCCCGAGGACGAGGCCAGACGCACCGTCGAGGTCGACGCGTTCTGTTCGTGATCCGCATGCAGGGTAAAGATCCGGTCCATCGCGCGGCTGAGGATCGGGTTGACAACGTATTCCTCGCACGGGACGGCAAAGCACATGCGCAGGAAGTTCGACGCGTAATCCAGATCGTTGCGCGGATAAATGAAGGGCTGCCCGATGTGGTATTTATAGGCCCAGGCGGCGATCGTCGGCATTTTTGCGATCAGCCGGATCGACGCGACCTCGCGCTGCCAGGGGTCGGAAATGTCGGTGCTGTCGTGATAGAACGCCGACATCGCGCCGACCACGCCGACCATGACCGCCATCGGATGCGCATCGCGGCGGAACCCGCGAAAGAAGTTCTGCATCTGCTCGTGCAGCATGGTGTGGTTGGTCACGCGGTTCTCGAAATCCTCAAGCTGCGCGCCGGTGGGCAGATCGCCGTAAAGCAGCAGGTAGCAAACCTCGAGGAAATGCGATTTCGACGCCAGCTGGTCGATGGGATAGCCGCGGTGCAGCAGTTCGCCCTTGTCGCCGTCGATGAAGGTGATCGTGCTGTCGCAGGCCGCGGTCGAGGTAAAGCCGGGGTCGTAGGTGAACGCGCCGGTCTGGGCATAAAGCTTGCGGATGTCGATAACATCTGGGCCGACGGTCGGCGAGAAAATCGGCAGGTCGTAGTCGGTGCCATCAATGGAAAGCGTCGCGGTCTTGGTGGATTCGGCCATCAAAGTATCCCTCTGTCACAAGGCGCCGGACACTGCCGGTGCGGTCAATCTCAACGCTCTCCTGGCGATTGCCCCGCGGGGCTAGGCCGTGTCGGAGGCTGCGGCCTGGGTGATCCGGAGAATGCTTTCTTCCCGCCCCAGCACCAGCATCATGTCGAATACGCTTGGCGTTGCGGTCCGTCCGGCCAGTGCCGCACGCAGGGGTGCCGCAAGCTTGCCGAATTTCATCCCGTGATTTTCCGCCACCAGGGATGTGATCCGCTCCAAATCGTCTCGCGTCCAGCTAGCATTTTGCAGGTGCGGCGTCAATTCGGCGAGCATACCACGGGATACCGGGTCGAGCGCCTTGGCGGCTTTCTTATCCGGTTGGATCGGCGCGGAGGTCAAGATAAACTCCGCCTTATCAAGGAGTTCCGGAAAGGTCTTCGCGCGGTCTTTGAGGCAGTACATGCCCGCCAGAAGGCCGTCGTGCTGCGCCTGCGTCAGCGCGGGCTGGCCCGATGCGGCGCGGAATGCGACGATTTCATGCAGCAGTGCAGCATCGTCGGCCACGGCGATATGCTGCCCGCAAAGGTTTTCCAGTTTCTTGAAATCAAGCCGCGCGGGCGATTTGCCGATACCGGACAGATCGAACCATTCGCGCGCCTGCGCGTCGGTAAAGAATTCGTCGTCGCCATGGCTCCACCCCAGCCGCGCCAGATAGTTGCGCATACCTGCTGCCGGATAGCCCATGGCCTGATATTCCTCGAGCCCGACCGCGCCATGCCGCTTTGACAGCTTCTTGCCATCGGGCCCGTGGATCAGCGGGATATGCGCCCAGACCGGCACATCCCAGCCCATGGCGGTATAGATGCCCATCTGCCGCGCGGCGTTGTTGAGGTGATCGTCTCCCCTGATCACATGGGTCACACCCATGTCGTGATCGTCCACCACCACGGCCAGCATGTAGACCGGTGTGCCGTCCGAGCGCAGCAGCACCATGTCGTCCAGCTGGTCGTTGCCGATGCTCACGTCGCCCTGAACGGCATCGCGGATGACCGTGGTGCCGTCCTGCGGCGTCTTGAGCCGGATGACGAAAGGCGCATCGGGATGCGCCGCCGGATCGGCGTCGCGCCAGGGGCTCTGGAACAGGGTCGAACGGCCCTCGGCCCGGGCGGCTTCGCGAAACGCCTCGATCTCTCCCTGGGTGGAAAAGCACTTGTAGGCGGCCCCCTTGTCCAGCAGTTGATGCGCCACCTCGGCATGCCGCGCGGCACCTGCGGCCTGGCTCACCACCTCGCCATCATGGTCAAGGCCCAGCCACGCCATCCCCTTGAGGATCGCCGCCGTCGCTTCGGCGGTGGACCGGGCGCGGTCCGTATCCTCGATCCGCAGCAGGAACCTGCCGCCACGTCCCCGGGCGAACAGCCAGTTGAAAAGCGCGGTGCGCGCCCCGCCGATGTGCAGATAGCCGGTCGGCGAGGGGGCGAAACGGGTGACGACGGGCGCGGACATGGCGGCGTTAACCTTCTGATAACCGTAGGGCAGTAGCGTTGAGGCTTCCTTAACCACGAGAGCGGGGCAAGGACAAGCATGCGGCAGCTTCCTGGCACGGTTGAAGCTGTGCTGCTGGGACAGCGCGGGCACCTTTTTCCCTGGGTGCCCGTCTGTCTGGCGGTCGGGATCGGCGGCTATTTCGCGCTGCGTGTCGAACCGCCGGTCTGGGTGCTGGGGGCAAGCGCTCTGGCGGGCGTGACCCTGCTGATCGCGGAGCGCCGCTGCGGCCCGGTGCTGGCGGCGCTGCTGCTGGCGGTGGGGCTGATGCTCTGTGGTTTGGCGCTGGCGGGCGCGCGGGCGCATCACGTGGCGGGGCCGCAGATCGATTATCGCTACTACGGCCCCATCGAGGGGCGCATCGTCGGCATCGACCGGTCGGCGTCGGACGCGGTGCGGCTGACGCTGGACCGGGTGGTGCTGGAGCGCACCGCCCCCGATCGTACGCCCCAACGCGTGCGCATCGCCCTGCACGGGCAACAGGGGTTCATCACGCCCGAGCCGGGCCAGACCGTCATCCTGACCGGCCACCTTTCGGCGGCGGGCGGGCCGGTCGAGCCCGGCGGCTTCGACTTTCGCCGTCACGCCTGGTTCCAGCGGCTTGGCGCGGTCGGCTATACCCGCGTGCCGGTGCTGCTGCTGGCGCCTGCGGGGGACGGGCAGTTGCTCTTCAAGGCGCGGATGGCGCTGTCGGCCCGGGTGCAGGCCGGACTGCCCGGCGAAATCGGCGCTTTTGCCGCCGCGATCATGACCGGCGACCGGAGCGGCATCGGGCAGGGGACGCTACAAACCCTGCGCGACAGCAATCTGGCGCATCTGCTGGCGATTTCCGGGCTGCACATGGGGCTCTTGGCCGGGGTGGTCTTTTCCGCGCTGCGCCTGGCCTTCCTGACCGTGCCCGCCTTTGCGCTGCGGCACCCGATCAAGAAATACGCAGCTGTTGGCGCGCTCTTCGTCGCGGCGGGCTATCTGGCGCTGTCGGGCGGTAATGTCGCGACCGAACGCGCCTTCGTCATGGTGGCCGTGGCGCTTGTGGCGGTGCTTTGCGACCGCCGGGCGCTGTCGCTGCGCGCCGTGGCCATGGCGGCGCTGGTGGTACTCTTGCTGCGCCCCGAGGCTTTGCTGGGGCCGGGATTCCAGATGTCCTTTGCAGCCACCACGGCGCTGGTCGCGGTCTTCGGCGCGCTGCGTGATCTGCCCGAAGCCTGGCGCCTGCCGCGCTGGCTGGCACCGGTTGCGGCGGTGGTGCTGTCGTCGTTGGTCGCGGGGCTGGCAACGGCGCCGGTGGGCATGGCGCATTTCAACCAGATGTCGCATTACGGCCTGTTGGCCAATGTCATTTCGGTGCCGCTGATGGGCCTGCTGGTGATGCCCGCGGCCTTGCTCGCGGTGCTGCTGATGCCGGTCGGGGCAGGCTGGATCGGCCTCGCGATCATGCAGCCGGGATTGCGCTGGATCCTCGGCGTCGCGTCCGAGGTCAGCAGCTGGGACGGCGCGGTGGGCCATGTGGTCGCACCGGCGGTCTGGGTATTGCCGCTCATGGCGCTCGGCGGGCTTTTCGTCATGCTATGGCAGGGCCGGGCGCGATGGCTGGGGCTGGCCCCGATGCTCTGCGCCGCGACACTCTGGGCCGGAACCGCGCGGCCTCCGGTGCTGATCGCGGCGGATGGCGGGCTGGTGGGCGTGCTGACGGACCGAGGGCGCGCGCTGTCGAAAGCGAAGGGCAGCAGCTTTGTTGCCGATGTCTGGCTGGAAAACGATGGCGATGGCGCGGAACAGTGGCAGGCGGCGACGCGCTGGCCGGAAAAGCCCGCCGACCGGGTCGCAGCCTATCCGCTGGGGCCGGGGCAGCTGCTTCATATACAGGGGAAAAAGGCGGCGCAGTTGCTGAGCGGATGCGACCCCGATGACGTGATCGTGCTGTCTGTCGCGGTGCCCGAGGTCTGGCCGTGCCGGATCATCGGGCCCGGTGCGCTGCGCGACGCCGGTGCGATGGCGCTTTGGCCGGGTCCGCAAGGCCTGCGCGTCACGACGGCGCGGCAGGTGACCGGCTGGCGGCTTTGGCACGGCGCCCCGCGGCCCGCCGCGGCGCAGCAGGCCTGGGCGGCGCGCCAGCCCTGACGCGGTCAGTAGGTGCGGATCAAGCCGACCAGACGGCCCTGTACGGTGACCGATCCATGCGGCAAGACACGCGGTTCGTAGGCCGGATTGGCCGCTTCCAGCACGATCATGTCGCCCTTGCGCTGGAATCGCTTCAGCGTCGCCTCGTACCCTTCGACCTGGGCCACGACGATATCGCCGTTGTCGGCGCTGCCGGTTTCGCGGATCACCACGACATCGCCGTCGTTGATGCCCGCGTCGATCATCGAATCGCCTTTGACTTCAAGCGCGTAGTGCCGTCCGTTGCCGCGCAGCATCTGCCCCGGCACGGCAATATCCTCGGGGTGGTCGTTCAGCGACTGGATCGGCTCGCCCGCGGCGATCCGGCCCACCAGCGGCACGCCCACGGCCGCCACCTGTTCGACCGGCATCGCATTGGCGGGGCGGCTGTCGGGCGCGTCGCCGTCGATCACGCGCGGAGTGAACCCGCCGGGCTGTGCGCCCATGCTGTCAGGCAGCTTCACGATCTCGATCGCGCGGGCCCGATGCGCCAGCCTGCGGATGAACCCGCGCTCTTCCAGTGCCGTGATCAGACGGTGAATCCCGGATTTGGAGCGCAGATCCAGCGCCTCTTTCATCTCGTCAAAGCTGGGGGGCACGCCGTCGCGCGTCACGCGCTTGTTGATGAAGGCCAGCAGGTCGAGTTGTTTCTTGGTCAGCATGTCATGTCTCCACACCCTATCACGCTTTGTTCTACGCATGTTCTTGTTTTGTGTCAATCATTTGTGGATAAGTGATAATTTTCGGTAAACTTTGGGGTGGAAGCCACGAAAAATCAGAGCGCGATGTAGTGCTGCATCGCTCCGGCCTTTTGGGCGGGGTCGTGGGGCGGGCGCACGACCAGCGCGTTGGCCTGTCCCAGCACGCTGAGCAGGGAACTGTCCTGCCGGTCAAAGACATGCAGCGCGCCGTTGTCCAGCCGCGCCCGCATGTAATGTTCGCGCGGGCCGTTCGCGCCGATATCCGCGGCCAGCGGCGCCTGCGCGCAGGGTGCGGCGCTCTGGCCCAGCCCCAGCATCGCCCGGATCACCGGCGCCACGAAGATGTGTCCGCAGACCATTGCGCTGACCGGATTGCCTGGCAGGCCGATCATCATTGCGCCGCCCAAACGTCCGGCCATCAAGGGTTTTCCGGGCCGCATCGCAACCTTGTAGAAAGCCTGTTCCAGCCCCAGACTGCCCGCCACCCGGGCGACCAGATCGTGATCTCCGACCGACGCGCCGCCGATGGTCAGCACCAGATCGGCGTCCTGCGCAAGCGCCAGCACCATGCGCAGGCTGTCGGGATGATCGCGTGCGATGGGCAGCATTCGCGGCGCGGCCCCCAGCTGCCGCATGAGCGCGTGCAGGCCGAAACTGTTGGAGGCGATGATCTGGTCGGGGCCGGGCGTCTCTCCGGGCATGACAAGCTCGTCGCCGGTGGCGATGATCGCAACGACCGGACGGCGGCGGACGCGAACCGTGCCGATGTTCATGGCGGCGAGCAGGGCGATGTCATTGGCCCCCAGCCGGGTGCCGCCGGGCACTTTCATACCCGCGCGGAAATCGTTCCCGGCCGGGCGGATGTGGGGCGCGGCGTCGAGCCTGTCGCCAAGCGTGATCTGATCATCGCTCCGCGTCACATCCTCTTGGATAACAACGAATTTCGCTCCCTCCGGTACCGGCGCGCCGGTGAAGATGCGCACTGCCTCGCCGGGGGAGACGGCGCCATCAAAACGATGACCGGCGGCGGATTCGCCGATGACGGTGAGCACGGCACCCGGCTGCGCCTCGCAAACCGCGTAGCCATCCATCGCCGAGGCGGGAAAGGGCGGCTGATCACGCTCTGCCACCACGTCATCGGCCAGAATCCGATCCGCCGCCCGCAGCAGCGGAACGTCCTCCGCATGCAAGGGCGAGGCGAGCGCGAAAAGCTGATCCAACGCCTCGGATACGGTGATCATGTCGCCTCGTAACGGCCTGATTTTCCGCCGTCTTTCAGGGTCACACGGATACCGCCGATGGTCATGGCCTTGTCGACCGCCTTGGCCATGTCATAAACCGTGAGCGCGGCTGTGCTGACGGCGGTCAGCGCCTCCATCTCGACCCCGGTCTGGCCGGTTGTCTTGACTGTCGCGGTGATCCGCAGCCCTGGCAAATCGGCGTCGGGGGTCAACTCCACCGCGACCTTGGTCACCGGCAGCGGATGGCAAAGCGGGATGAGCTCGGGCGTTTTCTTGGCCCCCATGATGCCCGCGATCCGGGCAATGCCGATCACATCGCCTTTTTTGGCGCGGCCTTCGGTAATGATATCAAAGGTTTCGCGTGCCATGCTGATGTGGCCTTCGGCGACGGCGATGCGGGATGTCGTGGCCTTGTCGGACACGTCGACCATATGCGCGTCGCCCTTGGCATCGAAATGGGTCAGCCCGGTCATGCCGCCACCGGATCCTTGAGCAGCGCGCGGGTGGCCTGGGCCACATCCGCCTGACGCATCAGGCTTTCCCCGATAAGGAAGCTGCGCGCGCCGTAGCTGGCCATGTCGGCCAGATCGGCGGGGGTGTTGAGCCCCGACTCCGAAATCAGCAGACGCCCCGACGGCACCGCCTTCGAAAGCGCGCGCGTGGTATCAAGCGTGGTCTCGAAGGTCTTGAGATTGCGGTTGTTTACGCCGATGAGCGGGGATTTCAGCGCCAGCGCGCGGTCCAGCTCGGCCCGGTCGTGCACCTCGATCAGCGCGTCCATGCCCCAGCCAAAGGCGGCATCTTCAAGCTCGGCCGCCTGGGCATCGGAAACGCTCGCCATGATGATCAGGATGCAGTCGGCATGCAGGGCGCGCGCTTCGGCCACCTGGTAGGGATCGTACATGAAATCCTTGCGCAGCGCGGGCAGCGATGTCGCCTCGCGCGCCTGGGTCAGAAAGGGTTTCGCGCCCTGAAAACTGGGCGTGTCGGTCAGGACCGAAAGGCAGGTCGCGCCCCCGGCCTCGTAAGCCTTGGCGAGTGTCTCGGGGTCGAAATCGGCGCGGATCAACCCCTTCGAAGGCGAGGCTTTCTTGACCTCGGCGATGAGGCCGTAGCCTGTGGTCTGCGCCTTGCCCAACGCCTCGGCAAAGCCGCGCACGGGCGGGGCATTACGGGCCGCGGCCTCGATATCGGCCAGCGACAGGGCGGCCTTATCGGCGGCGATTTCCTCCAGCTTGTAGGCCTTGATCCGGTCGAGGATGGTTTCGGTCATCGGGTGCTGTCCTCAGGCTCTGCCCAGCGGATGGGCGCATCGCCACTTTCCCTAAGCCAAGCGTTGATCCGGGAAAAGGGTTTGGAGCCGAAAAAGCCGCGATAGGCCGAGAGCGGCGAGGGATGCGCGGAGGTCAGGACAAGGTGGCCGCTGCCGTGGATGTGCCGCGCGAAACGCTGTGCCGGGCCGCCCCAGAGGACGAAGGCGCGGGGTGCGAGCGAGAGGCGGTCCAGCACCTCGGCGGTCAGCCGGTCCCAGCCAAGCCGGGCGTGGGCCTTGGGTTTGCCCTGCGGCACCGTCAGCGCAGTGTTGAGCAGCAGCACGCCTTGCTGCGCCCAGTCGGTCAGGTCGGTGCGCTGGCGCAAGACGCCAAGATCGTCCTGCAACTCCTTGAAGATATTACCAAGACTGTCCAGTCGCCCGCCAAATTCCTGCGGGATCGAAAAGGCCAGGCCATCGGCCTTGCCCGGCGTGTGATAGGGATCCTGCCCCAGGATCACGACGCGGGTCCGGCCCGGCGGGCAGATTTCCAGCGCGCGAAAGCGCCGGTCGGCGGGCGGCAGGATGGGGGCGGATTGTTGGGACAGCGCTGCGTCGATGGCGTGATAGGGCGCGCCGAAGAACGGCAGGTCGGCCCAGCCCGTCGGCGGCGCGATCACGCCGCCTGCGTCGCCCGGGCGAGCGCGTCGATCTTGGCCTTGGCAGCCCCGGAATCGATGCTTTCGCGTGCCATTTCAACGCCTTCCGCCAGGGTCTGCACCTGATCGGCGACCTTCAGCGCCGCCGCCGCGTTCAGCAGAACCGCGTCGCGATAGGCGGAGGGTTGACCATCGAGAAGCGCGCGGAAGGCGTCGCCGTTTTCCTGCGGCGTGCCGCCCAGGATATCCTCGAAAGGATGCACGGGCAGGCCCGCGTCTTCGGGGTGCACCTCGGCGTCGCGAATCGTGCCGTCGTTTTCCACGGCGGCGACCCAGCTGATCCCGGTGATTGTCAGCTCATCCGTGCCGTCCGACCCGTGCACCAGCCAGGCCCGCTCAGACCCCAGCGCGGCCAGTGTTTCCGCCATCGGGCGGATCAGGTCGCGGGTGAAGGCGCCGGTCAGCTGCCGCTTGACCCCCGCGGGGTTGGTGAGCGGACCAAGGATGTTGAAGATCGTGCGGGTCCCCAGCTCCATCCGGACAGGGCCGACATGCGCCATTGCGGGGTGGTGCATGGGCGCCATCATGAAACAGATACCGACCTCTTTCAGAGCCTTTTCAACCGCCTGCGCGTCGATCATCACGTTGATGCCAAGCTGGGTCAGCGCATCCGCCGCCCCCGATTTCGACGACAGGTTGCGGTTGCCGTGCTTGGCCACCGGGACGCCCGCGCCTGCGACCACAAAGGCCGTCGCGGTCGAGATGTTGAGCGTGCCCTTGCCGTCGCCCCCGGTGCCGACGATGTCCATGGCACCCGGCGGGGCGGTGACCTTGTTGCACTTGGCGCGCATCACCGCGGCGGCGGCGGAATATTCGTCCACTGTTTCGCCCCGGGTCCGCAGGGCCATCAACAGACCGCCGATCTGGGCGGGTGTCGCCTCGCCCTCGAACAGGATGCCAAAGGCGGTTTCCGCCTCGGCCCGGGTCAGGGCGCGGTCGGCGGCGGCACCGATCAGGGGTTTGAGGACATCGCTCATGCCGCCACCTTCAAATGTTCGAGGAAGGTCTTCAAGAGCGCATGCCCGTGCTCCGAGGCGATGGATTCGGGATGGAACTGCACGCCGTGTATGGGCAGTTCGCGATGCTGCAGGCCCATGATCGTGCCATCCTCGAGATCGGCTGTGATCTCAAGGCAGTCGGGCAGGGTGTCGCGGTCGACCACGAGCGAATGATAGCGCGTCGCGAGGAACGGCGAGGGCAAGCCCGTGAAAAGGCCCGTGCCGGTGTGCCGGACGGTCCCCATCTTGCCATGCACGATGTCGCTGTGCTGCACCACGCGGCCGCCGAAGGCCTGACCGATGGTCTGGTGCCCCAGGCAGACACCCATCAGCGGCATGCCGGTTTCTGCGGCGGCTTGGGTCAGCGCAAGGCAGATGCCCGCCTGATCGGGGTCGCAGGGGCCGGGCGACAGCAGGATACCCGCCGGGCGCAAGGCCATCGCCTCCTGCACGTTGAGCGCGTCGTTGCGCACGACTTTGACCTCGGTCCCAAGCTCACCGATGTAGTGGACGAGGTTATAGGTGAAACTGTCGTAGTTATCTATCAGCAGCAGCATGGCGTTTCTTTGTTTGCGGGGCTGGTGGGGCACGCCCCGGTCGCGGTATAGATGGACATGGGCGCAGAGCAGCGTCAAGGGCGCACCACAGGCGTCTGACCGGTCGAGGCGGCAGAAAAAAGGACGGAACCCATGGCAAGAGGGTTTGTGGCAGGAGCAATCTGGGGGCTGGTGGTGTCGGCTGCGGGGGCGGGCGCGGTGTCGCTGGCCGTGGGCGTGGCACCGATCGTCGAGGATGTGCCCGGTGACGCGGGCGCGGATGTCGCAGCCCTGCCAGAGGATCCCGGCCCCGAGGCGATGCCCGAAGCCGCGCCCGCCGCAGAGATCGCGCCGGATCCCGGCGCAGGCACACCGCCCGCGCCCGAGGCCGAGGCGCAACTGCCCGATACGCCGCCGGTCCGGTTCGAAGCCAGTACCGACACCGTGCCCGAAGCCGCGGCACCGCCCGAACCCGCGCGCCGCCCCGCGGCGGAAACCGATATCGACGCACCGGAGGTCGCCGCACTGGATGCGCCCGACACGTCAACCGACGCGACGCTGAGCGACGAGGCCAGGGAACCCGCGGCGGTGCCCGATCCGGCACTCGACAGCGCCGACCTGCCATCGCCGGACGCCACCGCGCAGCCTGCGGGCGTGGATGTGTCGACCGAAGCGCCGGTCCTGCCCAGCGTGCAGACGCTGCTGCCCTCTGCCCCCGGGGCCGAGGCGGAACCCTCCATCGCCACAGAACCGGCGCAGCCGCCGGTGCCGCTGGTGCCGAGCGAGGACAGCGGTCTTGTCGCCGAAGACGCGGCAGCTGCCGAGAGCGCGGATACGCCCGAGGCCGAAGAGGTGACGGAAGCGCCCGCGCCGGAGGAGACAGAGGACGCGCCCGCGGAGCTGACGCTGGATGCGGTGGCAGAGGCTGAACCGGCGGCGCCGGAGGCGGATGCCCCCGTCGAGATGGCCGAGCAAGCGCCGGAGGCGCAGGACGACGCGCCGGAAATGGCCGCCGTCGCCCCCGAGCCGGCAGAGCAGACCCCTTTGGCAGCCGAGGAGGATCCGGCGCCGACCGTGCGCATCCTGAACGCGCCCTCGACCACGTCTGAAGAGGACGGGGCAGGGCGTCCCGCCATCGGGACCCCAGCGGTGTCGCTGATCGACCGCGGATCTGCGGTGCCCGAAGGCCGGTTGCCCAGCGTCGGGACGGTGGCCGACGAGGCACCCGGGGCAGAGAGCGGCACCTCGCCGCTGGCAGCCCATGCGGCCGAGGTCGATGTGGCCGCGGATCTGCCGCGCATGTCCATCGTGCTGATTGACGACGGCAGCGGGCCGCTTGGGCCCGACACGCTCGATGCCTTCCCGTTCCCGGTGACCTTCGCACTTGATCCCTCGGCCCCGGGGGCCGCGGCGCGGATGCGCGGCTACCGGGACAAGGGGTTCGAGGTCATGGCGCTGGTCGGCGTGCCCGCAGGCGCGCAGCCGACGGATGTGGAGGTGACGCTGGGCGCGTCGCTCTCGGGGCTGCCCCAGGCGGTTGCTGTGCTGGAAAGCCCCCGGCAGGGCCTGCAGGGATCGCGGGCGGTGTCGGATCAGGTCACGCAGGTGCTGCGCGACAGCGGGCACGGGCTGGTGATGCAGCCCAAGGGGCTCAACACCGCCACGGCGCTCGCGTTGCGCGAAGGTGTGCCCGCGGCGACGCTGTTCAAGGATTTCGACGGCGAAGGGCAGGACCCGCGCACGATCCGGCGGTTCCTGGATGGCGCGGCCTTCCGGGCGCGTCAGGACGGGGCGGTCGTGGTGCTGGGGCGGCTCAAGGCCGATACCCTGTCGGCGCTGCTGCTCTGGGGTTTGCAGGACCGCGCGGCGCAGGTGGCGCTGGTGCCTGTGTCGCTGGTGCTGCGCGAGGCCGCGGGGCAGTAGCGAGGCGGCCCGCAAGGGCCAAGGAGCGGCTTATCCGCCCGTGCGGGCGTCTGCGCGCGCGGCCCAGTCGCCAAGCCGCTCGGCCAGATCGCCATAGCCCGTCATCCGCCGTTCGAACGCCAACCCAAGCCGCGCCGCGTGGTCGCGCGCCAGCGCCGTCAGCGCCGGATCGTCGGTCTGGGCCTGATAGACCAGCCGGTCGTAATGGGCGAAATACATCTCGCGCAGCTCTGGATGCCGGTCCAGACCCAGAGGCCGCCAGACGAACGCATCGAATTGCCGCACCAGAAAGTCGGTCAGGTAAAACGCGGTGATCTCGTCCCGCGCGGCAAAGGTCGCCACGCCTTCGAAGAACGCATAGCAGTGCGGCCCCGCCACCATCTCGACCCCCATCTCTGCGCAGGCGGCCTGCAGTTGTCCCCCGGTGCCGCAATCGGCATAGACCACGTGAACGCTGTCATAGCGGTCGCGGTGCTTCTGCACGGCGGTGCGCACGGCATCGGTGATGCGGTCGGGATGGTTGTGCAGGATCGCAGGCAGGCAGGTCAGATCCAGATGGGCCCAGCTGTTTACCGCCTTGAGATGCAGAATTTCGCGCGCCAGGGCGCCGCAGGCGATCAGCAGAACCTTCCCGGTGCCGCCTGCCGCAAGCCCTGTGTCCCTCAGCGTCGCGTCGGACGGCGGGGCTGGATCAGGGGTGGCTGTCGTCATAGGGCACGTGGCTCATCGCCCAACGTGCGGCCAGACCCAGCACCATCAGCAGGGGCAGCACCGTGAGCGCGCCCCAGGCGTATAGCGCCCAGATCGTCAGCCCTCCTGCCGCCAGAACGGAAAAGATCATCAGTGCGAGTGATGTGACCGGCATGCGAATCTCCCTTCACCCTTGAATATGGGGCGTTCGCCGCAAAAGAAAAAGACCCCGTGCTTGTGACACGGGGTCCGGGGCCGTTTCCGAGTGGCAAATCAGACCGCGGCGCGGCGGTTGTGCTTGCGCAGAACGAACTCTTTCGCCGTTTCCACCGCTACGGCGGCGTCGCGGCAATAGGCGTCGGCGCCGATGGCCTTGCCGAATTCCTCGTTCAGCGGCGCGCCGCCGACCAGCACGATATAATCGTCGCGAATGCCCTTTTCGACCATCGTGTCGATCACGACTTTCATATAGGGCATCGTCGTGGTCAGAAGCGCCGACATGCCGACGATGTCGGCCTTTTCGGCTTCGGCGGCATCGATGTAGTTCTCGACCGGGTTGTTGATCCCGAGGTCTACCACCTCGAACCCGGCGCCTTCCATCATCATGCCGACAAGGTTCTTGCCGATGTCGTGGATGTCGCCCTTGACCGTGCCGATCACCATCTTGCCGATCGTCGGCGCGCCGGTTTCGGCCAGCAGGGGCTTGAGGATGAACATGCCGCCCTTCATCGCGTTGGCGGCCAGCAGCACCTCGGGCACGAACAGGATGCCGTCGCGGAAGTCCTTGCCAACGATGGTCATGCCGCCCACAAGCGCCTTGGTCAGGATGTCGTAGGGTTCCCACCCGCGTTCCAGAAGGATGTTCACGCCTTCCTCGATCTCTTCCTTGAGACCGTCGTAGAGGTCGTCGAACATCTGCTGAACCAGTTCATCGTCGTCCAGTTCGGACAGGATGATATCGTCTTCTTCGTCGGACATTGCAATTCCTCGCTGTCGGCGCGGATCACGCGCAAAGCACTTTTCGGACTAATCAAGGTTTTTGCCACCTGCAACATGGCATTTTGCGACACTGGCCGTTTATTGACCGACGTGGCGGGGGCTTATGCGCCGGTTTGTGCCTTTTCGACGACAGGTCGGATTGCGGGTGTTCATATTTTGTTCTACAAGATGGATTATGTCATCGCCCGACAACATACTGCCGCCCGAGCGTCGCAAGGGCCGGGGTGCGGCCAGTTGCGACACCGGCCGCTATGAACGACACGCGCGGGTGGCCGAACATGACGGCTGGGACATGGCCGAGGATCTGCCGCCCCTGCGCACAGAGGTGTCCGAGGAGCGCCCCCGCAGCGCCATCAGCTACGTCGCCTCGCCCGATCTGCCCTTTGACCGGACGCTCAATCCCTACCGGGGGTGCGAGCATGGCTGCATCTACTGCTTTGCCCGGCCCAGTCATGCCTGGCTGGGGATGTCGCCGGGGCTGGATTTCGAAACCCGGCTGATCGCGCGGCCCGACATACCCGAGGTGCTGGCGAAAGAGCTGCGGGCGCGGCGATATCAGCCCGCGCCACTGGCCATCGGCACCAACACCGACCCCTATCAGCCGCTGGAGCGGGATCGCGGCATCATGCGCGCCTGTCTGACGGTGCTGCGGGACTTCAGCCATCCCGTCGCCATCGTGACCAAAGGCACGCTGATCGAACGCGATATCGACATTCTGGCCCCGATGGCGGCACAGGGTCTGGCGCGGGTCGGCATTTCCGTGACCACGCTCGATCCGCAGCTGTCGCGGCGGATGGAGCCGCGCGCGCCCGCGCCGAAACGCCGTCTGGCCACCATCGCGCGGCTGGCGCAGGCGGGCATCCCGGTGCGGGTCATGGCCTCGCCGATGATCCCCGCGCTGACCGATCCGGAGCTTGAGGCGATCCTGGCGGCGGGGGCCGAGGCGGGCGCGGACGCGGCAAGCTGGATCATGTTGCGCCTGCCGCTCGAGGTTTCGCCGCTCTGGCAGGAGTGGCTGGCCGAGCATTACCCTGACCGCGCGACGCGCATCATGGGGCATCTGCGCGATATGCACGGTGGCAAGGATTACGACGCCCGCTGGCACCACCGCATGCGCGGCTCCGGCCCCTATGCCGCCGTGATCGCGCACCGCTTCGAGCTGGCCTGCAAGCGGTTGGGGTTGGCGGACAGGACCGCGCCGCTGCGCACCGATCTGTTCGCGCCGCCTGCCCGGGCCGGGGACCAGCTTTCGCTGTTTTGAGCCGACGCTGTCCGCGGGCGGATGACAAATCACCCTTTTTGGTGTAGTGTGGTCGCGCATTTGCACGCGAACTTTTTTGACATCGAACATTTGAAAGGGACGATTATGACCCCGAGTGATTGGAGACGAATCCAGAAACGCCTCATGCATCTTGGCTTTAACCCCGGCCCCATCGACGGGATCCGGGGCCGCTTGACCATAGGCGCGGTCAAGGCCTTTCAACGCAGTCGCGGGCTGGTGGCCGACGGCATCGTAGGGCCGCTGACCAGTGCCGCGCTTTTCGGGGCCTCCACAGGGGCCGAGCCGCCGAGCTTTGACAACATGCCGTGGTATGACGAGGCGAACCGCCTGATCGGCCTGGAAGAAGACACCGGTCCGGGATCGAACCCGGCGATCATCCGCATGGCCGAAGAGCTGGACCTCGACTATGCCGGCGATGATATCCCGTGGTGCGGGCTGTTCGTCGCGCATTGCATCGGATCGACCCTGGGCAATGAACCGCTGCCCAATCTGTTCCTGCGCGCGCGAAACTGGCTGAACTTCGGCGAGGATTGCGAGCCGCAGCTTGGCGCGGTCATCGTGTTTTGGCGGGATACAAGGGCCAGTGGCAAGGGGCACGTCGGATTCTATACCGGCGAGGATTCCGGCCATTACCACATCCTTGGCGGCAACCAGAGCGATGCGGTCAACATCAAGAAATTTCCCAAGCGCCGGTTCCTGGGTGCTCGCTGGCCGCTGACCGGCGGTTCCCAAGGCAACATCATCGTCGCGGGCGATCAGAACACCGATGCGACCGACGGCAACGAGGCCTGACGGTCGCATCCGGTCCGTCAGCTGCGGCGGCGGCCCCGGCGTTCGCGCTTGGGCGCTGCCGTATCGTCGCCGGTGCCGTCGCCTTCGGAGGTGAAGGCACCAAGGGCGGCCACGATCTGATCCAGCGTCGGCGCGTTGCCGCGCGGGCGGGTTTCCAGCGCCTCGCGCATGGCGCGCAAATGTTCGGGCATGGTGCCGCAGCAGCCGCCGATGATCGTCGCGCCGGAATCGCGCGCCATAACCGCGTAATCGGCCATCAGTTCGGGCGTGCCGTCGTAATGGATGTGTCCATCGACATATTTCGGGATGCCCGCATTGCCCTTGGCGATGATCGGCAGGGACGCCCCCTGCGCCCTGAAGCCCAGCGTGGTGCGCAGGATGTCGGACGCGCCGGTGCCGCAGTTTGCGCCAAAGGCGAGCGGCGCATTCTCCAGCGCCTCGACAATCCCCACCATATCGGCGGAGGTCACGCCCATCATCGTGCGCCCGGCGGTGTCGAAACTCATGGTGCCGCACCAGGGCATGTCGGCGAGCTTGAAGGCCTCGGCGGCCGCGCGGAATTCCTCGGGGGCAGAGATTGTTTCGACCCACAGAACATCGGCCCCGCCTTCCTTGAGGCCTTCGGCGGTTTCATGAAACATCTCGACCGCGTCGGCATGGCTCAGCGTGCCGACGGGCTGCATGATGTCACCGGTGGGGCCCACCGACCCGGCCACCACGATGGGGCGGTCGGCGCTGTCGGCGATCTCGCGCGCGATCTCGGCGCTCAGCCGCGACAATTCGCGGGCCCGGTCCTGCGCGTCGTGCAGCTTGAGCCTTGAGGCGTTGGCGCCAAAGGAGTTGGTCAGGAAGATGTCGCTGCCCGCATCGACAGCGCCCCGATAAAGCGTGCGGATCTTGTCGGTCTCGGTCTCGTTCCAGAACTCGGGCGCGTCGCCAGAACTCAGCCCCATGTTGAAAAGATTGGTGCCGGTCGCGCCATCGGCCATCAGCCAGTCGCGGGTTTCCAGCAGCTTTGAAAGGGCGTTGGTCATGTCAGGATCCTGTTTTCGGGCCGCGCACGTATCTCACGGAAGGTCAGGGGGCGCGACCGCCATAATCTTCATCTTGATTATGAAATGCGGTGGATGCGACGAAGGAAAGCGGGGCAGGGCCGACCAGGGCCCTGCTTTCGTCATGTGGCGATGTCAGCCTTCGGCCAGCAACTGCGCCTTGGCCTGGGCTTCGCATTCCACCAGCTTGGCGCGGATTTCGGCGTCCGTGGCCTTGTCGCCCAGGTCGCCCGACACCTTGCGGATCACGTCTTCGTACCCGGCCTCTTCGAAATCGGCTTTCACCACCTCTTTGGCATAGTCCTCGGCCTGGCTGCCGGACTTGCCCAGAAGCTCTGCGGCCCAGAGGCCCAGCAGTTTGTTGCGCCGTGCCTCGGCGCGGAATTTCATCTGCTCGTCGTGGGCGTACTTGTTCTCAAACGCGTTCTCGCGGTCGTCGAATGTGCTCATCTCTGTCGCTCCCTTCGGGGTGGTGGTCACATTCCGATATGCCGCCCCGAGGGCCGTTTCGCAAGGCTTGGCGGCCCGATTGCGGCAATGCGGGCACGGACCCGCGCCGCGGGACGCGTCTTTTCCCGCAAATGTCCGATCCCGTCCACAATCTGGCCGCGATTCCCGGTGATGCCTGTTGGCGTCAGAACGGCAACCTATCGAAGGAGAAGGACGAATGGGACTGTTTTCAAATCTGCGCAAAGGCAAGGTCGAACCGGTGGACACAACGCTGGCGCGCGCGATGCTGACCATGCCGGTGCTGGCGGGCGCCGCCGACGGCAAGTTCGAGGAAAGCGAGACGCGCGAGATCGTGACGCTTTGCGCGCAGAACGCGGTTTTCCTGCGCCTGGGCTATGACCGGACAGAGGCGCTGATCAAGGAAATCGTGATCGACATGAAAAAGCGCGGCGCGCAGGCGATCTTCAAGGAGGCGGTCGCGGTTATGCCGCAAGAGATGCGCGAGACTGCGCTGTGCTTTGCGGTGCGCGTGTCGGCGGCTGACGGGCACGTCGACAAGAGCGAGTTCGAGGCGCTGAAGGTCATGGGCCAGACCATGATGATCCCGCCCGAGCGCTTTATCCAGATCTTCGAGGTGCTGATGATGCTGCACCGCGCGCCGCGGGCCGCCTGATGACTGGGCGCTACAGTGACAAACGGCTGAACGACTCCTTCTACGCCTATGTGCTGCTCTCGGAGCCGGTGACCTTCCGGATGCACGAGATCGTCGCGGCGTTGAAGGAGGACTACCCGACGCTCGGCTGGGGCGACAGTTTCTACGAGGAGGAGGGTGCCGAACACGACGGCCCCTTCACCGTAGGCGACGTGCTGGTGGCGTCGCTCTTTCCCAAGGGCGCCGACAACATTCCGGGCATGATCGGCATGCACTCGATGCCGGGGCGCTGCGACCTCGCCAACTGGCCGGACCTTTTGCACAAGAACCGCTTCAATTCGCCCGAAGCAGGCGCGGCGGTGGCACGGCACACCTGCTGCCTGTGCATCCAGGCCAACAGCGTCGACAACTCGCTTGAGGCGCGGTTCGACGCGGCGCGGCGGGTGACGGCGGTGGCGGCGGTCTTTGCCGCGCTGCCGGTGGCGGAACTGGTCTACTGGCCGAACGGCGATACGCTGACAATGCCGGACAGTTGGGTCGCTGCGGCACAGAAGGCCGCGCGTGGCGAGGTGCCCTTGCTGCAATGGATTCACTTCGGGATGGAACTGATGCCCAACCCCGAGACTCCGCAGGGCGTGACGGCCTCGTCCGTTGGCCTTGCCGCCTTCACCGGTCAGGAGATCGCCATGCTCTGGGCGCCGGTGGAACCGGCGGAGGCGGTGCGCAGGGTCTTCGAGGCCGTGTCCATGGTTCTTGAGCACGGCCACGTGTTCGAGGATTCGGACACGCTGGGCGCCGAGGGTGACAAGATGAAGATGCGCCTGCGGCTGCTGAAAGAGGGACAGCTGGACGCGCAGACCGACACGATCTGCATCCTGCACCCCAGCTCGCATTTCCACGAGCAGGAGCTGGAGCTCTTCGGCCCGCGGGCCAAGGCGCCGCCGCCCAAGGGCGTGGACAACACCTCGCGCGGCGATCCGAACAGCCTCAAGAACCGGCTTTACGCCCTCTTTGCGGGGCCACGCCGCTCTCGCGCCTGAGGTCGGGGCGGGCCGCCCTTGCGGCGGCCCGCTGCTTGGCTTATGGAAGCGCGACACCGCGCTTCAAGCGCGGTTGTCCCGTTTGGAAAGGTCCGAAATGGCACGGCGCAAGAAGATCTACGAAGGCAAGGCGAAGATCCTGTACGAAGGCCCCGAACCGGGCACCATCGTGCAGTATTTCAAGGACGATGCCACCGCGTTCAATGCGCAGAAAAAGGACGTGATCGACGGCAAGGGCGTGCTGAACAACCGGCTGTCGGAATTCTTCATGACCGGGCTGAACGGCATCGGCGTGCCCACGCATTTCATCAAGCGGCTGAACATGCGTGAACAGCTGGTGCGCGCGGCCGAGATCATTCCGCTGGAAATCATCGTGCGCAACTACGCTGCCGGATCGCTGTCCAAGCGTCTGGGGATCGAGGAAGGCACCGCGCTGCCGAGGCCCATCGTCGAATACTGCTACAAGGACGATGCCTTGGGTGATCCGCTGGTGACAGAGGAACACATCGCCGCCTTCGGCTGGGCCAGCCAGCAGGACATGGACGACATCCTGAGCCTCGCGCTGCGGGTCAACGATTTCCTGTCGGGCGTGATGATGGCCGTGGGCATCCGCCTCGTGGACTTCAAGATCGAGATCGGCCGCGTTTACGACGGCGATTTCCAGCGTCTGATCGTGGCCGACGAGATTTCGCCCGACAGCTGCCGCCTGTGGGATCTGGAGACCGGCCAGAAGCTCGACAAGGACGTGTTCCGCCGCGATCTGGGGTCGCTGACGGATGCCTATACCGAAGTGGCGCGGCGGCTGGGGGTGATGCCCAAGAACGCCACGCAGATGACCAAGCCGACGCTGATCAACTGACGCGACCCCCGGCGGTCTGCGCTGGGGACATTCTGGGATTGACTGGGAAGAACACGCAGGGGGCCGCTGTCCCGCTGCGGGCGGAGAGAAAGATGAAGGCACGTGTGTTTGTGATGCTGAAGGACGGCGTTCTGGATCCGCAGGGGGCCGCCGTGCAGCATGCGCTGGGGGGGCTGGGCTTTGACGGCGTGCAGGGCGTGCGGCAGGGCAAGGTGATCGAGCTTGACCTGGCCGATGGGACGCCCGAGGCGACGGTCAGGGACATGTGCGAAAAGCTGCTCGCCAATACCGTGATCGAAAGCTACCGGATCGAAATGAGCTGAGCGTTCGCGAGGACGCCCGCAAGGGCGGAGGAGCAGCTTATCCGCCCTTGCGGGCGTCTTCGCATCTGACCAGGAGGAACGTGCCCCATGAAAGCAGCTGTCATCGTCTTTCCCGGGTCGAACTGCGACCGTGATCTGGCCACAGCCTTTGCCGCGGCGGGCTGCGATGTCAGCATGGTCTGGCACAAGGACACCGACCTGCCCGCGGGCATCGACATCGTCGGCATCCCGGGCGGCTTTTCCTTTGGCGACTATCTGCGCTGCGGGGCGATTGCCGCCAATTCGCCGATCTGCCGCGCGGTGAAGGCCCATGCCGACAGGGGCGGCTATGCCTTGGGGATCTGCAACGGCTTTCAGGTGCTCGCGGAAACCGGCCTGCTGCCCGGCGCGCTTTTGCGCAACGCGGGGCTCAAGTACATCTGCCGTACCGTGCCGCTGGTCGTGGGCACCACGGACAGCGTCTATACCCAAGGCTACGGCGCGGGCGACGAAATCCGCATTCCCATCGCCCATCACGACGGCAACTACACCGCCGATGCCGCAACGCTGGACCGGCTGGCTGGTGAGGATCGCATCGCCTTTCGCTATGGTGCCAACCCCAACGGGTCGGACCGCGACATCGCCGGCATCCTGTCGGACAACCGCCGGGTGCTGGGGATGATGCCGCATCCCGAACGCGCCGCCGATCCGGCCCAGGGCAACACCGATGGTGCGCGCCTTTTCGCCCATCTGGCCAAGGCGCTGGAAAACGCGTGACTTGAGCCGTCGCGGCGCGCGGCGTATTCTGGCGCGCATGAAGACACCCCGCAAGCTGCCGCTGGCCGACCGTCGCACCGCCCCGCTAAGCTGGCGCTTGCGGGTGGCGCTGGCCGTGCTCTTTCTGCTTGCCGTGGCCACGGTCTGGATCACCAACGCGCTGCTGACCGACCGGTTTACCGAAACCACCCGCAACCGCGCCGAACTGCGGCTGGCGCTTTACTCCGGCAACCTGCTGTCGGAACTGCGCCGCAACGCCATCGTGCCGCAGCTTCTGTCGCGCGACCCGTCCCTGATCGGGGCGCTCAATTCATCGGACTACAGCCAAAGCTCGCAGCGGCTGATCTCTTACGTCGATGAAATCGGCGCAGCCTCGTTGATGATGCTGGACAGCGACGGCCGCACGGTGGCCGCGACCGACCGCAACCGGTTGGGCGAATCGCATCGCAACATGCCCTATTACGTCGACGCGCTGCGCTCGAACGCGACCGTTTTCACGACGCTGCAGCGCGAAACGGGCGGCTACTCCTTTACCTATTCGCGCCGGATGGACAGCCAGGGCAGCGCCATCGGCGTCATCGTGGTCGAGGTTGATCTGGCCAAGTTCGAACGCTCCTGGGCGGGAATTTCCGACGCGGTGCTGGTCACCAATTCCGAAGGCACGATCATCCTTGCCACCGAACCGCGCTGGCGCGGGCTGACCCCCAGCGTCGCCTTGCAGCGCGAACCGCCCGACAGCGCCATCGAACGGGCGATCCAGGCCACCGCCGACTGGACCGCGCTACCCGCCGATGCCTATGTCCAGGGCGAGGCGGTGATGAGCATCGCGGGCCGCATCCCGTTCCGCGGCTGGTCGATGACCAGCTTCACCACGTATTCGAGCGTCCGCGAACGGGTGAACGGGGTGCTTGCCCTGGAAATCATGGGGTTCGCGATTCTCGCGGCGCTGGCCTTCTATGCCCTGTCGCGCAAGACGGCCCTGCGGATGGCGCTCTTCCAGCGCGAGTCGGCGGAACTGCGCCAGCTCAACCTGCGTTTACAGCGGGAAATCGCCGAGCGCGAACGGGTGCAGGAGACGCTTGCCGTGGCCGAACAGACGCTTGCCCAAAGCTCCAAGCTTGCCGCATTGGGGGAGATGTCGGCGGCGGTCAGTCACGAACTGAACCAGCCGCTGGCGGCGATGAAGACGTATCTCGCGGGCGCGCGGCTGCTGTTGCGGCGCAACCGCCCGGACGAGGCGTTGACGGCGTTTCACCGGATCGACGATCTGATCGAACGCATGGGCGGCATCACCCGGCAGCTGAAATCCTATGCCCGCAAGGGCCAGGCCGAGTTTTCGCCCGTGGATATGGGCGATGCGCTGGCGGCAAGCCTGTCGATGATGGAGCCGCAGCTGAAATCCCGCAAGGTGCAGATCACCCGCATCGTGCCCGACACCCCGGTGCGGGTCTTGGGCGACCGGATGCGGATCGAGCAGGTGATGATCAACCTGCTGCGCAATGCGCTGGACGCCACCAAGGCGGTGGACGACCCGCAGGTTGACATCATCCTGGCCAGCGGCGAAACGGCGACGCTGACCGTGCGAGACAACGGTTACGGGATCGAGGACCTCGACGCGCTGTTCGAGCCCTTTTACACCACAAAGCAGCCGGGAGACGGTGTCGGACTGGGGCTTGCCATTTCCTCGGGCATCGTCAACGACCTTGGCGGTCGGTTGATCGCGCGCAATGCAGAGGCCGGCGGGGCGGTGTTCGAAATGCAGCTTCCCATATGGAACGAAGAGAGCCAGGCGGCGGAATAGGGACCAGGACATGTCGAAGGCGATGAAAATAGCGATTGTCGATGACGAAAAGGACATGCGTCAGTCGATCAGCCAGTGGCTGGCGCTGTCGGGCTACGACACGGAGGTCTTTTCCAGCGGTGAAGAGGCGCTGGGGGCGGTCGGGGCCGACTATCCCGGCATCGTGATCTCGGACATCCGGATGCCGGGGATGGACGGCATCCAGCTTCTGCGCAAGCTCATGGGCGGGGATTCCGCGCTGCCGGTGATCATGATCACCGGACACGGCGACGTGCCGATGGCGGTCGAGGCGATGCGCATCGGCGCCTTCGATTTCCTGGAAAAGCCGTTCAACCCCGACCGCATGTCGGAACTGGCCAAGAAGGCCACCAATGCGCGCCGCCTGACGCTGGACAACCGCGCCCTGCGCAAGGAACTGTCGGACGGCGGCCAGATCATGCGCAAGCTGATCGGCGCCTCCCCGGCGATGGAACGGCTGCGCGAGGATGTGCTCGACCTCGGTCAGGCCGATGGCCATGTGCTGATCGACGGCGAAACCGGCACCGGCAAGACGCTGATCGCCCATGCGCTGCATGCGGTGGGCAGCCGCGCGGGCAAGAAATTCGTGCTGCTGTCCTGTGCCGCGATGGACGAGGACACGCTGACCCGGCGGCTTTTCGGGCCGATGGCGGCCGATGACAGCCGTCTGCCCGCGATGGAAGAGGCGCGCGGCGGGACGCTCGTGCTCGAGGATGTGGAGGCGCTGACGGATGCCGCGCAGGCCAAACTGCTGTCGGTGATCAACGACCAGGGCAGCCCGCCCGAAACTCGCATCGTCGCCATCTGCAATCTGCAGGACGAAGGCCGGACCTGCGAAAACGCGCTGCGCCCGGACCTTTACTACCGGCTGGCCGCGCTCAAGATCACCGTGCCGCCGCTGCGCCAGAGGGGCGAGGATATCCTGACCCTGTTCACCCGCCTGTCCGAGCAATATGCCGAGGAATACGGCTGCGACGCGCCGCAGGTGAGCGCACAGGAAGCCGCCCAACTGCTGCAGGCGCCCTGGCCCGGCAACGTGCGCCAGCTCATCAACCTTGCCGAACGCGCGGTGCTGCAATCGCGGCGCGGGTCGGGCACCATCGCGTCGCTGCTGATGTCGGATCATGACGAGATGCAGCCGGTGATGACCACCGAAGGCAAGCCGCTCAAGGAATATGTCGAGGCGTTCGAGCGGATGCTGATCGACAACACCATGCGGCGGCACAAGGGGTCCATCGCGGCGGTGATGGACGAGCTGTGCCTGCCGCGCCGGACGCTGAACGAGAAGATGGCGAAATACGCGTTGCAGCGGTCCGATTATCTTTGACTGCCACAAGAGTGGTGGCGGCAGGAGCGAGGGGCCAGCCCCTCGCGCTCCCCGAGGTTATTGAAAACCGGAGAAATGGGGAGCGCGGTACGCTGTGAGGGCCGGACCGCGTAGGGTGGGTTTACAACCCACCGTCAGGCCGCGCTGGCAGCCGGTGCGGCGCGCATGAGCATGCCGTAAAGGTCGCGCGGATCATCGGGATCGGCCAGCAGGTCGAGCGGCAGAAAAAGGCCGGTGTCCCGGGCTTTATCGCGCAGGAAACGCAGGGCGCTGAAATCCTCGATCGCGAAGCCCACCGAATCGAACAGCGTGATCTGCCGGTCGTTGCGGCGGCCCGGGGTGCGGCCCGCGATGACCTGCCAAAGCTCGGTCACCGGATGGTCGGCGGGCAGTTGCTGTATCTCGCCCTCGATGCGGGTCTGTTCAGGATATTCGACGAAAATGTCGGCGCGGTGGAGGATTTCTGCGGCCAGTTCCGTCTTGCCCGGGCAGTCGCCGCCGATGGCGTTGATGTGCACGCCCGCGCCGACCATGTTGTCGGTCAGGATCGTCGCGTATTGCTTGTCCGCGGTGCAGGTGGTGAGGATCTGCGCGCCCTCGATCGCCTCTTCCGCCGAGGTGCAGGCGGTGACGGTCAGCCCGGTCCCCGCGAGGTTCGCGGCGCATTTCGCGGTGGCGGCGGCGTCGATGTCGTAAAGCCGCACCTCGGTGATGCCCAGGATGGCCTGCATCGCCAGGCTCTGGAATTCGGCCTGCGCGCCGTTTCCGATCATCGCCATGGTGGTAGCGCCCTGGGGGGCCAGGTATTTCGCCGCGACAGCGGACATGGCGGCGGTGCGCAGCGCGGTCAGCAGGGTCATTTCCGACAGCAGCACCGGATAGCCGGTGCCGACATCGGCAAGCAGACCGAAGGCCGTCACGGTCTGCAGCCCGTCGCGCGTGTTGCCGGGGTGGCCGTTCACGTATTTGAAGCCGTAGACCGCGCCATCCGAGGTGGGCATGAGTTCGATCACGCCCTCGGCGGAATGGCTGGCGACGCGCGGCGTCTTGTCGAACTGTTCCCACCTTTGGAAATCGGCCTCGATGGCGCCGGCGATGCCGCGCAGCATCTGCGGCAGGCCGACACGGTGCACGATCTGCATCATGTGATCGACCGAGACGAAGGGAACATAGGCTTTGTCGGAAGGGGGCATGGGAGGCTCCTGAAAATCAGAGAATGCGGGGGGTGGGGCGGTCGAAGACCGTGCGGCCCAGGGCCGAGGCGGCGAGGTCGACCATCAGTTGTGCGGTGCGGCCACGCTCATCCAGCATCGGGTTCAGCTCCACCAGGTCGAGCGAGGTCATCAGGCCCGAGTCGTTGAGCATTTCCATCACCAGATGCGCCTCGCGCACGGTGGCGCCGCCCGGAACGGTGGTGCCGACCGCGGGTGCCACCGACGGGTCGAGGAAATCGACGTCGAGCGAGACATGCAGCGCGCCGCCCGCCTGCGCCACCACGTCGAGGAAGGCACCCAGCGGTTTGGCGATGCCGTTCTCGTCGATGTCTCGCATGTCGTGGCGGCGGATCTCCGACGCTTCGAGCATGGCACGTTCCGGCCCGTCGACCGAGCGCAGGCCGATGATGCAGACGTTTTGTTCCGGGATCGGGTGCGGAACGGGCGGAAACCCGTCAAAGCCGTTGCGTCCGGTGAGGTAGGCCAGCGGCGTCCCGTGCAGGTTGCCCGAGGTCGTCGTCTCGCAGGTGTGGAAATCCGAATGCGCATCGAGCCAGAGCACGAATTGCGGCTGGCCCTTGGCGGCGGCATGGGCCGCGACGCCGTGGACCGACCCCAGCGACAGGCTGTGATCACCGCCCAGAAAGATCGGCAGGCCCTGCGCCATGGCATCCGTGGCCGCACGGCTGAGCGCGGTGGTCCAACCGATGGTCTGGCTCAGGTTCTGCAACCCGTCGCGGGGCGCGATGTCGTTGGCATCGGCGGCCACGTTCCCGAGATCGGTGACGGTGTGGCCCAGATCGCCAAGCGCGCCCGCGATCCGGGCGGTGCGGTAGGCGTCGGGGCCCATGAGGCAGCCCTGCCGGGCCTTGCCGCTGTCGACCGGCGCGCCGATCAGCAGAATGTTTTTGGAGGTCATGGCATGCGTCCTGTTCAAGCGTTTCAGTGGTTTCCCCAAACATAATGTCCGGTTCGAAAAAGAATCCACCTGACATTTTGGCCGATCTGTGCATGCTTTGATCAGAGTGAGCAGTTTGGATGCACAAAATGGATACGACTGATCATCGCCTGATCTCGGCCCTGCGGAACGACGCGCGGGCGTCGCTTTCGGATCTGGCGGGGCTCTTGGGTCTGTCGCGGGCGACCGTGCGGGCGCGGATCGACAAGCTGCGCGCCTCGGGCGATATCCTGGGCTTCACGGTGGTGCTGCGCGAGGATGCGGCGCGCGATTCGGTGCGCGGGCTGACTATGATCGGGATCGAGGGGCGCGGCACCGACCGGATCCTGCGGCAGCTGGGCGGTTTTCCCGAGGTGCGCGAGCTTTATTCGACCAATGGCCGCTGGGATGTGATCGCGGAAATCGGGGCTGACAGCCTCGAGGCGCTGGACTCGGTGCTGGCGCGGATCCGGCGGCTGGACGGTGTGGCCAACAGCGAAACCTCGCTGCTGCTCAGCACGCGCAAATCGGCGCGGCTTTAGCGCCGGGCCGCCGCGATCCAGACCGCGCAGAGCGCCAGCGACACCAGCATGTTCCAACTGGCCATCGACAGGCTCAGCAACTGCCAGGCGACCTCGTCACAGCGAATGAGCGGCGCGCCCATGATCTGATCCAGCAGCGCGTCGGTCGACAGACCGTCGATGGAGCCGGAGGTACAGGTGCTGGGACCGTCCCACCAGCCGCGTTCGACGCCGGTGTGATAAAGCCCGACACCGGCGGTCGCGAGCGTTGCCAGCGCACCGAGCCAGGGCAGGGCGCGCAGCCCGGTCGCCAGCGCCAGCCCGCCGATCGCGATGGCGGCGATATGCGGGTAGCGCTGCCAGTAGCAGAGCTTGCAGGGGGGCAGGCCGCCCAGATACTGGAAGCCAAGCGCGCCCAGCATCAGCGCGAGCGACCCGAGCGTCGCGACTAGGATCAGAGTCTTGCGGGTCACAGGTAGCGCACCAGGTAGAAGCCTGCGAAAAGCAGAACGACAAAGACCGTGAAGACAAGCCCCAGCCGCTCTTCGATGAATTTGCGGACCGGCGCGCCGAACGCCCGCAACAGCGCCGCCACGAGGAAGAAGCGCAGCGCCCGCGCGAGGATAGCGGTGACCACGAAGGTCGCCAGTGGCATCGCGGTCCAGCCGGACATGATGGTGATGACCTTGAACGGGAAGGGCGTGACACCCGCGCCGAGCACGGCCCAGAAGCCAAGGTCGTTGAAGCGGGTGTTGAACTCGGCCATCGCATCGGCCTTGCCCAGGCTTTCCAGGATCGGCTGGCCGATCTGTTCATAGAAGAAATAGCCGATGCCATAGCCCAGAAGCCCGCCCAGAACCGATGCCACCGTCGCCACCAGCGCGATCAGCCAGGCCCGGCGCGGGGCGGCCAGGATCATCGGGATCATCAGCACATCGGGCGGGATCGGAAAGACCGAGCTTTCGACAAAGGCCACGGCAGCCAAGACCCGTAGGGCGCGCGGATGCTCTGCCTTGGCAATGGTCCAGTCGTAGAGGCGGCGCAGCATCGGCAGGGTCCTTTCGCCGCCGAAAGACCATGGCGCCCGGGCAAGGTCAAGCGCCGGCGGGGCGCCGGATTGGGTCTGGACGCAGCCGCGGCTTTTGGCTAGGAGGAATCCCGTGCCCAAGTGGCGGAATGGTAGACGCAGGGGATTCAAAATCCCCCGGCTTAACGGCCTTGTCGGTTCGAGTCCGACCTTGGGTACCAGCCCGACCCTGCGGGGGCGGCGCCTCGCACTGAAAATCCCGGCGATGAGATCTGCAAGCGCCGCATCCGACGGATTTTCGCCGCATTAAGGGCAAATGATTCGCGAATGTCTTAAGATCCGCAGCGGCCTCGAATGGCCAATGCACATGGATACGCGGTATTGGTGCGGGCCGTGGAACAACCACCAACCGGATTGAGGCAGCTTGCGGTGTCGAAGCGCCACATTTCCGCCACGTCAGCTTTGTTGCCGATCCCGAAACGTCGTCTGGACGGAAATCCGGGCAAACTGGGGTAATTCCTCTGAAACCGTAGGTCCAGCCTTGAAATCGACTGTTTTGGGCGTGTCAATCGGAAACAATGGCGGTCTGCAACAGGACGGATTATGGCCCAAATCTGACGGCGAGGTCCGAAACGTGCCCGTTTATGATCTTTTTTCGAACACTTTCTCCTTTGTTCGCAGCAACGCCCCAAGTATTAACGTCCCAAGCCCGACTGGGGGGTGAAGACTGCTGGCCACGGGGGCGGCCGCTGAACTGTCGTGCATCCGCATGGATGTGAAGGGACGCATGATCGGGCAACCGGTCAGCCGCCAAAGGCGATCTTCATCCGCTGAAAAAGCGGGATGAAATAATGCGATCCCTTCGCAACTTGCAGGCGTGACGAGCAACGAGAAACGGGCAGTGCGATGTGCATTGTCCCCGCGCCGACGCGGTTGGGGGCGATGCCCCGTTAGAGAGTGTAGAGGGTCGAAACATGGCTGATTTGATTTTGGACTGGGGTCTTCTGGGGCCGTATAATTCCGCACTGGTCGCGGGCGAAACTGCGGTGGTCGAAACCGGCGGCGTGGCGGTCAGCGTGACCTTCAGCCAGGCCGATCCCGGTGCCGAGGCGTTCACCTTTTCCACCGAAGGCTATGTTGGCGACGAAGAGCCGTTCGATCCGTTTTCCCATCTCAAGCTTTACGGCGATGGCGGTGACGATGCCGGTGTGACGCCGACCTCGATGACGGTTCTGGATTTCTCGTCCTCTGACGATCTTTACACCGACAACGTGCAGAACGTGTCCTTCCGCCTGAACGACGTCGACGCGGGCAACGGCGAAGACCTGAGCCGCTACGACGACACCATGGCCGGACTGGATTGGGAAGACGACCTGATCATCCGCGCCTATGATGCCGACGGCAACGAAGTGCCGGTGTCGCTGACCGCTTCGGGCACCGCCAATGTCGCGGGTCAGGTGGTCGACGGCGAAACCCGCACGGATTTCGAGGATGCCGACGGGTCGGTCCTGGTCGAGATTGCAGGCCCGGTGTCGCGCATCGAAATCGGCTATGGCAACGGCGGCAACTCCGAACAGGCGGTTCTGGTGTCGGACGTGCATTTCTCGACCGTGGACGTGGTTGACGAGAACCAGGATCCCGACGCGGTGGACGACAGCGTGTCTACCTCGGGAGAGCCGGTGATCGCCGAGGTGCTGGACAATGACAGCGATCCCGATGGCGATCCGCTGACCGTCGTGGCTGTGGGCACGCCCGCAAACGGCAGCGCGACCGACAACGGCGACGGCACCGTGACCTACACGCCCAACGATGGCTACACCGGTCCCGACAGCTTTACCTACACGATCGAGGACGGCAACGGCGGCAGCGATACCGCGACCGTGAACGTCACGGTCGGCGACACCCCGCCGCCGCCGCCTCCGGGGGGCGACAACACTCCGCCCGATGCGGTTGACGACAGCCTGACGGTGGCGCCGGGTGAGGCCGTGGTCATTCCCGTGCTGGACAACGACACGGATGCCGATGGCGATCCGCTGACCGTGACCGAGCTTGGCGATTCCGCCGGCGGCGATGCGGTGCTGAACGGCGATGGCACCGTGACCTACACGCCGGATGACGGCTTCACCGGGACCGACACCTTCACCTACACCATCGATGACGGCAACGGCGGCACCGATACCGCCACCGTGACCGTCACCGTCGAAGACGATGGTGGCAACACGCCGCCCGTTGCCAACGACGACACGGCCGACTCCGACGGTGATCCGGTGGTCATCCCCGTGCTGGACAACGACACCGACGCCGAGGACGATCCGCTGACGGTCACCGATGTGTCCGACCCGGACAACGGCACCGCTACGATCAACGACGACGGCACCGTGACCTACACGCCGGACGACGGGTTCACCGGTGAAGATACGATCACCTACACCGTGGACGATGGCAACGGCGGTACCGACACGGGCACGATCACCGTGACGGTCGATCCGGTCTCACCGCCGCCGCCCGCAGACGGTCCGCGCATCGACGTGGACGTCTTCCCGCTGCCGCCCGAGGATCAGGCCTTCGATCCGCTCGACGGCCTGGACGAAGACCCCGATCCGCTGGACGATCTGGATACCTTCACCGGCACCGCTGGTCCGGACACCTTCGACGGCGGCGACGACGCTGACACGATTTCCGGTGGCGCCGGCAGCGACACGCTTGAAGGCGGGATCGATGACGACATCATCTCTGGCGGCGATGGCGCCGACCTGATCACCGACGAACAGGGTTCGGACAGCATCACCGGCGGGGCGGGCGACGACACGATCGTGGCGGGCGTCGACACCTTCTCGGATTACGAAGGCGACGATCCGGCCTTCCCGCTGACCTTCGGCGGCACCACGTTCCTGAGCGATCCGAACCCGACCGACGGTCTGGACACCGTGCTGGGCAACCTGGGCGATGATGTGATCAGCACCGGTGACGATGCCGACTCCATCGAAGGCGGGGCGGGCAACGATACGCTCGACGGAGGCATCGACGACGACACGATCCGCGGCAACAACGACGATGACAGCATCATCGGTGGCCACGGCTCGGACTCTCTCGATGGTGGCCAGGGCAACGACTTCATCGACGGTTCGAACATCCCTGCGCTCGAGCAGACCGATGATATCGACGTGAATACCGAAAACGACCGGGACAGCATCTTTGGCGGTCTGGGTGACGATACGCTGATCGGGGGCGATGATGACGACACTTTGCGTGGCGGGTCTGGCAATGACTCTCTGGACGGCGGCATCGACGAGGATCTGCTGTTCGGCGGTGCCGACGACGACACGCTGATCGGTGGTCAGGGTGGCGACACCCTGAACGGCGGCGCCGGTGTGGACAGCATCGATGGCGGTGCGGACCGTGACGTGATCGTGGTCGACAGTGCCAGCGACGGCGCAGGCGACATCGTCGGCGGCGGGTCCGAAGGCGACGACTTCGACATTCTGGACCTGAGCGGTGCGGGCGTCGAAGGCGTCGACTGGCGGCTGGTCGATGTGACGCTGGACGACGACGGTCCGGATCGTGAACCCAACGGCATCGACGGCACGGTCGAATTCCTGAGCGACGGCGAAGTCACCGGCACGATGGACTTCACCAACATCGAACAGGTGGTGCCGTGCTTCACGCCCGGAACGCTGATTGCCACGCCGCAGGGCGAACGGCTGGTCGAGGATCTGCGCGAAGGCGACCGGATCATCACCCGCGACAACGGCATTCAGGAAATCCGCTGGATGGGCCGCAAGGACCTGACCGGGCACGAGCTGTCGCGCAAGCCGCACATGCGCCCGATTCTGATCCAGAAGGGCAGCCTCGGCAACGGTCTGCCGGAGCACGATCTGCTGGTGTCGCCGAACCACCGCGTGCTGGTCAACAACGACAAGACCGCGCTTTATTTCGAGGAAAGCGAGGTTCTGGCCGCGGCCAAGCACCTCACCGGTCTCGACGGTGTGGACGAGGTCGGCACGCTGGGGGTGAGCTACATCCACTTCATGTTCGACCAGCACGAAGTGGTGTTGTCGAACGGCGCCTGGACCGAAAGCTTCCAGCCCGGCGACTACAGCCTGAACGGCATCGGCAACGCGCAGCGCAACGAAATCCTCGAGCTCTTCCCCGAGCTTGAACATGCGGAAGGCATCCGGTCCTACCAGGCAGCACGTCGCTCGCTGAAAAAGCACGAAGCCCGGCTTCTGACCAAATAACCGGGGATTCTCGGGACGGTATATGCAGCTGTCCCGGCTTCGATCCTTGGCCGGGACGACAGGAATGGAGCGGCTTCGGCCGCTCCATTTTTTTCGTCTTTCGCAAGGGTCAGCTCAGCGCGTTCTCGGCCCGCCAGGCGGCCCAGGCCTCGGGCGTGTCTAGGTCGGTCAGCGCGTGCCGACCGGGCAGCGCCACGTGCCGCAGGCGATGCGCATTGGCGCGCAGGATGTCACGCGCGCCGCTGTCTCCGCACAGCTGGCGCAGCGCGACAAAGCAGTCGGCGGGGAACAGCACCGGATGCCCCGGCGTGCCATCCGCCGCGGTGCCCTGTTGCAGCGTGGCCTGCGGCATCGCCCGGAACCCGGCGATAACCGCGGCGAAATCGTCTTGCGTGAGGTCGGGCATGTCGGCGGGCGCGATGACTACGGCAGAGGTGCCGGTTGGCAGCGTGGCGACACCGCGCCGGATCGAGGCCGCCATGCCATCGGCGGCATCGGGCACCGGGACCATGCGGATGGGCATGCCCGCAAGCGCCTGCGCGCGGGGCCCGTCGGTCGACGGCAGGGTGACGACCACGTGATGAGCCGCTCCAAGCGCGCGTTGCACCTGACGGCGGATCAGCGGTACACCGTCGATGGGTTGCAAGAGCTTGTCCGGCCCGCGCATGCGGGTGCCGAAACCGGCGGCGGGAATCAGGATGGCGACGGGTTGCATGCGCGCATCATAACGCCTCAGCCGCGCATGCGCGCGCCCTTTGGATCGAAGACCGGTTCGCTCAGCAGTGTCGCAGGCCGCATCTTGCCCAGAATCTCGATCTCTGCGCGCAATCCCGCCTGCGCTTTGTCCCTTGGGATCAAGGCCATGGCGACCGACATGCCGGTGTGGTGCGCATAGCCGCCCGAGGTACAGAAACCCTGAACCGTGCCGTCGATCCAGACCGGTTCGTATCCGTGCGCATCCGCCCCTTCGGCATCGACCTCGAACACCGCAAGGCAGCGGTCGGGGGGCGTCGCACGCTCGGCCTCGGCGACCGATCTGCCAATGAAATCAGTGTTCTTGCGGAAAGAGATAAAGCGATCCAAACCGCATTCCGCCGCCGAGTAATCGGGCGAGAATTCCGCCCCCCAAGAGCCGAAGAACCGGTCGAGCCGCAAACTCATCATCGCGCGCATGCCGAACGGCTGCATGCCAAAGGATTGTCCCGCGTCCCACAAGGTCTGCCAAAGCTGCCGCTGCGCCATCGGATCGCAGTAGATCTCGTACCCCAGATCGCCGGTGTAGCTGACCCGCTGCACCAGGCAATCGGTCATGCCGACCACCAGCGCGCGCACGTCCATGAAGGCGATGTCGGACACGTCGCTGCGCGTCACCGCCTGCAGCACCTCGCGGGCGCGCGGCCCGGCGATCTGAAAGCCGGTGCGTTTGTCGCTGATATTCTCGATGCTTGCGCCATCTTCCTGATGTCGCAGGAACCAGCGCAGGTGATAGGCCTGCGCGCCGTAAGAGGCGGTAAGCTGATACCGCTCGGGCGTCAGGCAGGACACGGTGAAATCGCCGATGACCTTGCCCCGCTCTGACAGCATCGGCGTCAGCGACAGACGGCCCGGCGCGGGGATGCGCCCGGCCATGATGCGATCGAGCCAGTCGCGCGCCCGCGGACCGGTGACGAGGTATTTGCCGAAGTTTTGAACCTCATTGATTCCAACGGCTTCACGCACGGCCTTCACCTCACGCGCCGTCGCGTCGAACGCGTCGGAGCGGCGGAAAGACGGGGTTTCGTATCGCGGCTCGCCCTCGACCGCGAAGTAGTTCGCGACCTCCAGACCGTATTGCTGACCCCAGACCGCGCCCATGCGGTCAAAGATGTCGTACATCGGCGTTGTGCGGTTGGGCCGCGCGGCGGGCAATTCTTCGTTCGGGTAGCTGACCGAAAACCGCTTCTGATAGTTCTCGACCACCTTGGGGCGGGTGTATCCCGGCGTGATCCAGCCGCCGAACCGGGCCACATCCATGGCGCGCACATCGCGTTCCGGCTCCCCCTCGATCATCCACTGCGCCAGCGTGAGGCCAACGCCGCCGCCCTGGCTGAACCCGGCCATGACGCCGCAGGCCGACCAGTAGTTGCGCAAGCCCGGCACTGGCCCCACCAGCGGGTTGCCATCGGGGGCAAAGGTGAAGGGGCCGTGGATCACCGATTTCACCCCGGCGCTTTCCAGCACCGGAAAGCGTCTGTAAGCGAATTCAATGCTGTCGCCGATCTTGTCAAAGTCATCAGGCAGCAATTCATGGCCGAAATCCCAGGGCGTGCCGTCGACGGCCCAGGGGCGGCAGGGCTGTTCGTAGAAGCCGATGCACAGGCCGCGCCCTTCCTGCCGCAGATAGGATTCGCCCGCGGGGTCCATCACGTGCGGGTGTTCGCTGTCCCGCTCATAAATCGCGGCGATGTCATCTGTGACGATATACTGATGCTCCATCGGGTGCAGCGGCAGGTAGGTGCCGGCCATCGCCGCCACCTCGCGCGCCCAAAGGCCGCCGGCGTTGACCACGTGTTCGGCGTGGATGGTGCCTTTTTCGGTCACGACGACCCAACTACCATCGGGGCGGGAATTGGTTTCCAGAACCTTGCAGTGGGTTTCGATCACGGCCCCGCCCATCCGCGCCGCCTTGGCATAGGCATGGGTGGTGCCCGACGGGTCAAGGTGCCCGTCCAGCGGATCGTAAAGCCCGCCAAGGATGCCCTCGAGGTTCACGATGGGGGCGATTTTCGCGATCTCATCAGGGGTGACGATTGCCGTCTCAAGGCCCATATAGCGATGCTTGGCGCGCTCAGCCAGGAGCATGTCGAACCGGTCGGGGTTGTCGGCAAGCGTCACGCCGCCGACGTGGTGCAGACCGCAGGACATGCCGGTGATCTCTTCCAACTCCTTGTAAAGGCGAATGGTATAGCCCTGCAGCGCCGCCATGTTGGTATCGCCATTGAGCGTGTGAAACCCACCTGCTGCGTGCCAGGTGCTGCCCGAGGTGAGGTCCGACCGTTCGATCAGCATGACATCCGACCAGCCGAGCTTGGTCAGGTGATACAGCACCGAACAGCCGACGACACCGCCGCCGATGACGCAGACACGGGTGGTGGTTTTCATGGCGCGGCCCTCCTTGCGACTGAGCTTCATGCTTGCGCGAGTGTGCGCAGGGTGCGAGCCGGTTTCCGACAGGTTGTGTCGTGGATGGGCTGTGACGTGATCTGGCGGGCCTGTCGCCGATCACCGAGAAAAGTTAACTATTCCTTAACCTTTTCACCGAAACCGCCGTATACTCGCGACAGAATTTTCTGGAAGCGAGTGTTTTATGCAGCTTTTTCTTCGTGTTGGTTTCCTGGCGCTTTTCCTGTCGGGACAGGCCTTTGCTGCCCCCATTTCTTTGGTTCCTAACGCGCCACATGATCTGAGAGCCCGGATCGAGGCGCTCTCAAAGGGGATCGTTTTGAATGCGGCCTGCTGCAAGACCTGCCGCAAGGGCAAGGCCTGCGGCGACTCCTGCATCAGCCGAAACAAATCCTGCCACAAGGGCGTCGGGTGTGCCTGCGATGGATAGCGGGTGATCCGCCAATCATCCCCCTAACGCGACCAATCCTGTCGCATTCGCGCTATCGCCGATGCGCATGCGCCCGCAGTCTGACACCGACAGACTGCAGGAGGATCCCATGCGCACCCATGCCCAGGCCGTTGTGATCGGTGGTGGCCTTATCGGCTGTTCCATCCTCTATCATCTGGCCAAGCTGGGCTGGCGCGACGTGATGCTGCTGGAACGTGACGAGCTGACCAGCGGCAGCACCTGGCACGCCGCCGCCAACATTCACGGTCTGCACGACAGCACCAACATCAGCCGCCTGCAGCACTACACCATGGGACTGTACAAGGAGCTTGAGCAGGAAACCGGGCAGGGCTGCGGGGTCTACCAGGCCGGCTCGCTTTACCTTGCCCAGACCGAGAACCGCGAACACCAGCTGCGCCTGCAGGAGGCCAAGGCCCGGCTTTACAAGATGAATTTCCACGAGGTCAGCCGGGACGAGGCCGAACGCCTGCATCCGCTGGTGAATTTCGACGGCATCCGCTGCATCATGTTCGAACCCGATGGCGGCAACGTCGATCCCTCGGGCGTGACCCAGGCCTATGCGGCGGGCGCGCGCGCCATGGGGGCCGAGGTGCATCGCTTTACCCCGGTCACAGGAACCGAAGCGCAACCTGATGGAACCTGGATCGTGCGCACGCCCAAGGGCGAGATCCGCACCGACTGGGTGATCAATGCCGCGGGTCTGTGGGGGCGCGAGGTGGCGGCGCTGGCCGGGATCGACCTGCCGCTTTTGCCGACAGAGCATCAGTATTTCGTCACTGAAAGCATCGCCGAGATTGCGGCGATGGATCGGCGGCTGCCGTCGGTCGCGGATCGCGACGGCGAATACTACCTGCGCCAGGAAGGCCAGGGCCTGCTGGTCGGCGCCTATGAGCGCGACGTGCGGTTCTGGGCCGAGGACGGCACGCCGAAAGGCTTTGGCCACGAGCTTTTTTCCGATGATCTGGAGCGGATCGAGGACAACATGATGCGCGCCATCGCGCGAGTGCCCGCGGTGGGTGAGGCCGGGATCAAGCGGGTGATTAACGGCCCGATGATCTGGTCGCCTGATGCCAACGTGCTGTTGGGCCCGGTGCCGGAACTCAGGGGCTATTTCTGCTGCAACGGCGTCATCCCGGGATTTTCGCAATCGGGCGGCATGGGGCTGATGGTGGCGCAGTGGCTGACCGAAGGCGAGATGCAGTACGACATGTTCCCCTGGGACATGGCGCGGTTCGGGCATTGGGCGGGCAAGGCCTTTACCAAGGCGCGGGTCGGCGATCAGTATGCGCACCGCTTCAGCATCCATTTTCCGAACGAAGAACGCAGCGCCGGGCGGCCCGTGCGCACCCGGCCGGTCTACGAGATGCAAAAAGACATGGGCGCGGTCTTCGGCCTCAACTTCGGCTGGGAGCATCCTTTGTGGTTCGCCGATGCGCCCGGCGTGCAGGACACCAACGGCTTTACCCGGCAGAACTGGTGGGGGCCCGTGGGGGCCGAGGCGCGGATGCTGCGCGACCGGGCGGGCATCATCGACATCTCGAATTTTGCCAAGTACCGCGTGGCGGGGCCGGGGGCCGAACACTGGCTGAACGCGGTCTTCGCCAACCGGATGCCCGCGCTGGTGGGCCGGTCCTGCCTGACACCGCTCATTGGCAAGCGCGGCGGCATCGCGGGCGATTTCACCGTCACGCGGCTGAATGATGAGGAATTCTGGGTCATAGGGTCGGGCATGGCCGAACGCTATCATGCGCGGTTCTTTGCCCAGGTGCCGCTGCCCGAGGGCACGACGTTCGAAAGCCTGACCGACGCGGTCTGCGGCTTCAACGTGGCGGGGCCAGAGGCGCGGGCGCTGCTGCAACGGCTGACCAATGCCTCGCTGGACAACGCGGCCTTCCCATTCCTGCGCAGCCAGCGGATCGAGGTGGCGGGCGTGCCGGTCACGGCGATCCGCGTCTCCTTCACCGGCGATCTGGGGTGGGAGTTGCACTGCGCCACCGAAGATCAGCCGCGCTTTTACCAGGCGCTGCTGGACGCGGGCCGCGATCTGGGCGCAGGGCCGGTGGGCAGCCGGGCGCTGATGGCGCTGCGGATCGAAAAGGGATACGGATCCTGGGGGCGCGAATACAGCCCCGAATACTGGCCGCAAGAGGTGGGGCTGGAGCGGCTTTGCAAGCTCGACAAACCGTTCCTCAACCGCGATGCGGTGGCGCAGCGGATGCAAGATCCGCCGCGCGAACGGCTGGTGGTGCTGGCACTGGACGAGGATGCGGTCGCCGCCTCGAACGCCGATGCCACCGGGGGCGAGCCGATTTTCAAGGAGGGCAAAGGGGTGGGGCGCGTCACCTCGGGCGCCTATGGCTACAGCGTGGGGATGTCGCTGGCGCTGGGGTTCGTGCGCGACGCCGCGCCCGGTGACCGGGTCGAGGTCATGGTGCTGGGCCGACCGCATGGCGCGCGCATCCTGGCCGCGCCGCCGTTCGACCCCGAAGGCGCGCGATTGCGCGGCTGATCCTGTCCCGCCGCGATATTGACAACGCGGGAGGCGCTTTCTATCCAGCCTGAAACGGGCAGTACCTGCCGCCTTTCCCCTGCACGGACTTTGCCCACGATGCTTGCGCCACCCCCACCGGATCAGAAAGACCGCCTGGCCGAGCTGGGCAGCCTCGAGGTTCTGGACACCGCGGCGGAACCCAGCTTTGACAGCGTCGTGGAACTGGCGGCAAGGATCTGCGACTGCCCGATCGCTCTGATCAGCCTGGTGGACAAGGACCGGCAGTGGTTCAAGGCACGCTTCGGCTTTGATGCGCCGCAGACGCCGCTGAACCAGTCGGTCTGCAGCCATGCGATCCTCGGCGCGGGGATGCTGGAAATCCCCGACCTGCTCGAGGATCCGCGCACGGCCGACAACCCGCTCTGCATCGAGGTGGACAATCCGGTGCGGTTTTACGCGGGCGCGCCGCTGGTCAGCGCGCGGGGCCATGCCATGGGCACCTTGTGTGTGCTGGACCACGTGCCGCGCCAGCTGACCGATCTGCAGCGTCAGACGCTGATGGTCCTGGCCGATCAGGTCATGCGGCAGCTGGAACTGCAGCGCACCCTGCGCAACGAATCCGTGCTGCGCGACGAGATCGACCATCGGGTGAAGAACTCGCTGCAGACGGTGATGTCGTTCATCCGGCTTTATCGCAGCCGCGCAAAGCTGGATGAGACACGCGATGCGCTGGATGCGATCGGGCGGCGGGTGTCGGCCATCGCGCAGTTGCACAGCGAACTCTACCAGACCAATGAATTCGACCGAATCCCGCTGGACCGCTACCTGGGTCGCGTGGCGACGCTTTTGCAGGGCAATGCCGGGGCCAACGTCACGGTGCGCACCGACATCGCCCCGATTCACACCGATTCCCGGGTTGCGGCGACGCTGGCGATGATCGTCAGCGAATTCAGCGCCAACGCGATGAAACACGCCTTTCCCGATGGCCGCACGGGCGAGGTGTTCGTCGGGCTGGAAGGGATCACGCCCGACGGTCTGTGCCTGACCTGCCGCGACAACGGCATCGGCAGCGCCGATCCCGGCACCGAAAGCGCGCCTGAAGTGGTGAGCATCGGCAAGCGGCTGATGGAATCCGCCGCCGAACAGATCGGCGCGGAAATGAGCCTTGAGGCCACGGCCGACGGCTACTGCCTCAAGGTGGTCAGGCGTCCGAGTCCGCAGCCGCAGCCGGAACTTCAAGCGGACGCACCCTGAGCTTGGTGACCCGGTTGCCTTCCTTGCCGATCACCTCGAACCGGAAATTGTGAAAGCTGAAGACCTGGCCGACGGTCGGGATCATCTGCGCCTCGTGGATGACCAGACCGGCGACGGTGTTGGCCTCGTCATCGGGCAGCTGGTAATCGGTGGCGCGGTTGAAGTCGCGGATCGTCATCATGCCGTCGATCCAGTAATGCCCGTCCTCGCCGGCCTTGATGCTGTGATCCGACGCTGGGTCGAATTCATCGGTGATCTCGCCCACGATCTCTTCGAGGATGTCCTCGAGCGTGATCAGACCCTGCAATGCGCCGTATTCATCCACCACCAGCGCGAAATGCGTGCGGCGTTTCAGGAACTGCCGCATCTGGTCGTCCAGCGACGTGGTGTCGGGGATGAAGTAGGGCTTCATCGCGACATCGGTGATCTTGAACCCCTGAAGCGCGTCCATCGACGCGTCCTTGTCCTGGATCAGCTTGTACATCGCGCGCAGCAGGTCCTTGGCGTGGACCATGCCGATGATGTTTTCCGGATCGTCACGGTAGACCGGCAGGCGGGTGTGGCTGCTTTCCAGACATTGCGTCAGGATCGCGACGGGGTCGTTGTCGGCGTCGATCATCTCGATCCCCGAGCGGTGCAGCATGATCTCTTCGACCGTGCGTTCCGCCAGGTCGAGCGCGCCCAGAATGCGGTCGCGATCCTCTTTTTCGACCACACCTTCGGAATGGCCCAACTGCAGGGCGCCCGCGATCTCTTCGCGTACGGCGAGGATCTGACTGTCGGGGTCGGTCTTCACGCCAAAAAGGCTCAGCACCCCGCGCACCAGCACCCGCACGGCACCGACAACGGGGGAAAAGATCAGGATCACGAACGCGATGATCGGCGACACCCGCGACGCGGCGACCTCGGGGTTGGTGATGGCATAGGTCTTTGGCAGCACCTCGGCAAAGATCAGCACCAGCAGCGTCATCACCAGCGTCGCCAGCGCCACGCCGGATTCGCCGAACGCGCGGGTGAATAACGCCGTCGCCAGCGACGTGGCCAGGATGTTCACCAGGTTGTTGCCAAGCAGGACCGACCCGATCAGCCGTTCGTTGTCCTCGGTGATCTTGAGCGCGCGCGCCGCGCCCTTTGATCCACGGTCCATCGCCGCGCGCAGCTTGCCGCGCGATGCCGCCGTCAGCGCCGTTTCCGAGCCCGAGAAAAAGCCCGACAGGACCAGCAGCGCCAGAATGGCGGCGCAGGTGATCCAGAATGCGGCGTCATAAGGGGATGCGGCAGCTTCCATCGCGGTCAGGTTCCTTTATTGTAAGGGGGTTATGGGGCCGCAGGCCCCCGCGTTCAAGAGGAGAGGCCATGCGCATAACCGATCTGGGGCGGCTAAGCGGCCCGGTGCTGGCCTTTGGCGGGCCCTATTCCAACCTCGCGGCGCTGCGCGCCATGCGGGACCGGGCCGATGCGCTGGCGGTGCCGCCGGAAAACGTGATCTGCACCGGCGATGTCGTGGCCTATTGCGCCGAGGCGGCGGAGTGTGTGGCGCTGATGCGCGACTGGGGCGTGCCGGTGGTGGCGGGGAACTGCGAACTGCAGCTTGCGGCGGGCGCGCTCGATTGCGGCTGCGGGTTCGAGGACGGGACCGTTTGCGATCTTCTGTCCGCGGGCTGGTACGCCCATGCCAACGCCGCTTGCGACGCCGGGGCGCGTGAATGGATGGGCACCTGTCCGGACATGCTGACGTTCGAGCATGCGGGCCGGAGGGTGGCGGTGATCCACGGCGGTGTCCACGATGTCGCGCGGTTCATCTGGCCTGTCAGCCCGGATGAGGTTTTCGCGGAAGAGATAAGTCATATCAAGGCACATACGGGCGATGTTGATCTTGTTATTGCCGGGCACAGCGGCCTGCCGTTCGAGCGCCGGGTGGGCCCCGTCACATGGCTAAATGCCGGTGTCATCGGCATGCCGCCGCATGACGGCACGCCCGCCACCCGCTTTGCGCTATTGCCCGGGGAAGGCGCGCCCGACATCCTGACGCTCGACTACGACCCCACACCGACGGTCGCGGCCATGGCCAGGGCCGGGCTGACGCAAGGATACGACCGGGCGCTTCTCTCGGGGTGGTGGCCGTCAGAGGATGTGTTGCCGCCCGCGTTGCGGCGGGGGACCGATCAGTCCCGCGCCATCGGGTGATGGTCCAGCACCAGCTCGCGCAGCCGCTCTTCGAGCACATGGGTATATATCTCGGTCGTGGCCACGTCGGCATGGCCCAGAAACGTCTGGATCGCGCGCAGATCGGCGCCGTTGGCCAGCAGATGCGTGGCAAAGGCATGGCGCAGCGTGTGCGGGGTCACCTTGGCCGGTGACACGCCGCCTTCGACGGCCAGTTCCTTGATCAGCATGTAGAACGCGTGTCGCGTCAGGTGCCCGGCCTTCCCGCGGGACGCAAAAAGATAGGGCGACGCGGGTTTGCCCGCGGCGCGCGCCTTTGCCTCTGCATCGTCGCGCAGGGCCACCCAGTCGCGCAGCGCCTCCCGCGCGGGCGGTGACAGCGGCACCATCCGTTCCTTGCCGCCCTTGCCCCGGATCAGCAGCATGCGCGGATCACCCTTGGCCGCCGACAGGGGCAGCGACACCAGTTCGGTGACGCGCATGCCGGTGGCGTAAAGCAGCTGCATCAGGCAGGTGTTGCGCGCCCGGTCGGCAGGCTTGCGGCCATAGCGCGTGGCCGCGTCGAGCAGCCGGTCGACCTCTTCCGGGCTCAGCGTCTTGGGCAGGCGCTTGTCGCGCCCGGGGCCCGCGATCTGCACCGCCGGGTTATCGCGGCGCAGGCCTTCCTCGAAGGCAAAGCGATAGAGCTGCTTGATCGCCGACAGCCGCCGCGCGCGGGTGGATTTGGCCAACCCCTGCGCGTCGCAATGCACCAGATACGCCTCGACCGTATCGCGCGACGCGGTGCCAAAGCCCGATCCCTGATCGGCCAGCCAGCTTTCGAAATCGCTCAGGTCGCGGGCATAGGCCAGCTGGGTGTTCTGCGCGGCGCCGCGTTCGGCGGCCTGCGCATCCAGAAAGGCCGAGATCCAGTAACGCTCGCTCATCGCCGCGCGCCCTCCTGATCAAGGATCACCAGCTGCAGCGCGGCGCGGCGCGCTGTATCCTCAAGACCCACGGCGCGCAGGGTGGCCAGCGCATCGGTCAGGTCTGTCGGGTTGCCGGCGGCACCGCTGGAAAAAAGCGCGATGGCGCGCAGGATCACCTCGCCAAGGCGGCCCTCGTCCAGCTGGGCGGACAGCTCGGCCGGCGGCGCGGCATCGTCAAAGGCCGCAGCCACGGCGCGGGCATGGGGCAGGGCGGCAGGCACCGGGTCGGGGGCGTTGCCCGCCGCGATGGCGCGCAGGAACGTGACCTCGGGCGCGTCCGAACTGAGCGCCGCCGCCGCGGCCTCGTAATCCTCGGACAAAAGCTGTGCGCGGGCGGCCATCACCGCGGCGCGGCCATCAAGCTCCAGTCCCTCAAGGCGTGGGCCAAAGAGGCGGGCAAAGGGCAACAGCAACCCGGCATTGGTCATCTGCGGCCAGACCTTTTGCAGCGCCGGGCCCACCGCGCCGGTCTGCGGGCGATCCAGCGCCGCCTCGAAGGCTTGCACCGCTTCGACCCTGTCCCAGACGCCGCCCGAAGCGGCCCGCCGTTGCAGCGAATAGATCCCCAAAAGCCGGTTTTCCGAAATCGCGCCGACGCGGGCCAGCCTTTCGGCGGCCTCAAGTTGCGCCTTCCAGCCGCTGTCGCCGCCCAGATCGACATTGGCGAACGCGCGCGGCAGGGCAGCGGTGGACAGCGGCTCTCCGATCGCCTCGAACAGGCGGAACTGAAGCGGGGTCGGGCGCACGGGCGCGCGCGGCGGCGCGCTGTTTTCGGACAGGACGGGATCCAGGAACTGGGTGAGCAGGGTCACGTCGCGCCCGACGAGCGTGCCAAGCGCGCGCCCGGTTTCCAGCGTCGTGACGGCCACGTCGTAGCGTCCCGTCCGGGCGCTGCAAAAGACCCGGGCCGACAGGTCGCGGCTGAGCGACGGGCGCTCCATCAGCGCGGCGCAGGGCTCATCCTCGCGCCCCGTCAGCAGGGCGATGTCGAACCAGATCGGGAAAAGCTCGGCCGTGCGGGCATTGGCGCGTTCCACCAGCGCCTCGGCCGGGTCGACAACGCCCTGCGCCAGCAGCCGGTCCAGCCGCGCGGCCAGCAGCGGCGCGCCTTTGCGCGGCCCCTTGGGCGGATTCGCCTCGGCCAGCAGCAGCGTGTGCAAGAGCGCATTGAGCGCGGGCACCGCCGGGTCCACCGCGCCGATCAGGTCGATCAGCGTGGCGCTTTCGCTGGCCTGCCACAGCGAGAGCGGCAACCCCGTCACCTGCATCGGCAACAGCCCTGCGGCCTCGGACGTCGGCGCGCCCAGTGGCATCGTCTCGACCTCGGGTACCAGTGCGGTTTGCGCCACCGGCGGTTCGCTGCGGGGTGTGGCGGGGCGCGCCAGTTGCGGCGTCGCCGCCTGCGCCTCCAGCCAGTCGATGGCCGAAAGCGGCGCCTGGGCGCCCAGCGGCAACGGGCAAAGCGCCAGCAGAAGGGCCGCGGTGCTAGTTCGCATCAAGCTCCACCGGTTGCCGGATTTCGGTCTGCGGGGGGGAAAAATCGGCGCCGAAGAAGGGCCCGATATAGGCATAGCCCACAAGGCTGATGGCCCCGAGAACCAGCAGATAGAATAGCCATTTGAGGATGCGGCCCATGTGATACGCTGCCTTCTGCCCGATGTCCTGCGACGTGTTTTTTGCAACTTATACCTAGCCTTTTCGACAAGATCACGTCATTCACGCACAAGTGTCGAAAAATGGCGGCAGATAGCCGAAGAATAAGGGAAATGCGGGCGCGGCTGAGCAAAACAGTAGTGCTGGTGGGCATGATGGGCGCGGGCAAGACGGCTGTCGGCCGGGCGCTGGCATCGCTCCTGTCCGTGCCGTTCCGCGATTCGGATGTGGCCATCGAAGAGGCCGCGAACATGAAGATCGCCGAGATCTTCAGCCGCGACGGAGAGGCGTTCTTTCGTCGCAAGGAAAGCCAGGTGATCGAACGGCTGCTGGAGGGAAATCCCGGCATCCTGTCCACCGGCGGCGGTGCCTACATGAGCGCCGAGAACAGAAAAATGATTACCGACAAGGGGGTAGCGGTCTGGCTTGATGCCGATCTGCCATTGCTCTGGTCACGCGTACGCCACAAGGACACGCGGCCCTTGCTGCGCACTCCAGATCCGCTGGCCACCCTGCGCGAGATCTATGATACCCGCGTGCCGGTTTATGCGCAGGCCGAAATTGCGGTGACCGCGCAGCCGCATATCACGGTCGAGGAAATGGCCCGCAAGGTCCGCGACGCGCTGCTGAGCCGCCCCGATGTGCTGGAGATGGAGCCATGACCCAAACCGTTCACGTGCCGCTTGGCGACCGGGCGTATGACGTGCGCATCGGCTTTGGCCTGCTGAAACGCGCGGGGGCCGAGATTGCGCCGCTGCTGCATCGGTCGCGTGTGGCGGTGGTCACGGATGAAACCGTGGGTGCTGCGCATCTCGACACGTTGCGTCAGGGTCTCGCCGCCGAGGGCATCGACATGGTGTCGCTGGCGCTGCCGCCGGGCGAATCGACAAAGGGCTGGCCGCAGTTCGAACGCACCGTGGAATGGCTGCTCGAACAGCGCATCGAACGGCGTGACGTGGTGATCGCCCTTGGCGGCGGAGTGATCGGCGATCTGGTGGGATTCGCCGCTGCCGTCCTGCGCCGCGGCGTCAGATTTGTGCAGATTCCCAGCAGCTTGCTGGCGCAGGTCGACAGTTCAGTCGGGGGCAAGACCGGCATCAACGCGCCGCAGGGCAAGAACCTGATCGGCGCGTTTCATCAACCCGCGCTGGTGCTGGCCGACATCGGGCTTCTGAACACACTGCCGCCGCGCGACCTGCTGGCGGGGTATGGTGAGGTGGTGAAATACGGTCTGCTGGGCGATGCCGCGTTTTTTGACTGGCTGGAACGGAACGGCCCCGCGCTGGCCGACGGTGATGCCGATGCGCGTGCCTATGCCGTGAAACGGTCGGTCGAGATGAAGGCCGAGATCGTGGTGCGCGACGAGACCGAGCAGGGGGACCGCGCCCTGCTGAACCTTGGCCACACATTCTGTCATGCGCTGGAAAAGGTGACCGGCTATTCCGCGCGGCTCTTGCACGGGGAGGGCGTCGCCATCGGCTGCGCCCTGGCGTTCGAACTGTCGTCGCGCCTGGGCCTGTGTTCGCAAGAGGACCCAAGCCGCGTGCGCGCGCATCTGCGCGACATGAAGATGAAGACGGACCTTGCTGATATCGAAGGCGATTTGCCGGACGCTGATGTGCTGCTGGATCACATGGGCCAGGACAAGAAGGTCATCGACGGGCAGCTGCGATTTATCCTTGCGAAAGGGATCGGGCAGGCCTTCGTCACCTCGGATGTGCCCCGCGACGCGGTGCGCAGCCTGTTGCAGGACGCGCTGGCGCAGCGTTGATCCTGCGGCAAACGCCGGGTGACGCGTGCCGCAGGATCCTTGAATAAGGGACTGGCCTAGAACGGAATTTCGTCGTCGATGTCGCGGGCTGGCGCGCGCGACTGACCGCCGCCACCGCCACCCGAGTAGCCCTGGTCGCGGCCCTGGTCATAGCCACCGCCGCTGCTGCCGCCGCCGTAGCTGCCGCCACCACCACCGCCGCCGCCGCCTTCGCCGCGGCCATCGAGCATGGTCAGTTCCGACCGGTAGGGGCGCAGCACGACCTCGGTCGAATACCGGTCCTGACCGGATTGATCTTGCCATTTGCGGGTTTCAAGCTGGCCTTCGATATACACCTTGGAGCCTTTGCGCAGATACTGTTCCGCGACCCGCGCCAGCGGTTCCGAGAAGATCGCCACCGAATGCCATTCGGTCTTTTCACGCCGCTCGCCGGTGTTGCGGTCCTTCCAGTTTTCCGATGTTGCGATCCGCAGGTTGCAGACCTTTCCGCCATTCTGGAATGTGCGCACCTCGGGATCGGCCCCGAGATTGCCGATGAGAATGACCTTGTTGACGGAACCTGCCATGTGGACCTCTTTCGAATCTGCTGTCGCGTTTGTCGGACCCTACACCACAGCGTCATGGTTAATAAATGGCTGACGGTCCTCCGGGGTAGGCGAATCCATCCAAATCGGTATAGTTCCCGCGAATTGAGGGAAGTGGGTTGGATTGTGATGCGTAAAGCACGCCTTGGACTGGCGGCCACCGTGGCCGCGATCGGAGTGGGCTGGGCCGGAATGGCCGCCGCGGATGTGTTGTCGACCAAGAACCGGGTGCGGCTTTTTTCGTCGCAGACCAAGGTTCTGGATACCCGCGCGGCACAGCAATACAAGAATTCGATTCGCTTGCAGCCGCCGAAGGTCATCACGCCAACCAAATGGGGCACCGATGACGGCGGTGTCGCGCCGCAGTATCGCGGGCGCTACAAGGGGATCTATGCCGATATGGCCCGCTCGGCCGCGCGCAAGCATGGGGTGCCCGAAGATCTGTTCCTGCGGTTGGTGCAGCAGGAATCGAACTGGAACCCGACGGCGAAGTCGCACAAGGGCGCGATGGGGCTTGCCCAGCTGATGCCCGGCACGGCGCGGGTTCTGGGGGTGAATGCCCGCGATCCGCAACAGAACCTCGAAGGCGGCGCGCGCTATCTCAAGATGCAGTATGACACGTTCAAATCCTGGCGCCTGGCGCTCGCTGCCTACAACGCCGGGCCGGGTGCGGTGAAGAAACACGGCGGCGTGCCGCCGTACCGCGAGACCAAGAATTACGTGAAGAAGATCTGGGGCAGCTAAAGCGGCAATCCGCTCGGGTCGCCCCGATCAACCGCTCTTGGCCTTCGCCTTGAGGCGGCGGGCCAGTGTTTCCACATCCGGGTCGGCCACCTTGGGGATGATACGGTAGGCCGCGTTCACAAAGCAGAAGAGCGCAAAGCCCAAGAGCCCCAGGCAGATCAGAACGACCAGCGTCTGACCGAATGGCTGTTGCTTCAGGAACCGGAACACGTCGCCCAGTCCGCCCGCCTTGTCCGGGGAATAGGTGACCGCCGACCAGACAAGAAATCCTCCGACGATGGTCACGATCACGCCCTGCGCCGCGACGCCAGCCTTGAGCACCCAATTCCAGTTCACGGTGAAGTGGTTGGCCCGCAGCGAGGAGCGGTAGGATTCCTTGTGCGCCTTGCGCAGGTAGTACAGCCCCGCGCCGACCGTGACGATTCCGGCCGCGCCGACGATATACTGGCCCATGGGCCATGACAGCACGGTTGAAATCGCCCCGGGAATGCCGCCACCGCCGCCACCGCTGTCGCCCATGAAAAGAAGCAGCGCCACGATAGCAAGCGCGCCATGAATAAGGCCGGTCACCACCATGCCCAGGCGCGCGATGATGCCTTCGCCATCGGTGCCGTAATCTTCAAGATCGAAAATCGCGTCGATGACGCGCCAGATGCAGTAGGCCATCAGCCCGATGGCGATCAGTCCCAGCACGAAATAGCCGCCGGGTTCGCCGCGAAGCGATTCCAGCGCCGAACTGGTGCCCTTGGCTTCGCCGCCCAGCCAGATCGCCCAAAGCGACAGGCCCGCGATGACGACGTAGGTCAACCCCCTGCCAGAATATCCTGCCCGCATTACGGGCACCGCCCAATCGAGTGCCTTGTCCGCCATGTGCCCGCCCTTTCAGTGCTTGGGGTAACAATGCGGTGAAGGGGGGATCTGTTCCCTCGGATCTGTTTTGGCGTGGGGTCGCGGGCCGGTGGGTGGGCGATGCATCAGTCCGCGAGGGGCCGTGAAATCTCTCTACCCGGCCATGATCCGCTGACGGTGACCGCGCCCGTGGCGGGGGCGCAGAGAGGCGGTGGCACGGGCCTTGAAAAGGCGCTCCACATCCTCGAGCAGCAGCGGGTTCGATGCCCCCGCGTCGCGCTGCGTCGCCGCTTGCCGGTGCAGTTCGAACAACCGTTGCAGCCGCGCGCTGCGGCTTTGACCTGCTGAGATATCCGTGTACTGGCGCACCTGACCGCTCCGACCCTTTGCCCCGCCACCTGCGGGTGCGGCGGTCATAGCCCGCGAATGCGGCCAAATTATCCCGCGACTGTGCCGTCTAGGGGGCCATCCCGCGCCGCAGCGCCTGCGGTGTCGTGCCGAAGCGCGCGCGGAACGCCCGCGTCAGCGCGGTCGGATCGTCATAGCCACAGCGCACCGCGATTTCCGCGACTGACGCGGCAGAGCTTTGGATCATCTGGTGCGCCGCGCTCAGCCGGAGGTGCCGGTAAAGCGCGGCGGGCGAGGTGCCAAGACTGGCCTGACAGCGCCGGGTCAGGGTGCGCGGGGTGGTGCCCAGACGGGTGGCGAGCACGGGCAGGGGCAAAACCGTTTCCAGGTTCGCGCGCATGATCTGCGCGGCCCGGCTGACCAGCGGATCGCCGCGCGCGGGCGCGGGCTGCGGCGTGGGCCGGTCGGTCAGGAACAGCCCGTCCACATCCAGCGCCAGCCGGGCGCCCAAATCGTCGCGGATCATGCTGCGGGTCAGGTCGAACGCCGCCATCGCCCCGGCGCAGGTGATCCGGTCGCCGTCGCGCAGATGCGGCGCCTCTTGCACCTCGACATCCAGGAACCGTTCGGCGAAGGCATCCAGCAGGTCGCGGTGGATCGTGGCGCGGCACCCCCGCAGCAGCCCCGCCGACGCCATGAGCCATGCCGCCGAATCCATGCCCACGACCAGCCCGGCCTGTGCCGCCGCCCGCGCCAGCATGCGCCGCGTGGCGGGCGTGTCATGGGCCAGGTGATCATAGCTTGCCAGCACGAACAGCCGGTCGACCCGGCCCATGCCATTGGCATCTCCGTCGGGCAGCACCGGCAGGTCCGAGCTTGACACAACCGGCCCGCCATCGGGCGTCAGGTACCGCCAGACATAGGCGGGTGTGGCGGCAAAGCCGTTGGCGGCGCGCATCGGTTCCAGGCAATTGGCCAGGCACAGGTTCGAAAACCGCTGGAAAAGCAGGAAGGCGATGCGGATCGGCAGCTTTTGCGGTTCTGTCCGGTTTTGCATGGTTCTGACCTATACTGCCGGGTACGAACCCGTGCCAGCGCCAATGTAACGGGTGACACAGCAACAGGTGCCCCGATGCCGCTTTCCATGACCCAAGAGGTGTTCATCACCTGCGCCGTAACCGGATCTGGCGGGACGCAGGACCGCTCTCCCCATGTGCCGCGCTCGCCGCAGCAGATCGCCGACAGCGCCATTGCCGCGGCCAAGGCCGGGGCCGCCATCGTGCATTGCCACGTGCGCGACCCCGACACCGGCGCGCCGTCGCGCAAGCTCGAATATTACCGCGAGGTGGCGGACCGCATCCGCGCCAGCGACACCGATGTGGTGCTGAACCTGACTGCTGGCATGGGCGGCGACATCACCTTTGGCCCGACCGACGCGCCGCTGCCGCTGGATGACGCGGGAACCGACATGATCGGGGCGGCTGAACGGGTGGCGCATATCGCCGAATGCCGGCCCGAGATCTGCACGCTCGACTGCGGCACCATGAACTTCGCCGAGGCAGATTACGTCATGACCAACACCCCCGGCATGTTGCGCGCCATGGGGCGCATGATGACCGACCTGGGTGTGAAACCCGAGATCGAAGCCTTTGACACCGGTCACCTGTGGTTCGCAAAGGAACTGGTAAAGGAAGGCGTGCTTGATGCACCCGCGCTTGTACAGCTTTGCATGGGCGTGCGCTGGGGGGCGCCGGATGACCTCAATACCTTCATGGCGATGGTGAACAACGTGCCGCCCGACTGGACCTTTTCGGCCTTTGCGTTGGGGCGGCACCAGATGGCCTATGCCGCCGCGACGGTGCTGGCTGGCGGCCATGTGCGCGTGGGGCTTGAGGATAACCTGTGGCTGGGCAAGGGCGAGCTGGCGACCAACGCACAGCTGGTGGAGCGCGCCGTCGGCATCGTCGAACGGATGGGCGCGCGAGTGATGACGCCCGCCGAGGTGCGCGCCAAGCTGGGCCTTGTGAAGCAGGATCCCGTCAGCGCATGAGCACGATCCTTTGCTATGGTGACAGCAACACACATGGCACCCGCCCGCTGACCCGGATCGGGGAATTTCACCGCTACCCGCCCGCCGAACGCTGGCCCGAAGTCATGGCCGCCGTCCTTGGCCCCGCGCATAAGATGATCAGCGAAGGGTTGCCGGGGCGCACCACGGTGCATGACGACATGGTCGAAGGCGGCGCGCGCAACGGGCTGATGGTGCTGCCCGCGATCCTGCACAGCCACCGGCCGATTGATCTGATGCTGCTGATGCTGGGCACCAATGACCTCAAACCCCGGTTTTCGGTCAGCGCCTGGGAGATCGCCCGGTCGGTGCACCGGCTGATCACCGCCGCCCGGATCGAAGGGGTCGCGGCGGCGGAAATCCTCATCGCGCCCGCGCCGGTGCGCGAACGGGGTGTTCTGTCGGACGTTTTCGCCGGGGCCGAGGCGCGGCAAAGGGGCCTTGCCGGTCATATCGAGGCGATGGCGCAGGATCTGGGCTGCGGTTTCGTCGATGCGGGCGAGCATGTGCAGGTGTCCGACATCGACGGGGTGCATTGGGACGCCGAGGCGCATCAGAGCTTTGGTCAGGCCATGGCGCGGGTCGTCGCGGGCCAGCTGGCGCGGCAGGCATGATCCGGCGGTTCCTGCCATTGCTGCTGGCGGTGGCCTGTACCGCGGCCCCGCCCGCAGACCGTACGGCCATCCCCTTGCGCAACCCGACCGCGCCCGTGGCGTCGCAGGCCAACGCGACCGCAGACCGGCTGGCGGGATCTTGGGTGGTGGTGCAGGGCGCGGGGGTCGCGCCGGGAACGGTGGTCGAGGTCAGCGACGCCGGGCTGAGCGTCGGCGGCGTGGCCTACGCGCTGGTTGCGCCGGGCCGGTTCGAGAGGGGCGAAGGCAGGCTCTGGGTGCACTGGCTCGACATCGGGAACCGCACCGCGGCCCTGGGCGATCCGGCAGGCGGACAGGTCTGGATCATGGACCGCACCCGCGCCTCCAGCCCCGACCGGCTGACCGCGGCGCGCGAGATACTCGACTGGTACGGCTATGACCTGCGCCAGTTGCAGGCAATGATTTAGGAGGACGCGATGGCGACAGCGGCAATCATCGGCGGCGGGGTGATCGGCGGCGGCTGGGCCGCGCGCTTTGCGCTCATGGGCTGGGACGTGCAGGTCTACGATCCCGCGCCCGAGTCAGAGCGCATGCTGGCCGAGGTCATGGCGGGGGCAGAACGCTACCTGCCGATGCTCTACGACACGGCGCTGCCTCCGCGCGGCGCGCTGCGGTTCTGCGGCTCGGTGGCCGAAGCGGTGCAGGGCGCCGACTGGGTGCAGGAATCGGTGCCCGAACGGTTGCCGGTCAAGGCCGAGGTCTTTGCCGAAATCCTGTCGGCTGCGCCCGCGACGGCACTGGTCGGCTCCTCGACCTCGGGGTTCAAGCCGTCGGACCTGCAGGACACGTGCCCGGAACTCGCGCCGCGCCTCATGGTCACGCATCCGTTCAATCCGGTCTACTTGCTGCCGCTGGTCGAGCTCGTGCCAAGTGTCAGGAACGCGCCGGAACTAATTGACCGGGCTAAGAAAGTTCTCACCGGTATCGGCATGTACCCGCTCCAAGTGCGGGCCGAGATCGACGCCCATATCGCCGACCGCTTTCTCGAGGCGGTCTGGCGAGAGGCGCTGTGGCTGGTCAAGGACGGCATCGCCACGACGGAAGAGATCGACAATTCAATACGTTACGGCCTTGGCCTCAGGTGGGCGCAGATGGGTCTGTTCGAAACCTACCGCGTTGCAGGGGGCGAGGCCGGGATGCAGCATTTCATGGAGCAGTTCGGCCCCTGTCTGCAATGGCCGTGGACCCGCCTCACGGATGTGCCCGACTTCACGCCCGAGTTGGTGAGCCTGATCGCCGGGCAGTCTGATGCGCAGTCGGGCGCGCTGTCGATCCGGGACCTGGAACGGCAGCGCGACAACAACCTCGTCGCGCTGATGCGGGCGCTGAAACAGCAGGGAACGGCGGCGGGCAAGCTCTTGGTTGCGCATGAGAAAACGCTTGTGGAAGAGCCTGCCGACACGGTGCCGCTGATCACCCAGCGGCGCAGCGTGCCGACTGACTGGACCGATGTGAACGGCCATATGAACGAGGGCCGCTATGGTCAGGTGTTTTCCGACGCCTCCGAGGCCGTGATGACCCATATCGGCGCAGATGCGGCCTATATCGCCGCCGGGAACAGCTATTTCACTGCTGAAACGGTAATCAAATACCTCAACGAGACCCATGCGGGCGAGGCCTTCACCGTGGCTACGCGGATCACCCTGGGTGAGGGAAAAAAGTTGCGCCTTTTCCACGAGATGCGGCGCGAAAGCGATGCGACATTGCTGGCCACCTGCGACCAGTTCCTGCTGCACGTGAGCCTTGAGACCCGCAAGAGTTGCCCGCCCTTGCCAGAGGTCGCAGAAAAGCTGGCCGCGCTCGCCGCCCGGCACAAGGAGACCTGAGATGCAGTTTGGTCTGACTGACGAACAGGACATGATCGTGTCCACCGTGCGCAGCTTTGTCGAGCGCGAGATCTATCCGCACGAAGACCTGGTGGAACGCACCGGCGAGGTGCCCGCCGAGGTCGCGCAGGACATCAAGCGGAAATGCCTCGACCTTGGCTTCTATGCCTCCAATTTCCCCGAAGAGGTCGGCGGCGCGGGCCTGGGCCATGTGGATTTCGCGCTGCTGGAGCGCGAACTGGGCCGCGGGTCCATGGCGCTGACCCACTTCTTCGGACGGCCGCAGAACATTTTGATGGCCTGCACCGGCGATCAGCGCGACCGCTATCTGCTGCCTGCGGTGCGGGGCGAGCGGATGGATGCGCTGGCCATGACCGAACCCGATGCCGGATCCGACGTGCGGGGCATGAAATGCACCGCCCGGCGCGATGGCGGTGATTGGGTGATCAACGGATCCAAGCACTTCATCTCTGGCGCGGACCATGCTGATTTCTTTATCGTCTTCGTCGCCACCGGTGTTGATGAAACCGCTCATGGCCCGAAAAAGCGCATCACCTGTTTCCTGGTGGATCGCGGACATCCCGGCTTTACCGTGCGTGCCGGCTACGACAGTGTCAGCCATAGGGGCTACAAGAACTGTATCCTTGAATTCGCGGATTGCCGTTTGCCCGATGCACAGGTGCTGGGCGCGGTGGATGGCGGCTTTGCGGTGATGAACGAATGGCTTTACGCAACCCGCATCACCGTCGCCACCATGTCCGTGGGCCGCGCGCGGCGGGTTTTTGACCTTGCGCTAAGCTATGCCGCCGAACGCCGCCAGTTCGGCCAGCCCATCGGCAGGTTTCAGGGCGTCGGTTTTCAGATTGCGGACATGATCACCGAGATCGACGCCGCCGACTGGCTGACCCTTGCCGCCGCCTGGCGGCTGGATCAGGGCCTGCCCGCGAACCGCGAAATCGCCAGTGCCAAGCTTTATGCCAGCGAGATGCTGGCCCGCGTCACCGATGCCACGCTGCAGATCCATGGCGGCATGGGGCTGATGGCCGACCTGCCGATCGAGCGGTTCTGGCGTGACGCGCGGGTAGAGCGGATCTGGGACGGCACCAGCGAGATTCAGCGCCACATCATCAGCCGTGAATTGCTTCGGCCAATGGGGGCGTGACGATGCCGCTTGCACCCGGCGGGTTTTCGCGTCTTGATCAAGAAATGCGCCTAAGCTTTTGTGACCTATCGCCAAATCATCGCGTGCCGACAGGCGGGCAAACCGCCGGGGCCCGCCCATGACGCGCGACCTGCGCCGCCTGCTGTCGCCCCGGTCGGTCGCCGTGATCGGCGGCGGTGCCTGGTGCCGCGCGGTGGTGCGCGGGCTGCGCGACATCGGATTTGTCTGGGATGTCTGGCCGGTGCATCCGCACGAGGCGAAGATCGAAGGTGTGCGCGCCTATCCCAGCGTCGACGCGTTGCCGCGCGCGCCCGATGCGGCCTTTGTCGGTGTCAACCGCGCCGCCACGGTCGAGGTGGTGGGCGCGCTGGCGCGGCAGGGGGCGGGCGGTGCCATCTGTTTTGCCTCGGGCTTTGCCGAGGTGGAGGATGGCAAGGACCTGACCGCGGCGCTGTTGCAGGCCGCGGGCGAGATGCCGATCGTCGGGCCCAACTGCTATGGCTTCATCAATGCGCAGGCTCGGGCATCGCTTTGGCCGGACATCCACGGGCTGAGCCATGTGGAACGCGGCGTCGCGATCCTGGCCCAAAGCTCGAACATCGCGCTGAACCTGACGATGCAGACCCGCGGCCTGCCGATTGCCATGCTCGGCACGGTCGGCAACCAGGCGCAGACCGGGATCGCAGAGCTGGGCGCGGCGCTGCTGGCGGACGACCACGTGACGGCGCTTGGCCTTTACATCGAAGGCGTCGGAGACCTGCGCGCGTTCGAGGCGCTGTCTGCGCAGTCGCAGATGCTGGGAAAGCCGGTGGTCGTGCTCAAGACCGGGCGGTCGGCCGAGGCGCAGATGGCCGCCGTGTCGCATACCGCCGCTCTGTCCGGGCAGGACCGGGGCGCCACGGCGCTTTTCGAACGGCTGGGCATGGCGCGTGTCGACAGCCTCGAGGCGCTGCTCGAGACGCTGAAGCTGCTGCATTTCATCGGGCCGCTGCCCGCCAGCCAGATCGCATCGCTGTCCTGTTCGGGGGGCGAGGCGAGCCTGGTGGCCGATGCCGCCGCCGTGCGGGGCATCGGCTTCGCGCCGCTCAGCGACGGGCAGAGGGAGCGGCTGCGCGCTGAACTCGGCCCGATGGTGACGCTCAGCAATCCGCTGGATTACCACACTTTCATCTGGGGCAATACCGAGGCGATGACCGGCGTTTTTACCCACATGATGCAGGGCGGCGCGGTGCTCACGCTGGTGATCGTCGATTTCCCCCACGCCGGCCGCTGCAGCACCACCGATTGGGAAAGCGTGATCACCGCCGCCGCCGATGCGCATGCCCATGTGGGCATGCCGCTGGCGCTGGTGTCGACGCTGCCCGAAACCATGCCCGAGGATGTGGTGGCCCGGCTGGTTGCCCGCGGCGTGATCCCGATGGCGGGGCTTGAGGCGGCGATGGATGCGATCGCCGCGGCCGCCGCCCTGGGCCGACCCGCCGCCTATAACGCGCCGCTCTTGCTGCCGAAGGTGCTGCCGGCCGCGCGGCTGCTGGAGGAATCCGCCGCCAAGGACGCGCTGGCGCAGCATGGGCTGGATGTACCACGGGGAAGGGTGGCCGACGGCCCCGCGGGGGCCGAGGCGGCGGCGCTGGATCTGGCTTGCGTGGCGCTGAAACGCCGCGGGCTGGCGCACAAGACCGATGCGGGCGGCATCCGCACGGGGCTGTCCACAAGTGAGGTGCGGCGCGCGGCCGAAGAGATGGGCGGCGACAGCTTCCTGGTCGAAGAGATGGTCGAGGGCGGTCTGGCCGAGCTGCTGGTGGGCGTCGTGGCCGACCCCGCGCATGGCTATGTGCTGACATTGGGCGCGGGCGGCACCCAGACCGAACTGCTGGCAGACAGCACCGCGCTGCTGCTGCCGGTGCGCGACCATGACATCGTGCGGGCCCTCGAACGCCTGCGTATCGCACCGCTTTTCGCGGGATTTCGCGGCCAACCGCCGCTGCCGACGGCACCGGTGGTAAATGCCGTGCTGGCCATCCAGGACTACGTGACCGCGCAGGCAGGCCATGTGATCGAGGTCGAGGTCAATCCGCTGATCCTGACGCATGACCGCGCCGTCGCCGCCGATGCCCTCATCCGACTGGGAGAAGACGCATGACCGACGATACCCCCCTCAAGATCGACCGCCGTGGCGCGGTGCTCGAGGTGACGCTGAACCGGCCCAAGGCCAATGCCATCGACCTTGTCACGAGCCGCCGGATGGGCGACTGTTTCGCCGATTTTCGCGACAATCCCGAGCTGCGGGTGGCGATCCTGACGGGTGCCGGCGAAAAGTTCTTCTGCCCCGGCTGGGACCTCAAGGCCGCGGCGGACGGCGACGCGGTGGATGGCGATTACGGCGTCGGAGGCTTTGGCGGGTTGCAGGAGTTGCGCGGCCTCAACAAGCCGGTGATCGCCGCGGTGAACGGCATCTGCTGCGGTGGTGGGTTGGAACTGGCGCTGTCGGCGGATGTGATCCTGGCCGCCGATCATGCGCAGTTCGCCTTGCCGGAAATCCGCTCCGGCACCGTCGCCGATGCGGCAAGCGTCAAGCTGCCCAAGCGCATTCCCTATCACATCGCCATGGAAATGCTGCTGACCGGGCGCTGGATTGACGCGGAGGAGGCCGCGCGCTGGGGCCTGGTCAATCACGTCTACCCGGCGGACCGGCTGCTGGACGAGGCGCGCGCCATGGCCGACCTTATCGCCTCGGGCCCGCCGCTGGTCTATGCCGCGATCAAGGAGATCGTCCGCGAGGCCGAGGACATGACCTTTCAGGACGCGATGAACCGGATCACCAAGCGCCAGTTCCCGACCGTAGACGTGCTCTATAGCTCGGAGGACCAGCTTGAAGGCGCGCGCGCCTTTGCCGAAAAGCGCGACCCGGTGTGGAAAGGGCGGTGACGGCCCCAGCCTAAGCCCCTGAAACACCGGCACTTGTCAGACTGGAAAGGCGCGGGCTATCCTTGCGCGATGCAAGCCAGCGTCGAAAGGAAAGACTATATCGTCAGGGCGGCCTTTGCCGTGCTCATGCGCCAGGGCGTGCGCGCCCTCGATTTCAAGACCGTCGCGAAAGAGGCAGGCCTGTCGCGGCAGCTTGTGCGCTATTATTTTGCCGATCCCGATGCGCTGTCGATCGCGCTTTGCGATCATCTGGCCGGGCTTTACCGCGAGGCGCTGGTGTCTGGTGCCGCGCAGATCGATGCGCGGGACCGGCTGAACTTCTTCCTCGATTTCTATTTCGATCTGCTGGGCGACGCGCCCAAGCCGCGCGACGATCAGGCCTATGACGCGCTCTTTGCCCTGGCCGCGGGCGATCCGGCTGTGCGGCAGAACCTGCGGACGCAATACGGCCTGCTGGGCCATGTCATTTCACACGAGATGCAGGTGCACCGCCCGGAGCTGTCGGTCCCCGACTGCCAGGAACTGTCGTATCTTTTTGTTTGCCTGATGTATGGCCATTGGAAAATGGTGGCGAGCCTGGGGTACAGCGAAGATCACAAGCACATCACCCGCCGCGCCATCGACCGACTCGTGCAATCCTACGCGGCAGCCAGCGGCCCGGCCGCGGATGCGTGCAAGGCCTGGAGCACCGATGGCTAGTTTTTCAAGTGGAAAAATTATGGCTGCCAACATAGCCTGACTGCAGCAAATCGGAAAGGTAATTGACCGATTTGCATAGGCAATCCGGCACGCGATGAAGGTGCGTCGATCACGGTTTTCGCATCCAGGTTTTTCAATCGGCAAAATGGTTAAATTACTGCTTCCGGGCGGCCACGGTTCGCTCCAAAGTCGACGCAGCGTCAATTTCGACCGTGATCCGACCTGGAGCAAAGTTTGATGAACACAGTATTTTCCCGTTTCTCCTCGCGTCCGCTGCGCCACCGGCTTTTGTCCGGTACCGCCCTTGCGCTGCTGCTGGGCGGCGGTCTGGCCACCGGGGTCCGCGCCGATTGCGAGATCGTGGACACCACCGCCACCTGCACCGGCGACGTGAGCGCGGGCGTGCCAGACCTGATCAATTCGGTCGATACCCTGATCATCGAGGACACCACCACGGTGCTGGGCGGGCGTTCGATCTTTTTCTTCGCCAATGACGGCAATCTGAAGGTCGCGGCCGATTTCGCCCCCCAGGGGCTGGTCAACGATCCGTCAGGTCAGGGCCGCACCGAACAGTCGGGGGTCAATGTCTATGCCTTCGGGGGCAGCGCCGATGTTACGCTGAATGGCGACATGACCATCCAGGCCGGACAGGATGTCGACGGCACGACCACCGTTCTCACCGATTACGAGGCAGGCGTGCGGCTGCTGACCCGGTTCGACCTGACGCTGGACCAGACCGGCGATGTTGTCGTGACCCACGGCGATCTGACGGTCAGCTCGGATGTCGTGGCCGGGGTCGATACCGAGGATTTCAGCGGCATTTCCGCCATCGCGGGCGCCCAGCCCGAGGAACCCGGCGATCTGGTGATCAACCGCACCGGCGATCTGACCGTCACAGGGCCCAACATGACCGCCACCGCAACTGATGACGACGGGTCGAACCGGGTGATCGTAAACACCGCCTCCTCGTCCGAGCGCAGCGTCGTCTATGGCCTGCTGGGCATTGCAGGAGGCGACATCACCGTCAACAACACGGGCGACATCAGCGTCAATGCCGGCAACCGCACCGGTACCGTGTCGAGCGTCGGCGGCCGCGCCGAAGCCGCGGGCGGCGGCATGTTCACCACCGCGTTCGGACTGCCCGACAGGCCTTTCACACAGTTCAACCTGGGCAACGCCGTGAGCACGCCGCGGTCCGACACCGTTCGGGTTGATCACACCGGCGATATCTCGGCCTATGGCGGCGACACGATGCTGACCGCCACCAGCCAGACCGCGACGGACGGGCCGCTGTCGTCGGCCGTGGTGCAGTATGACGGGCAGTTTTTCAGCAATGACCGGACCATCGGCGTCAACATCCGGACCCCGCTGAACCTTTTTGCGAACTTCACCGGCGACATCAACGTGGATGGCGGCACCTTGACCCTGGTCGCGGATGCGCTGGCCGGTGACGCGGGCGCGGGCGGGCTGGTGTCGGCAACCGGATTCGGCTCTGACGCTTTGGGTGCGGATATCCGCGGTGACAGCGTCTTTACCGAAAACAACACCGACAACGACGGCGTCGGTGTCGTCAGCATCGATGGCGCCATTTCCGTGCTTGGCGGGTCCACCACGGCCGAGGTGTCGGGCACCGGCATTGCAAGCGCTCCGGTCAGCGGCTTTCCTCCGCCCGCCGATGCCCCCGCGGGCGCAATCAACGTCGGGGGCGGAGCGGCCACGGGCATGATCATCGGCGATTTTTACGACGAGACGACGATTTCGGCCAATCCCGACACCCAAAGCAGGACCATCGAACGGGTCGGCCAGGTTGATGTGACCGTGACCGACGACATCACGGCGCAGGGCGGCGATGTACAACTGACCCTCAATGGCGGTGATCTGCCTGCGCAGGCACTGGGCGGTCAGGCCCTTGCCTTCAGCACCGGATCAACCGGGGTCACGTTGACGACGCCCAACGACATCACCTTCACCGCGCGCGGGGGGAATGCGGATGTCATACTGAACGGCAGCCACGGCTATCAGCTGCTCACCGGCGGGTTCGCCCAGGGCGCGAATGTGGATTTGCAATCCGATGAGGATGTTACCTTTGCCCCCGATGTTCTGGCCGTCGGCGGAAACGCGAACCTGACAGGCGACGCCGGACGCCGGTCGGAGGAGAACCTGATCGCCCCCCAGGATGCGCTGAGCGCGGTCGTTGCCGGTGCGGCACGTGGTCTGTCGATCGTCCAGAGGCCCACACTGTTCCTGTCAGAGCAGCAGGCCCTGACACCCGAAGAGGAGGTCGCGCTGCTGGATCGGGACGTGATCCTTACCGGCGATATCACCGCTGTCGGCGGCGATGCCACGGCAACGGACGAGGACGATGTGTTTGCCGTGGGCGGCAGTGCCATCGGAGTCTCCATCGGTTTTGCCACGAACGTCGTCCTGCAGGGCGACGTGACCGCCACGGGCGGCCAGGGGACCACACGTGATGGAACTGTCGCGGGTGTCACCTTTGACGATTCGTTCTTCTACGGCCCGACAACGGAAGAACTGTCGTCTTTCTTCCTGGGGCAGCTTCGGATCGAGGGCAGCGTGACAGCGTCGGGCCAGGGCCAGGACGTGGCGGATCTGAGCAGTCTGCCGAACACCGCGCTGACAACCAGCCTTGACGTCGGCGCCACCGCTTCGGCCGGTGTGCGGGCCGGCGGACCGGGCCGGGTCGGGATCACGGTCGCCGACGGCGGGACGGTCACGACCTCGGGCGACTATGTGCATGGCATCGTCAGTGTCGGCGAAGACGTGACCATCACCGTGGAATCCGGCGGCAGCGTGACCGCGCAAGGCAGCAACGCCAACGGCATCGATGTCCGGCCCTATCAGGCGACCGGCTTTGCCTTCGCGACAGAGGCGCTGGCCTCGGACGTGGCGATCCTGATCGAAGACGGGGCAACCGTGGTCAGCAATCAGGGCACCGGCATCGTGGATGACGACCGGCGCCAGGCGGTCGATTTCAGCGATGTCGCCTTGCCGCGCATCGTCGAAACCTATGCCAACACCACCAGCGTCGACCTGGCGGGAACGGTCACCGGCGGCAACGGCATGGCCATCGACCTGGGCCGGGGCGCGGATGATCTGACGCTGCGCCCGACCGCCGTGGTGAACGGCGACATCGACCTTGGCGCAGGCAACGACACGCTGGTGCTGTTCGATGGGGCGCAGGTCAACGGCGGGGTCGATTTCGGGCTGGGCGACGACCTTCTGGCCTTTGACGGCGCGGCGGGCACGGTGTCCAACATCTCGCTCTTTTCCAACGGGGCGGCCTTTGCCGTCGGCTTCGAGCGGCTGGAAAAGCGGGGTGAGGGCACGTGGATCTTCGGCGGTGACGATCTGCCCGCGCTGACCCCGGAATCGACCGGGCGCATCATCGAAGGCACGTCGGTGGTGAACGCCAATTTCGTTTCGGTGAACCTGATCAACGAGGTGAATGGGCGGCTCGAGGGCACCGGCGGCGTGCGCAGTCTGGTCAATTCCGGCAGCTTCGCGCCCGGCGGCGCGGGGCAGATCTCGGATTTCGAGATTGCCGAAGACCTGGTGCTGGCCGCGGATGGCACGCTCGAGGTCGATATCGACGCGCCCGACAATTCCGACCGGGTGATCGTCGGCGGGGCCACGACGCTGGACGGCACTCTGGCGGTCAATGCCCTTGGCATGACCAGCGATTTCGGCCCCGGCAACGCCTTCACCATCATCGAAAGCGCGGGCGGCATCACCGGCGAATTCGCCGACATCATGGACAACCTGCCGGATCTCGAACTGACGCTGGACGTGACCGGCACCGCGGTGGTGCTGGGCTTTGAGGGCGATCTGACCGACCTGTCGGACAAGTCGGTGCATCCCAACGCGCTGCAGGCGGCGATGCAATCGGGGCGCACCTTCGCGAACCTGCTGCAGGGCCGCAGCGGCATGGGGCTGACCACGGCGATCAACCCCACCGGCGACATGGTGTCGACCCAGGGCGCGGTCCTTGGGGCCGGTCGTCACGTCACCTGGGGCAGCCTTTACGGCGCCACCCGCGATGTCGACGGATCGGGCGGGGTCACCGGCTATGACGCCGGAACCGGCGGGCTGGCCGTGGGCTACGAATACGTGATGAACGGCGCGACCTCGAACACCGTTCTGGGCTTTGCGCTGGCCTATGACACGACCCACATGAACTCCGGCCCGTCCTCGGCCGAGATCGACGCCTATCACATCGGCCTTTACGGCGGCTACGAGGCCAACAACTGGCGCTTCACCGGTGCGCTGACCTACGGCACGCAGGACTATGACATCGAGCGTCGTATCCCCGTGGGGCCGGGCATGGCCACCGCCGATGGCGACGCTGACGGGACGGTTTTTGCCGCCTCGGCCAAGCTGGCCTACAACTTTGCCCCGGCGTTGGGGCTGGATGAAAAGCACAACATGCGGTTTGCGCCTTATATCCGGCTGGATCACGTGAGTGTCGATCGCGACGGCTATACCGAATCCGGGGCCGGGGTGCTGAACCTCGCCGTCGGGTCGGACAGCTTTTCGCAGAATTCGGTGAGCTTGGGGCTCGAACTTTCGGGCGAGATGCGCAACGCCGGGGGCACGATTGCGCGGCCCTATTTCGACATTCACTGGGAGCATGTGTTCGACGGACGCCGCGCCACCAGCAATTCGTTCCTTGCGGGCACACCGGCGGCGACCTTCAGCAGCGCGGGCGCCTTCGAGGAGACCGACCGCATCGGGATCGGCGCGGGCATCAGCCTGGAGCTGTCGGAAAGCAGTACTTTCGATCTGCGCTATTCCGGGTCGTTTGCCAGCGGTTATACGCATCACGCCGCCAGCGTCGGGTTCCGGATGGAGTTCTAAGCCGCAGCCACGGGCCGCCGCCTGGCTGGTCGATTTCAAGGCCCGGATGGCGATCCATCCGGGCATTTTGCGTGTCTGCGGTCAGGGGGGCGCCGAGGCGCGAACAAGCGTTTTGAGGTGTGTTGCGAGCGTTGATTGCAACCTTGGGTACCCGCAAGTGTGGAAATTCGCGAAAGTTTCTGCTTTACTGAGCGTCAACCTTTGCGGAACCGGAGGGTGCGATGTCCGATAACCCCAACCCGAGTGGTGTGAATTTCAACCTCGTTTTCATCGTTTCGATGGCCATCTGCGCGGGCATCGGCATCTGGGGCATTGTTGAACCGGACAGCATGACCGGCGCGATGCTGGGCTTTGTGAACTACATGCTGACCGGGGTCAGCTGGGCCTGGTTGGCGATCTGTTCGATGTTCCTGTTCCTGTCGCTCTACCTCGCCTTCGGACCTTACGGCCACATTCGGCTGGGTGCCGACGACGAGGAACCGGAATTTTCGACCGTGTCGTGGATCGCCATGCTGTTTGCCGGCGGCATGGGATCGGGGCTGTTGCTCTGGGGTCCGGCAGAGCCGATGTATCACTACGTCTCGCCCCCCGGGATGGAGGGGGAAACGATGGCGGCGGCGCGTCAGGCGCTGGTCATCACCAACCTGCACTGGGGCTTTCACGCCTGGTCGATCTACGCGGTCTGCGCGCTGGTGATCGCCTATTTCACCTTCAGGCGGGGCCAGCCGTCGATGATCTCGACCCCGATCAAGGCCGTCTTCAGCGGCGCGGCGGGCGAAGGCATGGGCCGGACCGCCGATATTCTCGCGGTGCTGTCGGTGGTCTTCGGCCTTGCCGGATCGCTGTCGATGGGCACGTTGGCGGTGCGGTCGGGCACCTTCTACGCCTTCGGGTTCGAGGAAACCGTGACCACCTCGATGATCATCCTCGCCGTGCTCTTCGTCTGCTACATGCTGTCGGCCACCACCGGCGTCGACAAGGGGATCAAGATCCTGTCGAACCTGAACATGGTGATCGCCATCGCGATCATGCTGATGGTGCTTTTCGCCGGGCCGACACGGTTCCTGTTCGAGGTCTTCATCGATTCCATCGGCAATTACTTCGCCGGTCTGATCACCATGAGCTTCCGCCTGTTCCCGTTCGAGGATCTGGGCGGATGGTCCGCGGGCTGGACTCTGACCTACCTCATCTGGTGGATCGCCTGGGGGCCGTTCATCGGCATCTTCGTGGCACGCATTTCACGCGGGCGGACGATCCGGGAATTCTGCATGGGCGTGATTTTCGTGCCGACGATGTTCTCGATCCTGTGGTTCGCGGTCTTCGGCGGCGCGGGGTTCTATATCGAGATGTTCGGCGGCGGCGGGCTCAAGGAGATCATCTTTGAGGACGCGACCAAGGCGCTTTTCGCCTTCCTCGCCTATTTCCCGGCGGCGCAGGTGCTGCAGACGCTGGCGGTGGCGCTGATGTTCATCTTTCTCGTCACCTCGGCGGATTCGGGCACCTTCGTGCTGTCGATGATGACGACGGACGGCAACCTGAACCCGCCGGTGCTGCAAAAGATGGTCTGGGGCACGCTGATCGCGGCGCTGACGGCGGGCACGCTGTTTTCGGAATCCGTGGCCGTGGCAAAGGCAATGGCGGTCACCGGCGCGATCCCGTTCACCGCCATCGTGCTGATCCAGCTTGTCGGCTTCTTTCGCGAGATCAAGCGCGAGATCAAGCCGCCCAAACCGATTGAGGCCGTGGGCCACGGGGTCGGGCGCGGCCGTGCCGCGCCGCCCGCCAGCCTGAAGGAGGGTCAGTCGTGAAACGGTTTTTTCTGACCCTCCTGGCGCTGCCCGTTTTGCTCGCGGGTTGCGACGATGCCACCCCGGACCTGCGGATCGGGGCCAAGAACTTTTCCGAAAGCCGCATCCTGGCCGAGATGATCCTGGCCCTGGCCGAGGAACAGGATGTGCCGACCTCCGGCATCGTCGACTATCCGACGACGCCCGCGATCATGGCGGCGATCAAGGACGGATCGCTGGACATCTATCCCGAATACAACGGCACCGGGCTGGTGATGCTGGGCCAGAACCCGATCAGCGACGGCGCGGCGGCCACCGCTCGGGTGAAAGAGCTTTACGGCCCACTGGGGCTGACCTGGCTCGACGGCTTCGGATTTGCCAACAACTATGGCCTCGCCATGCGCGCCGACCGCGCCGCAGAACTGGGGGTCGAACGTATTTCGGACCTCGTGCCGTCGGCCGGGGATCTCGCCATCGCGGTCGAGGAGGATTTCACCGGGCGGCCGCTGGACGGCCTTGCGCCGATGTCGCAGCGCTACGGCATGACCTTCGGCAGCGTGGATGTGGTGCCGCTGGACGACCGTGAGCGGGTCTATGACAAGCTGCTGAGGTCCGAGGTCGACGTGGCTGAGATCTATACCACCGACGGCCAGATCGCCGAATACGGCCTTGTGGTGCTGGAGGATGACCTGGACTTTTTCCCGATCTACGACGCGCTGCCGCTGGCGCGGGCTGATGCGCTGTCACGGCATGGCGTGCTGGGCCCGGCGCTGGCGTCGCTGGCGGGCAAGGTCACGCCCGAGCTCATCCAGTCGCTGAACGGGCGCGTCGATCTTGAAGGTCGGTCGCCCCGCGCGGTGGCGCGCGATGCGCTGGCCCGGATGGACCTGATCGACGCCGGTGCGGTGCAGACGCCCGACCCGCTGGTGATCGCGACCGAGGCGAATTTCGCCGACGGCGCACAGGGCGCGCTGGTCCTGCACGCGGTGCAAAAGGCCTTTCCCGGGCGTGATGCACAGTTCGGCGCCGTGACCGATCCGCTGGATGCGGTCGGGGCAGGCGACGCGCGGCTGGCGCTGGTCGGAGCGGACGCGTTCTATGACCTGAGCAACCCCGCGCCCGCGCGGATCGCGGGCTTTGAGGCGGTCGCCGCCGTGGGGCAAAGCGTGCTGCACCTCATCGGCAGCCGTGACGCCGTCACCTCCATCGACGGGATCGAGACCCTCGCCATCGGGGGCGAGGGCAGCTCCTCGGCCCGGATCGCGGCGCTGGTGATCGACGCCCTAGGCCTGTCGGCGCAGACCGTCGCGGTCGACGGTGACACGGCCCAGGTGCTGGCGGCGGTGTCGGACGGCACGGCGGATGCCGCGCTGATCATGACCGTCGAGGGCGATCCGGCCGTTGCGGCGGCGATGGCGGACCGCAGCAAACGGCTCTTTTCCGTGGACGGCTGGAGCGATGGCGCGAACCTCGTGCGCTTTCCCTTCCTGCGCGAGGCGCGGATTGCCGCCAACACCTATGCCGGCCAGCTGACCCCGGTCGAAACCCTGCGCACGCAGTTGGTTCTGGCGGGCCCCGCGCCGCAACAGGATGACGCGGTGGGGGATCAGGGCCCGGCGGCGGTGACGGTGGACCAGCAGCCGCTTCCGGGCTCCACGGTGGCGCAGCTCAACGCCGCGATTCCGGGCAATCTGGCCGTCGATCCGGCGCTGCCGCTGGCGGCGTCCCTGGCGCCGGTGCTGCCGCAGCCGCCCGCAGCGCTCAACCCGTCGCCCGGCATCTCGATCCTGAGCCTGATCCTGGTGGCTTTTTTCATCTGGCTGGGCTGGCTGCTGATCCGCCCCGAATACCGCTGAGGAGACGACGACATGCCCAACCGCATACTTGTCCCGGTCGATCTGGCCGATCCGGCGAACACCCAGGCGGTGCTGGCCGGTGCCGTGAAACAGTGGAACACCCTGAAGGACCCTGAGCTGATCCTGATGACCGTGGTGCCGGAAATGGTCGCCGGCCTGGACTGGCGCTATGCCATCCGCGGGGAAACCGGCGGGTCCGAGGAATGGGACGTCAAGAAGGCGCTGAAGGCGACGATCGCCCATCTCAACGACGTGGCGGCGGACCAGATCCCCGATGGCGTGACCTTCAAGACAGTGGCGCGCCACGGCACCGTCTATGAAGAGGTGCTTGAGGTCGCGAAGGAGCTGCAGGTCGACCAGATCGTGATCGGCGCGCACCGCCCGAAAGCGTCGGATTTCCTGCTGGGCGCGAATGCGGCGCGTATCGTGCGCCATGCCACCTGCTCGGTCACGGTGATCCGGAACTAGCGGGCCGTTCAGTCCTTCTGCAGATGCGGGCGGATGTCCTGGCCCGAGGCCGCGTAGATATCCAGCAGATCGTCAAAGGAAATGCCGTCGGCCTGCGCCTTGGCCAAGGGCGTGTCGGCCTGCGCCATCAGGCGCGGGCGTTCGCCGGGGCCGCCGGGCACCAGGATACCGGGGGTCAGCGCGGGCAGGTCAAAGCCGGGCAGGGCGTTTTCCAGCAGTCCCGCGCAGCCTTCGAACGCCGGTTCCTCGCCCAGGCTCGCGTCGAGATAGGCATAGAAAGCCTCTGGCGCGACGCTGGCCCAGACACCAAAATAGAACACCTCTTCGCTGCCGCGCAGGGGCAGCGGCAGGATGCAGCGGACAAAACGCTGGGGTCCCAGCCTGCACAGATCGCTGCCCAGCCGATCCTCGCCCACCGTCAGATCGTCGCCGCTGTCGCCAAGGCGTTCGCCATAGGGCCAGGCATCGGGGTGGTCAAAGCCGATGTCGAAGATGCCGCTGAAACTCTGCCCGCAACAGGGGCAGGCACGGTCGGGATCGTTGAAGCGCCGCCAGCGGGCGTCGAGGTCGAGAAGGGTCATTCCGCGGCGGTCTTGAGCCTGAAGCCCTTTTCGATCTGATCCGCAGGTTCGACCGGGTATTCTCCGGAAAAACAGGCATCGCAATACTGCGGCTGATCGGGATTGCGGCCCCCGGATTCGCCCACGGCCCGGTACAGCCCGTCGAGCGAGATGAACCGCAGGCTGTCCACCTGCAGATGGTCGCGCATCTCGTCCTCGGACATGGTGGCGGCCAGCAGCTTTTCGCGCTGCGGTGTGTCGACACCGTAAAAGCACGGCCACGCCGTGGGGGGCGAGGCGATGCGAAAATGCACCTCGGCCGCGCCGGCATCCAGGATCATTTCCTTGATCTTGCGGCTGGTGGTGCCGCGCACGACTGAATCGTCCACCAGGATCACCCGCTTGCCTTCGATCAGCGCGCGGTTGACGTTGAGCTTGAGCCGCACACCCATGTTGCGGATCTGCTCGGTCGGTTCGATGAAGGTGCGGCCCATGTACTGGTTGCGCACGATGCCCATGCCGTAGGGGATGCCGCTCTCATGCGCATAGCCGATGGCGGCGGGGGTGCCGCTGTCGGGCACGGGGCAGACCAGATCAGCCTCGACCGGCGCCTCACGCGCCAGTTCCACACCGATCTGACGGCGGGTTTCATAAACCGACCGCGTGCCGATGATCGAATCGGGGCGGCTGAAATAGACATGTTCGAAGATGCAGAACCGCGATCTGCGCGGACGGAAGGGCCGGATCGACTCAACCCCGGTCTCGGGCGTGATGACGACCATTTCGCCCGGTTCGATCTCGCGCACATAGTCCGCGCCGATGATGTCGAGCGCGCAGGTTTCCGAGCTCAGCACCCAGCCATCGCCGATCTTGCCCAGCACCAGCGGCCGCACGCCCAGCGGGTCGCGTACGCCGATCAGCTTGGTACGGGTCATGGCGATGACCGAAAACGCGCCTTCGACACGGCGCAGTGCATCCTCCATCCGGCTGGGGATGTCGCGTTGCAGCGACCGGGCCATCAGGTGGATGATGCATTCACTGTCCGACGAGGACTGGAAGATCGAGCCGCGTTCGATCAGTTCGCGCCGCAGCGCATCGGCATTGGTGATGTTGCCGTTATGCGCGATGGCCGCGCCGCCCATGGAAAATTCGCCAAAGAACGGCTGCACGTCGCGGATCTGCGTCGGGCCTTTCGATCCGGCGGTGGAATAGCGTACATGCCCGATGGCCAGTGGCCCGGGCAGCGTCTGCATCAGCGATTGTGAGGTGAAGTTGTCGCGCACGTAGCCGAACCGGCGGGCCGAGTTGAAGCCCTGTCCAGCCTCGTGACTGACGATTCCGCCCGCCTCTTGTCCGCGGTGTTGCAACGCGTGCAGGCCAAGCGCCACGAAATTCGCGGCGTCCGACAGGCCGACGACGCCGAAGATGCCGCATTCTTCACGCAGCTTGTCGTCGTCGAAAGGGTGGGCGGGGGGCATTTCGAGATCCAAGGAGCAGCTCCGAATCCGTGGCGCGGTTTTGTATCCCCCTCTTAAGGGGTCAGACCGTATGTGTCACGAAACGATCACAATACAAGGGTCAGCTGTTGCCCTTTGTACATTTGGTGGCCCGGATGCCGGAGAACGCCGGCGTTTTCGGTATCCGGGCCGGTCGCGGCGGCAGGGATGCCGCCGCCGGGCCGGTTCAGCTGAAAAGCATGCCGAACAGACCCGTCTGGCGCGGCCGGGCGCGGGCCGGACTATCCTGAATGTCGTGGCCGACCATGCGATGGGCGGCTTCGGAGCGCAGGCGGCGGCCACGGGCCATGTAATAGGCGGTGTCGATCGAGCCATCGTGGCGCAGGCGGTGATTGGGGATCTGGCGGTTCATAGCGGTGTCTCCGGTTGAGGTCATGTCTGATGGGATGACCCTGACAGACCCGGCGGCGACGCGCTTGAAGGCGGTCTTGTGATTTGCTTGCCCTGAGCTTGTGTTGTTCTTGAGACGGGTATTGCCGTTGTTCGAGGCCATTTTCTGCGGTTTACTCTGGGGCATGATATTTCAATTCGCAGAGTGTCGCTTGGACCTGTCCCGTCACCGTCTGCTGCGCGGCGGCGAAGAGGTCCATGTGGAGCCGCAGGTCTTTGCTCTGTTGCAGCTGCTGGCCGAACGGGCGGGAAGCGTGGTGACGCGGGACGAATTGATCGAAACGGTCTGGAAGGGGCAGATCGTGTCGGATGCGACCATCGCGGCGCGAATCAGTGCGGCGCGCAGTGCCGTCGGCGACAGCGGGCGCGAACAGGCGATCATCCGCACGGTGCAGCGCGTCGGTGTGCAGCTGATTGCCCCGGTGACGCGCTGCAATGAAGCCGAGGATCAGCTGGGCGTCGCGCCGGTTGGCGAGATCCCGGCGTTTCGGGTGCGCATGACAAGCTCTGCCGACGGCGCGGGGCTGGCCTGGAGCAGTATTGGTCAGGGGCCGCCACTGCTGCGGGCGGGTCACTGGATGACCCATCAGGAAATGGACTGGCAGAGCCCGGTCTGGTCCGCCTGGCTGCACCGGCTGGGGCGCGGGCGGCGGCTGGTGCGTTATGACCCGCGCGGCACCGGCATGTCGGACCGCAGCTGTACCGAGGTAAGCGAAGACAAGCTGGTCGAGGATCTGGAAGCGGTGGCGGATGCGGCGGAGCTGGATCACTTTTCGATCTTTGCGGCGTCACAGAGCGCGTCGGTCGCGTGCATCTATGCGGCGCGCCATCCCGAACGGGTCAAGAGCCTGATCCTGTATGGCGGGTTTACCCAAGGCAGCATGGTGCGCGACGGCGAGCTGGGGGCGGCGATGACGCAGACCTTTGGCGATCTGATCCGCAAGGGCTGGGGTCAGCCCAATGTCGGGGCGATGCGGTGCTTTACCTCGCTGTTCATGCCGCAGGCCAGCGAAGCGCAGATTCAGAGTTTCATCGACATGCAGGTGGCCTCTGCCTCTCCGGAATGGGCCGTGACCTTGCGCGCCGTCTGCGGGCGGGTAGATGTGACCGGGATCCTGCCGCAGGTGCGCGCGCCGGTGCTGGTTGCCCATGCGCTGCACGACTCGCTCCAGCCGTTTTCGCAGGCGCAGCTGTTTGCGCGGCTGTTGCCCGATGCGACGCTGCTGAGCATCGACAGCGGCAATCACGTGCTGGTGCCCGACGAGCCGGGGTTTGCGCGGTTGATGGAAGCGGTGGATGCGTTTCTGGCGGAGTGAACGGCCGCGCCGGAGCTGAGCGATCAGGCGTCGTTGGCGCCCGGGACTTCGCAGACGCCGACCAGTTCCTCGTACTGGGTGGTGATCCAACCCAGGGCCTGTTCGGGGTTCTGCTCTTCGATCCGGTCGGTAAAGCGGGTAAAGACCGCGGCAGAGCGGCTGTCGTCGATCATAGGGATGTCCTGCGCGGTAATCACGGTCTGGTAGACGAAGAACCCGATCGCCACGAGCAGGATGCCGCGCGCCACGCCGAAGAGGAACCCCAACGCCTGATCCAGACCGCCCAGGGCCGAGCGTTGCACCAGCGAGGAAAACAGCGGAGTAAAGAGCGACACCACCACCAGTGCCAGCGCAAAGACCGCGGCGAAGGCGGCGATGATGCTCAGCTCGCAGCTGTCGGACAGGAAATCGCCGACCACCGGCAGTTCCTTGACCAGCGGTTGCACCTGCGGCGCAAAGATGAACGCCAGAATCGCCGCGGCGACCCATCCGGCGATGGCCATCGCTTCGCGCACAAGGCCGCGCGAATAGGCCAGAAGCGCCGAAAGCACGATGATGACGGCGACGACGCCATCGACTGCTGTAAAACCTTCCATCAGGTCCCTCTGATCAACGGTGGCACCTTACCCGGCACCGAAAACATCACCCACGAACGCGGTCAGATCGCCCATCTGGTTCAGCGACATGCCGTTGACTTCCCCGGCCTTGCCGCCCTCGGGCGCGATGGCGCTGGTGAAACCAAGTTTCTGCGCTTCTTTCAACCTCAATTCGGTCTGGCTGACGGGACGCAGGGCACCTGATAGGCTGATTTCGCCGAAAACGACAGTCTCGGGCGGCAGGGCGGTGTCTTCACGGGCGGAAAGTAGCGCGGCGGCCACAGCCAGATCGGCGGCGGGTTCGCTGATCTTCATGCCGCCCGCCACGTTCAGATAGACGTCGAGCCCGGCAAAGGGGATGCCGCAGCGCGCCTCGAGCACGGCCAGAATCATCGCAAGACGCCCGCCGTCCCAGCCGACGACCGTGCGCCGCGGCTGGCTGTGCGGGGTGGGGGCGACCAGCGCCTGGAATTCGCACAGCACCGGACGCGTGCCTTCGATGCCCGAGAACACCACCGATCCGGGCGACGGCTGGCCGCGTTCGCTGAGAAAGAGGGCCGAGGGGTTCGTGACCTCGGCCAGCCCGCCGCCGGTCATCTCGAACACGCCGATCTCGTCCGCCGGGCCAAAGCGGTTCTTCACGGCACGCAGGATGCGGAACTGGTGGCCGCGCTCGCCTTCGAAATACAGCACCGTGTCGACCATGTGTTCGATGACGCGCGGACCCGCGATCTGGCCGTCCTTGGTCACGTGGCCGACCATGATCACCGCCATGCCGCGCTTCTTGGCGAAATTCGTCAGCTCATGCGCGGCGGCGCGGACCTGGCTGACCGATCCCGGCGCGCTGTCGACATTGTCGGCCCACATGGTCTGGATCGAATCGATGATGGCCAGCGCCGGGCGTTCCTGCTCCAGCGTGGTCAGGATGTCGCGCAGATTGGTTTCAGCGGCGAGCTTCACCGGCGCATCCGCCAGCCCCAACCGCTGCGCGCGCATCCGCACCTGGGCCGACGCCTCTTCGCCGCTGGCATAGATCACGCCCAGCCCGGCGCGCGCGAACATCGCCGCCGCCTGCAAGAGCAGCGTGGATTTGCCGATGCCCGGATCGCCGCCCACGAGGATGGCCGACGAGGGCACAAGCCCGCCGCCCAACACCCTGTCCAGTTCCGACAGGCCCGAGGAGGTGCGCGGCGGCGGCGCTTCGCTGCTGGACAGATCGGTGAGCGGCGTGGCGCGGCCCCGGGCGCCGCCCAGCGATTTCTTCGCGGGACCGGCGGTCAGTGGCGCCTCTTCGGTGATGGTGTTCCACGCGCCGCACGCCTCGCACCGCCCCGACCATTTGGAGGTGGTGTTGCCACAGGCGTTACAAACGAAAGTGGAGGAGGATTTGGCCATGCCGGTCTTGTGGCCCAAGGGCCCGGCGGCGGCAAGGGGCAGCGGCGCGGCCGCAGGTCCGTGCGGGCGTTATTCAGCGGCGCGGCGGGCCAGAAGGGCGACGATCCGGTCGTCGTCCTGGGGCAGGGTGTCCTCCCGGTCCTGCGTCTCGTCTAGCTTGGCGGGCTCAGCCTGAGCGGGCTCTTCGTGCGTTTGGTCCAGTTCGGGCAGGATGTCGGCCAGTTCATCGCAAAGCCGCGCCAGCTGCGCTTCGGCCACCGCCTCGTCCATCTCGACCCGGTCGAGCCATCCGCGCATCTCGGCGGCGACGGCTTTCGCGTGGTCGAGGCGGGTGTTGAAATCCTCGATCTCCTGCTGGCGCTGGATCAGGAAATCGCGGGCGCGCGCGACGTTGCGGTCCGAATAGACCTGGCCCAATTCGCGGCTCAGGTGGCTCATCTGGGCGGCGACTTCCAACACCGAGGATTCCAGTTCCCCGAGGTCCGGGTGGTCGCGCAGGAAGGCGATGCGTTCGCGGATCGAATCGAATTCCGATGACAGGGTAAAGACGCCCGTCCGGTCCGCCGCATGCGCCACGGCATAGGCCCGCGCCACGTCCTGCATGCCGATGTGAAACCGCCGGTGCGAGGTTTCCAGCGCCATGACCCGCGCATTTGTGGGCAGAAAAAAGCATAAGGTGACGGCAAGCCCGGTCAGCGACAGTTGCACGATCATTCCGGCCTCGGGCACGACATAATCGCCGAAGCGCAGATCCATCGTCAGCCAAGGGGCATACCCCAGCGCACAGGCACCGGCATAGGCCAGAAGCGAGAGCGACAGGGCGACGATCGTCAGAAAGGCCAGCCGCTGCAGCAGATCGCGCAGCAATACAAATGATGATTGCAAGGTCTGGCCCATTCAAATTTTCCCCTCGGAACCCACGTCACTCAATACTAAGCGAATTTTTGCTCACCTGTTCCAAAATACGAAATAAAAATTTCGTCTTTATTTTGCGCCCGCATGAATGCTTCGTCAATCCTTGGCGTCCGGACCGATTGTTTCCCGGCCGTCATCAATTGAGGTGCGTTTTTCGGTCAACAGCCCCAGGATCAGCGACGACAGGATGCACCCGGTGAACAGGTAAAGACCCCAGGCGCTTTCGATCCGGCCCACCCCGATTCCGCGCGACAGGGTGATGTAAAGCGCGATCAGGAAAACGTCGGCCATGGCAAGCTTGCCCAGCATCGTCAGCACCGGCATCACCCGGCGGCTGAGCAGCCCGAATTGCACGAGCGCCAGCCCGATGGTCTTAAGATACGGTGCGAAGAGCGCGCAGACCGTGACCACCAGCGCCAGGAAGATGTCGCTGGCCCAGAGCGACTGCAGCCCTGTCAGGACCGAGATTTCGCTCAGGCCGAAGATCGGCAACAGGCCCGCGCGCATCAGCGGCGCGCTCCACGCGACCGGATAGAGGATCAGCAACATCAGGTTGAGCCAGCGCATGCGAGGCCTTTCACCGGGGGCCGTGCCCTAGAACATGGTCGCGATCCAAAGGCCCAGCAAGCCCAGGCACAGCAGACCATGCAGCGCGTCGATCCAGCGATGCCGGTGACCGGGCAGCACGCCGCTGGCCAGCATCACCGCCATCAGGCAAAGCAGCGCGGTCATGCCCTGGCCGTGGTCTAGCGCGCGGGTCGCGACCGGATAGACCGGGTGCGCCTGCAGGTTCAGCGCCGGGGCAAAGACGGTGAGCGTGATTGCCGCGGCCAGCGCCGCCGCCAGCAGCGCCGAAAACCGCGCCGCCGCTGTCGCCAGCAGCGCGCGCAGCAGGGCCAGCACGAACACCGCCTCGGCATAGACGAACTTCTGCGCAAAGAGAAAGGCAAGCAGGGTGTAATTCGGCTCCATCAGGCTGCTCATCGCGTGCCATCCTTTGTGCTGACGCTGTGGCAAAGTGCTAATGCACCCCGCGCCGCGGTCAAGCGGGACGGTGGGGCAGCGGGCCGCGCCTGCGGTCAGCCGCCGGAATAGCGGCGGGCGTAGCGCGCGCCAAGCGAGGTCAGGATCTCGTACCCGATGGTGCCCGCCGCATCGGCCAGATCGTCGACACCCTGATGGTGGCCCAGCAGGGACACCGTCTCGGGCTGGTCGTCCAGATGGGTGACATCGACCCCGATCAGATCCATCGACACGCGGCCGACGATCTTGCAGCGCGCGTCGCCCGCAAAGACATGGGCCTTGGGTCCCATGGCGCGGATGATGCCATCGGCATAGCCCGCGGCGATGGTGGCGATGCGCGCCGGGGTACGCGCGACCCAGGAATTGCCATAACCCACGGATTCCCCCGCTGCGACGTCGCGGACCTGGATCACCGGAATGTCCAGATGCGCCACCGGCGCCGCGTCGGCAAAGGGGCGCCCGCCGTAAAGGCCGATCCCGGGGCGCGTCAGGTCAAAGTGATAGTTCCGGCCCAGCAGGATGCCGCCCGTCGCCGCCAGCCCGCGGGGCGCGTCGATGCCGTCGGTCATGTCGCGGAAGGTCTGCAGCTGAAAAGCGTTCATGCCGTGCTCGGGCTCGTCCGCGCAGGCAAGGTGACTCATCACCAGCGTCGGGTTCTGCGCCAGCGCGATGTCGCGCAGCGCCGCCCATTCGCCCGGCTCCATCCCCAGCCGGTTCATGCCGGTATCAAGCTGGATGCCGAACGGGTGTCCCGGCAGCGCCTCCACATGCCGCAGCATCTGGTCGATGGAATTGATCATCGGGGTCAGGGTGGCCGCGCGGATGTGGTCGGCATCGCCGTCCATATGCCCGGAAAACACGTAGATTTCGGGGCCCGCCCCAAGCACCTTGCGCAGGGTGACACCTTCTTCGGCGACGGCCACGAAGAAACGCCGCGCGCCTTCGCGGGCCAGCGCGGTCGCGACCGGGCCCACGCCCAGGCCGTATCCGTCGGCCTTGACCACTGCCGCGGTCTCGGTCTCTGACAGGGCGGCAAGGGCGCGCCAGTTCTGGCGCAGAGCGGAAAGATCGACGGTGAGAAGAGGTACGGCCATGCCGCCCTCTTTGCCGGGGGGAGGCCATGCGTCAAGGGGGAAATCGGCCGCAAGGGGCATTGAGCCGCTTTCACCGCAGGGCTAGAGAGGGCGGGTGACGGGGATTTGGCCGGAAAGGGCGCGGCGGTGAGGCAGGCGAGGGCGCGTTGGCGGCAGGAATGGCAGGTTTTTCTGCTGGCGTTGCAGTTCCTGACACGGCTGCCGGTGCCGGGCGATGTGCCGTTTTCCGATGATCTGCAGACCCGGTCCGCGCAATACTACCCGCTGGTCGGCGTGGTGGTGGGGCTGATCGGCGGCGCGGCGCTTTGGGCGGCGGCGCAGGTCTGGCCGGGCGCGCCTGCGCTGCTGCTGTCGCTGGCGGCGACGCTGCTGGCCACCGGCGCGCTGCACGAGGACGGGCTGGCCGATGCCGCCGACGGGCTGGGCGGCGGGACCACACGGGACCGTGCGCTCGAGATCATGCGCGACAGCCGCATTGGATCCTACGGCGTGGTGACGATCGCCGTGGTGCTGGCGCTCAAGATCGCCGTGCTGGCGGCGATGCCGCCGCAGATTGCGGTCGCGGCGCTGATCTGCGCACACGGGCTAAGCCGGATGGCGCCGGTACACCTGATCGCAACGACCGACTATGCGCGCGTCGATGGCAACAAGTTTGCCGCCCCCACCGTCACGCCGCAGGGGTACCGCGTCGCGCTGCTGATCTCTTTCGTGATCCTGATCGCGGCGCTCCTGATGCTGGGGGCAGGCGCGCTGGTGTGCGGGCTTCTTGGCATGGCGGTGCTGGGTTGGGGCTTTCGCGCGCTCTTTCTGCGCAAGTTGGGCGGCTATACCGGCGATTGTCTGGGCGGCACGCAGCAGCTGACCGAGCTTGGCTTTTACCTGGGCGTTGCCGCCGCGCTTTGAATGCTAAAGCGTGATGCGAAAGGCTCGAAATGGCCTTGAGCGGACGGACGAGCCAAGCACCCCGCGCGGAATCAAGGCCGCTTGCGGCCGCCGCGCCATTGCAGTCGCGCTCCCACGCGGCTGCGATTTGGCTGAGCTTGGTGCATCGCCGGGGTGGCGTGCGGACCTGGCTGGTATAAAGCGCCTGAGCGCAGAGGTCGGATCGCATTTGCGCGCGACAGCAATGGCGCGGCTCCTCTCCCGGCTGCGCAAGGTCCGCTTCAGCACGTTCGCGCGCGGTTCAATCTGTCTGCATCGCGCTCTAGTCTGGCTGTTGCGCCAGGATGGCCGCCAGCACCGCCTCGCTTGCCGGGCGAACCCGCGACAGCGCACCGTCATTGAGCGCCAGCACCAGCGCGAGGCCGCGCGTCCGGTCGATGAGCGCGATGTTGAACCACAGCGTGTTCGACCCCGCATGCGCTAGCGCCCCGTCGTCGCGCACCACCCAACCAAGCGCATAGCCCTGGTCCGCCACGTCGCTTTGCAATTTTTCCCAGCTCTCTGCGCTCAGGAATCCACCGCGGCGCGTCAGATGCGCGTTGAGAAAGCGCAGATGGTCGCGCAGGCTCAGGTGCACCGTTCCGGCCGGGCCCATGGCGGGGATGTTGTCCGCGTCGGGGCCGGGGGCCACGGCGCCGCGTGACCACGGAAAGGTGCCGCCGTGACCGCGCGGCTGGCTCAGCGTCTGGGCGTTACCCGGCGCGCCGAACCCGGCGGTCTGGATGTCCAGCGGCTCGAACACCCAGGCCTCGATCAGGGTTTCCCAGGTCTGGCCGGTCGCGGCCTCGATCATCGCGCCCGCGACCACGTAACCGGCGTTGGAATACAGGAATTCGGTCCCGGGGCGCGACACGGGCGCGCCTTCCAGCACGCTGCGGGCATAGCTGCGGCGGTCGGCGATCATCTCACGCTCTGCCAGCCGCCCGGACAGACCGCGCCGGGCCAGAGGGCCAAGATTGGCGGGCAAACCGCCGCGATGCGCCAGCAGCATTTGCAGCGTCACGTCGCGGTAGTCGGGATGCGGGTCGAGATCACCCAGGCTCTGGCCGATGGTGTCATCCCATCGCAGCACGCCCGCCTCGACCAGCCGCGCCACAAGGGTGGCGGTCATGGCCTTGGCGTTCGATCCGATGTGCCACAGATCCTGCGGCCCGATCGCCGCATCGGTGTTGCGGGCGCGCACGCCCGCCACGTTGATGCCCGACGCGCCGTCGATGATCCAGCCGATTCCCACGCCCGGCGCGCCCGAGCGGTTGCGCAGCGTGTCGGCATAGCCGTCGATCCCCTGCGGCACGGCCGGATCGGGGGACAGGAACAGCAGCGCCGCAAGCGCCGGGGCGATGGATGTGATCCGCATGGGCCATCCCTACCGCCGCGACGCGGACAGAGAAAAGGCCCGTCACAGCGTGAGGGCCAATTCCTGCCGAATCTGCTGAAATCCGCCGACCCACTGCCGCGCAAATCGGCAAGCCGGACCTTAGCCCGAGGTTGCGGGCGACAGCCGGATCAGCGCGCCGTCGGGCTGGTCGGTGATCAGCAGGATCGTCCCGTCGGCATCGGTTTCCACGTCGCGCACGCGGCCCAGATCCATCAGCACGCGCTCTTCGGCCGCCACGGTGTTGCCGTCGAGTTCCAGCCGCACGATGCCGCCGGGGTAAAGCGACGAGATCAGCACGTCGCCCTGCCAGTCGGCAAAGGCGCTGCCGTCGTAGGTCATCATGCCCGCGGGGGCGATCACCGGGTCCCAGAAATAGACCGGCTGTTCCATGCCCTCCATCTGTGCGATGCCGTCGCCGATGGTGCTGCCGTTGTAATTCTGGCCGTAGCTGATCACCGGCCAGCCGTAGTTCTTGCCCGGTTCGATCAGGTTCAGCTCATCGCCGCCCTGCGGACCGTGTTCGATGGTCCAAAGCTGGCCGTCGCGCATCATCGCACCCTGGATGTTGCGCTGGCCCAGCGACCAGATTTCGGGCCGCGCGCCTTCGGTGTCGACGAACGGGTTGTCGGAGGGCACATCGCCGTCGCCGGTCAGGCGCACGACCTTGCCGTAGGTCTTGTCCAGATCCTGCGCATAGTGGCGGTACTTGCGGGTGGAATGCTCGCCCGTCGTGACAAAGACATGGCCCGCATCATCGAAAACGACGCGGCTACCGAAATGCATCGGCGCGGTCGACCCGGGCGTCTGCACGAAAATGTCGGTCACATCCGTCAGGCTGCTCAGATCCTCTGACAACGTGCCATAGGCGGCGGCGGTCGCCGACAGGTTGTCGCCCACGGGCTTCGCATAGCTGAGGTAGACCCGGCGCGTTTCGGCAAAATCGGGCGACAGTGCCACGTCGAGCAATCCGCCCTGACGCTCGGCCACCACCTCGGGCACGCCAGAAATGGGGTCCGACAAGGTCCCGTCAGGCGCAACGTGGCGCAGACGACCGGGGCGTTCGGTGACAAGGTAGCCGCCGCCGTCAGGCAGCACCTCGATCCCCCATGGGTGTTCGAGGCCGGAGGCCACGACATCCTGGCTGATCTCGATATCCGAAGTTTCCAAAGGCGCGCGGAACTGGCTGGGGTCCTGCGGCTGCAGATCGGTGTTGCGCTCGCCACGCTCAAAGCTTTGCGCACAGGCGGGCAGGGCGGCGAGTGTGGCAATCAGCGAAAGGGACAGGCGGACGGTCATGACAATCTCCGGTTATCGTTGGCATTCTTCTCCAACGCGCCGGGGGGCGCCGGGGTTGCATAAACTGCCTGTGATCGGACGTGAAAACGCCCCGGACCTTTCGGGTCACGGGGCGTTCCGATCACATCATGTCGACCGCGGCTTACTTTTCCCGCCAGTGACCCATCAGCAGATCGCGCACCTTCTGCGCGGTCGCCTCGGCGGTGATGCCGAACTTTTCATAAAGCGTTTCCGCCGGGGCCGAGGCGCCAAAGCTGTCCATTCCGACAAAGCCCGCCTTTTCGCGCTTGCCCCGCTCGCCCAGAAGCCAGCGGTCCCAGCCGAACCGCACACCCGCCTCGACCGCGACGCGCACCGGGCCGCCGGGCAGGACCCGCTTGCGATAGCTTTCCTCCTGCGCCTCGAAAAGCTCCCAGCAGGGCATGGACACGACGCGCGTGCCGATGCCTTCGGCGTGCAGGATCTCGCGCGCGGCCATGGCGACCGACACTTCGGAGCCGGTGGCCATGATCAGCGCCTGGCGTTTGCCTTCGGCATCGGCCAGCACATAGGCCCCCTGGCTCACCAGGTTCTTGGTCTTGTGCTCGGTCCGCACGGTGGGCAGGTTCTGACGGCTGAGCGCCAGCACCGACGGTGTGCTTTCCTGCGTCAGCGCCAGTTCCCAGGCCTCTGCCGTCTCGACCGTGTCGGCGGGGCGGAAGACCAGAGTGTTGGGCGTGGCGCGGCAGATCGCCAGGTGTTCGACCGGCTGGTGGGTCGGGCCGTCTTCGCCCAGGCCGATGCTGTCATGAGTCATGACAAAGACCGTCGGCACCTTCATCAGCGCCGCCAGCCGCATCGCGGGGCGGGCATAGTCGGTAAAGCAGAAGAACGTGCCGCCGTAGGGGCGGATGCCACCGTGCAGCGCCATGCCGTTCATCGCCGCGGCCATGCCGTGTTCACGTATGCCGTAATAGATGTAGCGGCCCTTGCGGTTGTCGGTGTCGAATGTGCCCAGATCCTGGGTCAGCGTGTTGTTCGACCCGGTCAGGTCCGCCGACCCGCCGATGGTTTCGGGCAGGATCGGGTTGATGACCTCGAGCACCATTTCCGACGACTTGCGCGTCGCGACCTTGGGTGCGCTTTCGGAAACCTGCTTTTTCAGCGCCTTGATGGTCGCGCTCATCTTCTTGGGCGCGGTGCCGGAAAGGGTGCGGGCGAATTCCGCCTGCTTGCCCGCCGACAGGCCTTCGAGCCGCGCTTCCCAAGCATCGCGGTCCGCGGCGCCACGCTTGCCGATCTCTTCCCACTGCGCCTTGATCTCGGCCGGAACCTCGAACGGGCCGGTGGTCCAGCCATAGGCGGCCTTGGCTTCGGCGTTCTGATCCGCATTGGTCAGCGCGCCGTGGCCCTTGGAGGTGTCCTGCGCCGCATGGCCGAGCGCGATGTGGGTCTTGCAGGCGATCATCGAAGGCTGTTTGGATTTCTTGGCCGCGGTGATGGCGGTGTCGATCTCGTCAGGGTTGTGCCCGTCGATCTCCTGGACGTGCCAGCCCGCCGCCTCGAACCGTTGGACCTGATCGGTGCGGTCCGAGAGATCAACCTTGCCGTCAATGGTGATGTTGTTGTTGTCCCAGAAGACGATGAGCCGCGACAGCTGCTGGCGCCCGGCAAGGCCGATGGCCTCGTGGCTCACGCCTTCCATCAGGCAGCCGTCCCCGGCGATGACATAGGTGTGGTGATCAACCAGTTTGGAGCCGAAGCGCGCGCGCATCGCCTCTTCGGCGATGGCAAAGCCCACAGACATGGAAATGCCCTGACCCAGCGGGCCGGTGGTGGATTCGATCGCCTGCGCAAGGAAATTCTCGGGGTGGCCTGCGGTCTTGGCGCCCCACTGGCGGAAGTCCTTGATCTGGTCGAGCGTGATCTCGGGATCGCCGACAAGGTAGAGCAGCGCATAGATCAGCATCGACCCGTGGCCCGCCGACAGGATGAACCGATCGCGGTCCGGCCACTGCGGGTTGGCGGCATCGAACTTCAGATGCTTTTCGAACAGCACCGTGGCCACGTCGGCCATGCCGATGGGCATTCCGGAATGGCCGGAATTGGCGGCGGCCACGGCATCCAGCGTCAGGGCGCGGATGGCGGCGGCGCGCATCCAGTGATCGGGGTGGGCTTGGCGAAGGGCGTCGATATCCACGGGGCGGCATCCTTTGGTTGAAAAGAGCTTGGGCTTGCTCTTATCAGCCCGCGCGCGAAGATCAAGCATGGCCCATAAGGCCTTGACAGTTAAGGGGGCGCAATTTCCGATCAGCATTGTTAAACTCGGCAACCAACGGGGCCACGGCGATTCGCGCAGGCGAAGGCTGTCAAGAACGCCCCGAGGCAGTACAAAGGGCAAGCCCATGACCCAGATTGATGAGTTGGAGCGTCGGATCACGGCCGCTCTGGACCGGATCGCGCAAGGCGTGGAAGCGCTGGAAACGCCGCCCGCCGCCGCTGTGGAAGAGCCTGCACCGGTCGAGGTGCCGCAGGCCGATCCCGAAGAGCTCGCCCGCCTGCGCGAGGCGCTCGAGGACGAGCGGCTGGCCAATGCCCAGCTGGAAGAGCGGGTGAAGGCGATCCGCCAGAAGCAGGAAGGCGAGGTCACCGACCTTCGGGCTCAGGTGGCGGGGCAGGGCGAAAACATCGCCCGGCTCGACACCGAACTGCAGCGCCTGCGCCGCGCCAACGACATGCTGGCCGCGACCAACCAGGAAATGCGCAGCGCGCTCGAGGAAAATGTCGGAGAGCCGCATCTGATCAACAAGGCCATGCTGGCCGAGCTCGAGGGCCTGCGCGCCGCGCGCGCCGCCGATGCCGCCGAGAACCGCGTCGTGCTCGACACGCTCGAGCCGCTGCTGGCGCAGGCCGCCAGCGCCCCGACCGACCCGTCAGAGGAGACTGCCTGATGCCCGAAGTAGCCATCACCATTGGCGGCCGCACGTTCGAGGTCGCCTGCCAGGACGGCGAGGAACAGTATCTGCAGTCCGCCGCCGCCATGCTCAACGCCGAAGCGCAGGTGCTGGTCGATCAGATCGGCCGGGTGCCGGAATCGCGCATGCTGTTGATGGCGGGGCTGATGCTGGCTGACAAGACTGCCGGGCTCGAGGACAAGCTGCGCGAAAGCGAAGACCGCGCCGCGGGCCTGCATGACGAGCTGCGCGCGCTCAAGGAGGCGCCGGCCCCCGAACCCCAGCGCGTCGAGGTCCCGGTCCTGCCTGCGGGCGTCACCGACAGCCTGGCAGAAATCGCCGCAAGGGCGGAGTCGCTGGCGTCGGAGATCGAGGAAAAGGCGGCGGGCTGACCACCCACGCCGATAAATGCGCGAACCGGCGACATCGATCCTGCTTTCATCTGCCCGGAAATACTTCGGGGTGCGCGAGGGGCTGGCCCCTCGCTCCCTGTCTTACCATCCCTGCCGACCGAACGAAAAAGGGCGCAGCCACCGGCCACGCCCTTCAACGAATACCGCGCCTTCGTTAGCCGTTGGCTTCGCGAATCTTGTCGGCGGCATCCTTGTCGTAGGTCACGCCGTTCTGCTCGAAAAGCTGGTCCAGTTCGCCCGACAGCGTCATTTCGGTGATGATGTCGCAGCCGCCGACGAATTCGCCCTTCACATACAGCTGCGGGATCGTCGGCCAGTCGGAATAATCCTTGATGCCTTGCCGGATCTCGTCATCGGCCAGCACGTTCACATCGGCATACTCCACGCCCATGTAGTTCAGCACCCCGGCGACGCGGCTGGAAAAGCCGCATTGCGGCATCGATTTGGTGCCTTTCATGTAAAGCACCACGTCGTTGGCCCGGACGGTTTCGTCGATCTTGGTCTTCGCATCAGTCATCTTGGCTCTTTCCTTCTTGGCGGCGGCGCTCTGCGCGGATCATGGGCATCAGCGCGCCGTATGTGATCAGGCCCACCAGCGCCATCGCGCCCAGGATCGGCCATGTGTTGGCAAGAAACGTCATCATTTCCGCCCGCTTTCGGTCACTCCGGCACCTTGGTGGTCAGCGCCAGCGCGTGCAACTCGCCCTGCGCGCCGTCCATCTTGCCCTTGAGCGCGGCATAGACGGCGCGTTGCTGCTGGACCCGATTCTTGCCGCGGAACGACTCGTCGATGACCTCGGCGGCGTAGTGGTTTCCGTCGCCGGCAAGGTCGGTGATGGTGATCCTTGCCTGCGGAAATTCCGCACGGATCAGATCTTCGATTTCCTGCGCCTGCATCGCCATGGTCTGGGCTCCGGTCCTTATGTCGGCAAAGGTGTAAGCGCGCAGATGCGCGGGTGCAAGCGGGTCGCAGCCCTCAGGCGGCAAGCTCCACCCAGACCGGCACGTGATCCGACGGTTTGTCGCGGCCGCGCACGGCGCTGTCGATCTGGCAGTCGGTCAGCAGGTCGGCGCAGGCCGGGGACAGCAGGAAATGGTCGATCCGGATGCCGTTGTTCCGCTCCCAGGCGCCGGCCTGGTAGTCCCAGAATGAATAATGTCCGGGGCCCTGGGTGCGGGCGCGAAAGGCGTCGGTGAACCCCAGGTTCAGGATCCGGCGAAAGGCGGCGCGGCTTTCGGGCAGAAACAGCGCGTCCTTTTCCCAGGCCTTGGGTTTGGCCGCATCCTCGGCCTGCGGGATGATATTGTAATCGCCCGCCATGAGCGTCGGCATCTCCTCGGCCAGAAGTGTGACGGCGCGGGCGTGCAGCCGCTGCATCCAGTCAAGCTTGTAGCCGTACTTGCCGCTGCGCTCGGGTGCGCCGTCGCCGTCGAAGGTGACCGGGTTGCCGTTGGGCAGGTACAGCCCGCAAATCCGCACCGCCTGAGCGTCACCCACGACCGTCGCCTCGATCCAGCGCGCCTGTTCGTCGGAATTGTCGCCCGGCAGGCCGCGGCTGACGTCTTCGAGCGTCAGCTTGGAAAGAATTGCGACGCCGTTGAACGATTTCTGACCGTGCGTTTCGACGTTATATCCGCGATCCTCGAAAATCTCTCGGGGAAAGGTCTCGTCCACCGACTTGATTTCCTGCAGCAGGACGACATCAGGCTTGGCTTCGTCCAGCCAGGCGGGCAGCGCGTCGATACGCGCCTTGATCCCGTTGATGTTGAATGTCGCGATTTTCATCTCGGATCCCCAGAGCGTTCCGACTCTATCGCCGATGGCGGCGGCACTGGCAAGCATCTTGCCGGGGTTTTGCCCGAGGCGTCGAATCGGGACGGGGCCGATCCTCCCTTCAGGGTCCGGGGCGCCGCCGGATGGGCGTGAAAAACGGGGTGTGATTCGACCGTCGACAAAGGGCCTTTGTCGCGGCCCGTAGGTGTTTTTCCAAAAAATTTCGCGGATGTGGATAACCTGATGAAGGGTAAGGCGGTCAGAAAACTGCCTGATGTCGCTCGTGTGGATAACTGTTCTGAGAACACGCATGACTAGAAAAAACATTTCTGAAATCAATCATGGCGTGCAAGCGTTTAAGGGCACAGTAGCCAAGGAGGACACCATGTCGGCACAACTCAAGCACACCAATTCCGAAGATTTCCTTTCTCTGACCAGCCCGCTTCGGGCCGGGAATATGCATGCCGGGGACGGATGCGCAATGTTCACCTCGGGCTCCGCTCCGATGGCATCGTCAGACGCGCTTTTGGGTGACATGACCGGGTTTTTCACCTCCGGCTCCGCACCCGCAGGCACGAAGGCCATGACCGGTGACGCGGTCGAAATGTTCACCTCCGGCTCCGCCCCGGCAGGCACGAAGGCCGTGACCGGCGATGCGGTCGAAATGTTCACCTCCGGCTCCGCCCCGGCAGGCACGAAGGCCGTGACCGGCGATGCGGTCGAAATGTTCACCTCCGGCTCCGCCCCGGCAGGCACGAAGGCCGCGACCGGTGACGCGGTCGAGATGTTCACCTCCGGCTCCGCCCCCGCAGGCGCGAAGGCCGTGACCGGTGACGCGGTCGAAATGTTCACCTCCGGCTCCGCCCCGCTGCGTGCCGAAACGGCGGCCGAGGGTGAGGGCTGCGCGCTTTACACCTCCGGGTCCTGATCCCGCAGGTGACACAGAAAGGGGGCCGTGCGTGCCCCCTTTTTCAATGACAGGAGCATCCGCCATGACCAACGTGATCCAGCTTAAGACCCCACCCAGGCTGCGCCCGACCGAGACCCGGATTGGGGCGCTTTTGCACAGCTTTGCCAGCGAACGCAGGTCTGGCGACGATGTCTTTTGGCTCAAGGAAAACGCGGAAATCCTGAACATCCTGGAATGCACCGGCCAGCGCCTGTCCGACGCCGCGCTGGCGTCCCACCGGGGCTTTTACGACACGGTCGAACAGCGGCTGCGGTTCTTTCCGCAGTATTATCGGTTCCTGTTGTCGATCACGCTCGACCTCGAGGATTTGGGGCTTGCGGGTGACACCGGCGCGCGGTTGGTCGGCTGGGCCTGCGACGAAGGGCTGGCCGAGGCGGAACTGTCGGACTTGCAGCGGATGGAGGCGCGGCGCATCATGGCCCGCCGGGGCCGCGACCCGTTGCCCGACGACGGCGGGTTGGAGGCGCGGATGCACCGTTTCATCAACCGCTCGCAGACCTTTGCTTTGCCCAACAAGAAGGCCGCCTACGAGCTGACGCATACGGTCTTTTACCTGTCGGAATACGGTCGTCGCGATCCGCAACTGGATACGGCGGCGATCACCAGCCTGCATTTTGCAGGGCTGCTGGCCTATCTGGATCAGAACGCCGATCTGCTGGCCGAAATCTGCGTCGCCCTGCGCTATGCAGGCCAGGTGCCGCCCGTGCTTTGGGCCGATTGGCTCGAGGCCGAAACCCGGCGCTTCCGTATCACCGCGGCGCAGGATGTTGGCGTGCAGGACGATTATCACGATTTCCTGGTCTGCAACTGGCATCAGGCCACGGCGGGCCGCCCCGTCTTTGACGCGGCGCTCGTCCCCGGCCGGATGCGGTTCGACCGCGCGGCGCACACCGCCGCACCTTTGCGCGAGATGTCCGAATGCATGTTCGCCATGGCCGAGGCCCGCAGCACCGACTGGCACGACATGCGCCCGATCATCGCCGACCGGCTGTCGGACGGCGCGCTTGAGGTGTTGATGCAGGCGGAGCGATCCTCGGACCTTTTCGAGGATTTCTTCGAAGGATTTTCGCGCGCCGCACCCCTGGCGGTCCCGGCATGAGCCTGGCATCGACGCCGTTGATCGGCGCGGGGCTGGTGGCGCTTTACACGCTGACCATTTCCGCCGCCGACGGAATCACCAAGTTGATCGCCGGCGGCTATGCGGCGCCGCAGCTTTTCGCGCTGTCGGCGGCGTTGGTTTTGCTGCTGACGCTCGGCGCGAACCGCTTGGGCGGGCAGGGGGCGGTCGCGGCGGGTGGCCTGCGCACCACATGCCCCCGGGCGATGGCCCTGCGCGCGGCGCTTACCGTGCTGGCCTGCATCGGTTTTTTTCAGGCCTTTCGGCTCTTGCCCTTTGCGGATGTGTTCCTGTTCATTGGATTGATGCCGGTGATCGCCGCGACGCTGAGTGGTCCGACACTCGGCGAACCGCTGCGTCCCTCTGCCCTGTTGGGTCTGGCTTTGGGGGTGCTGGGGATCTGGTGCCTGATGCCCGCTGGGCTGTCGGCGGCACAGGCGGGCCACGCCTGGGCGCTGATGGCGGCGGTCACGGGCACGGGGTCGATGCTTTGCGCGCGCTACATCGGCCGGTACGAACGCAACGCGCTGGCGCAGGTCTTCTATCCGAACCTGGCGATCTTTGCGGTGATGGCGCTGGCATTGCCATTCGTCTGGCGGCCGATGCCGCTGGCCGATCTGGCTTGGGTCGCGGGCTATGCGCTGTGCCTGTTCGCGGCGCGCTGGCTGGTCACCGTGGCGTTGCGGCTGCTGCCTGCCTATGTGGCGACGCCACTGATGAACCTGCAGTTCGTCTGGATGGTGGTGATCGGCTATGCCGCATTTGGCGAGGTGCCGGGCGCTGGCACCATAACCGGCGTGACGCTGGTGATCGCATCGGGGCTGTGGCTGGTGATGGACGACTGGTTGCCGCGCCGCGCCCAAGCGCAGCAGCGGGCCTGAGGTCGCTACATCGAAAAGCTGGTGCCGCAGCCGCAGGACGACGTGGCATTGGGGTTTTCGATGACGAAACGCGCGCCGATCAGCTCGTCCGAAAAGTCGATGACGGCATTCGACAGGAACGGCAGCGACACCGCGTCCACCACCACTTTCTGCCCCTGGCTTTCCAGGATCAGGTCGTCGTCTTCGGGCGCGTCAAGCTTGATCTCGTACTGAAAGCCGGAACAGCCGCCACCTTCGACGGCGACACGCAGGGCCTGACCCTGATCACCCGCGCCGATTTCGGCCAGGCGGGCAAAGGCGCGTTCGGTCACTTTCGGGGGCAGTTGCATGGCATCCTCTTCCAAGGTTTCTAATTGCGCATCACCGTAATATACGAACGCCCGGGACAGGCGACAAGGACATGCGCGAAATGCAGCAGGTGTATGCATGCGATCCGGAACGGATCAGGGGGCGGCGCGTGGCCGAAGAGGAAAGCGCCTTCCGCTCCTGTTTCCAGCGCGACCGCGACCGGATCATCCATTCCTCGGCCTTTCGCAGGCTCAAGCACAAGACACAGGTGTTCGTCGAACACGAGGGCGATTTTTACCGCACGCGGCTGACCCATTCGATCGAAGTGGCGCAGGTGGCGCGCACCATTGCGGGGGCGCTGGGGCTCAACACCGACCTGACGGAAGCGGTGGCGCTGGCGCATGACCTGGGGCACACCCCCTTTGGTCATACGGGCGAGGATGCGCTGCACGCGCTGATGGCGCCTTACGGCGGGTTCGATCACAATGCCCAGACGATCCGCATCGTGACCTCGCTCGAACGCCATTATGCCGAATTCGACGGCTTGAACCTCACCTGGGAAACCCTTGAAGGCATTGCGAAACACAACGGTCCGGTGACGGGTGATCTGCCTTACGCTCTGGCCGAATACGACGCGCTGCACGATCTGGAACTGCACACCCACGCCAGCGCCGAGGCGCAGGTGGCGGCCCTGGCCGACGACGTGGCCTACAACAATCACGACATCCACGACGGGCTGCGCGCGGGGCTGTTCTCCGAGGATGAGATCGCGGAACTGCCCGTCATCGGCGCGGCCTATGCCGAGGTGGATCGGCTTTATCCCGAGCTTGGTGCCTATCGCCGTCGTCACGAGGCGCTGCGCCGGGTGTTTGGCGCCATGGTGAGCGATGTCATCGACACTTCGCGCGCTGCGCTCGACCGCGCCGATTGCGCCGATGCCCAGGCGATCCGCGAACTGGGCCGTCCGGTGATCGCATTTTCGCCCGTCATGACCGACTACATCCGCGCGCTGCGCGATTTCCTGTTCCACAAGATGTATCGCGCACCGTCGGTGATGGAGCAGCGGGCGCGCGTGACGACCGTGGTCAACGACCTTTTTCCGCTTTACCTGCAGCGGTCCGAGCTTTTGCCGCGCCGCTGGCAGGCCGAGATCGAGGCCGCCCGCGACGAAACCGACCTGGCCCGGCTGGTGGCGGACTATATCGCCGGCATGACCGACCGCTTTGCCTTGCAGCAGCACGCCCGGCTTTTCGGTGTCGACATCCTGCATGACGCGACCTGATCCGCAGGCACACATTCCGGGATAGGAATGCGGGCCGCTTGGTGCTAGGCCGTTGCGGGTGAGTTGACGGGTGCGTGTGAACGGGTGTTGGGGGTTTCGTATTTCAAGGGTCGCACCGTGGTGGTGTCGGGGCGTGTCATCCGCTGGTGCATCGCCTGGCGGGCTTTTACGCCACCATCCTTGCCATCGACGACGCGGCGCCTCCCTTGGAAGAGCTGGCGCGCGCCGTGCCGGGCTGGATCGAACCGCTGGCCCTGGCGTTGGAAACCACCCATGCAGCCGACGTACTGACGGAGGCCTGGGGCAGCGAGCCGGTGCATCTGTGCATAGACCTCAGCGCGCTGCAGACCGCCAGATCGCTGGTGTCGCGGCAGCGGCAGCTGCTGGGTCTGGCCGCGGCGCTGGCGCAGGGTCTGGCCGCCGGTGCAGGGCGCGGCATCGTCGCCGTGCCGGTGGCGGGCCCGCAGGACAGCGCCGACCGGGTGGCCGAGTCGGCGGCGCTGCAGGCCTTCGTAGCCCGCATGCCGGGCTATGCCGACCCTGCGCGGCTGATCGGCTTGCAAATCCCGATGGTGCGCGGGAACTGGTCGCCCGCGCGCTGCGTTGATGTGGGCGATCTGGTGCTGATGCTGGGGCATCCGGTCTCTCGCGGACTGGCCCCCTACCAAACCGTCACCAGCCGCCTATAGTTACGGACGCGGGTCGCGCGACCGGCAAGTCTTTCGAAACGGAGAAATCATGGCAACATCGGACATTGCGGGCATCGACCCGGTTCTGGGCTTTGCCCTTGTGGGGGCTCTGGGGGTCGGATCGCAGTGGCTGGCATGGCGCCTTCGGATGCCCGCGATCGTGCTGATGCTGCTTGCCGGGCTGATCATCGGGCCGGTGCTGGGTGTGCTGGACCCGTCGCGCGATTTCGGCAACCTGATGTCACCCATCATTGCGATCGCCGTGGCCATCATCCTGTTCGAGGGCGGGCTGACACTTAACTTCGCGTCCTTGCGCGACGCTGCTGTCGGTGTTCGGCGGCTGGTCCTCGTCGGTGCGCCGCTGGGTTGGGCAGTTTCTGCCGCGGCGCTGCACTACGTTGCCGGGCTCAGCTGGGAAACCTCGACCGTTTTCGGCGGCATCATGATCGTCACCGGCCCCACCGTCATCGCGCCGCTGCTGCGCCAGGCCCGCCTGCGCCGCCGTCCCGCAGCGCTGCTGCAGTGGGAGGCGATTGTGAACGACCCCGTCGGCGCCCTGGCGGCGGTGCTGGCCTTCGAGGTGGTGATCGTGCTGCAGACCGCGACGGGCGCGGGCGCCGCGATACAGGATCTGGTGACGGGCATCCTCGTCGCTTCTGTTCTCGGCCTCGCGGCAGGCTGGGCGCTGTCCAAGGCGTTCAGCTTGGGCAAGGTGCCGGAATACATGAAGGTGCCTGTGCTCTTCGTCCTGCTCTTGGGGGTGTTCGCCCTGTCGGACGCGGTGCTGCACGAAAGCGGCCTGCTGGCCGTGACGCTCATGGGTATCTACATCGCCAATGCCAATCTGCCCAGCTACGCCGAATTGCGGCGGTTCAAGGAACACGCCACGGTCATGCTCGTGTCGGGCGTATTCATCCTGCTGGCCGCGAACATGACCCGCGAAACGCTGATGAGCATCGATTGGTCGACACTGGCCTTCGTCGCGGTGGTGATCCTGATTGCGCGGCCGGTGGCGGTGCTGATGTCGCTGGCGCTGTCGGACATTCCCTGGAACGAACGGCTTCTGGTCGCCTTTACCGGCCCGCGCGGCGTGGTGCTGGTGGCCGTGGCGGGCCTTTTCGGCGAACGCCTCGCCAGTATCGGGATCGAGGACGGGACCGAGGTGTCGAAACTGGCGTTTGCGCTGGTCGCGGCAAGCGTCGTGCTACACGGCTTTACCCTGCAACCCATCGCGCGCTGGCTGGGCTTGATCGCGACGGAACGGCCCGGCGTGCTGATCGTCGGCGGGTCGCCCTGGTCGGTTGCCCTGGCCCAGGCGCTGCAGAAGATGGACCTGCCCGTCGCCATCGCCGACCCCAATCACAGCCACCTGCGCGGCGCGCGCGAGGCGGGGGTCGAGACGTTCTTTGGGGACATCCTGGCCGAGGTGGCTGAGGACCGACTTGATCTTGTCCGCTATGAAAAGATCATCGCCGCCACCGACAACGATGCCTACAACACGCTGGTCGCCACCGACCTTGCGCCCGAGTTCGGCCGCGAAAACGTGTTCCAGCTGCGCCGCGCCAAGGAAAGCAGCAGCCGCCACGCGCTGCCGCCATCGCTTGGCGGCCGCAAGTTCGGTCCCGACGACACCTATCTGGAGGCGAACGCGCGGATGCAGGGCGACTGTGAATTCCGGGTCACGCGCCTGTCTGACGAATTCACCATCGAGGACTGGCGCGAAACCCACCCCGGCGCCATGGTGCTGGCCGACATCGGCTCTGCCGGTGAGCTTCGCCTGCTGGGCCCGGAGGACGAGCCGCGCGAAACCGTCGACATGCGCATCCTGTCGTTGTTGCCCGCTCGGCCCGAGCGCAAGGAGTCCCAGAAACGCGAACCCAACGGAAAGAGCGACGACCACGGTAAGACCGACGACAAAGGCTGACCTGACGGGCGGGGCGGGCCGTCTTAGTGTACTGCCTCGACCGCGCAGCGACCCCGGACGCCGATGGCGGCGTTCCGGTTCACGTGCTCTTTGACCTCCCTCACCGCCATGCTAGAGGAGCGCCAACAGAGCGGAGCACGACCATGAACCTTTTCACCGACATCGGCATCCTTGTGACCGACGCCATCGCCGTCCTGCAGGGCCGGGGCACCTTGCCCCGGGGGCTGAACCTCGGGCCCGTCACGGTCGAACCGCCGCGCGATCCGCTGCATGGCGACATGGCAACCAACGCCGCGATGGTACTGGCCAAGCCCGCCCAGATGAAGCCGCGCGACATCGCCGAGGCGCTGGCACCGCTGCTGACCGACGATCCGCGCGTCACTGCGGCCGAGGTGGCGGGGCCTGGGTTCCTGAACCTGCGGCTCGCGCCGTCGGTCTGGCAGGGCATGGCGCATGCAGTGATCGCGGGCGGCACTGACTACGGCCGGTCGACCATGGGGCAGGGCGCGCGCGTCAATGTCGAATACGTGAGCGCCAATCCCACCGGCCCGATGCACGTGGGCCATGCCCGCGGCGCCATCGTGGGTGACGCCACAGCGTCCCTGCTTGCCTATGCGGGCTATGTCGTCACGCGCGAATACTACATCAACGACGGCGGCGCGCAGGTCGATGTGCTCGCCCGGTCGGTCTACCTGCGCTATCTCGAAGCGCATGACCTCAGCGTCGACTGGCCCGAGGGCAGCTATCCCGGCGACTACCTGATCGAGGTGGGCGAGGCGCTCAAGACCAAGGTCGGCGACGCCTATGTGGATCAGCCCGAAGAGGTCTGGCTTGACGAGGTGCGCACCTTTGCCACCGACGCGATGATGGCGCTTATCCGCGACGATCTCGCCTCGCTCGGGGTGCGGATGGATCATTTCTTCAGCGAAAAGTCGCTTTATGGCACCGGCCTCATCGAGACGGCCATCGACACGCTGCGCGGCAAGGGCCTGATCTATCGCGGCACGCTCGAACCGCCCAAGGGCAAGAAACCCGAAGACTGGGAGCCGCGCGAACAGACACTGTTCAAATCCACCGCCCATGGCGACGACGTGGACCGCCCGATCATGAAATCGGACGGCAGCTGGACCTATTTCGCCCCCGACATCGCCTACCACTATGACAAGGTGGAACGCGGCTTCGACATGCTGATCGACATCTTCGGCGCCGACCACGGCGGCTACGTCAAGCGTATGAAGGCTGCCGTTTCGGCACTGTCGGACGGGCGTGTGCCGCTCGATATCAAGCTTATCCAGCTCGTGAAGCTCTACAAGAATGGCGAGCCGTTCAAGATGTCCAAACGGGCTGGCACTTTCGTCACGCTGCGCGATGTGGTCGAGATGGTCGGCCCCGATGCCGCGCGGTTCCACATGCTGACCCGCAAATCGGACGCCGCGCTCGATTTCGATTTCGACAAGGTCAAGGAACAGTCGAAGGACAACCCCGTCTTTTACGTGCAATACGCCCATGCCCGGATCAGTTCCGTTCTGCGCAAGGCGGCAGAGGCGGGTATCGATTGCAGCGACGCGACGCTGCTCAAGACCGATCTGAGCGGGATGACGCACGAGTCCGAACTGGCCGTGGCCAGAAAGCTCGCCGAATGGCCGCGTCTGGTCGAGATTGCGGCGCGTACGCACGAACCGCACCGGGTGGCGTTTTACCTGTTCGAGCTTGCCTCGGACCTGCACAGCCTGTGGAACCGTGGCAACGACGAACCGGCGTTGCGCTTCCTGCAGGAGGGTGACGCCGCCACCAGCCAGGCGAAAATCGCGCTGGCGCGGGCTGTCTCTGTTGTTATTTCCGCCGGTCTTGGTATCTTGGGCGTAACTCCGGCAACCGAGATGCGCTGACAAAAGCGCGCCATCGCCGGATGAGGCAGTGGCAAGAGACGTCCGACGGCATGCCGTCGGGGGCAGAGAGGCAGACATGGCGACCTACGATCAGGCGGGCCCCGTTGCAGGCGGGGGCGGACCAAAGGGCAATCTGGCGAATATGACCAACTGGGCGGGCGCGCTGGTGTCGCTGGCGCTGATCGCGGGCGTCGGCGTCTGGGGCTACCGGCTTTTGGTGCGCGACGTGACCGGCGTGCCGGTGGTCGAAGCCACCCAAGGCCCGATGCGCATCGCGCCGAAAAACCCCGGCGGGCTGGCCGCCGATCACCAGGGCCTGTCGGTGAACGCCGTGGCCGGTCGCGGAACGGCGGCAGACCCCGCCGATACCCTGCGCCTGGCGCCGAAGCCCGTGCAGCTTGCGGGCGAGGATCTGCCACTGGGCGAGATGACAGCACAAAGCACGGCGCAGTCGGCGCGCGAAACCGTGACCGCGGCGTCGCTGTCGGAGGACATCGACGAGGACGAGGCGGGCGCGGAGGTCGCGGCGACCGAGGTTGACACTCCCGCCTCCGACGATCCGATCCAGGCGCTGGCCGACCAGATTGCCGCGGATATCGAACCCATCTTTGACGCCGGGGCCGAGGCGCCCGAAACCGCCCCGGTGATCGCCACTCTGGGCGCGGCAGAGGCAGAGCCGGCAGCCGCGACCCGCACTTTCGACGGCGGCGTTGCCCGGTCGCTGCGCCCGCAGACCCGGCCCGTGACCCTCAGCACCGTGGTGCGGTCGCCCGCTGAGATCGCTGCCGTGCCGCAAACGCCCGAGGTCGACCCCGAAACGCTGCCTGGCGGCACCCGACTGGTGCAGCTGGGCGCCTATGACAGCCCCGAGGTCGCGCGCACCGAATGGGCGCGGCTGGAAGAGCGCTTTGGCGACTACCTTGCCGGCAAGTCGCGGGTGATCCAGCGCGCGACCAGCGGCGGGCGCGTGTTCTACCGCCTGCGCGCGCACGGATTCGCCGATCTTTCGGATGCGCGCCGCTTCTGCGCCGCCTTCGTGTCGGAGAACGCCGACTGCATCCCGGTGGTCACCCGGTGAGCGGCCGTTTCGGTGCGGCGATCCTGGGCTGCGCCGGGCCGGTCCTGACGCCCGAAGAGCGGGCGTTTTTCCAAAAGGCCAATCCCTTCGGCTTCATCCTGTTCGCCCGCAACATCGACACGGGCGATCAGACCCGCGCGCTGTGCGCCGATCTGCGCGAGAGTGTTGGATGGGACGCGCCGATCTTCCTCGATCAGGAAGGCGGTCGCGTGCAGCGCCTGCGCCCGCCACTGGCAACCGATTGGCCTGCGCCGCTGGATCACGTGCGGGCCTTGGGTGACAATGCGGCCCAGGGCATGGCGCTGCGGTTCCAGATCACCGCGCTTGAGATGCGCGCCGTCGGCATCGACGCCAACTGCGCCCCTATGCTGGACGTGGCGCGCGACAGCACACATCCCTTCCTGCGCAACCGCTGCTATGGCACGACGCCCGATCGGGTGATCGCCATCGGCCGGGCCGTGGCAGACGGGCTGATGGCGGGCGGGGTGTTGCCGGTGATCAAGCACATGCCGGGGCACGGGCTGGCGCAGATGGACAGCCACCTGGAGCTGCCGCGCATCGACGCGGACGTGCAGACGCTGGATGCGGTCGATTTTGCGCCGTTCCGCGCCTTTGCCGATCTGCCGATGGGCATGACCGCGCATCTCGTCTACAGCGCGCTGGACCCCGATCCGGCGACCATATCGCCAAAGATGATGAGCCTGATCCGTGACGACATCGGCTTTGGCGGGCTGATCATGACCGACGACATTTCCATGCAGGCGCTGTCGGGCACGGTGGCGGAACGCGGGGCCGCGTCGCTGGCAGCTGGCTGCGATTTCGTGCTGCATTGCAACGGCGATCTGGAAGAGATGCGGGCCCTGATGGACCGGGTGGGGCAGGCGGACGCGGCGGCGCAGGCCCGCGCCAAGGCCGCCATCGCCGCCCGCCGCGCCCCCGAAGAGGTTGACATCGAAAGCCTGAAGCACAAGCTGGGTGCGCTGCCGTTGAAGCCTGCCGATGACTGAACCCGACACCTTCACCCCCGATCCGCAAAGCGTCGCCGACCGTCTGGCCGCCGAAGCGCTGATCGTGGATGTGGACGGCTTCGAAGGCCCGCTTGACCTGCTTCTGACGCTCAGCCGGACGCAAAAGGTCGATCTGCGCAAGATCTCGGTCCTGGCGCTGGCGCGGCAATACCTGGCCTTTGTGGACAAGGCCAAGGAGTTGCGCATCGAACTGGCCGCCGACTACCTCGTGATGGCGGCCTGGCTGGCCTTTCTGAAATCGCGCCTGCTGCTGCCGCCCGATCCCGAGGAGGAGGGCCCGTCGGGCGAGGATCTGGCCGCGCATCTGGCCTTTCAGCTGGAACGCCTGCAGGCGATGCGCGAGGTCGCGGCGCGGCTGATGGGGCGCGACCGGCTGGGCCGGGATTTCTTTGCTCGCGGTCACACCCAGCAGGTCGAAAGGGTGCGTGCGGTGAAATACACTGCCAACCTGCTCGACCTCATGCAGGCCTATGCCCGCATCCGCACCCGCGACGAATTCCGCCCCTTCGTGATGGACCGCGATTCCGTCTGGACCATGGAACAGGCGCTGGACCGGATGCGTGGGATGATCGGCTTTGCCGGAACCTGGACCGATATTTCGTCCTACCTGCCCGATGGCTGGGACGTGGATCCGGTCAAATGGCGCTCGGCCACGGCGGCGACCTTTGCCGCATCGCTCGAACTGGTCAAGGAAGGCAAGGCCGAGCTGCGCCAGTCCGAACTTTTCGCGCCCATTCAGCTGCGCCGCCGCGAGGGCCGTGATGACGGATGAAGACCCCCAAATGACGGACGACGGGACGGAACCTCAGCAGAGCGAAAGCCTGTTTGCCGCCCCGGTGATGGCCGAACAGGAACGCATGGTCGAGGCGATCCTCTTTGCCACCGCTGAACCTGTGTCGGTGAAGGAACTCAACGACCGCATGCCGCACGGTTGCGACGCAGCAGAGGCGCTGGTGCATCTGCGCCGCCGCTACGAGGGACGCGGGGTGCAGGTGGTCAAGATCGGCGACAACTGGGCGATGCGCACGGCGGGCGATCTGGGGTTCCTGATGCAGAAGGAAACGGTTGAGACCCGCAAGCTCAGCCGTGCGGCCATCGAAACGCTGGCGATCATCGCCTATCACCAACCCGTCACCCGCGCCGAGATCGAGGAAATCCGCGGCGTGTCGGTATCGCGGGGCACGGTGGATCAGCTGCTGGAAATGGAATGGATCCGGTTCGGCCGCCGCAAGATGACGCCCGGGCGCCCCGTCACCTTTGTCGTCACGTCGACCTTTCTTGATCACTTCGGCCTTGAATCCGCGCGCGATCTGCCGGGGCTGCAGGAATTGCGCTCGGCCGGGCTTTTGGACAATCGCCCGCCCCCTGGTGCGCTGCCCCTCGGCGGAGAGGGCGATGTCGACAGCGAAGAGGCCACCAACGAAGGCCAGAGCGAGCTTTTCGAGGACGATTGAGCGCATTGCCGCGCCGAAAGCCCTGAAATCTGCACAATTTCCTGCTATAGATCCGGTGAGGCAGCAGAAAGGATCGGCGCAATGAACGCCAACCAGCTTATCAACATGGTCACCCGGATGATCTTTCGCCGGGTTCTGAACAAGGGCGTGAATGCCGGGGTGGACCGCGTTCTTGGCAAGAAGGGACGCGCGCGCGAGGATATGACCCCCGAGGAACGCCAGCAGGCCCGACAAGGCAAACAGGCGGCCCGCCGTGCCCGGCAGGCCGCCCGTGCCACGCGCCGCATGGGACGGTTCTGACCGCCCCAAGGCGCGATTGACGCGCGGGGGCGGCCCCCCGCGCATCCGTGCGCTTAGCGCACCACCTGCACGATGCGGCGGGTTTCGGGGTCAAGCAGAACCAACTGCTGGTTCACGTTGACATAGCTGTAGTCCGCCGACGGGATTTCGTAGATTTCCACCGTCTCGGGCACGCCAGCGCCAACGGCGACTTCACCGTCCAGATAGACCGGTTCCACCGGGTTCTGCCGCACGTAGGTCACGGTTTCCTCGTCGATGGTCGAGGCGGCGCCTGTTGCGGCGCCCAGAACGGCACCTGCGGCGATGGCGGCAGGGCCACCCACAAGAAGCGCGCCCGCGGCAGCACCCCATCCGGCACCGGCGGCACCGCCAATGGCCTTGTCGCCGTCGTCATAGGTGACGGTTTCGATCTCGACCGTCTGGGGCGCCTCATAAAGCACGACCGGCTGATCCTCGACCGGGGTGGTCAGGTAAGCCGAGTAAGCCCAGCCGGTCTGACCGTCAAAGCTGACCTCGCACCATTCGCCCTGTTCCAGGCAGCCCAGCACCTCCACGTCCGCTTCGGCGGGGATGACCGACTGGATTTCATACTGCGGCCCGGGACCAGCGCGGAAGTTGAGGTCGGTCGTGGCGCTGGCGCTGAGCGCGGCGAGGGCCGGGCTTGCGGCGATGCTGACGATGGCGGTCGAAAAGAGTGCGATCTTCTTGAGTTGCATGGTCTGGTCCTTCCATTTTGTGTTCAAGGCTCTTGCGCCTTCGGACAGACAAGCCGCGCGCAGCCGCCCCGGTTCCGACGCAAAATCAGCGTGTTACAGAATGCGAGTGGCTTTCTGCCGAGCTGTGAGCGGCGCTGCGCGAAAGCCTGCCGGTTCCCTGGCTTGACGCTGGGTCGTTGTCGGCGGCGGCAATCTGTGGTATGCTTTTCCAATTATTGCTCAACCGATTTTGATGGATGTATTCCGATGACCGACTCTGATAACGGGCGTTTTTTCGCGTTCAATCAACGGACCAACACCGTCACCGCGGGGGTGATGCTGGTCGTTCTCTATGCCATTTGCGTCTACCTCGTGGTGATCAGCTTTTCCGCCTACGTGATCCGGACCGACTGGAATGGCGAGCTTGCGGATAGCGGCTCCGAGGTGACGGACCTCGACAATCTGATCTACCTGATCAAGCAGGACGAAAACCTGCAGTCCCAGATCAACGATCTGCAAGCACAGATCGAAGCCACCAACGAACGGATCGCTCGGGCCACCGCCACGCGCGACACCGTCCGGACAGAGGCTCAGGCGGCAGAACTTGGCGTATCGCGGCTGCTGCAACAGGGCGAGCAGCACCTCAAACGGCTTCTGCCGCGGCTCGAGGTGACGGACCGCGACGCGTTGGAACCCCGCCTCGCGGCGCGCGCCGATATCTCGGCCGGACTGACGCAGATCGCCAGCGCGGCGTTCCTGGACGACGTGCCCGAGCCCGAGATCACCAAGGCCCGCGAAACCGCCGCGCGGATCGCCACCGATCTGGAGCAGGCGAACAGCAAATCCCGCGAAACCGCGCAAAGCCTCGAAGGGGCGCTGAGCGATATGGAGCGAGAGCACGAAATGCGCTCGCACCACCTGAAGCGGCAAAGCTCGGTCGAAACGGCGCGCGAAAAGCTGCTGGAGAAGCTGCCAGCGGATTCGGAGTTTCGCGCCCGCTGGGTATCGCTGGGCGGCTGGGGCTTCATCAACCCGTTGCCGTCGCTGGTCAAATCCCAGACCATCATGGTGACGCTGCTGGCGACCATCGCCGCCGGGGCGCTTGGCACGCTGGTGGCCTATTCGCGCACCGCGTTTCTGGACCTTGCCAACCCGCGTGTCTCGCGCCTGCTGATCACGCTGGGCGAAGGCATTGCGGCGGCCATCGGCATCTTTCTCTTTGCAGGGTCGGGCATGCTGATGCTGACGCAGGGTGGCGGGTCCGAGGGGCGGCTTGAACTCAGCCCCTTCACCGTGGCGTTCCTGGCCTTCGTGTCGGGATTCATGGCGGAAAGCGCGTTCTCGAGCATCGCCAAATTCGGACGGAGCGTCTTCAGCGCCGACAAGTCCAAGCCTGAGGACAAGCCCGAAACCGACCAGACCGCCGAAGACAAGAACGGCGACACCACCAACGATGCGGCCCCGGTTGCGGAGACGCGGGAAGAGAACGACGCGCCGCGCCCTGCCACAGGCCGACCGATCCCGAGGCCCGAGGGCACCTGAGCCTGCGCGCAGTGTTCAGGCGCGGAAGTGTTTCGACAGTTTCAGGCCCTGGCCCTGGTAGTTCGACGCGATCCCCGTGCCGTATAGCTGCGCGGGGACCTCGGCCATCCGCTCGTAGACAAGCCGCCCGACGATCTGACCGTGTTCCAGCACGAAGGGCGCCTCGTGGCAGCGCACCTCGAGCACGCCGCGAGAGCCGCTGCCGCCCGCATCCGCATGGCCAAAACCGGGATCGAAGAAGCCCGCGTAATGCACCCGGAATTCGCCCACCATCGCCAGATAAGGCGCCATTTCCGCAGCATACTGGGGCGGGATATGCACCGCTTCGCGGCTGACGAGGATGTAAAAGGCATCCGGATCTAGGATGATCCGGCCTCGGTCGGTGCGGATCTCTTCCCAGAACTCGGCCGGGTCGAACTGGCCGATCCGATCGAGGTCGATCACCCCGGTATGCGGCTTGGCGCGGTAGCCGACGAGGTCCGTGCCCTCGGGGCGCAGATCGACGGAAAAGCCCAGGCCGTCGCTGATCACCGCCGGGCCGCCGTTGACCAGGCTGTCGCTGTCGTGCAGCGCCGCCAGTTCGGTGTCGCTCAGCACTGATCGGCCCTTGCGGAACCGGATCTGATTGAGCCGCATGCCGGGGCGCACCAGTACCGAAAACGAGCGCGGGCAGATTTCGGCGTAAAGCGGGCCGCTGTAGCCTTCGGGGATGCGGTCGAATTCGACCCCGCCATCGGTGATCGTGCGGGTCAGCAGATCAAGCCGTCCGGTAGAGCTTTTGGCGTTGGCGATGGCCTGCACGCCCTGCGGCAGATCCAGCCGTTCCAGAAGCGGCACCACGTAAACGCAGCCCTTTTCCAGCACCGCGCCGTCGGACAGATCGACCCGGTGCATCTCGAACTCCGCGATGCGGTCGGCCACGCTGGCGGCACGCCCGGCCAGAAACGATGCGCGCACCCGGTAGGCCACCGACCCCAGCCGCAGATCGAGGCTGGCAGGTTGGATCTGCGCATCCATAACGGGCGTTTCGGCCGACAATGTGCCGTCGGCGATCATCTGCGAAATCTGTTGGCTTGCCAGAACGCCGGTCATGCGCCTCTCCTTCGTGGTGCCCTTGATTATCAAGTCGATTTCACGAGGGGGAGCAGAAAATGCGCTTATAATGCGCTCTTGGGGGAAACTGTGCCCCGCAAGTGTGGTAGCTGGTCGGGCTAGCAGGACTCGAACCTGCGACCTTCCGTCCCCCAGACGGACGCGCTACCAGGCTGCGCTATAGCCCGACTGCGGGTGTCATACCGGATTTGCGTGTGGGGGCAAGCCCGAATTGCGCCTGACGCGCGGTCTTATCGCCGGGAGGCGGTCAGTCGGTCCTGCAGGTCCCGCAGCCGCACCAGCACCGGCGCGATCTCGGCGGCCTGGTCGGCAGACAGCCCTTTGATGCCAACAAGCGCGGTCATCGCGCCGGGGCTGACGGTGATCGAGTCAAGGTCGGGCAGATCGGGGATCGCGCGGGCCGGCGCGGGGCCTTCGTCCGGCTCGGGCTCGGGGTCGGGTTCGAGGGCGGCTGCGACATCCGGCTCGACGGCCTTTTCCGGCTCTGCCGCGACATCGGCCTCGTCGGCAACCTCTGGCACGGGTGCGACCCCTGGCACGGCGGCGACCTCGGGTTCCGGCGCGGGCGTGAGTTCAGGAGGCGTCTCGTCTTCGGTCGGCGTTTCGGCATCGGCGCTGAGCGGCTGTCGCAGGAAGTCGGGCAGGGGGCTTTGGGTGTCGTCCTGCGCGAAATGCTCTTCCGCTGGCGCATCTTCTGCCGGGGCTACGTCCTCAGACACCGGCTCGGCCGCGACCTCTTCCACCGGGGCCGGGGTTTCCGCCATGGCTGGCATGTCCTCGGCGACCGGGGCAGCGGACAAGGGCGCTTCCTCGGGCTGTGTCTCTGGCGCAGGTTCCGGATCGGGCTCTGGCTCCGGTGCGGGATCAGCTTCTGCCGCAGGTTCGGGCGCGGATTCTTCCTCCTGCTCGGGTCCAGCGGCAGAGACGGGAGCGAAGGGCACGACGGTTTCCGATGCTTCGGGCGCATCGATGAACGGGGCGTCGGCCACGGCCTCCTCCTCATCCACCCGGTCGGACAGGGCGCTCACATGCTTGACACCCTGTTCGCGCAGGATCTTCTGCACACCCTTGATGGTCATGCCCTCATCATGCAGCAACCGCTTGATCCCGCCCAGCAATTCCATGTCGGCGGGGCGGTAATAGCGGCGCCCTCCGGCACGTTTGACCGGTTTCACCTGGCTGAACTTGCTTTCCCAGAACCGCAACACATGCGCGGGTGTATCAAGCCACTCCGCCACCTCGCTGATGGTGCGGAACGCGTCGCGGGATTTTGCCATCTGTTCGCCTCAGCGCCTGTTGCCGTCCGCGACGCGGTCTTTCATCAGGTGCGACGGCCGGAAGGTCAGCACGCGGCGCGGCTGAATCGGCACCTCTTCGCCGGTCTTGGGGTTGCGGCCCACCCGGGCGGCCTTGTCACGTACCGAAAAAGTGCCGAAGGACGAGATCTTCACCTGCTCACCCGCGACCAGCGCGTCGGACATATGGCTCAGAACGCTTTCCACCAGTTCGGCGCTTTCGTTGCGCGAAAGCCCCACCTCGCGAAACACGGCCTCGCTCAGGTCCATGCGTGTCAAGGTCTTGTCGCCCATAACCATTCCTCCAGATTTTGGGCAGCATAGGCGGTTGTGATTTTCCGAGTCAATATCAACGGCTTGGAACACGGATTTTAGGCGGTGGGCGAACTGCTACCAGCGCAGAACCACGGCACCCCAGGCCAGACCGCCGCCGATCGCCTCGGTCACGACCAAATCGCCGGGCTTGATCTGCCCGCGTTCCTGACCCACCGACAGCGCCAGGGGAATCGACGCGGCAGATGTGTTGCCATGGTCCTGCACGGTCACGACAACGCGGTCCATCGGCAGACCCAGCTTTTTCGCGGTGCCCTGGATGATGCGGATGTTGGCCTGGTGCGGCACCACCCAATCGACATCCTGCCCGGTCAGCCCGACCTTGGTCAGCGCCGTGGTGGCCGTGGCGGCGAGCTTTTCGACCGCGTGGCGAAACACCTCTTTGCCTTCCATGCGCAGATGGCCGGTGGTCTGGGTCGACACACCACCGTCGACATAAAGGATCTCGCGGTGCCGTCCGTCGGAGTTCAGGTCGGTCGACAGCACGCCCCTGTCGGCATTGGTGCCGGTGCCCTGCGCCGCCTCGAGCACCAGCGCGCCCGCGCCGTCGCCGAACAGCACGCAGGTCGACCGGTCGGACCAGTCCATGATGCGGCTGAAGGTTTCCGCCCCGATCACCAGCACGCGGTTGGCCTGGCCTGACACGATCAGCGCATTTGCATTGGTCAGCGCGTAGATGAAGCCCGCGCAGACCGCCTGCACGTCGAAGGCAAAACCGCGGGTCATGCCCAATTCGGCCTGCACCATGGTCGCTGCCGAGGGAAAGGTCAGATCGGCGGTCGAGGTGGCGAGAACGATGGCGTCGACGTCATCGGGGCCCAGCCCCGCATCCCTGAGCGCCGCCAGCGCGGCCTGCGTTGCCATGCCGGAGGTGGTTTCGCCCGGGGCCGCGATGTGGCGGCGTTCGATGCCCGACCGCGAACGGATCCATTCGTCCGATGTGTCGAGCGTGCGTTCGAATTCCGAATTCGGCACCACGCGGGCGGGGAGATAATGGCCGACACCGGCGACCACGGCGCGAAGGGTCATGTTTGTGTTTCCTCGGAAGCGCCGGTGTCTTTGGGGGCCTCGTCCAGCGCCACGGTCGATGCGACGCGCGCGGCGACCTTGTCGCCAAAGCCGGTCTGCGCCAGCTTGAAGGCCAGCTTGACCGCGGCGGAAATGCCGGTGGCGTCGGCCGATCCGTGCGATTTCACCACGGTGCCGTTCAGCCCCAGGAAGACGCCGCCGTTGACCCGGCGCGGGTCGATGCGTTTCTTCAGGCGGCGCAGGGAGGTCAGCGCCAGCAAGGATGCCAGCCGCGACAGGGGCGAATAGGCGAAGGCTTCTTTCAGCAAGTCGCCGATCAGGCTGGCGGTGCCTTCGCCGGTCTTGAGCGCGACATTGCCGGTAAAGCCGTCGGTCACGATCACATCCGCCGCATCGCCCGGAATGTCGCCGCCTTCGACAAAGCCCACGAATTCGTAGTTGGCGCTTTCGGCGTGCTCACCGATCAGGTCATGCGCCTCTTTCAGCTCGGCCCGGCCCTTGTGCTCTTCGGTGCCGACGTTCAGAAGCCCGACGCGCGGACGTTCCAGCGCCAGCCCGTTGCGGGCGTAAGAGGCGCCCATCAGCGCGTATTGCAAAAGATCGCGGGCATCGGCGCGGATGTCCGCACCGACGTCCAGCATGACATTGAAGCCGTGGCTGTTGCGCGAAGGCCAGAGGATCGCGATGGCGGGGCGGTTGACGCCCGGCAGCTTGCGCAGGCGCACCATCGACAGCGCCATCAGCGCGCCGGTGTTGCCACAGCTGACCGCGACCGTCGCTTCGCCATTGCGCACCGAATCGAGCGCCGACCACATCGACGTGTTCTTGCCGTTGCGCATCACGTGGCTGGGCTTGTCGTCCATGCTGACGACGCCGCTGGCATCGCGAATCTCGCAGACCTCGGCCAGGCCGCGTTTCTTGGCGACCAGCCGCTGCAGCTCCTCGGCCGGGCCATGCAGGATGAACCGGATATCGGAATTCTTGCTCGCGGACGCGGCAATGCCGGCGACAACCGCCGCCGGCCCCAGATCGCCCCCCATCGCATCGATGGACAGAACAGCCTGTTTCGTGCCCGCCTTGGTTTGATCCTGCGTCGAGGTCATGCGGAGGGCCCTGGATCAGCTCAGGCTGCGTCTTCGTCCAGGTCGATCTCGTCGTTCAGGGCGACGACTTCGCGCTCGGCGTAGTGGCCGCAGGACGGGCAGACGTGATGCGGGCGCTTCAGCTCACCGCAGTTGTCGCACTCGTTCGGGTTTCCGGCAACAAGTGCGTCATGGGCGCGGCGATTGTTGCGGCGCGACTTGGATACTTTGTTCTGTTGAACGGCCATGTCTCGACCTCGATCTTTCGTGATAGGGCATGGCGCGCATGCCCGGTTGTGGGGATGTCGGGCCTCTTTGACGTATGGCAGGCACCGATACAACCCAGAATCCTGATGAAGGCGCGAAAATACGGTCAAAATTTTCCGACGCAAGCAGATTGTTGCCGCGCTGCACGGGGCGGCTGTCAGTCCTTGTCCTCGAGCTTGTTTTTCAGCGCCTCGAGGCCCGCGAAGGGCTTGAGATCGGCGTCGCGGATCGGGGTGGTGCCGTCCTCGGCAAAGACCGCCTCGCCCAGTTCCGCGCCATCCGCGCGGGGATAGAGCGGCAGCGCCAGGCTCAGCGCCTCGATCATCACGGCAGAGGCGTCGATCACGTCGCCCAGCGGATCGATCGTGTCATCCTCGGGCATCTCGATTTCGGCCCCGGGATCGACCGGCCGGGTGTCGAGGTCGGGCAGGTACTGCCGGATCACCGGCTCGTCGATGCGGGTCGTCACGGGCTCGAGCGTCACGACGCAGGGCTGCACCACCGTGGCGCCCAGCGTGGCGTTCAGCTCCCAGCCGCGTTTGCCCGTCGGTGTCAGCGTGCCCTCAAAGCTCAGCTTGCGCAGGGCCAGAAGGCCGATTTCCTCGGCGATGACGCGCCGTGCCTCGGCGTCCGGGCGCAGGTCGAAGGCCGTCGGCTGGCCCGTCGAGAGGGCCGCCACGCGAAAAACGCCGGGTGCGGATTTGGGGGCTGCCATGACGGGTAGGGTTTCCTTTACTTGAACGATCCTGTTTCGTTATGTAAGCGGGATAGAAGGCGTTTCAGGCCATGACAAGAGGGGCGACATGCAGGGGACACGATCTGGGATGAAGCTGATGCTTCTCGCGGCGGCCTGTGTCGCGCTTTCGGCCTGTACAGAACGCTTCCGCAGCCATGGCTACGTGCCGAACGAGCAAGACCTGCAACAGATTGTCGTCGGCGTCGATACCCGCGCTTCGGTCGAGGATCTGGTGGGCGTGCCCTCGACCTCGGGCGTGCTGAACTCCAGCGGTTTCTACTACATCGAATCGGATGTGCGGCATTACGCGTGGAAACGGCCCGAGGTGGTGGACCGCGAAGTTCTGGCGATTTCCTTCGACGACGCCGGGATCGTGCGCAATATCGAACGTTACGGTCTGCAGGACGGCCAGGTCGTTCCGATCGCGCGCCGCATCACCCGGTCCGGCGATGCCGACATCAGCTTTATCCGCAAGCTTTTTGGCAACATCGGCCGAATTTCTGCCGAAAACCTGCTGAACTGACGGCGGGGCGTCATGGCCCTGCCGCAAATCTCTGACACGCCACTGGCAAACGGGATGGCAGCGGTCGGGGGCAGCGGCATGATCGGTCTGAACAAGGGGCGTTATCGCACCCGGCTGGCGGAGACGCCCGAGGATCTTCGCGCGGCGCAGGAATTGCGGCACCTGGCTTTTCACAAGACGGCGGGGCTGGATGCGGACGCCTTCGATGCTGTCTGCCTGCATATCCTGATCGAAGAGGCGGCGAGCCGGCGTCTGATCGCCTGTTGCCGGTTGCTGCCGCTGCCCAGCGGGGCGCAGATCGGGCAAAGCTACTCGGCGCAGTTCTACGAACTGACAGCGCTTGCGTCCTTCGACGGGCCAATGGTCGAACTGGGGCGGTTTTGCCTGCACCCCGATGTGCATGATCCGGACGTGCTGCGCGTCGCCTGGGGGGCCATCACCGCATACGTAGATGCGGCGGGGATCAAGCTGCTTTTCGGCTGTTCGTCCTTTGCGGGGACCGACGCGCAGGCCTATCACGACACCTTTGCCATGCTGAGCGCCCGGCATCTGGCGCCCGGGCGGTGGCGGCCGCGCGTGAAGGCGCCTGATGTCTTTCGCTTTGCCGCGCGGCTGCGGCACCGGCCCGATGCGCGCAAGGCGCAGGCGGGTTTGCCACCGCTCTTGCGAACCTACCTGCTGATGGGCGGCTGGGTCAGCGATCACGCGGTGGTCGATGCGCGGATGAACACGCTGCACGTCTTTACCGGGGTCGAGGTTGCGGCGATTCCACCCGCGCGCAAGCGGCTCTTGCGCGCCGTGGCCGGGTAGGGCGCCGGAAAATTCCAAATTTTCCGGACCGTTTTCTTCAAAGAAAACGCTGCCGCCCCGTGGCACGGAACGCGCCACCTTGACGGGCTGCGCAACCGGGCCTAGCCGGGGCGCATGGCACAGATACCCCTTCTTCAGCTTTCCGGCATCTCTCTCACCTTCGGCGGCGATCCGATCTTTGACGCGCTTGACCTCGTGGTCCAGCCCGGCGACCGCGTGACGCTGGTAGGGCGCAACGGGTCGGGCAAATCCACCCTGATGAAGGTGATGGCGGGGCTGGTGGAGCCCGACCGCGGCGAGCGTACCGTGCCCAGCGGTATTTCCGTGGGCTACATGGAGCAGGATCCCGATCTTTCGGGGTTTGAGACGCTGGGAGATTATGCCACCGACAGCCTCGACCCCGGAGAGCTTTACCGGGTGGAGCGTGCGGGCGAGGGGCTCAAGTTCGATCCCGATCAGCCGGTCGCGACCGCCTCGGGCGGCGAACGCAGGCGCGCGGCCCTGGCCAAGCTGATGGCGTCGGACCCGGACCTGATGCTGCTGGACGAACCCACCAACCACCTTGATATCGAGGCGATCGGCTGGCTCGAGGACGAGCTCAGATCCACCCGCAAGGGCTTTGTCCTGATCAGCCACGACCGGCGCTTCCTGAACGAGCTGACCCGCGCCACGCTCTGGATCGACCGAGGCGCTGTGCGGCGCCAGGAGCAGGGTTTCGCCGCCTTCGAGGCCTGGCGCGACAAGGTCTGGGACGACGAGGACATGCAGCGCCACAAGCTAGATCGCAAGATCAAGTCCGAGGCCCGTTGGGCGGTCGAGGGCATCAGCGCCCGGCGCAAGCGCAACATGGGCCGGGTGCGCGCGCTGCAGGATCTGCGTGCGGAACGCGCGGGCATGGTCCGTCGTCAGGGTGCTGCGGCCATGGATCTGAGCAGCGGGCCCCAATCCGGCAAGAAGGTGATCGAGGCCAAGGACATCGCCAAGCGTTTCGGCGATCAGACCATCGTCAGCGGCCTCACGCTGACCGTGCAGCGCGGCGACCGGGTGGCCATCGTCGGCCCCAATGGCGCGGGCAAGACGACGCTGGTCAAGATGCTGATGGGCCAGATCGCACCCGACAGCGGCACCGTGACCCAGGGCACGAACCTGGTTCCCGCGATCTTCGATCAGACCCGCGCGCAGCTCGATCCCGACGCCTCGCTTTGGGAAAACCTGACCGGCGATCCCGAGATGCGGGTGTCGGGCAAGGCGGACCAGATCCTGGTGCGCGGCCAGCCCAAACACGTGGTGGGCTATCTCAAGGAATTCCTGTTCGACGAACGTCAGGCCCGCGCGCCGGTCCGGGCCCTGTCGGGCGGGGAAAAGGCACGGCTGCTGCTGGCGCGGATCATGGCGCGCGAAAGCAACCTGCTGGTGCTGGACGAACCGACCAACGATCTGGACGTCGAAACGCTGGACCTGCTGCAGGACCTGCTGGGCGACTATGACGGCACCGTGCTGCTGATCAGCCACGACCGCGACTTTCTGGATCGCGTCGCCACCACGACCATCGCGCTTGAGGGCGGCGGAAAGGCCACGGTCTATGCTGGCGGCTGGAGCGACTATCGCCGCCAGCGCAAGGCGCCTGCGGAGGATGCCCCGGCCAAGCCCGCGCCGCGCCCGGCGAAACCTGCGGCGAAATCCGGCTCTGCGGCCAAGGGCATGAGCTTTACCGAACGCCACCGGCTCGAGGCGCTGCCGGGCATCATCGCCAAGCTCGAGGCCGAGATCGGCAAGCTCGAGCAATTGCTGGCCGACCCTGCGCTTTTCACCCGCGATCCGGTGAAGTTCCAGAAAGCGACAGAGGCGCTGGTGACCCGTCAGGAGGCGCTGGCGGCGGCCGAGGAAGAATGGCTGACGCTCGAGGAAAAGGCCGAGGCCGAATAGCGCGCCCTTGGCGCGGCGCGGGCGTGGGTTACCTTGCCGCCATGCGCCCGCTTTTCATCGGTTCCAACATCTACCGCGGTTCGTCCTACGGACGGCTGCATCCGCTGTCGATCCCCCGGGTGCCCACGGTGATCGACCTTTGCCGCAATCTGGGGTGGCTGGACACCGACAACTACCGCACCAGCCCACGCGCCAAGCCAAGCGCGCTTTATCCCTTTCATACAGAACCTTACGTGTCGGCGCTCATGTCCGCCGAGGCCGCGCAAAGCGCCACGGACCTGATGCGCGACCGGCACGGGCTGGGCGGCCTGTCGAACCCCGTCTTCCCCGAGATGTACCGCCGCCCCGCCACCGCCGTGGGTGGCGGGCTGCTGGCGGCGGAACTGGTGGCCGATGGCGGCGTGGTCTACAACCCCGGCGGCGGCACGCATCACGGCATGCCGGATTACGCCGCGGGCTTCTGCTATCTCAATGAACCGGTGCTGACGATCAAGCGCCTGCTTTCCATGGGCCTGCGCCGCATCGTCTATGTCGACATCGACGCGCATCATTGCGACGGCGTGGCGGTGGGGTTCGACGGGTCCGAGGCGGTGCGGATGATCTCGGTCCACGAAGCGGCGCGCTGGCCCTTTACCGGCGCGCTTGAGGACGATGCCGCCGGTGCCGCCTTCAACCTGCCGGTGCCGCGCGGGTTCAACGACAGCGAATTCGATCTTGTGCTGAACGAGGTGATCCTGCCCGCCACCGCCGATTTCAGGCCCGACGCGGTGTTCCTGCAATGCGGCGCGGATGCGGTGACCGAGGATCCGCTGTCGCGCCTGGCGCTGTCCAACAACGCCCACTGGCGCACCGTCGCGGCGCTACGGGCGCTGTCGCCCCGGCTGATCGTGTCGGGCGGCGGCGGCTACAACCCCTGGACGGTGGCGCGCCTGTGGTCGGGCGTCTGGGCCACGATCGTGGGGCACGAGGTGCCCGACCGCCTGCCTGCAGAGGCGCAGTCGATCCTGCGTGCGCTCAGCTGGGTGCGCAAGGCGCAGCCTGCCGAGGCGCTGCTGAGCACCTTGCGCGACACCCCCCGCCATGGCCCCGTGCGCGACGAGGTGCGCCACGCGGTGCGGCAGCTGCGCGCCCGGCTGGTGGCCGACTAATGTGTGATACGATTGGCTTGAAGCAGTCTTGAGCGGACGTACGAGCCAAGCACCCGGCGCGGACTCAAGGCCGAAGGCCGCCGCGCCATCCATTGTCCGGCAGGCGACTTGGCTTTGCCAAGTCTGCCGAGAGGGGCAATCGCGCGCCCACGCGTCTGCGATTTGGTTGAGCTTGGTGCAAAGCGGCGGTGGCGTGCGGACTTGGCTGACATAAAGCGCGCAGCGGAAAGACCTGATCGCATCCGCGCGCGACTGCAATGACGCGGCTGCTCGCGCGCGATTCAATCTGTCTGGATCCCGCTCTAAAGAGGAAGCTGCCTGGCGTCGGATCGCAGTTCCAAGGGGACGCCATGCGCCGCAGCCAGGTCAGCCTCCTGTCGGGTCACCGGGCGGTACGAGACGAACTCGCTGCCCGAACATTCCGGCAGACCCAACGCATCGATCAGCGGCGCGTCGTAATGCCCCGACAGCAGCAGGATGCCTTCGCGTGCCAGATGATCGCGGGTGCCGCGCCCGTTATCGGACCGGATGCGCCGCATGAAATCCTGTTGCTGCGCCACGGCCTGCACCACGTCGCGGGTGATCGGCTGGCGCTGCACCTCGCGAAACAGGGTGGCCATGCGCTGATTGCCCGTCGTCCCGGCAAAGATCCGTTCGATCACATCCGGCGCGATGGTGCGCCAGACATTCGGCGGATAGGGATGATCCCGTAGCAGCCACAGGATGTTGGCGAACCCCAGGGCCGACACGCTCTTCTTCGCATCCTTGTTCTGGCCTTGCGTGAGGTAATCGGGGCGGGCCACGATCAGGCCCAGATAGCAGGCCGCGCGCGCCTCGTCCGCGGCCACGAGGATGCAGGGATGATCCACCGCCTCGGTCGGAATCATCCAGTTGCTTCCCATGGTATTCTTGATGTCGACATCGTGGCCCAGGATCACGGTGTCGAGCTTGCCCCTGGGCAGGTTCAGCAGCGCGCGGAGTTCGATCTCGACCCGGGTGCCGATATAGGTCTTTTCCGTCTTCTCCAACTCGTCGTATGACCGACGCCCGGTCTTGGGTGTCATAATCACATCGTCGACGCATTGCCGCAGCATGGCGGAGAATCGCGACGCCAATGCGTCGGCACCGCCCGCGCGCGTCACGATGTGGTCGGCGATCCGGCTCAGCAGGTCGTGATCGGGATGGCCCGCAATGACGGTGCTTTCGGGAATGCTCTTCTTCACGCGCGCGCTGTCCTGAGTTTCCTGGCTCTGCGCCTACGCTGTCACAGCTTGCGCGCGGTGAAAAGCTCAGGCCCCAACGGCGCGCAGGACGCGCTTGCGCAGGGTCTTGGCGATCTGGCCCGACACGGCCTGTGCGACGGGGGGCGGAAAGGCGTTGCCCACCTGCCGGTAGGCGTTGGTCTTGGCGCCGGTAAAGTGCCAGTCGTCGGGAAAGCCCTGGATGCGGGCCACCATCGGCACGGTCAGACGCGGCATGCCGTTGTGGACGGGGTCCGGCGCCTCTGCGGCGATGGTCCGGCCTTCGACCCCCAGCGTGGCCCAGGCCGCGCGCGCGCGGGTCGGGCCAAGGTCGGGGCCGCCGTGTTTTTTCGACCCGCCGACGATGGTGGGGGCAATTTCGTCCGCCTTTTCCGCCCAATCTTCGGCCCCGCGCCAGCCGCGCGCGGCCATCAGATCGCGCAGGGTCGCCCCGACCGTCGGCGGGTTGTGCGGGTTGGGATCGGGCCAGTCGAAAAGCTCGGCCCGCGCCTTCTGCACCGCGACGATCACCACGCGGGGCCGCAACTGCGGCACACCGTAATCGGACGCGTTGAGCAGCCGCCAGTCGGTAGTGTATCCCAGCTTGTCCAGCTTCGATTTCAGGCGTTCGCGGTAGTCGTGAAACACCGCGTCCAGAAACCCGCGCACGTTTTCGATCATTACGGCGCGCGGACGGGCGGCGTCGATGATGTCGATGGCATCGTTGAAGAGGTTGCGTTCGTCCCGTTCGCCAAGTTGCTTGCCCGCAACGGAAAACGGCGGGCAGGGCAGGCCGCCGGCCAGCAGGTCCATGCCGCGGTAATCGGCGGCGCGCTCCTTGAAGAGGCGCACGTCTTCCTCGAGCACGTTCCATTCGGGGCGGTTGTGCCGCAGGGTGTTGCAGCAGTGCTTGTCGATCTCGACCAGCGCGGTGTGGGCGAACCCGGCCTTTTCCAGCCCCAGGGCCTGACCGCCCGCACCGGCGCAAAGTTCCACGGATGTCAGCATGTTGCCCGCCCTTTTTTCGCACATACAACCCGTTGTGGTCGCCCAGATCAAGCCGCGATTTATCTTGCGGCCGTGTTCTTAATTTGTTCCTAGCGCTGCCAGCGGCCCCGCGCAAGCGTTTTGGCTAGCGCCAAGCGTCAGATACGCCATGATGTGCCGAGGGGTCAGAGATTGGAGCGGGTAACGGGAATCGAACCCGTAACTGAAGCTTGGGAAGCTTTCGTGATACCTTTTCACCATACCCGCATCACAGGACCGTTGCGTACCCGCAACCGGCCCCGGGATCAAGAGCGATAACGTCAGGCGCGGCGTCGGCGGCGCCCACCCCCGCCGCCGTCGGATTTGGCGTTGAACGACACGTTGGGCAGGGTTGCGACCTTGGCCAATTCCGGGAACGGGTCGGTCTTGTGCGGGATCGCGTTGGCGGCGACGAAATGTTCCTGAAACCGCGGCTCGATCGCGGTTTCCACCTTGGTGATCTGTCGGACTGTCCGCTCGATCTCGGCCCGGGCGGCAAGGTTGCATAGCGCGATGCGCGCACCGGTGCCGGCGGCATTGCCGGCGGACGTGACCTTTTCCACCGGCACATCGGGGATCATGCCCAGAACGATGGCGTGCTTGGCCGAGATATGCGCGCCGAAGGCCCCGGCCAGCACCACCCGGTCGACCTTGTCGACCTGCATTTCGTCCATAAGAAGCCGCGCGCCCGCATAAAGCGCCGATTTCGCCAGCTGGATCGCGCGGATGTCGCCCTGGGTCACGGTGATCAGCGGCCCGCCGTCCTTCGTGCCGTCGTGGATGACATAGGCATGGGTGCGGCCCTCGGGGATCATCCGGGCTGTGCCGGTCTGGTCCGCCGACCCCAAAAGGCCGGATGGGTCCATCAGCCCGGCAAGCCGCAGTTCGGCCACCGCCTCGATGATGCCGGATCCGCAGATGCCGGTGATGCCGTTGGCGGCGGCGGCGGCGTCAAATCCGTCCTCGTCCGACCAGAGGTCCGACCCGATGATGCGAAAGCGCGGTTCCTTGGTCTCGGGGTCGATGCGGATCGCCTCGATCGCGCCGGGGGCGGCGCGCTGCCCGCTGGAGATCTGCGCGCCCTCGAACGCGGGGCCGGTGGGCGATGAGCATGCCAGCACGCGGGTTTTGTTGCCCAGCAGGATCTCGGCATTGGTGCCGACATCGACCACCAGAACCAGATCCTCGGATTTGCCCGGCTCTTCGGACAGCGCGACGGCGGCGGCGTCAGCCCCGACGTGGCCCGCGATGCAGGGCAGAAGGTAAACGGGGGCTGCCGGTTCAAGCGCCTTGAGTTCCAGATCGCGCGCGGTGAGGTTGAGTGCGTTCGAGGTCGCCAGCGCAAAGGGCGCTTGACCCAGTTCCACCGGGTCGATGCCCAAAAGCAGGTGGTGCATGACCGGGTTGCAGACGAACACCATCTCGAGGATCAGCGACAGGTCGATCCGCGCTTCGGTGGCGATGTCGGTGGCGAGCGTGTCGATAGCCTCGCGCACTGCGCGGGTCATCTCCTTGTCGCCGCCGGGGTTCATCATCGCGTAGGACACGCGGCTCATCAGATCCTCGCCGAACCGGATCTGCGGGTTCATCACCCCCGCCGATGCGATGACCAGCCCGGTATCGAGATCGGTGAGATGCGCCGCGATGGTGGTCGAGCCGAGGTCGATGGCCAGACCGTAAAGCCCCGCCTCGTGCAGGCCGGGCCAGGCGGCGATCAGGTGCGGTTTTGCGTCTTTATCGTTTTTGTGCAGGGCCACCGTGATTTTCCAGCCACCCTTGCGCAGGATCGGCTGCAACTTGGCGAGTGTGGGCAAGTCCGTGGATATCTCGGCGATCTCCCACTGCTGCCGAAGCGCGCGGCTGACCCGCTCCAGATCGCCGGTGGGTTCGTGCATGTCGGGCTCGTCCACCTCGATGTAGTAAAGCCGGGTGGCGGGGTCCATGATGATCGTCCGGGCCGAGGCTGCCTTGCGCACCACCTGCCGATGCACCTGGCTTTCCGCGGGCACGTCGATCACAACGTCGCTCTGGATCTGCGCCTGGCACCCCAGCCGCCGCCCGGGCTTCAGCCCCCGTTTTTCGTCGTACCGCGCCTCGACCGCGTTCCATTCGCTCAATGCGCCCTGCGCCGAGGTCAGCCCGTGTTTCGAGAATTCGCCGTAAGACGGGGTGATCTGGCATTTGGAGCAGATGCCGCGCCCGCCGCAGACGGAATCCAGGTCGACACCCAGCTGCCGCGCGGCGGTCAGAACCGGCGTGCCCCTGGGAAAGCGTCCGCGTTTGCCCGACGGGGTGAAGACGACAAGAGGATCGGTGGTCATGGGGTATCCCTGCTGCGGTTTGGCGCACCATATCGCCTGTGCGGCGCAGGGAAAGCCATGAACCGACCCTCTGTGTCAGATTGCGTCAGGTGGGGTGCGGCGGCACCCGCGGGCCCGGGTGGTCTCAGCCTTCGTCCAGCCAGCGCAGGATCTCGCCCCGGTTGCCGTCAAGATCGGGGGCGGGGGCGCGGGTGGTGCGATCCTCGGCATCGGACATCTTGATCGGGTTACCCGCGGCCTTGAACGCCGCGCGGCCGTTGCGGTCCAGCACATCGACAACCATGTTCCGCGCCAGGATCTGCGGATCCTTCAGCACCTGGTCGATGCTTTGCACCGCGCTGGTGGGAATGCCCGCCGCCGTCAGCTTGGCGATCCAGTGGGCCTTTGTCCCGTCAAGCGTCACCGCCTCGATCAGGCGCTTGAGCAGCCGGGCGTTGCGGCAGCGTTCGGCATTGGTGGCGAACCGCGGATCGTCGGCCAGCGGCAGGCTCAGCACGATGCAGAGCCGTTCAAACAGCACGTCGTTGCCGGCGGCGATGACGAAGAGCCCATCGGAGGCGTGGAAGCTTTCGAAAGGCGCGATGGACGGGTGCCGGGTGCCCGTTGGCACAGGCGGCTTGCCGGTGACGGTGGTGATCGCCAGCGCATGTTCCAGAATGGCCAGCTGCGCGTCCAGCATCCCGATGTCGACGCGCCGCCCCCGGCCGTTCTGTTGCCGGTCGTAAAGCGCGGCCAGGATGCCCTGGGTCAGGTACATCCCGGCCACGATATCCCCGATGGACGCGCCCGCGCGCACCGGCTCGCGGCCCGGCTCCCCGGTGATCGACATGGCGCCGCCCCGAGCCTGGGCAATCAGGTCATAGGCCGGGCGCTTGGCATCGGGGCCGGTCTGGCCATAGCCCGAGACCGACCCGTAGATAAGCGAGGGATGGGTGGCGTGCAGGCTGTCCCAGCCATAGCCCAGCCGTGCCATCACGCCGGGGCGGAAGTTTTCCAACAGGATATCGGCCCGGGCCAGAAGCCGTTCAAAAACAAGGCGGTCCGCGTCTTTCTTGAGATCGAGCGCGATGGATTTCTTGGAATGGTTTATGGCGGCGAAATAGGCGCTCTTGCCATCCTTGAAGGGCGGAAAGGCGCGGGTGTCATCGCCGCTGCCCGGGCGTTCGATCTTGATGACCCTGGCCCCGAGGTCGGCCAGCGTCAGGGCGCAGAAGGGCCCCGCGAGCACATGGGTCAGGTCCAGTACGGTGATGCCCGACAGGGGAAGTGTCATGCCCGAATCCTCCGGTCATTTTGCAACTGCAGCATGACTCATTGGGGCGGATTGCAGGCGGGCCGCAAGGGGGAATGGCGCAAATGCGCGCGTTTCGGCTGGACCGCCGGGTCAGCCGCGCGCGTGGAACACAAGTCCCAGCAGATTCATCAGCACCTGAGCGGCCAGAATCGCGGTCGACCCGGTCGGATCGTAGTCCGGCGCGACCTCGACCAGATCAATCCCCACCACCTCGTGCCGCCGTGCCACGGCCTGCAGCAGTTCCAGCACCTCGTAGTACAGGAACCCGCCGTGGCTGGGCGTGCCGGTGCCCGGCGCGATGGAGGGGCAGAAGGCATCGATATCGAGCGTGATGTAGACCCGCGCGCCGTCGGGCACCCGGTCCGCCAGCGCCGCGACACCCAGCTTGCGCGCCTGCCGTACCGACAGGATGTCCGACCCCATGGCGCGGGCGTCCTCGTACCCTTCGCGCGCGGTCGAGCTCACGTTGCGGATGCCCACCTGCGTCAGCCCGGTGACGAAGGGCAGTTCGGCGGCGCGGCGCATCGGGTTGCCGTGGCCATGCCGCACGCCGTGGCGTTCATCGACGAAATCCAGATGCGCGTCGATCTGCAGCACATGGATGTCGCCCTGGCGGTCAAAGGCCCGCAAGGCCGGGATATTGACCGAATGATCGCCGCCGATCACCACCGGCAGCGCGCCCGCAGCCAGAATCGCGCGCACGCCCGACTCAATGTTGGCATGGCTCCGCTCGGTATCGGTATGGACGATATCCGCATCCCCCAGGTCGACGATCCGCACGTCTTCGCCCAGATAGGTCGCATCATCCTCGTGATCGTAGGCCCCGGCGTGGCCAAAGCTGAAGAGGGTCGAGGCCTCGCGCACCGCCCGAGGGCCGAACCGGGCGCCTGCGCGGAACTGCGTGCCCGCATCGAAGGGCGCGCCCAGGATGCAGGCATCAGCCTCGATCCCATCCCAGTCTTCGATATACGGCTTCTTGGCAAAGGTGCAGATGCCGGTAAACGGCAAGTTCAGGCGGCCTGTGGCGTAGCTGTGGGTCATGCGGTCGGGTCCCCCGAAGTGGTCTTGCGACAGGATGGCGCGGGCCGGGGCAAAGGCGCAAGGGGGGTTTCCCTGATCCCGCAACCATGCGATAGGCACGCGCCAACGACGTTTCCCGAGGAAGGTACTCCCATGGAGATTCGCGAGGCTCTCACCTTCGATGATGTGTTGCTGGTTCCGGCCGCCTCAAGCGTGCTGCCCAGCACGGCGGACACGCGGACGCGGGTGACCAAATCCATCGCTTTGAACATCCCGCTGCTCAGCTCGGCCATGGACACCGTGACCGAAGGGCGCATGGCCATCACCATGGCGCAGGCGGGCGGCATGGGGGTCATCCACCGCAACCTCACGGTCGAAGAACAGGCCCGCGAGGTGCGGCGGGTGAAACGCTTTGAATCGGGCATCGTCTACAGCCCGGTCACCCTGCGCCCCGACCAGACGCTGGCGGATGCCAAGGCCTTGATCGAGCGGTACAATTTCACCGGCTTTCCGGTGGTGGACGAAAAGGGCCGGGTCATGGGGATCGTGACCAACCGCGACATGCGCTTTGCCACCAGCGACGACACGCCGGTCAAGGTTATGATGACCTCGGAAAACCTGGCCATCCTGCGCGAACCGGCCGACCGCGACGAGGCGATCAACCTTATGAAGGGCCGGCGCATCGAAAAGCTGCTGGTGACCGACAAGGACGGCAAGCTTACGGGGCTTCTGACCCTCAAGGACACCGAACAGGCGGTGCTGAACCCCACCGCCTGCAAGGACCGGCTGGGGCGGCTGCGGGTCGCCGCAGCCTCGACCGTGGGCGATGCGGGATACGAGCGCAGCGCCGCGCTGGTCGATGCAGGCGTCGACATGGTTGTGATCGACACCGCTCATGGCCATTCCGAAGGCGTGGCAAAGGCCGTGGAGCGCGCCAAGCAGCTGTCGAACGAGGTGCAGGTGGTCGCGGGCAATGTCGCCACGGCCGAGGCGACCCGCGCTCTTATCGGCGCCGGGGCGGATGCGATCAAGGTGGGCATCGGCCCGGGCTCTATCTGCACGACGCGCATGGTCGCGGGCGTGGGTGTGCCGCAGCTGACCGCGATCATGGATTGCGCGCTGGCGGCGGGCGACACACCGGTGATCGCCGACGGCGGTATCAAGTTTTCGGGCGATTTCGCCAAGGCCATCGCGGCGGGCGCGTCCTGCGCGATGGTGGGCAGCATGATTGCAGGCACCGATGAAAGCCCCGGCGAGGTGATCCTGTACCAGGGCCGGTCGTTCAAGGCCTATCGCGGCATGGGCTCGCTCAGCGCCATGGCCAGCGGTTCGGCCGACCGGTATTTCCAGAAGGATGCCGCAAGCGACAAGCTGGTGCCCGAGGGGATCGAGGGGCAGGTGGCCTACAAGGGCACGGCCACGGCGGTGCTGCATCAGCTGGTGGGCGGATTGCGCGCAGCCATGGGCTATACCGGCAACGCCACCATCGAAGAGATGCGGCAGAACTGCAGCTTCGTGAGGATCACCGGAGCGGGGCTGAAGGAAAGCCACGTGCACGATGTTCAGATCACCCGCGAAAGCCCCAACTACCGGATGGCCTGATCCGGTGGCTTGTCAGGTTCCGGCATGACCCCCGCGGCACGCGTTCAGGCGGCGATCGAAGTGCTGGACCGCATCGGCGACGGCACTCCGGCAGAGCAGGCCCTGACCAACTGGGCGCGCGGCGCGCGCTATGCCGGATCGGGCGACCGCGCGGCGGTTCGCGATCACGTCTTCGATGTGCTGCGCACCCGCCGGTCGTCTGCCGCGCGGGGCGGCGGCGCTGGTGGACGGGCGCTGATGCGGGGCAGGATGCTCTTGCAAGGCGTTGATCCTGAGACCATTTTCACCGGTGAGGGGCATGCGCCCGCGCCCTTGGGCGCAGATGAACTTGTGGCAGGCGCAGACCCCGATGCGGTGGACCTGATGGACCTTCCGGACTGGCTGATCCCGCTGTTCGAGGCGTCGCTGGGCGCGGATGCCCGACCGGTGGCCGATGCGCTGCGCCACCGCGCACCGGTCTTTCTGCGGGTCAATACGCTCAAGGCCGATCTGGACAAGGCGCAGGCTGCGCTATCCGACGACGGGATTGCCACACAGCCGCATGATTTGTCGCCCACGGCCCTCGAAGTGCTGGAAAATCCCCGCCGGATCGCAGGTTCTGCCGCCTTCCGGGACGGCCTGGTCGAACTTCAGGACGCGGCGAGCCAGGCCGTGGTCGATCTGCTGCCGCTGCGCCGCGACGCCCGGGTGCTGGACTATTGCGCGGGCGGTGGCGGCAAGGCGCTGGCCATGGCCGCGCGCACCGGCGGCCAGGTCTTTGCCCATGACGCCGATCCGGGGCGCATGCGCGATCTGCCCGCCCGCGCAACGCGCGCGGATGCTCAGGTCGTGCCGGTGCCGTCGCCCACCGGGCGTTACGATCTGGTGCTTTGCGATGCACCCTGTTCCGGCAGCGGCGCATGGCGTCGCGCGCCCGAGGGTAAATGGGCCCTGACCCCCGACAGGCTGCAGGACCTTTGCGCAACGCAGGCCGAAATTCTCGATACAGCGCAAGGATTTGTCGCCCCTGGCGGCGTTCTGGCCTATGCCACCTGTTCGGTCCTGCGCGACGAAAATCATGCCCAGATCGCAGCATTTCTGGACCGGACCCCGGGCTGGCAGCTGGCGGGCGAACGGCAGTTCCTGCCGTCCGACGGCGGTGACGGTTTCTACCTCGCTTGCCTCAAGGCGACTGGTTAGGCTTTACACAACCTATGGCAGTGTTGTTATCCTTAAGCCGCGCTTAAGGGTTTGCGGCATTTGATGGAGCCCGTGCGAATCGAGCGGCAATGCCGGGGGCAATGTGACCGACGCAATACTGGAACCAGCTAGAACCGCGCGGACGTCGCGGGCGCTTGCGCAGCGCGCCGGAGTGATCCTGACGTTGGCGGTGTGCTGTCTGGGCGCCGCGTCTCTGGCGCCGCAGCCGGCCCTGCGTCTGGGCCTTGCCGCGGCGGGCGGAGCGTTTCTGATGGCGGCGCTGCTGGCCGGTGCGGTGCAGGTCTGGGCCGGCTGGTCCCGCGCCAGGGCGCTGCGCATCCTCTCAGACTTTGTGGAACGCGACGCCGCCGCCTGCGTGATCACCGATCCCGAGGGTGAGGTGACGTATCTCAACGCCACCGCGCGCGACCGCTTTGCAGCTTCGGGGGGACGGACCCTTGCGGCGCTTCTGCGGCCCATGCTGGCCGACCCCGCGGGGCTTCTATTCCGGCTGGAAACCAAGGCCCGCAACGATGGCGTCGCGACCGAGGATGTGCCGCTGCGCGGTGGCAGCATGCGCCTGACTGGCCGGGTGATCCACCTGAACAACATGATCTGGCGCGTTGAATATTATGACGAAAACACGATCCGAACCACGGGCGGACCGGGCCAGGTCCCGCATCTGACGCTGGGCCGCAATGGCACGATCCTGTCGATGAACGACGCGATGCGCGACCTGACTGGCCGCCGCGCCAAGCGGCTCGACGAGGTGCTGACCGATCTGCCGCTCCGACCCGGCGAGGTCAACACCGTGCTGACCGACGCCGGGCCGATGCCGTTCCTGGCCAGCATCATCGGCAGCGGCCCGGGGCGCGAGGAACTGGTGCTTCTGCCGGTGCCGGACGAAGACACCGTGCCGCGCGCGGATACGGATTTCGAAACCCTGCCGGTGCCGCTTTTGAAGGTCGCGCCGGACGGGACGGTGCAGCGCGCCAACCGCGAGACGCGGATGCTTCTGGATGTGGACGATACAGCAGGCTATCGGCTGGGCGATTTCATGGAAGGGCTGGGCCGGTCGATTCAGGACTGGCTGGCGGATGCTGCAGCGGGCAGGGGGCTGGGGCGATCGGAATTCCTGCGCCTGACCCGCGGGGAGCGCGAGATGTTCGTGCAGGTCACCCTGAATCGCGTGGTCGAGGATGGCGCCCCGGTGCTGGTTGCGGTGCTGAACGACGCGACCGAGCTCAAGACGCTCGAGGCGCAGTTTGTGCAAAGCCAGAAAATGCAGGCCATCGGCCAGCTTGCCGGCGGTGTTGCGCATGACTTCAACAACCTTTTGACAGCGATTTCAGGTCATTGCGACCTGATGCTCTTGCGGCACGATCAGGGGGACCCGGACTATGGCGACCTCGTACAAATCCACCAGAACGCCAACCGCGCCGCAGCGCTCGTCGGGCAGCTTCTGGCCTTTTCGCGCAAGCAGACCCTGCGCCCCGAGGTCATGGATCTGCGCGACACGTTGTCCGACCTCACACACCTGCTGAACCGGCTTGTGGGCGAAAAGGTCGCGCTCACCCTGCGCCACGATCCCGTACTGCCGGCCATTCGCGGCGACAAGCGGCAGCTGGAACAGGTGATGATGAACCTCGTGGTCAATGCCCGCGATGCCATGCCCGATGGCGGCAGTATCGAGATCGAGACCGGGCAGTTGGTGCTGCGCGAACCGCTGAAACGCGACCGGGCCACCGTTGCGCCGGGGTCCTATGTCTCGGTCAAGGTCACCGACGAAGGCACCGGCATCCCGACCGACAAGCTCCAGAAGATCTTCGAGCCGTTCTTTACCACCAAACCCACTGGCGAGGGTACGGGCCTGGGGCTGTCGACCGTCTACGGCATCGTCAAGCAGACCGGCGGGTTCATCTTTGTCGATTCGGTACCGGGGCAGGGCAGCTGTTTCACCCTGCTGCTGCCCAGCCACGACGCGACGCTGGCCCCGCCGAAGGCACCGCAGCCGCAGCTGCCGCGCAAGATGCCCATCCAGGGCGAGGGCGTGGTCCTGCTGGTCGAGGACGAGGCACCGGTGCGCGCCTTTGCCTCCCGCGCGCTGCGCCTGCGCGGCTTCACGGTGATCGAGGCAGGCTCCGCGGAAGAGGCGTTGGCGCTCTTGGAGGATGAGGGTCTGTCGGTGGACGTGTTCGTGACCGACGTGGTGATGCCTGGCCTTGATGGTCCAACCTGGGTGCGCCAGGCGCTGAAGGACCGCCCCGAGGTCCGGGTGGTCTTTGTGTCGGGCTATGCCGAGGATCTTTTCGACGACGATCAGCAACGCATCGCCAACTCGATCTTTCTCCCGAAACCCTTCTCTCTCAATGACTTGACGGAAGTCGTTTATCAACAGATCGCCTAGCGGATGTTCGCATGGCCGATGTGACGGCAACGTCCGGCGCTGCGTACCGTTACCTTGGCGGCCCGGCCCGATGCCAAAGCTCGAAATCCGCGGCGTACTTGCGCCGCAGATTGTCTTCGGTGCCGGGGTGCAGGTCCAGATTCGCGCGGGGCGACACATTGCTCTTCGGCAGATCGAGCGTGACACCCAGGCGCTCTTCCAGAAAGCCGATCAGCGCCGCCTGATCCTCGTAGCGAAAGAAATGGCTGACGGCGGTGCCGTTGGGCCTTGGTTCGACGAACTTCGACTGGCTGCCGACATTGGCGAAGGGCGGCCTGTCAACCTGGCAATAGGCCTGTACGAACGTGTCGAAATCCATGCCCGCGGTCGATGTCGGCTTGCCGTTCAGAAACGCCCGCTGCCGGTAGCGGTACCAGCTGCCCAGCCAGCTGACCGGTTCGCGGATCACCGCCAGCACATCCATGTGCTCGCAGCCCATCTTCTCGAACATGGGTCGGAAGAAGCGGTTATAGCGGTAGACCGGCGCATGTTTCAGTTCGGGCGGGTCCAGCACCGTCATCGACGCATGGGGCGCAAGTGCTGCCTCATAGGCCGAGGTGCCGGTCTTGGGCACCGCAAGCATCACCAGCCGTTGCTTCCAGAATACCAGCATTGGCCTCGATCCCGCACTTTCAACTTGTCGGTAAACTACTCCTTAACCCATCGGGTCAAAAGTGCTGATATGAAAATTTGACTTGAAATGTTCACTTTTTGTCCGCATACCGATGAGAACAAGAGGCGAACGAAAGCAGCAATTGCTGCCCGGTAACGGGTGTGGAATAAGGACAAGGATATCATGGCAGCGGCGGATCTTTTGACGATGGACAGCAAGAAAAGCGGCGACAAGCAAAAGGCGCTCGACAGCGCGCTTGCGCAGATCGAACGGCAGTTCGGCAAGGGTTCGATCATGAAACTGGGTGGCGAAAACGCCATCAAGGACATCGAATCAACCTCGACCGGCTCGCTCGGGCTCGACATTGCGCTGGGGATCGGGGGCCTGCCCAAGGGGCGGATCATCGAGATCTACGGCCCCGAATCCTCGGGCAAGACGACGTTGACCCTGCATTGCGTTGCCGAGGAACAGAAAAAGGGCGGCGTTTGCGCCTTTGTCGACGCGGAACACGCGCTTGATCCGCAATATGCCCGCAAGCTGGGCGTCAATCTGGATGAATTGCTGATCTCGCAGCCCGACAACGGCGAACAGGCGCTGGAAATCACCGACACGCTGGTGCGGTCGGGGGCGGTCAGCGTCGTGGTGGTCGATTCGGTGGCGGCCCTCACGCCCAAGTCAGAGCTTGAGGGCGACATGGGCGACAGCAGCGTCGGCGTGCATGCCCGTCTGATGAGCCAGGCGATGCGCAAGCTGACCGGTTCGATCGCGCGGTCCAACTGCATGGTGATCTTCATCAACCAGATTCGCATGAAGATCGGCGTGATGTTCGGCAGCCCGGAAACCACGACGGGCGGCAACGCGCTGAAGTTCTACAGCTCGGTCCGCCTGGATATCCGCCGCATCGGTGCGATCAAGGACCGTGACGAGGTTGTGGGCAACGCCACCCGGGTCAAGGTCGTGAAGAACAAGGTCGCCCCGCCGTTCAAGCAGGTGGAATTCGACATCATGTACGGCGAAGGCATTTCCAAGACCGGCGAATTGCTTGACCTGGGCGTAAAGGCGGGCGTGGTCGAAAAATCGGGTGCCTGGTACAGCTATGGCGACGAACGCATCGGCCAGGGGCGTGAGAACGCCAAGGGCTTCCTGCGCGAAAACACCCGTGTCGCGCTTGAGATCGAGGACAAGATCCGCGCTGCGCACGGGCTTGAATTCGACATGAGCTCCGATGACGCCGACAGCGACGTGATGGAAGCCTGAGCAAGGGCTGGCGGCGCGTCACGCGGAAAACCACAAAAGGGCGTCCCAGGGGGCGCCCTTTTTCGGTTCGGTCCCGCCCGCGCGCCCGAATGATCCGGCGCTTATGGACAGCGGCAGGGCGCGGCGCTACACCTGCGCAAACGCCGAACCAAGCCCCGAAGGCCCCAAGTCATGCAGACGCTGAACGACATCCGCTCCACCTTTCTGAGCTATTTCGAAAAACAGGGCCACGAGGTCGTCCCGTCGAGCCCGCTGGTGCCGCGCAACGACCCGACGCTGATGTTCGCGAATTCCGGCATGGTGCAGTTCAAGAACCTCTTCACCGGTCTGGAACGGCGCGACTACACCCGCGCCACGACCTCGCAGAAATGCGTGCGGGCGGGCGGCAAGCACAACGATCTGGACAATGTGGGCTATACCGCCCGGCATCATACCTTCTTTGAAATGCTGGGGAATTTCAGCTTTGGCGATTACTTCAAGACCGAAGCGATCCCCTTTGCGCACGAGCTGATCACCCGCGATTTCGGCATCGACAAGAACCGGCTTTACGCCACCGTCTATCACACCGATGACGAGGCGTTCGAGATCTGGAAGAAGGTCGGCATTCCCGAAAGCCGGATCATCCGCATCGCGACCTCGGACAATTTCTGGCAGATGGGGCCGACAGGGCCCTGCGGCCCCTGCACCGAGATTTTCTATGACCACGGCGATCACATCTGGGGCGGCCCGCCGGGCAGCGCCGAGGAAGACGGCGACCGGTTCATCGAGATCTGGAACATCGTCTTCATGCAGAACGAACAGTTCGAGGACGGGTCCATGCGGGCGCTCGACATGCAGTCGATCGACACCGGCATGGGGCTGGAGCGGATCGGCGCGCTGCTGCAGGGCAAGCACGACAATTACGACACCGACCTCATGCGCGCCCTGATCGAGGCCAGCGCCGATGCGACCAGCAGCGACCCCGACGGGCCGGGCAAGACGCACCATCGGGTAATCGCCGATCACCTGCGCTCGACCTCGTTCCTGATCGCGGACGGGGTGATGCCTAGCAACGACGGGCGCGGCTACGTGCTGCGCCGGATCATGCGCCGCGCGATGCGGCATGCGCACATGCTGGGCGCGCAGGATCCGGTGATGTACCGGCTGGTGCCCGCGCTGGTGCGCCAGATGGGCGCGGCCTACCCGGAGCTGGGGCGGGCGCAGCCGCTGATCGAGGATCTGCTGCTGGGCGAAGAGACGAAGTTCAAGCAGACGCTGGACCGCGGGCTCAAGCTGCTGGACGATGAACTGGCGGGCCTGCCCGAGGCGGCGGCGCTGCCGGGGGCGGCGGCGTTCAAACTGTATGACACCTACGGCTTTCCGCTGGACCTGACGCAGGATGCGCTGCGGGAAAAGGGCCGGTCGGTGGACACCGATGGCTTCGACGCGGCGATGGCCGAGCAGAAGGCTAAGGCCCGCGCCGCCTGGTCCGGCAGTGGCGAGGCGGCGGACCTGGCTGTCTGGTTCGACATCGCCGAGGCGCAGGGCGCCACCGATTTTCTGGGCTATGACACCGAAACCGCCGAGGGCCAGATCGTGGCGCTTGTGCGCGACGGCGCGGCTGTGGCCGCGCTCGAGCCGGGCGAGGCCGGCTGGATCGTTCTGAACCAGACGCCGTTCTACGGCGAATCCGGCGGCCAGGTGGGCGACACCGGCATTCTCCGGCGGCTCGAGAACGAGGATGATCAGGCACAGGTCACCGATACCCAGCGCATGGCGGGCGGCAAGATCATCGCGCATCAGGTGACCATCGGGCAGGGCCGGTTTGCCAAGGGCGAACCGGTGGCCGCCGAGGTGGATCATGCCCGCCGCACCAACATCCGCGCCAACCATTCGGCCACCCACCTGCTGCACGAGGCGCTGCGCCGCGCGCTTGGCGATCATGTGGCACAGCGCGGGTCGCTCAATGCGGCGGATCGGCTGCGTTTCGACTTCAGCCATTCCAAGGCGCTGACTACGGAGGAACTGGCGCAGGTCGAGGTCGAGGTGAACGATTTTATCCGCCAGAACACCCCGGTCGTGACCCGCATCATGGCGCCTGATGACGCGCGGGGGCTGGGGGCGCAGGCGCTTTTCGGCGAAAAATACGGCGACGAGGTGCGGGTGGTGTCGATGGGAACGCTGGACGGGTCCGGCAAGGGCGCCGATGGTCAGACCTATTCGATTGAACTCTGTGGCGGCACCCATGTGCGCCGCACTGGCGATATCGGCAGCTTCGTGCTTTTGGGTGACAGCGCCTCGAGCTCGGGCGTGCGGCGCATCGAGGCGCTGACCGGCCCGCAGGCGCAGGCCCATGCCGCGCAGGCGGCGTCGGTGCTGAGCGCGCTGCAGGGCGAGCTCAAGACGACGCCGGACCAGCTTTTGGCGCGGATCAAAGGCGAGATGGCCAAGCTGCGCGAGCTGTCGAACGAGGTGGCGCAACTGCGTCGCGATCTGGCCATGGCCGGCGGCGCGGGGCAGGGCGGCGGAACGCCCGCGCGCGACGTCGGCGGCGTGAAGTTCCTCGCTCAGGTGCTGAGCGGCGTGTCCGGCAAGGACCTGCCGCCGCTCATTGACGCGCACAAGGCGCAGCTGGGGTCGGGCGCGGTGCTGCTCATTGCCGATACCGGCGGCAAGGCGGCCGTGGCCGCGGGCGTGACCGAGGATCTGACCGGCCGGGTGTCGGCGGTCGATCTGGTCAAGGCCGCGGTGCCGGAGCTGGGCGGCAAGGGCGGCGGCGGTCGGCCCGACATGGCGCAAGGCGGTGGAGCCAGCGCCGAGAATGCGCAGGCCGCGATCGCCGCGGCGGAAAAGGTTCTGGAGGAATAAGCGATGCCCGCACTTTGGATTGCCCATGTGCACGTGACCGACGCCGAGGCGTACGGCAAATATGCAAAGCTCGCCGGACCGGCGATTGCCGAGCATGGCGGGACGTTCATCGCCCGTGGCGGGCGCTATGTGACACTGGAAGGCGCGGAGCGCGCGCGCCACGTGGTGGCGCGGTTCCCCAGCGTTGAGGCGGCAGAAGCCTGTTATCATTCCGATGCCTACCAGGCCGCGCTGGATCACGCGCGCGGCGCGTCGGAACGCGACCTGATCGTGGTTGAAATCACCGAGTGAAGGGCCATCTGGCCGCGCTGCTGGAGCGGCACCATGCCGATGGCCGGCTCGACTGGATCGGGCTGCGGGCGGCGCGGCGCGAGCCCGTGGCGGCGGTTGGTGCGTCGGTCGTGACCCCGGCGGGCCTGGACGGCGATCACGGGCGCGCCGGTCAGCGCGCGGTCACGCTGCTGCAGACCGAACATCTACCGGTGGTCGCGGCGCTGTGCGGGCAGGATGCTGTCGCGCCAGAGGTTTTGCGGCGCAACCTCTTGATCTCCCGCATCAATCTCAATGCGCTGCGCGACCGGGACCTGCGGATCGGTGAGGCGGTGCTGCGCATCACCCGGCCCTGCGCGCCCTGTTCTCGGATGGAAGAGGCGTTGGGATCGGGGGCCTACAATGCCCTGCGCGGGCACGGCGGCTGGTGTGCCGAGGTCCTGCAGCCGGGCCGGATCGCCCTGGGCGATCCGGTGGTGCCGCTCCTCAAGCCCTGACGGCCTTTCCTCGCGAGGACGCCCGCCAGGGCGGAAGAGCTTAACCCGCCCGCGACATCCGCTTGCGTTCGTGCGGATCGAGATAGCGCTTGCGCAGCCGGATCGAATTCGGCGTCACCTCCACCAACTCATCGTCGTTGATGTAGGCGATGGCTTCTTCCAGCGACAGGGTGATCGGCGTGGTCAGGCGCACCGCCTCGTCCGTGCCCGAGGCCCGCACGTTGGTCAGCTTCTTGCCCTTGAGCGGATTGACCTCGAGATCGTTCTCGCGGCTGTGTTCGCCGATGATCATGCCGGTATAGACCGCTTCCTGCGCGCCGATGAACATCTTGCCGCGCTCTTCGAGGTTCCACAGCGCATAGGCCACCGAGGTGCCGTTCTCCATCGAGATCAGCACGCCCGCACGGCGCCCGGGGATCGGGCCCTTGTGCGGTGTCCAGCCGTGAAAGACGCGGTTCATGACGCCGGTACCGCGCGTATCGGTCAGGAATTCGCCGTGATAGCCGATGAGTCCGCGGGCCGGGGCGTGGGCGATGATGCGGGTCTTGCCCGCGCCTGCGGGCTTCATCTCGACCAGTTCGCCCTTGCGCGCGCCGGTGATCTTTTCGATCACCGCACCGGAATAATCATCGTCGACGTCGATCGTGACCTCTTCAACCGGTTCCTCAAGGCCGTTTTCGCCGTCGCGCAGGATCACCTGCGGGCGCGAGATGCTGAGCTCGAACCCTTCACGGCGCATGTTCTCGATCAACACGCCCATCTGCAGTTCGCCGCGGCCCGACACTTCGAAGGCCTCGCCGCCGGGGGTGTCCTTGATCTTGATCGCGACGTTGGACTCCGCCTCTTTCATCAGCCGTTCGCGGATGACGCGCGATTGCACCTTCTTGCCGTCGCGACCCGCGAGCGGGCTGTCGTTGATCCCGAAGGTCACGGTGATGGTGGGCGGGTCGATGGGCTGCGCCTCGAGCGGTTCCTCGACCGCGAGCGCGCAGATCGTGTCGGCCACGGTGGCCTTGGTCATGCCCGCGAGGCTGACGATGTCGCCTGCCACGGCTTCGGGAATGTCCTGCTGCGCGAGGCCGCGAAACGCCGTGATCTTGGTCACCCGGAATTGTTCGATCTTCTGACCGATGCGGCTCAGGGCCTGCACCGTGGCGCCGACCTTGATCTTGCCCGATTCCACACGCCCGGTCAGGATCCGGCCCACGAAGGGGTCGTTGCCCAGCGTGGTGGCGAGCATGCGGAAATCCTCGTCCTGCCGCTTCAGCTGTCGTGGCGCGGGCACGTGGTTCAGGATCAGCTGAAAGAGCGCGTCGAGGTTCTTGCGCGGCCCGTCGAGTTCGGCATCGGCCCAGCCGGAGCGGCCCGAGGCGTAGAGATGCGGGAAATCAAGCTGGTCCTCGTCGGCGCCCAGATTGGCGAAGAGGTCGAAACATTCGTCAAGCGCGCGGTCCGGTTCGGCATCCGGCTTGTCGACCTTGTTGAGCACCACGATGGGCCGCAGCCCCAGCGCCAGCGCCTTCGAGGTCACGAATTTCGTCTGCGGCATCGGCCCTTCGGCGGCATCGACCAGCAGAACCACGCCGTCCACCATGCTCAGGATGCGCTCGACCTCGCCGCCGAAATCGGCGTGGCCGGGGGTGTCGACGATGTTGATGCGGTGGTTCTTCCATTCGACGCTCGTGGCCTTGGCCAGGATCGTGATGCCGCGCTCGCGCTCGAGATCGTTGGAATCCATGGCGCGTTCGGTGGTGGCCTGGTTTTCACGATAGGTGCCGGACTGCTTGAGCAGTTCGTCCACCAGCGTCGTTTTGCCGTGGTCCACGTGAGCAATGATCGCAACGTTGCGAAGGTCCATGTCGGGTCTGCCTTTTGGGTGTGTTGCCTGCGCCCTAAACGGGCTTCCGGCGAAAGGCCAGACCCTAATGCGTCGCAGTCTTTGAAAAGACGTTGATGATCACGATGCCGCCGATGATCAGCGCCATGCCGAGGATCGCGGGAAGGTCGAGTTTCTGCCCGAAAAAGACGAACGCGATCACCGCGATGAAGACGATGCCAAGGCCCGACCAGATGGCATAGGCGATGCCCACCGGGAAGGTCCTGAGCGACACCGACAGCAGGTAGATCGCCACGCCGTAGCTGATCACCACGATCAGAGAGGGTACCAGCCGGGTGAATTGCTGGCTGGCCTGCAGCGCCGTGGTGCCGATGGTTTCGGCCAGAATGGCGAGGGCAAGAATGGCATAGGGCATCGAAGGGGACCTTTCGGGCGGTTCGGCTCCGGTCTAGACCGGGGGCAGGGCGGGGGCCAGCCCCCTGATCCGCCGCCGGGCCAGGGTCTGCAGAGGGTCCCGGAGCCCTTCAGGCCGGAAGATGGATTGTGAAGGCGTCGCGGATGGCCCGGTCGGTGACCGGGTCGAACCGCGCCGCCGAGGGTGTGCCAAGGATGGCACGTTTGCGCGCGGTGGCGGCGGCGATCAGGTCTGGCTGACCGCGTTCCACCCATTCCTTGGGCGACGACCGGTCGCCGAGCGCGGGATAGATGTAATCGGTCTGCATCAGCGACAGCGTCTGATCGGTGCCCAGGTAATGCCCCGGCCCGCCGATGCAGGTGGCGCGGATGACGTCGAGGCTGACCGAATCCTCGGTCACCTCGATCCCGCGCACGCAGCGCAGGGCCTGGCCGATCAGGTCGTCGCCCAGGATCAGCGATTCCAGGCAGAAGCCCAGCAGCGACGCATGCATGCCCGCCGCCTCGTACACCATGTTGAGCCCCGACGCCCCGGCCAGCAGGTTGGAGCACATCTGTTCCCACCCGGCCTGCATGTCCGGCAGCTTCGCGTCGGCGATGCCGGCCGCCGCCCCCCCCGGCAAGTCGTAGTATCGGTGCATTTGCGCGCAGCCCGCGGTCAGCAGCGCCTGTTCGCCCGATCCGCCCGACATCGCGCCGGTGCGCAGATCCGACACGAAGGGCCAGGTGCCGAAGATCGCCGGATGCCCGGGCTTGACCGCGTTTACATAGACCAGCCCGGCCAGGCATTCCGCCACCGCCTGCACGATGGCCCCGGCGATGGACGCAGGCGCGGTGGCCCCGGCCTGTCCGGCCGACAGCAGCAGCACCGGCATGCCGCCTTCGATACAGACCTCCATCACCTCGCAGCTTTCGGTGGCGAATTTCATCGGCGGCACGACGAAGCAGTTTGAATTGCTGACGAACGGCCGGTCGCGCCAGGCCTTTTCGGACCCCGCGATATGATGCAGCAGGCGCAGCGCATCGCGGGCAAAGGCGGCTTCGGTAAAGGAGGTGCCGATGTGTTTGGTGGTGCCGGCACAGCAGGCGTAGACGGTGTTCAGGTCCATCTCGCGGTTGTCGATGATGTCGCGGGCGACCATCGGGCGCTGGACAAAGTGAATGTTGTCGAGCGTGTCGGCGATCCGCGCGGCGTCGTGCAGGTCTTGCAGGGTGCTGTCGCGGTAGGTGCCGGTTTCGGTATCGACCACATGCACGGCGGCCCCGGCGGTGCCATAGTGCACGCGGGTGCCCGAGAGGATCAGATCATGTTTCGGATCGCGCCCGCACAGCGTGATCGCGCGATTGGCGCGGGCGATCGTGTCCTCGACCAGCGCGCGGGGAAAGCGCAGCCGCCCGTCTTCGCCCAGTTCGGCACCTGCCGCCGTCATCGCCTTGATGCCCGAAGCGGGCGCGTTGGACAGCCCGATCTCGGCCAGGGCATCAAGGGCGGCCTGGTGGATGCGGTCCATGCCGTGTTGGTCGAGCGGGGCAAACTGCCCGCCGGAAAGGCCCGCGCGTACAGGGCGCAGATGATCGGCGAGCGGGGCACTGCGTGCGGCGCGCCGGGCAGAGCGGCCGCCGGAGCGTCGGGAAAGCGAGATGTTCATGAGGATGTCCTGATCTGGGAAGGGAAAAACGCGGGCCGGGCTTGCCTAGCTGGGCCGCCCGCGCGCCGCACGGCCCCGCCTCGCCCCGATGGTGCGGATGATCAGAACGATCCGGAATTCCTGTCGCACGGCTTTGCCTCCCCAAAACCATGACCTCAGCCTGCGGCGGAAAACCGGCCCTTTCTGAGCCAAAAGCGACGCGGTGTCGTTTTCAGCCCTCGGGGCCGCGATATACCCCTGCCGAAGAAAGACCGCCGCCGGATCGGGGCGGGCGGTCTGTCGGTCCAGGGCGCCGGGGTGCCTCGTCAGACGGTGATCAGGATGTCGTCCAGCACAACCGCATCGTCGTTGGCCGTCGTGATCTCGACAGCATAGATGTCGTCAAAGGCCGCCTGATCGGCTGCGGTTGTTGTGCCGCCGCCGAGGAAATCGCCATTGAGATCCAGGACCGTGGCAGGGGTCGATCCGTCGATGACGAAATCGAAGGAATCGACCTCAACCAGCTGATAGAAGTAATCGCTGAAAGTGGGGAAGTTGGGGTTCGGACCGACCTCGACGATGCCGATGGTGTAAGAGGTGATGGTCACCGTGGTCGTGGCAGAGGTGGCGATATTCAGCGACAACCCGTCCAGACTGAACGACGTGCCGATGCCCTCAGGCAGCGGATCGGGCAGCGGGAAAGTCTGGCCAGCGCTCGTTGTTGTGACAAACAGGCCGTCGCCACCCGGCCCAAAGGATTGACCCGGCGCCAGAATGGCAAAGGTTTGATCCACCACGGTTTCGAAGATCGGCTCGCCGCGCGGTCCAAGAACCGGTTCGCCGAATTCGTCCACTAGGGGCTGCGTGACGGTGCTGAATGTGCCCACGAGTACATTGTCGCCGCCGATGGTGGTCTGGCCGTTGGCGATGCCGCTGGGTTCACGCCCGCCGCCATCTTCCGATTCGTCCGTTTCGATGACCGTGGCACTTCCGGTCAGGGTAAAGCCGTCAACCTGAACCACCGGGATCTGGAATTCCGGGTCAGCGGCGGCGAAGCCTTCAAAATCGAAGACCTGCTGCTCCGGCGGCGGCGGCGCAGCCTCGTCGACGAAGTTGACGGCGATCTGTCCCGCGGTGCTGTCGATGCCGTCCGAGACCGAATAGTTCAGCGTCGCCAGCACGCTTTCTCCGTCGGCCAGCCCGACATCCGCCAACGTGACGGTCAGTTCGTTGGTGGCCGGGTCAAAGCTGTAGGGCACGGTGATCGGCGTGCCGGTGAGTTCGTCCTGTCCGATGACCAGATCGCCGGGGGTGACGACCAGCGGATTGGGACCATCGGGATCCGAGACCAGATCGTCGAAATCGACAACGAATGTCGTGACCGCCGGATCATCGACAATGACGTCGCCCGGGATCGGCTGACCACCGAAGGGATCGCTCGCGACCGGATAGCCGGGCGCCCCCGGGATATCCAGTGCCGTTGGCGGGGTGTTGCCGGTCCCCGGCGTATCGCCGGTCAGGTCAAGCGTGATCGTGTTGGTCGCGGTTTCGCCCGCCGAATCCGACACCACATAGCTCAGCGAAATGGTCGCGTTTTCGCCTTCCGCAAGCCCGAAGATCGTGGGATCGAACGACAGTTCTCCACCCTCGCCGGAACTGACCCCGCCAACGAAGGGGATGGGTGTGGTGCCGCCGAAGAAATCCGTGGTCAGGCTGGTGATCGTCAGCACGTCGCCCGCGTCCGGGTCAAAGACGATATCCGCGAGGGAAATGACGACATCACCTTCTTCCTCGTCCGCGCCCACCGTCAGCGGGTCGGCGGTCGGTGGGGTGTTGGGCGGCGGCGGCGGCGTGAAGCCGTTGATCGTCACCGGCACGATGCCGCTGCCGGTGTTGTTGGGGGCGCCGCTGTCGTCGGTCGCGACATAGGTGAAAGCGACGTTGAGACTGCTGCCGTCTTCCAGCCCGGCGATATCCTGCGGGCGGATCTCGATCAGCCCGTCCCCGATGATCGAAAAGGCAAGCAGCGTTTCCCCGCGCGCCAGCGAGATGTCGGAAAAGCTGATGTTGTCGCCGTCGATATCCACGACCTGGGTGCTGAGGTCGATGACGTAGGTGCCGTCGACCTCGTCGATGATGACCGGCTGGTTCAGCGACTGTGGCGCATCGTTGACAGGAGTCACGGTGACGTCGACGGTGCTTGATGAACTGCCGGCGATGCCGTCGGTCATCTGGTAGGTGATCGTGTCCGAGCCGTTGAAATTGGCGTTCGGCGTATAGGTCAGCGAACCGTCGGCTTCGATCACCACGCTGCCGTTCGTGGCAGAGGTGGCGAAAACGGTCAGCGGATCGTTTTCGGCGTCAATGTCGTTGGCCAGCACGTCGATGTTGACGGCCACGTCCTCGTCGGTCGTGGCGCTGTCCGGGTTGGCCAGTGGCGGATCGTTCACCGGATTGACCGTCACCGTAACGGTCGCGGGATCGCTGGCGTCAACGCCGTCGAACGCCGTGTAGGTAAAGCTGTCGGTGCCGAAAAAGTTCAGATCCGGCGTGTAGGTGATGGTGTTGTCGGGGTTGATCGTGACCGACCCGTTGGCCGGGGCGGTGGTGCCCGATACGCTGAGCGTTGCGCTGTCGAAATCGGTGTCGTTGGCCAGAACTCCGATCACGACGGCATTGTCCTCGTCCGTCGTCGCCGCATCGTCGTCGGCGACGGGCGGGTCGTTCACCGCGTTCACGGTGACGGTCACCGTGGCGCTGTCGGTGCCGCCGTTGCCATCGGAAATGTCATAGCTGATCGTATCGGTGCCCACATAGTCGGCGGTGGGTGTGTAGGTCAGAGTGCCGTCGGCCTCGATCACCACGCTGCCGATGGCGGCAGTGGCGGCGGTGACGCTAAGGACATCGCCATCGTCGATATCGGTGTCGTTGGCCAGCACGTCCAGAGTTGTAGGCGTGTCCTCATCGACGTCAAAGGCATCGTCGACCGCGACCGGCGCGTCGTTGACGCCGTCGATGGTCACGTCCACGTCGACGCTGGTCACGTTGCCCGCGGAATCCAAAACCTCGACCGTCACGGTCTCGACCGCGGTATCGCCCACGGCCAGGGATTCGAACTGGCCATCGGGATCGAAGGCAAAGGTATAGACCGCTCCGCTGCCGATCGCGGGCGACAGCGCCCCGGTCGACACCAGCGTCACCGTGCCCGGCCCGGAATAGGTGACCGCGCCCAGCGTCAGCGCGTCGCCTTCGAAATCATAGGCCGACACAGTGAAGGTGGTGGCCGTGTCTTCGTCGGTGGTCGCATCGCCTGCCACGCCAAGCGCGCCGTTGTTGGCGCCGATCTCGTAAGTGAAATCGTCGAACTGGAAAAATTCGACATGCTTCAGCTCGTCCGTGCCTTCATCGCCATCGGCAAGGTTAAGGTCGGTGACGAAGTGTTTGTCATTGGTCTGCAGGGTTGGGTCAAAGCTGAAATCCAGGATCGAGCCCGCGAAAGTGGCCGTATCCGTTCCATGCTTGCCGTCGATGGTGTCGTCGCCGGCGCCGCCGATGATCGTGTCGTTGTGAGCATCGGCCTCGATTTTGTCGTTGCCCGCGCCGCCATCAATCAGGTCGTTGCCTTCGTCGCCCTTGAGGTTGTCATCGCCGTCGCCGCCAAGGATCTCGTCGTTGCCCAGCCCACCGACGAGGTCGTCCTCGCCTTCCAGGCCGACGATCGTGTCATTGCCGGCTGCGCCGTCGATCTTGTCGTCGAATTCGGTACCCGTCAGGGATTCGTCACTGCCATCGCCGGTGATGTCGGCGCCAGCGCCTTTGGCTTCGCGGAAGGGCACGGCGCGAAAGCCTGTTCCGCCGCTGGCAGGCGGCGGGGTGGTGTCGTCAGTGTTGTCGGAAAGTGCGCGCGCGAAGAGGCTTGGAAAGAATGGCATGGAAATATCCCCCGGAAAAAATCTGAGGAAAGGTTAACACAATTTGTCGTTGCCGTGATGATTTTTGCCGACCCACGGTCACGTTCACCGATGGCGAGTGTTCGCGAAAAAGATGCGCGTCAAGCGTGTGCTTCGCTCACCCCAGCCGCAGCAGCAGATCGCGCGACGGCTCTCCGGTCGGGGGCAGGCCGATGCTGGACTGGTAGGCGCGGATCGCCTCTTCGGATTTGGGACCGATCACGCCGTCGGTGCCGCCGGTATCGAACCCGCGCGCGGTCAGCCGTTCCTGCAGCTTGCGCCGGTCGTCGATCGTCAGGCCGAACCGGTCGGGCGGGAAATCGCTGCGCAGCGGCGCGCCGCCCGCGATGCGGTCCGACAGGTAGCCCACGCCGATGCCGTAGTTTTCCGAGTTGTTGTAGCGCAGGATCACGTCGAAGTTGCGGAACGCCAGGAAGGCCGGGCCGCTTGCTCCTGCTGGCAGAAGCAGCGCCGCGGGCCCGTGGTCGGGCAGGGCACCGCCGCCCGCGCGCTGCACGCCCAGAGACGACCACGCGCCGACGCTGCGCCGCCGTCCGCGCCCCGCGACGCCGGTGTCGAACCCGCCGGGCAACCGCACCTCAAGCCCCCAGGGCGCGCCGCGCCGCCAGCCCGAGGCCGAGAGGTACGCGGCGGCCGAGGCCAGCCCGTCGGTTGGATCCTCGGACCAGATGTCGCGCCGTCCATCGCCGCGAAAATCCACCGCATGGGCCTGATAGGTGGTCGGGATGAACTGCGTATGCCCCATCGCCCCGGCCCAGCTGCCCACCAGCCCCGGGGCCGAGACATCGCCGTTCTGCAGGATCCGCAGAGCCGCGACCAACTGCTTTTCAAAGAAATCGCCGCGCCGCCCGTCGAAGGCCAGGGTCGAGGTGGCCGAGATCACCGAAATGTCGCCGCGCCGCGCGCCGTAGTTGCTTTCCATACCCCAGACGGCGGCCACGACGTGGGAGGGCACGCCATAGCGCGCCTCGATCTGTGACAGCAGCGCGCGGTTGCGGGCGAATTCGGACCGTCCGGTGGCAACCTTGTCGGGCGATGCGACGATGGCCAGGTAATCCTGCAACGAGCGTTTGAATTCGGTCTGGTTGCGGTCCCGCCTGACCACGCCGGGCAGAAAGCCCGCGCCCCGGAACCCGGCATCCAGCGTCGCGCCGCTGATGCCGCGCGCCTGCGCCCGGGCCCGAAAGCCCGCCACCCAGGCGTCATAGGCGGCATTGGGCTGCGGCTGCAGCTCGGGGTCGCGCGCGCTGCTGCGCGACGGTGCCAGCGACGGGCCCGCACCGCAGCCCGCAAGCAAGGCGGCGGTGGCGGTAAATGTGATCCAGCGACGTGTGACATTCATGGGTCTGCTCCCTCTGTCAGTCTGTTTTCCGACAGACTGAGGCTTCCGTCCCGTGGGCGCAAGGTCGAAACGCCTTGGATCGGGCGCCTGTCAGCAGTCGGTCGAGAGGCACTGGCGTTTCGCCCGGAACTGGCGTCGTGGAGCGCGCGGAGGGCGTCACCTTGATGCCCATGGCATTGACATTCGGCATATGACGTCGGCGCGAGCGGAATGTCGGCACTGCCCGCAAGTGCGCTCGCGAGCAGGGTCTTGCCGGTGTCGGGCGGGCCGGAAAGACAGAGCGAACTCGAGACCTCTGACCGGTTCAGGCACCCCGACCGCCATGCCCCGAGGCCGGCGAGCACGCCGTCCAGGTCCTCGCGCAACGAAGCGGGCAACGCGAAGGTGTCGAGGACCGGGCCCGAGGCGGGCTTGCGGCGCTCGACCGATCGGGAAAGCCGCTCGGCAACCTCGAGGGTGTTTTCGACGTCGAACGCATGTTCGCGGAGGGGGGCGGCAGGCTTGCCAGCTTGTCGCCACTCGGGAGTCGGGCCCGCAGCGCGTCCTCCGCGATCTCGCCGGTGACCGAACGCGTCGCGCGTAGCAGCTCCACAACGTCATGCCGGACATTAAGGCATTGCGCCGGGCGCTTCACTCAGCGCGGCTAGGGCGTCCATTCTGGGCGTCTATGGCGTGTTGCCGTCGCTGCTGGAAGATACCACCACAGGGCCGCTTGTGAGCGAGGCTCAGCGGCATCTGGCGCAATGGGCTTTGCAGCCTGTGGCGGCGCTGATCGCACAAGAGGCGACAGAGAAGTTAGGCGAGACTGTCACGCTGGACGTCATGCGACCGTTGCAAGCCTTTGACGCTGGTGGGCGGGCTAGGGAAATGGGTCAGATCGTCGAAGCGTTGGCGCTTGCGAAAGAGGCTGGCGTTGATCCTGACGTAGCTGCGCGGCTAATCAATTTTGCGCCTCAGATCGACTAGGCATTACCTTTAGCTAATGGCCTCAGTCCTTAATGGCTCCAGCGGCCCCAGTAACCCCGCCCGGTTTTGTAAACAGTTTTCCGGGCGGGCGTTATTTTATGAGGGCGTGATCACGATATATAGCTTCTCCCGCGAGGGGTTCTGTCTGATCTCTTGGTCCAAAATTTGACCAATGGTGGCGTCTTCTCCGGCTCTGATACAGTAGTGCATGTCAGCCACGAGATTGGATAGAGCAGCGTCGTCAAAATACTGCACTGTAAAATCACGATCATAGTCCGCCAATGTGTTTCCTTCCATACAGTTGGTAACCACTACCTGACGTATTGAAGCTGTGCATTTCAACGAACTTGGGTAAATTTTCTTTGCGGACAGTCGCTGAGTGTTACCCCAAAGAAAAAGGGCCTAGCGGCATCATGCGCTAAGCCCTTGAATTCTTTGGCTCCGGCGGTAGGGATCGAACCTACGACCAATTGATTAACAGTCAACTGCTCTACCGCTGAGCTACGCCGGAACACGTGGGGCGATATAGCAAGGGTGTCTGGGGGCGTCCAGAGGGTTTTGTCATAAAAGCGTAGATAAAGCTGCCAGTTCTCAACGCAGGGAAAAGCGCGCCTCGGCGGTCAGGGGGTCGACGCAGCTCACGCGGTTTTTCGTCATGAGATCAATGAGGTGCGCTAGGACGTTGCGGCCGGCGGCAGGCAGCATGCGCGCATCGATATCGGTGTAGACGCGGGCCGCGAGCTCGGGCGCGCGGGCGGGGCCGTCCTGCAGCGCCGCGAGGATCGCGGTTTCGCGCGCCTCGCGATGGGTCATGAGCCAGTCGAGCCGCGCGGCTGGATCGGCGACGGGGGCGCCGTGACCGGGGTAGAGCACCGACCAGCGGCGGCTTTGCAGACGGCAGCAGGAGGCCATGAAATCGGTCAGGTCGCCATCGGGCGGTGACACCAGAGAACTCGCCCAGCCCATCACGTGATCGCCGCAGAAAAGCGCATCCCCCCAGGCCAGGCTGATGTGGTTGCCGATATGCCCCGGCGTGTGCAGCACCTCGAGCGTCCAGCCGTCGCCCTGCACCATGTCACCGTCGGTTACCGCCGCATCGGGCGCAAAGGCTGCGTCGATGCCTTCGCCGCCGCCGACCGTGCCCGAGGCTGCGAGCCGCTGCATCACCGCGCTGCGGCCGGCCTCTGCGCTGCCGAAGGCCAGCACCGGCGCGCCGGTTGCCGCGGCCAGCGGACGGGACAGCGGAGAATGGTCGAGATGTGCGTGGGTCACGAGGATGTGGCTGATGCGCTGCCTGGGCCCGACAGCCTCCAGGATCGCCTGCAGATGCGAGGAGTTGTCGGGGCCGGGGTCGATCACCGCGAGCCCCTGCGTCCCGAGCAGGTAGGTGTTGGTGCCGCGAAAGGTCATCGGCGACGGGTTGGGCGCCAGCACCCGGCGCAGACCGGGCGCCAGCGTTTCGGCCAGGCCGGGCACGGGGCGAAAATGCGGGTCCGGATCGGTCACGTGCGTTTCTCCATGGTGCCGGGGGCGGGCATTGGCTAGCCTTAGCGCATGTTGTTCCAATGGCTCAAACGCTATATGCCGCGCGGCCTTTACGGGCGCGCCGCGCTGATCCTGATCCTGCCGGTGGTGACGCTGCAACTCGTGGTGTCGGTGGTGTTCATCCAGCGCCATTTCGAAGGCGTGAGCCGCCAGATGAGCCGCGAGGTCGCGCGCGATGTGAACCTGGTGCTGAACACGCTGGCCACGCCGCAGTCGGAGGCCATCCGCCAGCAGCTTGCAGTCGATGTGACGGCGGCGGAGCCGGGCGCCGTTCCGGCTCAGGATCAGCGCCGCTGGTACGATTTTTCCGGGATCGTCGTCACCCGCACCCTGCAGCGCGACCTGCCGGGGCTGCGCCGCGTGCTGCTGCCGGACGATACCGACGTGATCCTTTTTGTCGAACGCGACGGCCTCTGGCAGGTGCGGTTCGCCCGGCGGCGGGTGTCGGCGTCGAATCCGCATCAGCTCTTGGTCAACATGGTGGTCTTCGGCGGGCTGATGACGGCGGTCGCCTTCATCTATCTGCGCAACCAGCTGCGCCCGATCACCCGGCTGGCGGACGCGGCCGAGGCGTTCGGGCGGGGGCGGCACGAACCCTACAGCCCTGCGGGCGCGGTCGAGGTGCGCGCGGCGGGCCACGCCTTTCTGGACATGCGCGCGCGGATCGAACGGCAGATCGAACAGCGCACGCTGATGCTGTCGGGGGTCAGCCATGACATGCGCACGCCGCTGACCCGTCTGCGGCTGGGCCTGTCGATGCTGGACGATGCCGACAGCGCCGGGCTTGAGCGGGACGTCGATGACCTCCAGCGGCTTCTGGATGCCTTCCTAGATTTCGCGCGCGGCAATGCCGAGGCGGGAGAGCCGGAGAGCACGGATCCGGTGGCGTTGGTGGCCGAGATCGTCAGCGACGCGCAGCGAGGCGGGGCGCAGGTGCGATTCGATCCGCCGCCCGCGACCGCGCAGATGATGCTGCGCCCGATGGCGCTGCGCCGCGCGGTCGAGAACCTGATCGGCAACGCCGTGCGCTACGGGACGCAGGCCGAGGTGTCGGTGCAGATCACCGACAAGTCCCTGCGCATTCGGGTCGAGGATGACGGCCCCGGCATTCCCGAGGCGCAGCGCGAGGAGGCGCTGCGCCCCTTCGTGCGACTGGATCCCGCACGCAACCAGGACAAGGGGTCGGGCGTGGGGCTGGGCCTGGCCATAGCCGCCGATATCGCGCGGGGCCACGGCGGGGTCCTGCGCCTGGGCAAGGCCGACCTTGGCGGCTTGCGCGCGGACATCGTGATTGCGCGCTAATGCGTGATGCGATTGTCTTGAACCGACCTTGATCGGCCGTATGAGCCAAGCACCCGGCGCGGAATCAAGGCCGAAGGCCGCCGCGCCCCCACGCGGCTGCGATTTGGCTGAGCTTGGTGCCCAGCGGGGGTGGTGTACGGAGGCGACCGGCATAAAGCGCGGAGCGGAAGGACCAGATCGCAGCCGCGCGCGACTGCAATGGCGCGGCTCCTCGCGCGGTTGCGCAAGGTCCGTTTCAGCAAGGTCTTGCACTGTTCAATCTGTCGGCATCGCGCGCTAGTTCCGTCGCGGCGAGACCCGCGCAATTTCGCTAAAATTCATGCAAAGCTCCGCAGATCCGCCGCAATTCATCCCTGTCCCTGCCAGCCGCACAGGCTTTGTTGCACGGGCTTGGCAGCGCGCGCTTTGGGCTTGCGTTGCTTACCGTAGTTCAGGAGACACACCATGCTCAGATCAGCACTTCCTCTCATTCTTGCCACCGTTGCGGCGACCGCGGCGCAGGCGGATATCCAGGGCTTTGCCACCGGCCTGTCCCGCGATGGCGGCGATACGCAGCTTTGGAATGCCGCGGCCCCCGCGGCGGGCTTTCAGGGGGAATATTACACGACCCCCGACAACTGCACCTACAGGCGCACGCAGGCGCCGGGCTATCCGGCGCAGTGGTACCTTGTGCAAAACCCGCATCACATCGGCCGCCCGACGGCGCACCGGGGCTGTCGCGGCACCCTGTGACCCACGACGCCGAATGCGGGGCACCCCGCATCCGGCATACGACCAAAGTCGTAGATAAATTGTAAACGGCGATCTTTTCTTGCGCGGTCACCGAGATACTTTTTCCAGCCGAACGCCGCTAAAAAAGGCGGCAGCGGAGGAACGGGGACCGGGCACGCATGGCTGCCTACAAGTATATCAACGAGGTGGGCCTGGCCCACTGCGACGCGGCCGGGATCGTGTTTCTGCCGCGCTATTACGAAATGATCCACGCCGTCATCGAAAACTGGTTCGAAGAGGCGCTGGACTGGCCGATGGGGCAGATGCTGGGCAGTGATCGCCTGGCGGTGCCCTTGGTCGATGTCGCAACATCCTTTCCATCGGCGAGTCGTCTGGGCGACCGGCTGACCTGGCGGCTGGTGGTGACCGGGATCGGCAAATCGTCCATGTCGCTCAGGATCACCGCGCAATGTGACGGCGATCTGCGGGTCGATTGCACTGCAACGCTGGTCCTGTCCGAGGTCGGAGTGATGCGCACGCGGCGCTGGCCCGATGCGATCCGTGCGGGGGCCGAGGAGTTCCTGTCGGCGGCCTCGGGCCATTCGGCGCCAGAACCGGCCTCAGCCGCGCAGGGCAAGACGGGCTGACCCGTCAAGGAACCGGCCCAGTTTGTGCCGGTCCAGCGGTTTGGCCAGCAGCTCCAGCCCCAGAGCCTTGCATATATCGCGCAGGTCCGGCGACCGATCGGCGGTGATGATCGCACAGGGCAGGGGGCCCATGTCGGCCACAATGCGTTCGTAAAGCTGTGTGCCCGAAAGCCCCGCGCCCAGCTGGTAGTCCAGCAATAGCGCGTCGGGGCTGATTTCCAGATCGCGCAGCAGCTCCAGCGCCGAGTCTGCGTCTTCCGCCTCGATCACGTTGACGCCCCAGCTTTCCACCAGCACGGTGATGGCCCGGCGCAGTTGCGGGTCGTTCTCGACCAGCAGCACGATCAGCCCCAGATGCGCCAGCCCGACCGGTCGGGCGCTGCGATTGCGCTTGGCGCGCTGCGGTTCTGCGCCATCGGCGATCGGCACGTTGACCATGAAACACGACCCCCGTCCGGGTTCGGACCACAGACCCAGCGGATGGCCCAGCCGCGCACAGGCGCGTTCGACGATGGCCAGGCCAAGGCCCAGGCCGTCGTTGCTGCTGGCCTTGCTGTCGAGGCGCTTGAACTCTTCGAAGATCAGGCCCTGATCCGCCTCGGCGATGCCGGGGCCAGTGTCCCAGACCTCGATCCGGGCCGACTCGCCCTTGCGGCGCGCGCCCACGACGACCCGACCGCTGTCGGTATAACGGATCGCGTTGGCCATCAGGTTCTGCACCACCCGGCGCAGATAGGCTGGATCGGAGTCCACCGTCAGCGAACTGTCCAGCAGCCGCAGTTCCAGCCCTTTGCGGGCGGCCAGCACCTCCATCTCGTCGCGCAGCGGTCCGAAAATTTCGCGTAAGGCCACGGCCCGGATGTCGAAACTCAGCCCGTCGGATTCCAGTTTCGAGATGTCCAGCAGCGCGTCGATCAGCTGTTCGGCGCTGGTCAGGGCGCTTTCGGCCTTGCCCAGCACCTGCGTGTCGCGGGCGTCCTGCGAGGTGTCGATCAGCGACGAGATAAAGAGCTTGGCCGCCGACAGCGGCTGCAACAGGTCGTGCGACGCCGCCGCCACGAAGCGCGAGCGCGAGGCGTTGGCCCGTTCCGCCGCACTCAGCGCATCCTCAAGCTCCAGCGTGCGCTCCATCACCCGCTGTTCGAGGATCTCGTTCAGGTCCGACAGCTTTTGCGCCGCTTCGCGTTCATCGGTCACATCGGTGCAGGAGATCACAAAGCCCTGATCGGGCATCCCGCGCCCGAAAATCTGCAAGGTGCGGCTGTCGGCGCGGCGCACCTCGAACGACACCGGCTGGCGCGGCCCCTGCGCGCGGGCCCAGTCGCGAAAGCCCGACCGGTCAAGGCCGCGGGTGAATTCGAAATCGTCGTCAAGCTGCGCCCACAGAACGTCGAAGGATGCACCCAGATGCAGCCGCCGCGCGGGGATCGACAAAAGCGCGCCCAGCTTCTGGTTCCAGCCCACCAGCCGGGCGTTTTCGTCAAAGATGCAGACCCCCTGGTTAAGGTGGTCCAGCGTCGCGCGGATCATCCGCGCCTGCTTGTCCTTGAGCTTGGCGCGTTCCTGTCGTTCCAGCCGGATGATGTCGGTCACGTCGGTCTGCAGCACCACCGTGCCGCCGTTGGCGGTGCGGTGTTCGCTGACCTGGATCCAGCGGTCCTGAACCAGTTGCACGTTGAACATCACCCGCCGGTCGCGGTGACGCTGAATGCGCCGCCGGGTCCAGCTTTCGGGCGTTTCCCCGTCGGGTAGGGCCAGAAACCGGCTGCGGCTGATCCGGGTCACGTAATCTTCGAAGGCGAGGCCGGGGCGCAGATCGTGCACGGTGTCGCGGAAATCGCGGCAGAAGCGCGAATTGCACATCACCAGCACGTCACCGCCATCGAAAAGCGCAAAGCCTTCGGACACGGTTTCGATGGCATCGGCAAGGTTGCGCCGCGCGGCCTCGGTTTCCTCGTTGGCGCGGGCCAGCTGCGCGTTGGATTCGTGCAGTAGGTCGAGCGTGCGTTCCAGTTCCAGCGTGCGTTCCCGAACCCGCTTTTCCAGAAGTGCGGCGCGTTCAAACTGGGCATAGGCGGCACCGGACTGGGCGGTGTCGTATTCCACCCGCTTCATCAGCGCCTCGGCGATGGTCTGCAGCTTGGCGTTCTGCTCTTCGACGCTGTCGGCAGGGTTGATCAGCGACATGTGGCTAAGCCTCGTCCTCGTCGGCGGCATAGATCGCCACGCCGGTCAGGGTCTGATTGACATGCAGCGCGCCGATCTGTTCGCCGTAGGTGGAAAAGCCGATGACGTTGTGGTCGCGCAATAGCCGCGACACCTCGCGCGTCTGCTGGCGCTGGCCGACCTCGATCCGCCTCAGGATGCAGTCGCAGCCCAGGATCTGCTGCGGCGCGCCACCCTTGCCCAGATCGCTGAGCGCGCGTTCCAGATGACTGGCGATGTCCTGATGCTCCGCCAGCGTCAGAACCATGCCTTCGTTGATCGCCGAAAAGAACACCAGATCGCCCGCTTCGGTGACCTGCCGGATGGCGCGGACATGGTGGCTGTCGCCAAGGCGCACGACGACCGGATGCGCGGCAAAGGTGAAGGGATCGAGCTGGTTGGGGTCCTTGCCCAGCAGCCGGGCGTATTCCACCCCCGCCGGGGCGGCGTTGATTTCCTGCACCAGACGGTTTTCGATATCCGCGCGGGTCACCACCATGCGCCGGTCGGTCGGCACCAGATGATCGAGGCTGAACACCCGGACCCGGCAGCGGCTGCGCACCAGCGCCAAGAGCGCCGCGTTCTGCAGCACCTCTCCGTTCCGCGACAGCCACGTCTGCCGGAACGCCGTGCCGTCCCCGGCCGACCCCCCGAAAAGCGGCATCGGCCCCAGCCCCGCGGCCAGCATCGCGGTCAGATGCTCTTCGCGCATGGACAGGCCATCGACCATCAGGAAGGCGAATTCCGATGTCATGTCGCCCGCCCGGCGCGACAGGTCCAGCCGGTGCTGGATCAGATCGTCGATCACCGTCTTTTCGTCCAGCGCATCGAGCGCCTCGATGGCGTAGGTGCGCACCGCAAACAGCTCGGACGGATAGGCCACCGCGATGATCTGGCCGTCCTCGTACCCGTCGCGGCCCAATTCGCCCGCCGTGGTGCAGGCCAGCACGTCGGCCGCGCCAAAACGCCCCATCGCCGCGCGGGTCAGGGCGTGGAAATCCGCTTCGGGTGTCACGAAAAGACAGACCGTTTCGAACGGTCCGTCACCCAGTGCCGCGCAGATCGCCTCCAGCGGGGCCGGATGATCATGCGCCACCTGCGCCGTGCGCAAGGCGCGCGGGCCGGTCGTCTCCTCCTCCCGAGCGGAGCTTTGAATCGCTCCGTCCACCTGTGTCATCCCCGTTGTTATGCCGTCGTCGGATGGCCCCCGACGATACGCCCGTCATTCGGCGGTTGGCAAGACCTTGGCAAAGCGCGCTTCCTGCGCGATCAGCACCGCCTGGGTGCGGCTGTGCACGCCCAGCTTGCGCATGATCGCGGTCACATGCGCCTTGACGGTGGTTTCGGCGATGGACAGGTCAAAGGCGATCTGCTTGTTGAGCTTGCCTTCGCAGATCAGCGCCAGGATGCGCGCCTGCTGGTTGGTCAGGCTTGCCAGCCGCCCTAGCGCATCGCCGGGGCCATTCTCGGCCTCGTCGCCGCGCGGGTCGATATAGCCGTCGGGCACGAAGGCCTGCCCGCCGCCGACCGCCTCGAGCGCGCGCCGAAAGACCGAGCGTTGCGAATGCTTGGGCACGAACCCGTCGGCCCCGGCCTTGAGAGCATGGCTGATCATCCGGTTGTCGGCCATGCTGGATGCGATGAGGATCGCCGCATGCGGCGCGGCGGTGCGCAACCGCACCAGCCCGTCAAGGCCGTTGACATCCGGCAGGTTGAGGTCAAGCACGATAAGCCCGATGCGCGGATCGTCCTCCATCACCTCGAGCGCCTTTTCCAGTGTCCCCGCGGTGCGGATCTCTGCGAAATCCGAGATCGATTGCAGTGTCAGGGTCAGGGCGTCGCAAAACAGCGGATGGTCATCCACCACCAGCGCCGAGGCGAGGGCGCTGTCCTGGGGGCGTTTGGCAGGGTCGTTCATCGGGCGGGTCCTTGATCAGCATGCGTAGCCTAGCGCGCTTGCGCCGCGCGGTCTCTTGCCGAAAGGTCTTAGTCAATCGGCAGACCATTTAAATGATAAGCGTAGCGCCGACATCTTCAGCCTGCCAGACGCCTGATCGCCGCCTGCAACTCCTGATCGGTCAACGGACCAACAGACCCCGGATGTCCCACCAGGTCGGCGCGGGCCGCCATCTTGTTATCCAAGAACCTCTTCACCCCTCAAGCGCGCCCCAGGTCTGCGCGCCGACGATGCCGTCGACCGTCAGCCCGTTGCGCGCCTGGAATTGGCGCACCGCGAATTCGGTGGCGGGGCCAAAGTCCGAATCGATGGAGATCGGAAAGCCCTTGGCCACCAGCCCCCGCTGCAGCCGTTCGACCACGTCGCCGAACGACCCTCGGCGGATCACCGGCAGGCTGCTGGTCTGTTGGCTGGCAAGGATGATGCCCATCCGCCGCGACAGCGCGGTCTTGGCCTTGCGATAAAAATTGCGCCGATCCTCCAGCCCGTTGCGCCCGCCGTTGACCCGGCGCGTCACCTCGATCAGGTCGTCGTCATCACAGGGGTCGTTGATCTTGCGATCTTTCCAGTATTCGCAGGCGATCCGCAACGAGGTCAGCGGCTCTCCCGCGACCTCGGGATCGTCCTCGAGCGGCAGGTTCAGCTTGCCGCCGATCCGGCGATAGTTGGCGCGGCCGGTCAACTGGATCAACCCGCGCCCCTTGTAGCGCTTGCCGTCACCGCGATGGATATTGCCCAGATCCTCGCGTCCCTCGTAGGCGGCGCCGCTGGCGAATTCCTCTGTGGTCCGGAACCCTGCGCATTCATGTGTGACCTGGCCCATGAAATGCGCGATGCGCAGCCGGGTGTTAATGTCATAGCTGTCCAGAACGCTGGTCAGATGGTCGCCGATGGCGGCCACGATTTCGGCCTGGCGCTGTGCCTTTGCACCGGAAAACCGCGGCGCGATTTCGAGCACGAAGGCTCCGTCGATCGGAATCATGTCTTTTCTCCAAAATGGGTGCCGGGGCCGGGGGCCCGCGGCGGCTCAAATACAGGAGAAACAGTACCTCAAAACCGGGTTTCAAACAAGGATCACGGGTGCGCGGGCCGCCCGGTACACAACCGCAGGTCTGCCGCGGCCTATTCGGCGGCGATGGTTATCACCGGTTCCATTTCGGCGAATTTGGCGTCCGACAGGTGACATTTGACCTGATGGCCATCCGCCAGCACCCGCACCGGCGGGACCTCTGTTTCGCACAGGTTGCCTGGTACCTGGCTTTTCCAGCGGCAGCGGGTCTGGAACGGGCAGCCGGGCGGCGGGTTCATGGCGGACGGTATGTCGCCCTCGAGCACGATGTGCTTTTTCTGGACCGAGGTATCGGCGATGGGGACCGCCGACAGCAGCGCCTCGGTATAGGGATGATAGGGCGGGGCAAAGACCTGGTCGGTGGTGCCCAGTTCGACCACGTGGCCCAGGTACATGACCATCACCCGGTCGCTGAGGTAGCGCACGATGGAAAGGTCGTGGCTGATGAACAGCAGCGTCGTCTTGTGTTCGCGCTGGATCTCCATCAGCAGATCGGTCACCGCGGCCTGCACGGACACGTCGAGTGCCGACACCGGTTCATCCGCCACCACGATGCGTGCATCGCCCGCAAAGGCCCGTGCGATACCGACGCGCTGCTTTTGCCCGCCCGACAGCTGGCGCGGCATCCGGTCGGCGAATTCGCGCGGCAGCTTGACCAGGTCCAGCAAGTTCAGCATGCGTTCGCGCCGTTCGGCCTCATTGTTGCCGATGCCAAAGATTTCCAGCGCGCGGATGATCTGACGGCCCACGGTCATCGACGGGTTGAGCGTGTCGAACGGGTTCTGAAACACCATCTGCACTTCGGAAATGGTCTTGGTGTCGCGCTTTTCGATCGGCGTCGATTCAATGTTGCGGTTGTCGAGCAGGATTTGCCCGTCTGTCGCGGTCTCGAGCCCCATGAGCACCTTGGCAAAGGTCGACTTGCCGCAGCCCGACTCGCCCACGATGGCCAGCGTCTCGCTCTCGCGGGCCTCGAAGCTCAGCGTTTCGTTGGCCTTGACGACCTTGGTTTCGCCCGACTTGCCGAACAGCGCATTTGCGCTGACCTCGTAGTATTTCTTGAGGTCCTGCATGCGCAGAACCACGTTGCCGATCTGGCCCTTTTCCTTGGTGATGGCATCGGCGGGCGGCGCGTTCCAGTCGATCTCCTCGAACCGCAGACAGCGGGTTTCGTGCCGGTCGTTGCCTTTCACCGGCTTCATGCGGATGGTGCCCTTGTCGCAGCGCCCGGCCTCGAAATAATCGCAGCGCGGGCCGAAGTTGCAGCCCGGCGGGCGTTCGTGGGGCAGGGGGAAGTTGCCGGGGATCGCCACCAGCGGGCGGGCGTTCTTGTCCGCCCCGGGCAGCGGGATCGACCGGAACAGCGCTTGGGTATAGGGGTGCTGCATCTCGTCAAACACATCCGCGATGGACCCGCGCTCCACCGCCTCGCCGGAATACATCACACACAGCCGGTCACAGGTTTCCAGCACCAGGCCGAGGTTGTGGCTGATGAAAAGCATCGAGGTGCCGTATTTGCGGCCCAGATCCTTCACCAGTTCGACGATCGACGCCTCCACCGTCACGTCAAGCGCCGTCGTCGGCTCATCGAGGATCAGCAGCGCCGGTTCCGACATCAGCGCCATGGCGATGACGATGCGCTGCTGCTGGCCGCCCGACAGCTGATGCGGATAGGCGTCCAGAATGCGCTTGGGGTCGGGAAGTTTCACGTCCGTGACGACCTGCAGGGCGCGGTCATAGGCCTCTTTCTCCGACGCGCCCTGGTGGATCATCGGCACTTCCATCAGTTGCTTGCCGATCTTCATCGCCGGATTGAGCGAGGCCATCGGCTCCTGATAGATCATCGCGATTTCCGAGCCGCGGATCTGGCGCAGTTCCTCCTGGCTCATCGCGCCCAGATCGCGGCCCTTGAACTTGATCGTGCCGTTGACGATGCGGCCGTTCTTGCCCAGGTCCTGCATCACGCCCAGCGCCACTGTGGATTTGCCGCAGCCCGACTCGCCCACCAGACCTACCGCCTCGCCCGGCATCACCTTGACGGAAAAATCCATCACCGCCGGAATTTCCCGCAGCCGCGTGAAGAACGAGATCGACAAGAGATCGATTTCAAGGATCGGTCCGTCGTAGCTGTCTTTCATCACTCGTTTCTCCTTCGGGAACGGTGCGCCGCGCCCTTGCCTCTCTGGTGCCGAATACCTTGGGGGGGCGCCCCTAAAGCTTCTGGCGGTTTATTTGCGCCCCTGAGGGGCGACGTGGCAAAGCCCCCATTTCATTGGCCCCCGCTTGTCAATCCCGCAAGGATTCCTCGCGCAGCCCGTCCGCCAGCAGGTTCAGCCCCAGCACCAGGCTCAGCAGCGACAGGGCGGGCACGATGGCAGGATGCAGGTAGATCGACAAAAGCTTGCGCCCGTCGTTGATCGTGCTGCCCCAGTCGGGGCTTTCCGGCGGCAAGCCCAGCCCGAAAAAGCCGAGCGTGCCCAGCAGGATCGTCGTGTAGCCGATGCGCAGACAGAAATCGACGATGAGCGGGCCGCGCGCGTTGGGCAGGATCTCCCACAGCATGATGTACCACGGTCCTTCGCCCCGGGTCTGGGCGGCGGCCACGTAATCGCGGGTCTTGATGTCGAGCGCGAGGCCCCGGACGATCCGGAACACCGTGGGCGAGTTGACGAAGACCACCGACACGAACACCACCAAGATCCCTGACGGCACGTCGAAAAGATCGGCGAACCCCGGGATCACATGCACCTTGGACCCAACCTCGGAAATCAGCGACAGGTAGAGCCAGCCCAGAAGCCCCAGCACGCCGATCATCAGAGGGGTGCGCAGGCTGGGCTGGGTGTGAAAGCGCGAATTCAGCAGGATGGTGACAAAGATCAGCGGGAAGACGAAGAGGAACGTCGCCATGTAGTTGGGAATGCCGGTGGCGATGATTTCGGGCGTGACCAGCAGGTAGAACAACAGGATCACCGGGAAGGCTAGGATCAGGTTCGCCAGGAACGACAGCAGCGTGTCGAGCTTGCCGCCGTAGTAGCCGGCGGGCAGGCCCAGCGTGATCCCGACCATGAAGGCAAAGAGCGTTGCCAGGGGCGCGATCTGCACCACCACCCAAGAGCCCTTGATCATCCGGCTGAAGACGTCGCGCGCCAGGTTGTCGCCGCCCAGCAGGTAATAGGGGTAGGTGCCCTCTTCGGCGCCCGACACCGGAAAGCCCGGCGGCTTGTTCTTCATCGCTGGGATCTGCGCCAGCGCGTCATGGGTGACGATCATGTTCATCGCGCCGAAGACGCCGGTGAACACCCAGAACATCACCAGCGCAAAACCGATCATGCCGATGGTGCTGTCGAAAAGCTTGCCGTAAAGGCCCAGGCGACGCTTGAAGATCAGCGACACCGCAAAGGTCAGGACCAGCGCGACCCAGACGGGGGTGAATTGTAAGAACATGCGGCCCAAGATCTCGGCCCAGCTGAGCGGTTCCATGGTCAGACTCCTCAGGACACAGAGATGCGGGGGTTGAGATAGACATAGCCCACGTCAGACAGAAGCTGCGTGACCAGCACTACGATCACCGACACCACCGACACGCCCAGCAAAAGCTCGATGTCGTTGTTGCCCGCGGCCTGTACAAGCGTCCAGCCAAAGCCCTTGTAGTTGAACAGCGTCTCGACGATGACGACGCCGTTCAGCAGCCAGGGAAACTGCAGCATGATCACCGTGAAAGGTGCGATTAGCGCGTTGCGCAGCGCGTGTTTCATCACGATGTTGGGAAAGCTCACGCCCTTGAGCCGCGCGGTGCGGATGTACTGCGCCGTCATCACTTCGGCCATGGAGGCGCGGGTCATCCGGGCGATGTAGCCCATGCCGTAAAGCGCGATGGTCAGCACCGGCAGAAAGAAGTTTTCAAAGTTGGCCCCGTCCATGGCGCTGGCCGCGGTGCCCTTGAACCACTTGAGCCCCACGGCGCTGGACGAAAAGACCGCGATCAGGATGACCCCCGACACGTACTCGGGCGTCGCGGTTGTGGTGATCGCCACCGTCGACAGCGCCCTGTCGGTGCGCGACCCTTCGCGCATCCCCGCCAGAACGCCCAAAATGAGCGCCGATGGCACCATCAGCACCATCACCCAGAACATCAGCTTCCCGGTCAGCGCCAGCCGCGTGGCGACGATGCTGCCCACCGTGTCCTTGAAGACCGTGGAATAGCCCCAGTGGCCCTGCAGGATGCCGCAAAACGTGCTCGCCGTGTCGGCAGGCGCGCCCGGTTCGGCACAGCGCGCTCGGGTTTCGCCATCGGACCCGGTGATCACCCAGCCCGGCGCCACCCCGAGCCATTGCGCGTATTTCAGCGGCATGGGCTGCAAGTAGCCGCGATTGCCCAGCCATGTCGCCACCTGTTCGTCGGACATCCGGAAGTTGCCTTCGGATTTCGCCAGTTTTTCAAGGTTGGGATAGAGGTTCGTCAGGAAAAAGACGATGAATGTCAGCGCCAGCGCGGTGAGGATCATCACCCACAGCCGTCTTAGAATGAACAGTCCCATCGTCTTCCCCCGGTCGATCTGTGGCCGCGGGGTTTGCCCCCGTCGTCATGCGCGTTGCCAAGGCGCAAAAGGGGCCACCACAGGCGGCCCCTTGCTCAGCGTCGTGGATCAGGCGGCAAAGCCCAGCTTGTAGACGTGGATTTCAAAGCTGGGGTGCATTTCCGCCCCGATCACGCCCGGTGCCGAATGGCGGTAGAGCGAGCGCCAGTAGGGTTGGATGATCACCGCGTCGTCCTGCATGATCTTCTCGATCTCGGCCATGACCTCGCGCCGGGCATCCGCATCGGCGATGGACATCGCGGCGTTCAGCTTGGCATCGAACTCGGGGTTGGCATAGCCCGCCTCGTTCCACGCCTCGCCCGACCGGTAGGCCAGCGCCAGAACCTGCACACCCAGCGGGCGGTGGTTCCATTCGGTGATCGACAGCGGGTATTTCGCCCAGTCGTTCCAGAAGGTCGACCCCGGCAGGACGGTGCGGCGCACGTTGATGCCCGCGTCGCGCATCATTGCCGCGGCGGCGTCACCGGTATTCTTGGTAAAGCCGTCGTCCAGCGTGATGAGCTCGTGCTCGAAATCGGCCATCCCGGCCTCTTCCAGCAGCGGCATCGACCCATCGGGGTTGACCTCGGTGCCGCCGATGTCGGCGTATTCGGGATGCACCGGTGCGACGTGGTGGTTGTCGGCGACAACGCCCAGCCCGGCATAGCCCAGCTCCAGGCAGACCGCATTGTCGACGGCCATCTGCAGCGCCTTGCGGACCTTGACGTCGGCATAGGGCGGTTTGTCCCCCACGGCGGTCTGCTGGTTGAAGCGCAGCACCACGGTGGCGCCGGTCACGACCTCGGACTTTTCCCAGCCGATGGCATCGCCGATCTCGATGAATTCGTTGACGTTCTGGTAGAGCATGTCGACTTCTTCGGATTCGACAGCGGCGATCCAGGCCGAGGGATCGGTGCCGTAGTCGATGAATTCGATGCGGTCGAGATAGGCGCCGCCGATGCCTTCGGCTTCGGCCCCCCACCAGGTGTGGTCGGTGTTCTTGACCAGAACGCCCTTGACCCCCACTTCGAGCGACTCAGGCAGGTAGGGGCCGGTTCCGACGGGGTTTTCCAGCATCGCATCGGGATTGTGCGAGCTGTGCACCACGGCGGCCGGATAATCGGCCATGCCCACGACGATGGAAATGTCCGGCGCGGGCAGCGCGATCTTCACGGTCATGTCGTCGACCTTGGTCACCGCGCCGTCGATCAGCTTGTTGGTGTCGGCGTCGATCAGCGTCGCCATGCGCCCGGCCATGGAGTTGCCTTCCACGTCCTTGTCGCACCAGTAGCCGAACATCCGCACCACGTCATCTGCGTTGAACGGGTCACCGTTGTTCCAGGTGACGCCGGGACGGACGTTCAGGGTGATTTCCGTTGCGTCGTCATTGGTGTCCCAGGATTCGATCAGCATGCCGCGCAGGCTGCCGTCCCGGTTGTATTCCACCATGTATTCCAGCCAGCCGCGGGTAAAGTTCGAGATCTGCGTCCAGTCCATGGTGCGCGGGTCCTTGACCGCGCGCACTTCCTGCTGGATGCGCAGCGTGCCGCCCGTCTGGGCATGTGCCGCGGCGTCCGCCGGGGAGCCAAGCCCGCCCAGCGCATAGGCGGTGGCGGCCGTCACACCCAGAGCGGTGACGCGCGTCAGAAATTCACGCCGGTCGATCTGACCGTCGCGCAGTTCGCGCGCATACATCTCTGCGGCGGGGTGGACCCGCCCGGTGGTGGTTGGTTGCGTCATCTTCTTCTCCCTGTGACACGATTTTTGTTCTTGGGTCTTTTCACGTCGCATTTCGGGCCGGTGGTCCGGTCTCTGTCAGCATGTGTGCCCTTGTCGCGGTGCATTCGGCACCAGTTTCCAAGCTGCGTCAACGGCTGGTTTCGTCGTTTTGGCACAAGAAAACGACATGTGGATCATTCAAATACGACATCTTCGCCGCCGCAAGGGTCAACTTGGCCTGTCACACGTGAACGTGTGCAGCCATGGGCGGGCCGTCGTCACGATCCGCCTTGCGGCGCCCGCTCGAGCGCGGCGCGGCGCAGGGCCGACGGGGTCTGGCCGGTGCGTGTCTGGATGAACCGGGTGAAATAGGCAGCACTTTGAAATCCAAGCGATTTGGCGATGTCCTGGATCGCGGGCCGGGGCCGAGACAGCAGGCTGCGCGCCTCGTAAAGGCGGCGTTCGGTCAGGATGTCCCCGGCGGTGCGCCCGCAGGCGGCGCGGCAGGCGCGGCTGAGATGCGTGGGCGTCACATCAAGGGCTTCGGCATAATCGGCCATCGGACGGTCGCTGCGGAAATCCCGCACGACCATATGCGCAAAGCGGTGTACCAGCCGGTGCGCCGCGGTTTCCTTGAGCACGTCACCGGTGCCGGCCTGCTGCTGGCGTTGCAGCCACACGGCGACCAGACCCAGATAGCCCTGCAGCGCCTCCTGCATCAGCGGGCGGGCGCTGGAAATCTCGCGCTGCATCGCCTCGATATGGCCGGTGAGTTCGGCCTGCGCCAGCCCGTCGCGGATGCGCAGGTGCTGCGGCGCGTCGGGCAGGCCCTTGCGCACGGCAGGCGGGCTGTGGACCACCTGCGCCAGGCCCTGCGGCCCCAGGTCCAGCGCAAACAGCGTGCCCGCTGGCAGATACAATGCGTTATGCGTGCCGATGCCGCGCCGCACGCCATCGACGATGACCCGGCCCTGGCCGCGGGTGACCCAGATCAGCAGGTCGCGCGGTCGGTCGTGCAGCAGGGTCAGGCGCCAGGGCGCGCCGCGCGCGAACTGCGGCAGGGTCTGGCAGCCGATGTCGCGCAGGTCCGCGTTGATCGGCCCGGGCCGCTGCAGAAAGGCGGGCTTGCCGTTCATGCCGCCGCTCCGTCCGGGGTCAGGGTCTGCCACTGCGTCATCCGGGCACGAAACCACGTGCGCTGACGCTTGGCAAATTGCCGGGTGGCGATGGTTGCGCGGATCCTTGCCTCGTCAAGGCTCAGGTGCCCCTGAAGATGCGCGATCATTTCGGGCGCGCCGATGGCCTTGGACGACGGAAGATCGGGCGACCAGTCGGGCAGGTGGGCGCGGGCCTCGTCCAGCGCGCCATCGGCAAGCATGCGGTCGAACCGGCGCTCGATGCGCGGTGTCAGCCAGTCCTTTGGGGCATCGACAACAAAGGCGTGACACTCCGCCAGCGGCAGGCGCGGCGGCGGAGTGCTGTCCTGCCAGTCCGCCAGCCCGCGCCCGGTGGCGCGCTGCACCTCATACGCGCGCTGCACGCGCATCGGGTTGCGGGTGTCGATCCGGCCCCGCGTCACGGCGTCGATCGTCGCCAGCAGGCCGGGCAGGCCATCCGCTTGAAGGATCGCCTCGGCCTCGGCCCGCACGGCCGCGGGGATGGGGGGAATATCGGCGAGCCCCTCGGTCAGGGCGGTGAAGTAAAGCCCGGTGCCGCCGACGATGATCGGCCGTTCGTCCCCGGTCAGCAGCGGCTCCAGATCGCGCAGCCAGTGGCCGACGGAATAGGCCGTGGTGCCCGGTACATGCCCGTAAAGCGCGTGCGGCGCCTGCGCCTCGTCCTGCGGCGACGGGCGGGCGGTCAGAACCCGCCAGGTGTCGAAAACCTGGATCGCATCGGCATTGACGATCACGCCGCCCTGACGTTCGGCAATCCGCAGCGCCAGCGCCGATTTGCCCGAGGCGGTCGGCCCCGCGATCAGCACCGGGCGCGCGGGATCGATGTCCGAAAGCGCGATCATCGGAATGCTGCCCCTTTCAGCCTTTGGTTGCGAAGCGGCGGCCCACCGGCCCCTGGCCGCCGATTCCGGCTCGCGCCGCATTGTATCTGCATCGATTTTCCGACATGGATACAGCCAATCCTAGACCCGAGCCGAGACGGAGCGCAATATGACTGTGAGCATCCCAGACGACGGGGCCGACAGCCCGGAGACCACGTTCAAGCGCGTGCTGCTGAAAATCTCGGGCGAGGCGCTGATGGGCGACCAAGGGTACGGCCTTCATCCGCCCACGGTCGAGCGCATCGCCCGCGAGGTGAAGACCGTGCACGACATGGGTGTCGAGATCTGCATGGTCATCGGCGGCGGCAATATCTTTCGCGGTCTGCAAGGATCGGCGCAAGGGATGGAGCGGACGACGGCGGATTACATGGGCATGCTCGCCACGGTGATGAACGCGCTGGCGATGCAGGCCGCTCTCGAGGGGCTGGGCATCCACACCCGCACCATCAGCGCCATCCCGATGGACCAGGTGTGCGAGCCCTACATCCGCCGCCGCGCCGTCCGCCACCTCGAGAAAAAGCGCGTGTGTATCTTCGCCGCGGGCACCGGCAACCCCTATTTCACCACCGATACAGCGGCGACCCTGCGCGCCAACGAAATGGCTTGCGAGGCGATCTTCAAGGGCACCAAGGTCGACGGTGTCTATGACAAGGACCCGATGCAGCACGACGACGCCAAGCGCTATGACAAGATCAGCTATGACGACGTTTTGCAAAAGAACCTCAAGGTGATGGACGCCAGCGCCATCGCGCTGGCGCGCGACAACAACCTGCCGATCATCGTGTTTTCGCTGGATGAGCCGGGTGGCTTCAAGGGCATTCTGGCGGGCCGGGGGACGTATACCCGGGTCGGCGGCTGATGCGGCGCGCCGGGCCGATGGCGGGGGGCAGGGGCCTGGGGCAGTGATTGCCTATGTCACCATCGGTGCCGACGACATCGCGCGGGCCAGGCGGTTCTATACCGCCTTCCTGCCCGCGCTGAACTATGGCCTGACCGAGGGGCCCGAGGGGCTGAGCTTTGCGCTGCCCGTCCCGCCGGGGCAGACACCGATCCTGCCGGATTTCTACGTCAAACCGCCGTTTGACGGCTGCCCGGCCAGCGCGGGCAACGGCGCCATGGTCGCCTTTGAAGTGCCCAGCCAGGAACAGGTGCGCGCCTTGCACGCCGCGGCGGTGGCTGCGGGCGGCACCGACGAAGGACAGCCCGGGTTTCGCGAGGCGTATGGTCCGCATTTCTACGTCGGCTATCTGCGCGACCCGCAGGGCAACAAGATCGCGCTTTTCTGTAGCGATCCCACCGCCCCGGGACGCGACGGATAGGCGGCAATCCGCACCGCTACGGCCTCGCGCCTGCATCGCACCCGGCCCGGGCGCCAACCTGCCGACGCTGAATTGCAGCCGCCCCTGTACTTGCGCTTTTGGGTGGACTAAACCCGTGCAAAACCGAAACTGCCGGAGTGACAGAGCAGATGGCCGATGATTTCGAACTGGATACCGACGACCTGACGCGGCGCATGGATGGTGCGATCGCCAACCTGCGCACCGAATTCGCGTCGCTGCGCACCGGGCGCGCCTCTGCGTCGATGCTGGAGCCCGTGATGGTCGATGCCTACGGGACGATGACGCCGATCAACCAGGTCGGCACCGTGAACGTGCCCGAGTCGCGCATGGTCACCATCAACGTCTGGGACAAGAGCCTGGTGGGCAAGGTCGAAAAGGCCATCCGAGAAAGCGGTCTGGGCATCAATCCGCAGCTCAACGGCACCATCATCATGCTGCCGATCCCCGAGCTGAACGAGGAACGCCGCCGCGAGCTGACCAAGGTGGCCGGGTCCTACGCCGAGAATGCCCGCGTCAGCATCCGCAACCTGCGCCGCGACGGCATGGACCAGATCAAGAAGGCCAAGGCCGACGGCCTGTCCGAGGACGACCAGAAGTTCTGGGAGGCCGAGGTGCAGGAGCTGACCAACACCTATATTGCAAAGGTCGATGCCCAGCTTGAGACCAAGCAAGAAGAAATCATGCAGGTCTGAACGGGATCGTGCCTAGCAACAGCGCCCATACGGCCAAGGTCAGCGGCGGCGGCACCGGGCCGCGCCACGTGGCCATCATCATGGATGGCAACGGCCGCTGGGCCACGCAGCGCGGTCGGCCGCGGCTGTTCGGTCACCACGCCGGCGCCCGCCGGGTGCGCGAGATCGTCGAGGCCTGTCCGAAGGTCGGCGTCGAATACCTGACGATCTTTGCCTTCTCGACCGAGAACTGGAAACGGACGCAGGTCGAGGTCGCGGGATTGATGAGCCTGTTCCGGCGCTACATCTTCAAGGAGATGCAGGCCTTCGTGAAGGAAAACGTCCGGGTCCGCTTCATCGGCGACCGGGTGCGGCTCGACGCCAAGCTGATCGGCCTGATGGACGAGGCCGAGGCGATGACCAGCCATTGCACCGGCACCAACCTGACCATCGCGCTGAACTACGGCGGCCGGGACGAGGTGGCGCGCGCCACGCGGCGGCTGGCCGAAGACGTGGCCGCAGGCAAGCTCAAGCCCGAAGACGTGGATGAAGAAACGCTGCCAAAGTACCTTGATACCTACGTTTTACCAGATCCAGACCTTGTGATCCGCACCAGCGGCGAGGCGCGGATTTCGAACTTCCTGCTTTGGCAGTCGGCCTATGCGGAATATGAATTCATCGACACGCTCTGGCCGGATTTCAAGGCCGAGGAATTTGCCCGCCTCACCAGTGCCTATGGCGCGCGGGACCGGCGCTATGGCGCGGTGCGGGCATGAGCCGCGCGCGCTTCGACGACCTTTTGCCGCGTCTCTTGTCGGCCATCGTGATGGTGGGCATCGGCCTGCTGACCGTCTGGCTGGGCGGGCTTTGGTTTCACGCGCTGGTGATCGCGGTCAGCGCCGTCATGGTCTGGGAACTGGTCTGCATGCTCGACGACCAGCGCAACAAGGCGCCGCTGGTGCTGGCGGTCGTCGCGGCCGCGGCGCTGACGCTGGCCAGCGAGGTGCCGATTTCCTTTGGCCTGCCGCTCTTGCTTTTGCCGTCGATGGTTGGCCTGGGCCGGATGCAGAAGGGCGGCGTGTCCTACGCGGTCTTCACCGCCGCGATCCTGATCGCGGGCTACGGGATGATGGCGCTGCGCGACGATTTCGGCCTGACCTGGATGTCCTGGCTGATCCTTGTGGTGGTGGTGACGGACATCGCGGGCTATTTCGCCGGGCGGATTATCGGCGGGCCGAAATTCTGGCCGCGCGTCAGCCCGAAAAAAACCTGGGCAGGCACGATTGCGGGCTGGATCGGCGCCGCCGGCGTGGGGCTGGCCTTTGCCGCCACGACCACGGCGGGCGCCGGGCTCATGGGGATCAGCATCGCCGTGGCGATGGCCAGCCAGATCGGCGACATCGCCGAAAGCGCCATCAAGCGGCGCACCGGGGTCAAGGACAGCTCTTCGCTCATTCCCGGCCACGGCGGGCTGCTCGACCGCTTTGACGGCATGCTGGGCGCGTCGCTTTTCATCGTGATCGTCGGTCAGCTGGTCGGCCTGCCGACAGGGGCCATCCCCTGACGGGCAGGCGCGCACGACGGGGTGCTCTGGCCCCGGAAGTCCGCGTTTCGGCGCGTCAGGGTCATATTGATGACGAAGTTCTTCTTGATAACCGCTTGGCCGCAGACCAATTCGGAACTAGACGGCTGTGGTGACGATCTAACGCTTAGAGGGGCAGAGATTTGGACATTGTAACGCTGATTCCGCAATTTGGCGGGCTTCTCTGGACGCTTCTGGCCTTTGTCGTGGCCCTGTCGGTGATCGTCGCGGTGCATGAATACGGCCACTATATCGTGGGGCGCTGGTCCGGGATCGACGCCGATGTCTTTTCCCTAGGCTTTGGCCCGGTGCTTTTTTCACGCTTCGACAAGCGCGGCACCAAATGGCAGTTCGCGCTTCTGCCGTTTGGCGGCTACGTCAAGTTCAAGGGCGACGACAACGCGTCCGGCGGCAAGGACGAGGCCGCGATGTCTGCGCTGAGCGAGGCAGAACGCCGCCGCACCATGAACGGTGCGCCGCTTTGGGCGCGGACCGCCACCGTGGCGGCCGGGCCGGTCTTCAATTTCATCATGTCGATCCTGATTTTCGCGGGCATCTTCATGTTCCGCGGCGAGGTGTCGGAGCCGCTGACCGTCGGCGAACTGCGCCCGCTGCCCGCGGTGCAGGAACTTGCCCCGGGGGACGTCTTGCTGCAGATCGAAGGCGCGGCACCGCCCGCATTCGACGACGGCGTGGCCTTTGACAGCTACCTGCGCAACCTGCCGGTGCAGGCGCAGTTGGACTACACCGTGCTGCGCGACGGGCAGGAACGGGTGGTCGAGGGCCCGTATGTCTTTCCGCCGATCGCGACGCAGATCGTGCCACGCTCGGCCGCCGACGACGCAGGAATGCGCGGCGGCGACGTGATCCAGAGCATCAATGGAGAGCCGATTTTCGCCTTCGACCAGCTCAAGGAAAAGGTCGAAGAATCCGAAGGCGCGCCGCTGGCGCTGTCGGTCTGGCGCGACGGAGAGACCGTCGATCTGACGCTGGAGCCGCGCCGCACCGACGAGCCGCAGGCCGACAATTCCTTCAGGACCGTCTACCGCATCGGCATCGCAGGGGGGCTTTTCTTCGAACCCGCGACCACGACGACCGGGCTTTGGGATGCCACCACAGGAGCCTTTGCCCAGACCGGGCGCATCATCGAAGGGTCGTTGTCGGGGCTCTGGCACATGGTGACCGGCGCGATCAGCACCTGCAACATGTCCGGGCCCATCGGCATTGCTGAAACCTCGGGCTCGATGGCAAGCCAGGGGGCGAGCAACTTCATCTGGTTCATCGCGGTGCTCAGCACGGCGGTGGGTCTTCTGAACCTTTTCCCCGTGCCGGTTCTGGATGGCGGGCATCTGTGCTTTTTCGCCTACGAGGCGGTGTCGGGCCGCCCGCCCAGCGACCGCGCGCTCAAGGTGCTGATGTCGATCGGGCTGACGCTGGTTCTGGGGCTGATGGTGTTCGCGCTGTCGAACGACATTTTCTGCCCCTGAGCCAGGGCGCAGGGGCAATGGCCACGAATTTGCCACAATTCGCCCTATTCCTGCCCGAATGGCCACGTAGGAATAAAGGCCAATCCACCTGACCCAAGAGCAGTCCAATGCAGACGATTCACAGCGGATACCGTAGCCTCAGCCTTCTGGTGAACCTGAACTGGGACCGGCTTCTTTATATCTGCACGATCATCTTTGCGCTCTTTTTCGGGGCCTTTCTCGGTACGCTCTGAGGACGCATCGACACGCCCGCCAAAAGCCTGTCCCGCAAGGGCCAGAGGCTTTTGACATCATCCTGTATCCCGGGTACTGACATGGCACGAGGGGTTGCAGGAATGGGTGGGCGGCATGACCGACAAGACAGGCAAGCGTAACGGCGGATCGAACCGCCGCGCAAAACTTCTGGCCACGGCGATTTCGGTCGCGTTTACAATGGGCTTCACGTCGCTGCCGTACATCGCAGCGGCGCAGTCCTACCAGTTTTCCAACGTGTCCATCGAAGGCAACCAGCGGATCGAGCCGGGGGCCATTCTGACCTTTGCCGGAATCGGGCGCGGTCAGACCGTGTCGGCCGCGGAACTCAACGACGCCTACCAGCGCATCCTGGCCTCGGGCCTGTTCGAATCCGTTGAAATCGTGCCACAGGGCAGCACCCTGGTGATCCGCGTCGTGGAATACCCGACGATCAACGCCATCAGCTTTGAAGGCAACCGCCGGATCAAGGACGAAGACCTGCAGACGGTCGTGCAGATCCAGCCGCGCCGGGTCTTCAATCCCAGCCAGGCCGAAGCCGACGCCGCCGCCATTGCCGATGCCTATCTGCAATCGGGCCGTCTGGCCGCGCGGGTCGAGCCCAAGATCATCCGCCGGTCCGACAACCGCGTCGATGTCGTTTACGAGATTTTCGAAGGCGCCGTGACCGAGGTCGAGCGCATCGGCTTTGTCGGTAACCAGAACTATTCGGACCGTCGCCTGCGCCGGGTGCTTCAGACCAAGCAGGCCGGCATCTTCCGCGCCATCATCAGCAGCGACACCTTCATCGAGGACCGCATCCAGTTCGACCGCCAGGTCCTTCAGGATTTCTATGCCTCGCGCGGTTATGTCGATTTCCGCATCACCGGCGTGAACGCCGAACTCGCCGAAGAGCGGGACGGCTATTTCATCACCTTCAACGTTGAGGAAGGCCAGCAATTCCGCGTCGGCAACGTTCAGGTGTCGACCGACCTTGCGGATGTCGACAGCGCGCTTTTCCAGGACGCGCTGAAACTGCGCGAAGGCGTGGTCTATTCCCCGGCACTGGTGGAGAACGAGATCGCCCGTCTGGAACGGCTGGCGATCCGCGAAGGCCTCAGCTTTGTGCGCGTCGAACCGCGGATCGACCGCAACGACCGCGATCTGACGCTCAATGTGGAGTTCCTGCTCACCCGGGGTCCGCGCATCTTTGTCGAGCGGATCGATATCGAGGGCAACACCACGACGCTTGACCGGGTTGTGCGCCGACAGTTCCGCGTGGTCGAGGGCGACCCCTTCAACCCGCGCGAAATCCGCGAAAGCGCCGAGCGCATCCGCGCGCTGGGGTTCTTTGCCAATGCCGAGGTCGAGGCGCGCGAAGGGTCGACGCCGCAGCAGGTCATCGTCGACGTGAACGTCGAGGAACAGCCAACCGGCTCGCTCAGCTTCGGCGGCTCGTACTCGACCACCGACGGCTTTGGTCTGGCCATCGAATTCCGCGAAAACAACTTCCTTGGCCGCGGACAGCAGCTGACATTGGGCTTCAACACCGGTGTCGACAATTCGCGCTACACCTTCGCCTTCACCGAACCGGCGCTTCTGGGCCGCGACCTGGCGCTTGGTTTCAACCTGTCCTACTTCGAAAGCGCCCGCGACGATTCCCAATTCGATCAGGTCACCGGCACGTTCAGCCCGTCGCTGACCTTCCCGGTGTCGGAAAACGGTCGGTTGTCGCTGCGCTATACCGCCAACTATACCGACATTACCGATGTCGGCAGCACGGTTGGGCCGATCATCGCCGCAGAGGCCGCGCAGGGCGCGCTGTGGGACAGCTCCATCGGCTACACCTACAGCTATGACACCCGCCGCAGCGGGCTGGATCCCAATGCCGGGGTGTTGCTTGAATTCGGGCAGGATTTCGCCGGTCTGGGGGGCGACACTTCCTATATCAAGACACGGGTCAAGGCGATCGCGCAGCGGCTTGTCCTGAACGAAGAGGTGACGTTGCGCGCCACGTTCGAAGGCGGTGCGCTCAACTATACCAACGGCGGCAGCCGCGTCACCGACCGGTTCTTCATGGGGCCGGCGATCATGCGCGGGTTCGAATTCGGCGGCATCGGGCCGCGGGAGGTCGATCAGGTCAACAACGTCAACGACGCGCTTGGCGGCAATTTCTTCGCCGTCGCGCGGTTCGAGGCGGAATTCCCGCTGGGCCTGCCGGATGAATACGGGATTTCCGGCGGTCTCTTCTACGATGTCGGCACGCTTTGGGGGCTCGACACCACCAATGCCAACGTCCTTTACGAAGATCCCAGCCTGCGGCACGTCGTCGGTGTGTCGCTGTTCTGGGATACTGCCATCGGCCCGCTGCGTTTCAACTTCAGCGAAGCGCTGGTGAAAGAGAAGTTCGACAAGACGCAGTCCTTCGAACTGACTGTTTCCACACAGTTCTGATGCCGGGGGCCGGGCGTCTGGCCGCGGCCCTTGCGGCGGCGCTGATCCTTGCGGTGCCCGCGGGACCCCTGCGGGCACAGGAAGGGCAGATGCCGCGCGTGCCGGAGTTTTCCACCGGCCGCGTGCAAAGCCCGATCCTGACCATCGAATCCGAACGGCTTTTCGCGGACAGCGCCTTTGGCCGCCGCGTCGCACGCGAAATCGAGGCGGAGCGTGAAGCGATCACCGCCGAAAACGACCGCATCGCCGAGGAGCTGACCGCCGAAGAGCAATCGCTGACCGACCGGCGCGCCAGCCTGCCCGCGGACGATTTTCAGGACCTCGCCAACGCCTTCGACGAAAAGGTCCAGCGGCTGCGGCGCGAACAGGATGAAAAAGCCCGCGCCATCAGTACCCGCACGGACGAGGCACGGCGCAGCTTTCTGGCCAATGCCCAGCCGGTGATCGAGGCGATCATGCGCGAAACCGGCGCGGCGCTGATCATCGAACGGCGCGCGGTCTTCATCAGCGCCGATGTCATCGACATCACCGATGCCGCCATCGCCCGCATCGACGCGGCCATCGGCGCGGGCACCACCGGCGAGCCCTGACGCGCTTGCCCCGCGCGGCGTGGGTTGCTAGGCACGTCAGCAAGCACTGCAAAAGGATACGTCATGGCCGAACCCCTTCAAAGCGCGGATATCCAGCTGATCCAGCGTATCCTGCCGCACCGCTATCCCTTCCTGCTGGTTGACCGGGTGGTCGATATCGACGGCACGTCCTCGGCCCTGGGCCTCAAGAACGTGACGATGAACGAGCCGCATTTCCAGGGCCATTTCCCCGGCACCCCGATCATGCCTGGCGTCACCATCGTGGAGGCGATGGCCCAGACCGCCGCGGTGATGGTGGGCGTGGCGCTAGACCTCGCGGACAAAGAGATGCTGATCTATTTCATGTCCATCGACGGCTGCAAGTTCCGCCGCAAGGTCATTCCCGGCGATCAGCTCAGGATGCAGCTGACGACCCTGCGCGGCAAGGCCGGGGCCAAGGTCTGGAAATTCAAGGGCGTGGCCACGGTCGAGGGCGACATGGCGGCAGAGGCGGAATTCACCGCCATGATGGACCTGCCGAAGTGAGCGCGCAGATCCATCCCAGCGCGGTCGTCGAAGACGGCGCGCAGATCGGCGAGGAGTGCGTGATAGGCCCGTTCTGCCACATCGGCCCCAAGGTGGTGCTGGGCCGCGGCGTCACGCTCAGATCCCACGTGGTGATCACCGGTCAGACCACGGTGGGTGACGACACCACGATCTTCTCCTTCGCGGTGATCGGCGAGGTGCCGCAGGACCTCAAGTTCAAGGGCGAAGAGACCCGGCTCGAGATCGGCAAGCGCAACCGGATCCGCGAACATGTGACGATGAACGCCGGCACCGACGGCGGCGGCGGCGTCACCCGCGTCGGCGACGACGGGCTGTTCATGGCGGGCTGCCATGTCGCGCATGATGCGCAGGTGGGCGACCGGGTGATCCTCGTGAACAATTCCGCCCTGGCCGGGCATTGCATCATCGAGGATGACGTGATCGTCGGCGGCCTCTCGGGGGTGCACCAGTTTGTCCGTATCGGTCGCGGGGCGATCATCGGGGCCGTGACCATGGTGACCAACGACGTGATCCCCTACGGCCTGGTGCAGGCGCCGCGCGGTGTGCTCGACGGGTTGAACCTCGTGGGGCTCAAGCGCAAGGGCGTCAGCCGCGCCGACATCACCGCGCTGCGCGCCGCGTTCCAGATGCTGGCGCAGGGCGAAGGGGCGTTCGCCGAACGAGCCAAGCGGCTGGGCGAGGAAACCCAAAGCGACTACGTGCGCGAAATCGTCGAGTTCATTCTGGGGGACTCCGACCGCCATTTCCTGACACCGGGATGATCCTGCGATGCTGGCGCTGATCGTCGGGCAGGGGGCCTTGCCCCGCGCCGTCGCGGAGGCCCAGCCGACAGCGCCGCTGGTCTGCGCGCTGCAGGGGTATCTGCCCGACGGGCTGACCCCCGACATCACCTTCCGTATCGAGACGCTGGGCAGCCTGATCGCGGACCTTCGGGCCCGGGGTGTCACGCGCATCTGCCTTTGCGGCAGGATTCGCAGGCCCCGGATCGACGTTGCGGCGCTTGATGATCTGACCCTGCCGCTGGTCCCGCGCCTGCGCGACGCGCTGCAGGCAGGCGACGACGGCGCGCTGCGCGTGGTCATCGCGCTGTTTCAGGAATCCGGATTCGAGGTCGTCGCCGCGCAAGAAGCCGCACCGTCGCTTCTGCCGCCTGCGGGCGTGCCGACGGCGGCGGAACCTGCCGAGGAAACGGCTGCCGACGTCGTGGCGGGGGATGCGATGCTCGCACAGATGGGCCGGGCGGACCTGGGCCAGGCCTGCGTGATCCTGGGCGGCAAGGTCATCGCGCAAGAGGATGACAGCGGCACCGACGCGATGGTGGCGGGGTTGCGCACGCGGCCGCAAAGCAGCGCGAGCGATCCCTTCAACTGGGTGATGGACCAGGCCGGGGACCTGCTGGGCGACGCCGCCGACTGGCTGTCGGGAACGGACGGTCGGCGGCGCGGCGTGCTGTTCAAGGCGCCGAAACCCGGGCAGGACCGCCGCGCCGACCTGCCGACCATCGGCCCCGGCACCGTGGCGGCGGTGGCGCGGTCGCAGCTGGCCGGCATCGTGATCGAGGCGGGCGGCGTCATCGTGCTGGACCAATCGCAGGTGCTGGCCGCGATGGACCGCGCGGGGCTTTTCCTCTGGGTACGAGAGGCGCGGGCCTGATGCGGATTTTCGTGATCGCGGGCGAGGCATCGGGCGACAAGCTGGGCGCGGCGCTGATGCAGGGGCTGCAAGAACTGGTGCCAGAGGTCACGTTCAACGGCATCGGCGGGCCGCGGATGATCGACGAAGGGCTGCACAGTCTCTTTCCCATGGACGAAATCTCGCTCATGGGGATTTCGGAAATCCTGTCGCAGTACTTTTCGCTCAAGGCGCGGATCCGCGAAACCGCCGAGGCTGTGATCGCGGCGCAACCGGACGTGCTGGTGACAATCGACCTGCCGGAATTTTCCCTGCGCGTGGCCAAGCTGGTCAAGGACCGCAGCGATATCCGCATCGTTCACTATGTCGCCCCGACGGTCTGGGCCTGGCGGCCGGGGCGCGCCGCCAAGATGGCCCGGCATGTGGACCAGGTGCTTGCGCTTTTCCCGTTCGAGCCGCCGTATATGGAGGCTGCGGGCATGCGCTGCGATTTCGTCGGCCACCCGGTGGTGACCGACCCGCAGGCCAGCGCCGCCGATGTGGCGCGGTTCCGGCTGACCTATGGGCTGGGAGAAGCGCCGATGCTGCTGATCCTGCCCGGGTCGCGCCGGTCCGAAGTGTCGCGACTGGCCCCGGTCTTTGGCGAGGTGATCGGGCGGCTGCACAAGGCCCGGCCCGACCTGCGCTTTGTCCTGCCCGCCGCGGCCCCGGTCGCGGGGCTGGTGCAAGAGCTGGTCTCCGACTGGCCGGGCCGGCCGACCGTGCTCGATCCGCGCGATCTGGGGGCGGAGGCCGCAGTGACCAAGCGCAGCGCTTTTGCAGCGGCCGACGTGGCGCTGGCGGCATCCGGCACCGTGTCGCTGGAACTGGCGGCGGCGGGCACGCCGATGGTGGTGGCCTATGACATGAACTGGCTCAGCCGCCAGATCATCGGGCGCATGTTGCGGGTCGACACCGTGACGCTGGTGAACCTGGTGTCGGAAAGCCGCGTGGTGCCGGAATTCATCGGCAAGAACTGTCGGCCCGCCCCCATCGCGCAGTCCGTTCAGCAGGTGCTCGAATCGCCGCAGGGCCAGGCCCGGGCCATGGCCCTGACGATGGACAAGCTGGGCCTTGGCGGCCCTCCGCCCGGGTTGCGCGCGGCGCAGGCGGTGCTGGACGGGATCGCGGCGGGGCAGGGCAGGCGGCTCTGATCGGGCCGCTGACGCCGTCACGTCGCACCGCAGCCCGTTGTATACGTCGATGACCTTCTCAGACGCCGGGCGCCCCGCTTTGAAGCCCCACGGCGATGGCCAGGAAATAGCAGGCCGATGCGACCAGCACGAAGCCGTGCCAGATGGCATTGGCGTATTTCAGGCTTTCCCACTGATAGAACAGCACCCCGGCGGTATATAGCAGCCCGCCTGCCACGATCAGCGCGGTCGTGGCCCAGGGCACCAGCGGCACCAGCGACCACAGCAGCAGCACGCTCAGCCAGCCCATCCCGAGGTACAAGAGCGGGTCGAATCGGCCCGGAAGCCGCCAGAAGAAAAGCTTGCGCACGACGCCGAACGCGGCGAGCGCCCAGACTACCCCCAGCACCGCATAGGCCAGCCCGCTGCCGATCAGCACCACCAGTGGCGTGTAGGTGCCCGCGATCTTGACGTAGATGGCGGCGTGGTCGATGCGGCGCAGGATCGGGCGCAGCGCATCCGAGGGGATCATGTGATAGCAGGCCGAGGCGACGAAGGTCAGCACCAGCGCGGCACCGTAGACCGACAGCGCCAGCCTTTGGCCCGGGCCGTCGCTGACGTCTGCGGCGATCATCAGAAACGCCGCCCCGACAAGCGCGCCAGACACCCCCAGCACGTGCATCGTGCCATCGGCGATCCGTTCTGAGCGGGCGTAGTCGGGGTAGGGCATGCCGCGTCTTGGCCTTTCGGTAGGGTGAACTGGTCTTACCATCACTTAGTGTGGAAATTATGGCAGACACCGTCTGACGCGGCGGCAGACCGCGGCGCAGGCCGGCGACTCGGCCCCGCTTGGCACAGCCCTTGGGGGCATTTCAGGCCCGCTGGTCGCGCTCTAAGGGCAAGCACGGCGAACGAAGATGGCGAGAATGACCCATGTCGCGGACAGAGGCGGGTATCGAATAAGAGGCCGTAAAACCCTTTAATAGCGTGCTTCCCCGTGACGGCGTATATCGCCTTCCGCAGCGGCACCCGCCAAAAGCCGCGAACGTCATAAAACTGTTACACTAGTGTCACAAAAGCGTAGTCGCGCGCGCCTAGGTGCCCAGCAAGGTCATCGTGGGGATGACCGTCGAACATGTCTGACAGGAGCTATCCATGACATCTGTGAAACTGACCGCCTCTGCTCTGGCGATCGCTGCCGTTTCCGCCACTTCCGCCGCTGCACGTGACAACGTGCAGGTTGCCGGGTCGTCGACCGTGCTGCCCTATGCCTCGATCGTCGCCGAAGCCTTTGGCGAGAACTTCGACTTCCCGACACCGGTCGTGGAATCGGGCGGATCCTCTGCCGGTCTCAAGCGGTTCTGCGAAGGCGTGGGCGAAAACACCATCGATATCGCCAACTCCTCGCGTCCGATTCGTGAAAGCGACATCGCGCTTTGCACCGAAAACGGTGTGAACGACATCATCGAAGTGCGCATCGGCTATGACGGCATCGTCTTTGCCAGCCAGCTGAACGGCCCGGAATTCACCGCGTTCGAAGCCTCCGACATCTTCAACGCCCTGGGCGCCAAGGTGCTGGTCGATGGCGAGATCGTCGACAACCCGCACACCCAGTGGGCGGACTTCAATGGCGACCTGCCGGCAGCCGACATCCTGGCCTTCATCCCGGGCACCAAGCACGGCACCCGTGAAGTGTTCGAGGAAAAGGTTCTGCTGCAGGGCTGTGAAGACACCGGCGCGATGCAGGCGATGATCGACGGCGGCATGTCCGAGGACGACGCCGAGGATGCCTGCCTCGACGTGCGCGGCAACGGCGTGACCGTCGACATCGACGGCGACTACACCGAGACGCTGGCACGCGTCGACGCGAACCCGAACGGCATCGGCGTCTTCGGCCTGGCGTTCTACGAGAACAACACCGACTCGCTCAAAGTGGCGACCATCGGCGGTGTCGAGCCCAAGACCGAAACCATCGCGTCGGGTGAATACCCGGTGTCGCGCCCGCTGTTCTTCTTCATCAAGAAGGCCCACATCGGCGTGATCCCCGGCCTGAAGGAATATGCCGAGTTCTTCGTCTCTGACGAGATCGCAGGTCCGAACGGCCCGCTGTCGAACTACGGCCTCGTGTCCGACCCCGAACTGGCGAAGACCCAGGAAGCGGTTGCGAACGAGGAAACCCTCGGCGAGGGCATGTAAGCCCCGGTGCGGCGGCCCCTGCGGCTGCCGCCTGACAAGATCTTCTGCACCAGGGGCGTCTGTTTCCCTGGTGCAGAGCCCTTCACAGCATTTTCAGAGGCCCGTTCAGATGCCCGCCAGCTGGATTCTCATGATCGTCCTCGCTCTTGCGGCGGTTGGCTACGTGCTGGCCCGCAACCGGGCGATGGCATCGGCAGGAGGGGATCAGCGCAAGCTGCATTCGCTGCCGAGTTATTATGGTACCAACGCCGCCATGGCCGCAGCCGTCCCGGCGCTGGGGCTGCTTGCGATCTGGCTGATCGCGCAGCCGCTGATCACCGACATGTACGTCTCCTCCGGTCTTCCCGAGGCGGTCCAGTCTGACGCCGGTGAACGGTCGCTGGCCATGGCCGACGTGCGCCGCGTGGCGGACGGGCTGGACGCCGCGGTCGCCCAAGGTGCTATGACGGCAGAAGAAGCGGCCAATCTCACCACCTCCGGTTCCGACATCCGCGAATGGCTGGGCGAGGTGGGCATTGCGCTCGGGTCCGACGTGGATCCGACGACGCTGGAGCTGGCGCAGCAGTATCGCGACCTGACCAGTACCGGCGACATCATACGGTCGGTCCTCGTCGTCCTGATCGCTCTGGCCGGTTTCGCGGCCGCCTACATGATGACCGCAAAGGATTTTCGCGCCCGCAACACGGTGGAACGCGCGATCCTGATCCTGCTGATCGCGGCGGCCTGCGTGGCCATTCTGACCACGGTCGGCATCGTCTTTTCGTTGATCTTCAACACGCTCGATTTCTTCTCGCGCTACCCGGCCGCGGAGTTCTTCCTGGGCACGACCTGGCAGCCAAGCTTTTCCGGCCGCGGTGGCGGGTCCGAACTGGGCTTCCTGCCGCTGATCTGGGGCACGCTCTATATCTCGCTCATCGCACTGGCCGTGGCGGTGCCGCTGGGGCTCTTCTCCGCGATCTACCTGTCGGAATATGCGTCCAAGCCGGTCCGCTCGGTGGTCAAGCCGCTGCTCGAGGTGCTGGCGGGCATTCCAACCATCGTCTACGGCCTCTTTGCGCTGCTGACGGTCGGCCCGCTGCTGCTGAGCGCCTTCGGCAACAACGGCGTGCTGCAACTGGGCTGGATGTCCGGCGGCACCGCAGCGATGACCGCGGGGCTGGTCATGGGCATCATGCTCATTCCCTTTGTCAGCTCGCTGTCCGATGACATCATCAACTCGGTGCCGCAGGCGATGCGCGACGGGTCGTACGGACTGGGGGCCACCCAGTCCGAAACGATCCGCCAGGTGATCCTGCCCGCCGCGCTGCCGGGCATCGTCGGCGCCATCCTGCTGGCCGCCAGCCGCGCCATCGGCGAAACGATGATCGTCGTGCTGGGGGCCGGCGCTGCCGCGACCCTGTCGCTGAACCCCTTCGAAGCCATGACCACCGTTACCGCCAAGATCGTCAGCCAGCTGACCGGCGACGGTGAATTCAACAGTCCCGAGACGCTCGTCGCCTTCGCGCTGGGGATGACGCTTTTCGTCATCACCCTCGCGTTGAACATCGTCGCCCTCTGGATCGTCCGCCGCTACCGGGAGCAATACGAATGACCGACGCAACCTCAGCCTCTACCCCGGCGGCACAGCCGCCGCGCATCGGGTCGATCCTCGAGGAAACCGACCGGACCAAGCGCCGCAACGCCGCCGAACGACGCTTTCGCTACTATGGCGTGATCGCGATCAGCATCGGCATGATGTTCCTGGCGGCGCTGCTGTTCGCCATCGTGCGCAACGGCATCCCGGCCTTCACGCAGACCTACATCACGCTGCAGATCGAGCTGCCTGCGGATGTGCTCGACAAGAACGGCAACCGCGATCCCGAGGATCTCAAGAAGGTGTCGACCTTCGGTTACAACCCGCTGATTGCCGCCGCGCTGGAGCGCACGGTGTCCGAGGTCGGCATCGAGACCGAGATCACCGACGGCAGCGACCTGCGCGACATGCTGTCGAGTGCGGCGGGCGCGCAACTGCGCGACACGGTTCTGGCGAACCCGGATGTGATCGGCACCACACAGGAGTTCCGTCTGCTCGCGTCAAGCCGCGTCGATGGCTACATGAAAGGCCGTGTGGACCGCGAAAGCCTGGCGCGCGACCCGAACCTCAGCCCCGAACATCTGGACGTGGTCGACGGTCTTGTCGAAGTCGGCGCCATCAAGCGGAGCTTCAACTGGCCGTTCATCACCGGCTCGGACGCCTCTGAAAGCCGGCCCGAACAGGCGGGCATGGGGGTGGCGATCCTGGGGTCGTTCTTCATGATGCTGGTGGTGCTGTTCCTGTCGCTGCCCATCGGTGTGGCGGCGTCGATCTATCTTGAGGAATTCGCGCCGCAGAACAAGTTCACCGATTTCATCGAGGTGAACATCTCGAACCTCGCGGCGGTGCCGTCGATCGTCTTCGGTATCCTGGGCCTGGCGGTTTTCATACAGTTCGCGCACCTGCCGCAGTCGGCGCCGCTGGTGGGGGGCCTGACGCTGACGCTGATGACCCTGCCGACCATCGTGATCTCGACGCGCGCATCGCTCAAGGCGGTGCCGCCCAGCATCCGCGACGCGGCACTGGGGGTAGGGGCCTCGAAGATGCAGTCGGTGTTCCACCACGTGCTGCCGCTGGCGATGCCCGGAATCCTGACTGGCACGATCATCGGCTTGGCCCAAGCCCTGGGCGAAACCGCGCCCCTGCTGCTCATCGGCATGGTGGGGTACATCGCCACCAACTATCCCGACGGGATTGCCAGCGGCTTTCTCGATCCCAACTCGGCCATGCCCGCGCAGATCTTCGAATGGGCCAAGCGCGCCGACCCGGCCTATTACGAACGCGCCTGGGGCGGGATCATCATCCTGCTGCTGTTCCTGCTGACCATGAACCTGATCGCCATCCTGCTGCGCCGCCGGTTCGAACGGCGCTGGTAATCCGCGGGGCCCGGTTTGAGCGTCCCTGGCAAGAGAGATATAGATATGTATGACGACCAACATTCGGAGAGAGCCGTGACCGCCACCGACATCAAGATCGCCGCGAAAGGCGTACAGGTCTATTACGGCGATACCCATGCCATCAAGGATGTGGACGTGGAAATCGAGGACAAGACCGTGACCGCCTTCATCGGCCCCTCGGGCTGCGGCAAGTCGACCTTTCTGCGTTGCCTCAACCGGATGAACGACACCATCGACATCTGCCGGGTCGAAGGCGACATTCACATCGACGGCGAGGATATCTATGACAAGCGCGTCGATCCGGTGCAGCTGCGCGCCAAGGTCGGCATGGTGTTCCAGAAACCCAACCCGTTCCCCAAGTCGATCTACGACAACGTCGCCTACGGCCCCAAGATTCACGGCATGGCCCGCAACAAGGGCGAGCTGGACGAGATCGTCGAACGCGCCCTGCGCCGCGGCGCCATCTGGGACGAGGTCAAGGACAGGCTGAATGCGCCCGGCACGGGCCTTTCCGGCGGCCAGCAGCAGCGTCTGTGCATCGCGCGCGCCGTGGCCACCGAACCCGAGGTGTTGCTGATGGACGAACCCTGTTCGGCGCTCGACCCCATCGCCACTGCCCAGGTCGAGGAACTGATCGACGAGCTGCGTCGGGACTATTCGGTGGTGATCGTGACCCATTCGATGCAGCAGGCGGCGCGGGTCAGCCAGAAGACCGCCTTCTTCCACCTTGGCAATCTCGTGGAATACGGCGAGACCAACAAGATCTTCACCAACCCCACCGACAAGCGCACTGAATCCTACATTACCGGACGGATCGGATAAGCCATGCACGAGATGAACCAACACATCGCCTCGGCCTTTGACCGCGACCTAGAAGGCATTCAGGCGCAGATCATGAAGATGGGTGGGCTCGTCGAAACCGCGATTCGCGACGCCGCCAAATCGCTGGAAACCCGGGACGAGGAACTGGCCGAACAGGTCCGCGCGGGCGACGCGGCCATCGACGCGCTCGAAGAACGCCTAAGCGACGAAGCCGCGCGGGTTATCGCGCTGCGCGCGCCCACGGCCATTGACCTTCGGGTGATCCTGTCAGTCATGCGGATGTCGGCCAATCTCGAACGGATCGGCGATCTGAGCAAGAACCTGGCCAAGCGGACGGGCGTGCTGGTGCAACTACAGCCGATCGAAGGATCGTCGACCACCTTGCGGCGGATGGCACGCGACGTGGAACTGATGCTCAAGGACGCGCTTGATTCCTACATTCAGCGCGACGCGGAACTGGCACTGGACGTGATCAACCGCGACGCGGATGTGGACCAGATGTACAACACGCTGTTCCGCGAGTTCCTGACCTTCATGCTCGAGGATCCGCGCAATATCACCGCCTGCATGCACCTGCATTTCATCGCCAAGAACATCGAACGCATGGGCGATCACGTGACCTCGATTGCCGAACAGGTGGTGTTCCTGGTGACCGGCGAAAAGCCCGGCGAGCCGCGCCAGAAGGGCGACCGCACCTCGTCCGACCCGCGCTACAGCGTGCAGGCCGGCGATCCGGAGGTCTAGAACGTGTCCGCTGATCAACCCACCGTACTCGTGGTCGAGGACGAGGCCGCACAGCGCGAAGTGCTGAGCTACAACCTCGAGGCCGAGGGCTTTCGCGTCACCCGCGCCGAAAACGGCGAAGAGGCGTTGATGCTCGTGGCCGAGGAAGCGCCCGACATCATCGTGCTGGACTGGATGCTGCCCAACGTGTCGGGCATCGAGGTGTGCCGTCAGCTCAAGATCAAGCCCGAAACCCGCAACACGCCGGTGATCATGCTGTCGGCCCGGTCCGAAGAGATCGACAAGGTGCGCGGCCTCGAGACCGGCGCCGACGATTACGTGACCAAGCCCTATTCGGTGATCGAGCTCATGGCCCGCGTGAAGGCGCAGCTGCGCCGGTCGCGGCCCGCGGCGGCGGGCATGCGGCTCGAGTTCAGCGACATCGTGCTCGACGCCGAAACCCACAGGGTCACGCGCGGGGCCGATCCGCTCAAGCTCGGACCGACCGAATTCCGGCTGCTCTCGACCTTCATGGAAAAACCCGGTCGGGTCTGGAGCCGCGAACAGCTGCTCGACCGCGTGTGGGGCCGCGACATCTATGTCGATACCCGCACCGTCGACGTTCATATCGGGCGTCTGCGCAAGGCGCTGTGCCAGCATGGCGGCGACGATCCGCTGCGCACCGTGCGCGGTGCGGGCTATGCGCTGGGGTAGGGGCCGCAAGTCGCGATTGTCGATTTAGCTTCCGTCCGAAGCGCGCTATGCTGGGCGCAACGATGGAGGATGACCGATGAACGAAATGAGCCAAACCACTCCCGCGCTCAAACCCACCGACGCGCCCGATCTGGGCCGCTTTGACTGGCAGGACCCGTTCCGCCTGAACGACCAGCTGACCGAAGACGAGCGCATGATGGCCGAAAGCGCGCGGTCCTACGCGCAGGAAAAGCTGCAGCCGCGTATCATCCAGGCCTTCAACGAAGAAACCGTGGCCCCCGAAATCTTTGCCGAGATGGGCGAGATGGGTCTTCTGGGCATCACCGTTCCCGAGGCCTACGGCGGCCTGGGGTCGTCCTACGTGGCCTATGGCCTTGTCGCGCGCGAGATCGAGCGTGTGGATTCCGGCTACCGCAGCATGATGTCGGTGCAGTCGAGCCTGGTGATGTACCCGATTTACGCCTACGGGTCCGAAGAGCAGCGGCAGAAATACCTGCCCAAGCTGGCCACGGGCGAATACATCGGCTGCTTCGGTCTGACCGAACCCGATGCCGGGTCGGACCCCGCGGGCATGAAGACCCGCGCGGTCAAGACCGATGGCGGCTACCGGATCAGCGGATCGAAGATGTGGATCTCCAACAGCCCCATCGCGGATGTCTTTGTGATCTGGGCAAAATCCGATGCTCACGACGGCAAGATCCGCGGCTTTGTGCTGGAAAAGGGCATGAAGGGGCTGAGCGCCCCCAAGGTCGCCAACAAGCTGAGCCTGCGCGCCAGCGTCACCGGCGAGGTCGTGATGGACGGCGTCGAGGTTGGCGAAGAGGCTTTGTTACCACATGTTCAAGGGCTTAAAGGACCATTTGGATGTCTCAACCGGGCCCGTTACGGCATTTCCTGGGGCGTCATGGGCGCTGCGGAATTCTGCTGGCACGGCGCGCTGCAATATGGGCTGGACCGCAAGCAGTTCGGGCGTCCCTTGGCGCAGACCCAGCTGTTCCAGAAAAAGCTCGCGGACATGCAGACCGAGATCACGCTGGGGCTGCAGGCATCCTTGCGGGTCGGGCGGCTGATGGACGAAGCGCAGGCCGCGCCCGAGATGATCAGCATGATCAAGCGCAACAACTGCGGCAAAGCCCTTGATATCGCAAGACAATCTCGCGACATGCATGGCGGCAACGGGATCTCGGCCGAATTCCAGGTGATCCGCCACATGATGAACCTCGAAACGGTGAACACCTACGAGGGCACACATGACGTACACGCGCTGATCCTGGGCCGCGCGCAAACTGGGCTGCAGGCGTTCTTCTAGGCGCTAGGTCGAAGCAAAGGACCCTCAGCCATTTGGCTGGGGGAGACACGTCTGGCCATACTTGAATTTCGACATGGTAATCGTATAATCAGTATTATGTAAATAAAATGGGCGCGCAAACCCTTGATTTCCTGACCTAAGCCGGTATGACCCCCCGGATCGCCGCAGTGCTGTCATGTGCTGCCTCGCGCAGGAAGGATACCCGGCCCCCGTGATCGCTGCCGCAGAGAACAAGTGTGCCGTCACGCGTCGCCCACTCCGGCCGTCCCGACCAGAGCGCGCCCCAAGGTGATATCGGCACGGACGGCAGCGCCGGATCGACACCCCAGGGATACGGGCGTCCGTCCGGGCCGCGCATCAGCGCCTCCCATTCGTCCGTGGTCAGCAGACGCAGATGCCGGCCCGGCATCACCTGCGCCAATGCCGTGTCGATCCCGTCAGAGCGCACCGACGTGCCAGCGCTCAGCATCGCGGTCACGGGCGCGTCCGGCGTCCAGCGGCGCAGCGGATTGTGCAGCCCCTTGCCTGCGGCGTGGCCCAGCCAGTGCGGTATCTTTGGCAGCGTGCAGAATCCTTCCGGCGGTTCCGGCAGATCGACCTCCGGCAACGGTGTCGTCAGCGCGTGCAGGATCAGCGTCACGTCATCCTCTGGCGTTGTGTCGCGCAGAACGGCGCGCCAGAACCGATTTTTGGGTGTGTCGGTGCCTGCGGGCCGTTCACCGGACAGTGTGGCAAGGCAGGCCCGTTGCAAGGCGGTGAACACCTCCTGTTCCGTCCGGCCGCGCGCCAAGGGTGTCAGGTCTGAACGTTTCACCGCAAGCCCTTGATCCTTTGCGTTTAATCTCGCGGCGGCAATCATCGCGGTTGCCGCAAGTTCCGGCCCATCCGCCCAACAATACGGCAACAGGTCGGCGACGCTGGCCGGATGATCCGCCATTGCGTGGCGCAGCACCTGGCGCTTGATCGACGCGGTCAGCACCTCGAACGGCCCTGTGGCGCGGCCCTTGGGCAGCGGCGTCAGGCGTCGCAACGCGGCTTGTCCCATCGGATGAAGCGGCTCCGGGAGGTCAGCGGCGGCCTCGGCCACGGCGTCCCGCAGATGGGTCAGCTGCAGCTCTGCCGCGGCCAGACAACCGCGCGCCTGGGCCAGCGGATCGTCATCAGCCAGCCACGCGGTGACATCTGATGTGTTAATCCGCGGCAGGTCAGAATGAATGTCCCCGTCCAGTATCCGCAGATCAATCACTGGATTAAAGCTGTAAAGTAATGCCTTGTTTTGCCGTGAAAACCGCGCCTGTTCCGGTTCGTTCGCGCGCAAGGGCGGCAGCAGCCCCGGGATCGGGTCGCGGTGCCAGCCATCGCGCGTCAGAAGGTCCGCCAGGGCCTCAAAGCTCAGCTCGGGCGGCAGGACACAGCGCATCGGTCAGAGCGCGGCGAGTTCGCGGACAAGCTGCCCGGGCAGGTCTGTCGGCGCGACATTGCCGATCACCACATAGACCGCCCGTGCCGCCCAGAGGAAATCGTTCCAGGTCGCGCGGTCGTCATGGACCGCCTTCGGGAAATTATCACGCCAGACCTGCCAGGCGGGCTGCGCGTCCTCCAGCGGGCCGCCGCTCTGCATGACCTGCGCGATGCGGCGCTGCGCCGCATCGGGGATTTTCGGCGGGCCGCCGGATGGCGCACGCTCGCCCAGGCCAAGATGCGCCGTCACCTCATCCGCATGTCCCCAGGCCAGGCTGGCCCAGGCGGTCGTGACGTCGGACCGGTCGCCATCCGGCGCACGGGACCAGAGCCTGTCGAAGGCCACACGTCGCAATTCGGCCCAGTCCCCGAAACCGCCCAGATCGGCGACCAGCGCGCAGGCCAGAATCGCCTGGCTGCTGGCCGGGCGCGCGCGCATGTCGGCATCATCGGCGTCGGCCACGTCCTGCGACCGGTCTTGCAGCAGGGTGACGATCCGGCCCATCGCGGCCCCCTGCCCCATGATCAGCCCCCGGTTCAGCACCTCGGCGGCGCGCATCAGATCGCCGCCAAAGCCGATGCTGGCCGGTGTCTTGTCCTTGAGTTCGCGCATGTAATAGCCAAAGCCGTCCGCCGTCATGCCCGGATCCGCGCGCAGCCGACCCATCAGCTCGGGCCAATCCCTGGGGGTATCGGAGGCGGTCATGTGCGGTCCCTTTCGATGCGCGGCCCTGCGAAGCGTAGGCCTAGTCGGTCCAGAAGATCAATCGCAGCCGCTCGGCATCGGTGATGGGTGGCTTCTGCTTGTCGAGTTCGTCCTCGATGGCGCGGCGCAGGGCGGCGCGGTCGCCGTTCAGCTGCCCGAGGTCCACGACCATATGCGGAAAACCCGACAGATCCTGCGAGATCTGGTGGAACCCGCGCATCTGCCCGATGATGCCCTTGGCAATGTCGGCAGGATCCTGCGCGTTCACGTGCCCCGTGACCTCGTGCATGGCCAGCAGGCGGCCTTCGGCATCGACATAGGGAATATCCGCGCGTCCGGTGGAAAACATCCGCTCGGACAGGCCAAGCGCGCGGGTGCCGTCAAAGACGCGCGTTGCGCGGGCCAGATCCGCGTCCGAGATTGTCCGAGGTTCGAGGATCGGGCGGAAGCCGTCCCAGTCGAGCTTGAGCCGGTTCATGGTCGACATGTTGCCGCCGGTATCCGCGACGCCGACCTTGGCCTTTTCCGTGAGCCTGATTTCAAGCTCGATATCGCGGTTCGCCATCGCCTGCCGCATCTGACGCACCTGATCGCGGGTGACGCCCAATCGGTCGGCCACGCGCTGATCGGCGATATCGGCCTGGCGCCGCGCGAGATCGGCCTGATCGGCGAGCGCGCGTTCCGCCGTGGTGGTGCCATCCGCCAGATCGTCGTAGATCTGGCCCAGCCGGTCCATGCTGTCCTGATAATCCTGCCCCCACATCCCCCCGGGGCCATAGCCCACGGGGTCGGGCGGGTCGTCCACGATCAGCGTCTGACGGCGGGCCTCGGCCAGGTCGGTCGGTGTCGGTTTGAGCCTGGCGTCAAGGTCGTCGAGGTTCTTTTGCAGATTGTCGACTCCAGCGCCCTTGATGTTGCGATTGACGGCGGTGAATTCGACATAATCGACGTAGTCGTTGTAATTCTTGACCTCGATGATCCGCACGACCGGCACGCCATCGATGAGGTGCAGTTCGATCCCGTCAAAGCCCTGCCCGCCCTTCTGGTGCAGGTCGATCGCCGCCTGCGTGGTATTGCCCGTCGCCTTGAGATCGGCCTGGCTGCGGGTTTGCGAGGCAAGTTCGGCCACCGCCCCCTTGCGGTTCACGGCGCTGCCGCTGGCGCCCCAGCCCAGCTGACGCAGGTCGGTGCCGCTCATGGTCTGGGCGCGTTCGACGGGCGGGACGATGCTGCCGTCGGACTGGCGCGCGTCGGGCATGAAATATTCGCGCCGGACCTCAAGCTCGCGCTTGCCGCGCACCGCAAAGACCACCGGTTCGGTGCGGGTGCTCACGATGTTGCCCGCGCCGTCGCGCGTGTGAATGCGCAGGTCGCCGTCGACCAGCGTGTTGGGCTCGAGCTTGGTGCGGGTCGCGCCGGGGACCGGCACGCCAAGGGCGTCGACCTCGATCTGCATGAGCTGACCCTTGCTGTCCTGATCGATGCGGTAGAAGGCGCCGCCGACCTCGATCTCGAACCCGACGGTGTTGGACTTGGTGTCAGCCAGGATCTTGCTGGAGCCCCGGGTCGAGATCGTCCCCTCGATCCCGTCCACCACCGCGCTGCGGTCGGCCACGGGCGGCAGGTCCACCGGCGTGGTCGTGCCGGTGCTCGAGGGCGGCGCCGGTTCCAGCCGCTTTGGCGCTGGCGGCTTTTTCTTGCCTTTGGAAAAGAGCCGCGCGGGCTGGTCGAGGTAGGGCGGCGGGTCGCGCAGGCCACGCGCCATGGCGATCCGTTCCAGCGGGCCCAGCTGTGACACCTCGTCGGCGCGGCGGCGCAGGTTGTTCAGGCTGGTTTCGGCCAGCGCCTTCTGCTGGGTCAGCTTGTCGAGGTCGGGCCCCGGGCGGGTGGCGCGGATGTCGGCATCCAGCCCATCGATCAGCCGGATCTGCGCGTCGATCTCAAGCTCGACCTTGATGGCATAAAGCTCCATCTTCTCGGCCAGCGGCAGGCTGTCCCAATCCTGCAGCTTCGCCTCGTCCAGCCGCCGCACCAGCGGGCCAAGCTCGGGGTCCATGAGTTGCTGCAGGTGAATGCCCTCTTCGCGCAGCACGCCCGGTGGCGCGCCGTCGCGCAGGATGATTTTGGGCTTGCCGCCGTCGATGATGGTCACGGCATTGCCGCTGTCCGAGCGGGTGAAGGCGCGGAATTCCTTTTCGGGCATCACCTCGATCTGGACGTCCTTGAAGGCGCGGCGCTGCTGCGGCGGGATGCCCGCGTAAAGTTCGGTGCGCAGCGCGCGCTGCACGCCCGCATCCCGCGCCTCGGCCGCCAGCCTGTCCTTGATCTGCGCGTCGTACTGGCGCAGGAAGCCGCTCATGCTGGCGTGGGGATTGGCGGCTTTGTGTTCCTTCCAGGCGGCAAGCCGGTCCTGCGGGGTGCCGCGGTGGTTGAGGATATCGCCGGTGCGCGGGGTTGGCGGATCGGTCTTGGGCATCTTGATGCCGCCCAGGCTGCCCAGTCCCCCCGACACCACCCCGCCCATGCCGGTCTGCACCAGAGTGCTGCCCAGGATGTTGGTCAGCGGGTTGCCCTTTTCCCAGTTCTTGTCGTTGAGCATGTTGCCCGCCAGCGCCGACGGCAGGGTCGAGGCAGCGCCTTCCACGGTTTCGGAAACCCCGTGGGCGATCATCCGCTGCGTGCGCGAGCCCGACGCCGCCATACGCGCCAGCGACGTGGCCAGTTTCGACCCGCCCAGTTTCTGGAACCGCCCGGCCTGCGACGTGGCCACGCGCAAAAGCGCGTTGCCCATCCCGGCGGTGGCCATGGCGGCGGCGGCGTCGACGATGCCCACCACCGCATCGATGGCCATTTCGTCGGTGCCGTAGGCTTCGCCCTTCATCACCGCCTTCACGGTCATCGTGGCAGAGGCCGCGGCCAGCGCCCCCAGCGCCCCGGCGATGACCAGCCCCGCCGCACCTGCGGTCAGGGCGGTGACGGTGACGGCGGCCGCGATGGCGACACCGGTGGCCACCGCATCGGTCATCGCATCGACCTGCGCGCGGTAGCTGTCGACCCCGGCCTGCACCCCCTGCCCGCGCTGCCGGAACTGGTCCAGCGCGCGGCGGCGTTCGAACGGGTCGGCCTTGGGATCGTTGATCAGCTTGTACTGCTTTTCCATCCGGGCCATGCGCTTTTTCAGTACCTCGCGCTGGAGGCCGCCGACGGGCGAGTTGCGCAGCTCGTACCGCGCCTTTTCGCGGGCCTGGGCGATTTCCTGATCGGCGTTTTCGGGCACGCCTTTGGCCAGCATCTTGGTGTCGAAATTGTCGCGCCCGCTCATTTCGGAATCGATGGTCTTCTTGACGGACGGCAGGCCCTGCTTGGCGCGCTGCTTGTCGATTTCCGCGATCTCGGCAGCGGTGGCACCGGCCAGGGCCTTCTTGGCGTCGTCCTCGTCGGTGCCAAGGCCGCGGGTGGCGTAATCGAACCGCTGCGCTCGGGTCAGGTGCCCGCCCTGCTTGAGAAGGGTCTGCGCCTTTTCCTTGTCGGTGCCCGACATGTTGTAGGCGATCATAACCTTCAGCCCGCCCTTGCCCCAGCGGCTGTACTTGGTGTCGTACGTGTTCTCGAGCGCCGCCATGTTCTGCTGGGCACCGGCCTTCGCGGCCTCTTCCATCCTGCGGTCAAGCGCGCGTTCGGCGGCAGCGATCTTGTAGGGATCCCAGTGTTCCTTGGCGGCCTTCTTCTGCAGCGCCTCGCGTTCGGCACGCCATTTCGGGTCGCGCTTGAGCGCATCCAGCGACCGCGTGTACTGGGTTTCCAGCACGTTGTTGACGACGTCGTCATCGGTGTAGAAGCCCTGGCGCTCACGCTCCAGCCGGGCGGCGTCGGCGGCGACCAGATCGTTGTCGGCCAGCGCGGTGGCCAGGTCGAGGTCGGGGCCGCTTAGCTCGCTCTTGTAGGCCGCGCGCAGGGCCGATTTCTGGTCGCCGGGCGTGCCGTACTTGTCGTTGTAGGCGACCTCTACATGCGCGTTGCGGCGGCGGACCTCTTCCTCAAGCTCCTGTGCGGTCAGGGGCCGCATGCCGCCCTTGCCGTCGGGCACCTGCTTCTTGGCGGCATCGGCGCGGATCGCGGCATAGGTATCCTCGATCTTCTTCTCGTCAGTGCCCCAGCCGAGGAATCCGCCGTGCATCGCCTGATCAAGGGCGATGGCATCGGCCTTGGCGGTGTTGCCCGCAAGCAGCGCCTGCGACCGGTCAAGGTCATGGCTGCTCATTTCGGATTTCAGCGCGGCGTTCAGATCGACGCCGTAGCGGCGGCGGTATTCCTCGACGATGCGGGCGCGCTGTTCGGCGGTCTTGCCGCGCAGCACCTTCATGATGGTGTCCTCGTCGGTCCCAAGGCCCGCCATCGCCTCGTTGAGCGCGCCGACCGCCTCGATCACCGGATCGCCGTCAAGTGCTGCCTTGGCGCGCACCAGCGCGTTGTCGGCGTCGAGTTCGCTGGCCAGATCGGAATCGAGGTTGCGACCATAATCGATGCGGTAATTGGCCCGGACCGCCCTGCCCTGAAGCTTGGTCAGGCCCGTGAGGCTGTTGTAGATCTTGTCCTCGTCCGTGCCCCAACCGGTGACGCCGCCGAACATCGCGTCATAAAGCTTGCTGGAAATGCTGGCGGCGGAAAAGCCGGGGGTCTGCGCCGCGCCGATCTGCTCGAACTGCTTCCATTCGCTGTCGGGCTTGGCCATCACCTCCTTTTTCATCTTCTCGATCATCAGCGGCTTTTGCTGCGCGGCGAGCCGGAATTTCAGCCCTGCCGCGACTGCGCCGATGGCGTCGCGCTTGCCCGCGGGGGCGGCGTAATAGGCCTTGATCACCGTCTGCTGTTCGGCGCTGAGCGTCTTGAACGCGGCGTTAGTTTCCAGGTTCACGGCCTCGCCCTGGGTCTGCATGAATTGCGACAACACGCCCATGTTCTGCACGGTGGCGTCCCGCGCCTCGGACGCGCGCACGCCGGACCAGTTTTCCGCCTCGACCTCGGCCTGCTGCGACCAGTCGCTGAACAGCGCCCAAAGCTTGTCCCACCAGCTGGTCGTCTCGCCCTTGAGCTCGGATGCCCAGGTGCGCACCTTTTCCGTCGCCGCGCGCCCGGCCTCATAGGTATCCTTGCGAAACCCCTTGGTCTGGTTGGTCGCGGCGGTCTTGAATTCAGTGATCTTGGTGTTGAGCGCGCGCTTGCTGTCCTCGGCCCACTGGTTGACTTTGCCGATCTCGAGGAAGGTGCCCAGGCTGTCCTGCGTCTTGTCGGCCTTGGCCTTCTTGTAGGCGGCGTTGAGCGCCTTGATGTCAGCATCCTTGACCTTGTCATAGGCCTTGATCTGCACCGCCCGGGCGCGGTCGAGTGCGGCGTGCCGCCGATCCTTGGCCCGGTCGTAGCCAAAGCGGATGTCGCCCACCATGCGGTTGATCTTGCGGATCTGACCGTCGCGGCGGGCGTCAATCACCTGCGGGCTGCCTTCGCCGGTGGCTGCCTCGACGGTGGCGGTGGTGCGGGCATGCTGGGCATCCTCGGCGGCGTTGACCTCGCCCAGCTCCTTGCCGCTTTCCTTGCTCAGCGCGTCCTTTTCGTCGCTTTGCGCCTTGCCCTGCGCATCGGCGGATTTCTTCGCCGTCTCGGTCGCGGCGGCCTTGCGCTTTTCGACTTCGGCCTTCAGTTCCTCTCCCGCGATGCCCGCATCGGCGGCGATGAGGTTCAGCGCCTCTTTCAGATCACCGGCGAGTGCGGGCAGCTTGTCGTTGCCGATATCCTTGTAGGCGAACGCCAGCACGTTGTTGGGATAGGCCTCTTTCCGCGCGTTGGTGATGATCGGCTTGGCCTGTTCCTGGGGGTTAATCATCAGCCGCGCCAGCACCTGCTTCATCACGTTATTGACGTGCGGGGGCAGCTTCTTGCGTGGCGGCGGCGGTGTGTCCTTGAGCGTGGGGCCGGTAGCCGTGCCCGGCGGCACCTTGGGCGCCGGTTTCGCGGCAGCGTCGGCGACCGCGTCGGCGGCCTTCTGGTCCCCCGGCGCGGGTTTGCCAGGAGCAGCGCTGGTCGCGGGTGCGGTCTTGCCCGCGGCATCGGTCGGGGCCGGTACGGGCGGCGGTTTCTTGGCGTTTGGGTCGGGGATCAGCGGTTGCGATCCGCGCGGCGACGGTTTGAGGTCGGGCAGCTTGACGTCGGGCAGCTTCTTGTCGGCGGTGGCCTTCACCAGATCATAGGCGCCGGGCACCGGATCGGGTGGTGGGGTCACCGGCGGCTTGATCTCGCCCTTCTTCTTGGGCGGTTTCGATATGGCGGCAGCGGCTTCCTTCTGGATCGCCGCGCGCCGTCCGCTGCGGCCTTTGCGCAGCTTCTGGCCGGTGCTCTTGATCTTGCCCGGCGCGGCGGCGGCCTTGGGCTGGGCGGGCTGGGGAATGGCCTTGGCCGCGCCCACGGTGCGGCTGTGCCAGGCCTTGAGCGCGGGACCGGGTTTGACCGGCGCAGGCTCGGGCGCATCGCCGCCGTCGCCCGCATCCGGCTCCAGTGATCCGGCGGGACCATCCCCGGGCGCGTCCATCTGCACGGCGGTGACGGTCGCATCGCCGTCGGGTGCCGCGGCCTTGGCGTCGGAGGGGTCGAGATCCTTCTGATCTGGCGCGTCCGCGGCGGCAGCGGCATCGATCTCGGCGGCGGGGGTGGTGACCTCCTCCGCGATTGCCGCGTCGCCATCTGCCGCCGGAGTGGCGGGCGGGGACGACGTGCCGGGGGCCGTTGCTGCGTTGGCGGGCGTGAGGTTGGTGGCACCGTCCGGCGTCTTGGGCTCTGCGGCCGCAGGGGCATCCGCGACCGCATCCTGCCCCGCATCAACATCAGCGTCCGCCGCCGTCACATCGTCGGCATCCGCTGTGTCCTGCGCCGAAGCGGGGTCGTCGCCATCCCTTGCCGCTGGGGCGACATCGTCGTTGGCGGGGGCCTGAGCGCCGCTGCGTTCAGCGGCCCGCGCCCGCAAACGCGCCAAGAGCGCCTCGCGCCCGCGGTTGCTGACCGGCGGCGTGCGCTGCGCAGTCACCTCCGGTGTCGCAGCCACGACCATGTCGGCATCCGCGACCTGCGCATCGGGGCTAAGCCTTGCGCGGGTGCGCTGCCGCCGGGGATCGCGCGGCGGGGCCATGTCAGGCCCCCTTGCGGGCGCGCAGCGCCGGGTAGGCGTCACCGAATTCGGCGCGGGTCAGCGGGCGGCGGGTCTTTTCGTATTCCAGCGCCACGGCGCGCACGCAATGGTCGGTGGTGATCCGCTCGCCCGCCTCTGACGCCAAAAACGCCGCCGTTACCAGGCAGTTGCGGATCGACCCGCCGGTCAGCTCGAACCGTTCGCCCAGGCGCACCGCGTCGATCTCTGCCGCGGCTTCGGGCGGCATCAGCCGCTGCCAAAGCGCCATGCGCAATGCCGCGTCGGGCAGCGCGTATTCGATGGCGATGTCGATCCGGCGCATGAACGCCTCGTCTATGTTCTGCGGATGGTTGGACGACATCATGACGATGCCGCGATGCGCCTCCATCCGCTGCAAAAGGTACGAGGTTTCGATATTGGCATAGCGGTCATGGGCATCCGACACTTCGGATCGTTTGCCAAAGAGCGCGTCGCATTCATCGAACAGCAGGCAGGCATTGGCGGATTCGGCGGCGGTGAAGATCTGTTCGAGGTTCTTTTCCGTCTCGCCGATGTATTTGCTCACCGTGGCCGACAGGTCCACCCGGTAAAGTGGCAGGCCGATGGCGCGGGCCACGACGCTGGCCGACAGCGTCTTGCCCGCGCCCGAGGGGCCTGAGAACAACGCTGACAACCCGCGATTGGGCACCAGCTTGCGGCCAAAGCCCCAGTCCTCGAAGACCGCGCGCGCATGGCGGGCACGGCTGACGATGGCGCGCAGCGCGGTGGTCTGGCGTGGCGGCAGCACCAGATCGTCCCAGTCGTGGCGGCAGGGCACGTGCGTGGCCAGACGGCTGAGCGTGCCCGCCGACCGGTCCAGACAGGCCTGCCGGATCGTAGCAAGGGGCCGTTCGGGGCCCGCGGGCACCGACAGGATGTCGTCCACCGGCAGGCGGAACTGATGCGCCAGCTGGCCCGCATCTTCGGCCCGGTCGGGGCCCAGCCGTGCCGTCCAGAGGCGCGCGGTGCGCTGCGCGTCAAGATCCGGCACCCGGATCTGCGGCAGGTCAAGCGGCAGCCGGTCCTCTGCCGTCAGTGCCAGCGGTCCGGGGGCGGCCTGCAGGCACCAGCGCAGCGTCTCGACAGGCATGGCATGGGCGTCAGACAGGATCAGCGCCTCGCCCGTCAACGCGCAGTCACGCAGGGCGCAAGCCAGCACCTCCTGCCCCAGCCCGGGACCGACCTTTAGCACCTGCGCGGGCATCCCGCGCGCCAGAAGCAGGGCCGCCGCCACCGCCCGCCGCCCCGCCCCCGCAGCGCCGAGAACGGCGAAAGGTCCATGCGGGGCCTTCGGCGCGCTGTTCAAAAGCTGATCCAGCGGCAGGGTCCGCGCGGGCAAAAGCAGGCCGGCGAGCGCCGGGTCGTCGGGCGGCAGGCCTTGCAGAAAACGCAGGACAGGTGCGCTCAGGATCACCGCGCGGTCGCCGGGCAACTGCGCGCTCTGGGTCTGCGGTTCAAGGCAGTTGAGCCGGGTCAGCGGGCTGGCCGCCCAGTCACGCGGATCGGGCGCGTCGGGGCCGCACAACGTCTGAACCAGCGCCGCGGTCAGATGCCGCCGCTGCACGTCGTCGTTGAGCCAGGCCAGAAGCCGGGCAAAGCGCGCATCCGCCGCCACGACCGCCATCAGCGCCAGCGGCACCGCCCAGTTTGGCCCCAGCCCCAGGCCGATCATCATCTGCGCCACTGGCAGGTCGGCCAGGGCTGCGGGTCCACCCAGCCGCTGCGCCAGCGCCTGCCGCGCGGGCGGGTCCTGCGGCGGCCTCGGTGCGCCGTTGGCGATGGCCTCGGCCAGGGCGCGCGCTTCACGGGTTTCCACCAGCCCGACCAGACGGACATCCTCGGACGTCGTGGCGGGCGCGAGATGGTCGCCGATCCGCCCGGCAAAAACGGTGGCGGCGTCGCGGAGCCAGTCGTCGGACGTGGCATAGGGGGCCTGTAGGTTATCCATCGCCGACCTCGATCCGCAGCGGCAGGTCACCCAGCCACGGCACCGTGCCCTGCTCGCCCAGTCGGCCGGCCAGTTGCAGCAGCACCTTGAGCGGGATGGTCTGGATGCGCATGTGCAGGCATTCCGGGCCGATACGCAGGGTCCCGGGGCGCAGGAAGAACTGCGCGCGCAGGTAGTCGGGCGAAGCCTTGCCCATGCCGCGCAGATCGCGGCGGAACAGATCCAGAAGTTGGGCGCGGTCTTCGTCCAGCGTGTCGGGCGGCGGGTCCAGCACCGCCTCGGGTGGCAGGCCGCTGAGGTGGCGCAGCCCGAAATCCCCGTTGGCCAGCAGCCGGTCGGTCCCGGTAAACAACCCGGCGAGCAGGTGGTGGCGGTATTGGTCCGTCCAGCGCAGGTCGGGATCGGCCCGGCGCATCGCGGGCAAGAGCAGCACCGCCCCGGCAAAGGGCGTGTGCAGACGCACCTCTGGCCCCTTTGTCGGCCCCTTGCCTGTTGTCATCCGAGGCTGGGCCGACGCAGGCGTCGTGTCGGGAAGCACCCGCAGGACCGACTTGCGCGCCGATGCGAGGTCTTCGCGGGCGATCAGCGTCGCGGCCCATTGCGCGATTTGCGCCAGATCGCCAGGCACCTGCGCCACGGCCTGCCGCAGCTCTGCGGCGTCGGGACGGGTGCGCGCCCAGACCTGCCGCACTTGCGGCACCGCGTGAAAAAGCGCCGCTAGCTGCGCAAGCTGCATCGCCAAGGGGGCCGCGCTTTGCGGGCTCAGGCCGACGGGGGCCGCCGTCAGGACCAGCAACCACCGAAACGCGCAGCGCGCCCGCGCCGCGGCGCCGCCGGGTTCGAAGACCGGCGTCGTCAAGGCCAGGCCTGCCACCCGCTCGAGCAAGGCCCTTGGCAAGGCCTCGGCGCGTTTCGGGCGCGCGCCGGTCCATGCGGTCCACAGCACCTCGGTATCGCGTACGGTGAAGGCCGCGATCACGCGGTCGCGCTGTCCCTGCCCCGCCAGCGCGCGAAACGTGGCGGCGATGTGACCCGGGTGGCGGGCCAGCCCGGCGCTGATGCTGCGGCCTGCGGGAAGGCCGTCGAACACCGCGAATTCGGCGAACATCCAGCGGTCCTGCGCCACACCATCAAGCACCGCCGCCACCCAGGCCGCCAGAAAGGCCGCCTGCCCGGGATAGCGCATCACGGTATCGGGCCCGGCCTCGGCCAGTTGCCGGTGCAGCGCCCGCGCCAGAAGCCGCGCCCAGTCGGTCGCGATCTGCCCGTCCGACTGCACCGCCATGTTGAGCCAGAGCCGCAGCTTCAGCTTTCGGATCTTATAGACCGGCCCGTCGGGATCGGCGAAATCCCGCGCCGGGTCTTCAAGCGCCTGCGCCAGAAGCTGCCCACAGATATGATCGAGCCTGCGCGCGAGGGTGACCCGCGCGGCCCCGTTCCCGGCGATCTGGTAGCGGTTGTGCAGGCGCTGGATCGCAATCATCGCTCAGAACCCGATGCCGAACTTGTCAAAAAGCCAGTCGACGTCGCGCACCCGTTCGGCGAATAGCCTTTCGCGTTCGGCCACCACGCCGTTGGCATAGGCATGCGCAAGCGCCGCCGGGCTGCCCGGGTTGCGCTGGAAATGGTCCAGCATCCGCGCCAGACGCGGCTCATCGAAATGCAGCAGCGCCATCCGCAAGTGGTTGTAGAGGATCTTTTCGTGCTGCACCGCGTAGGGATGCTTGTCACGGAAGAGGTGATAGACAAGGCTTTGCGGCACCGCGCGCACCTCGTGCCCCAGCACCCACATGCGCAGGCAGATCTCGATATCCTCGCTGCCCCAGCGGGTCATGCCCGCGTCAAAGCCGCCGATGTCGTGAAAGGTGCCGGCGCGCACCGCCTGGCAGGCGCCGATGTGAAAGGGCACCGCGCCGTCGTGCGTGGCGGGCAGCCAGACGTTGGCCATGTCCGGCCCCGACCAGGTGATGCCGCAGGCCTTGATCCGCGGTTCGCGGATCGAGCTGAAGGCCGGGCCGACCAGCCCCACCGCCGGATCGTCAAGCGCCTCGACCAGCGGAGCAAGCCAGCCCTGTGGCACGTGGCAATGTCCGTCCAGAAACACGATCACCCTGCCCCGCGCCGCATCCGCCCCGGCGTTGCGCGCCCGGGCGATGCCTTCCTGCGGCCCGTGGATCACCCTGACGTGCGGATCGCGGGCGAACCGCGCCGCGACCCGCTGCGGTGCGCCGTCGCTCGAGCCGTCGTCGACCACGATCACCTCCGGGTCCAGATCGCCGGAATTGGCGCGTACGCCCGCTACCGTGTCGACAAGGTTCTGGCCTTCGCTCAGCGCCGGGATGACGACGCTGACCGGCAGGTCCGAAAGCCGCGCGCCGTCCATCAGCGGCCCCCCGGCTCAAGGCGGCGGCGCAGACGGTTCTGCATCCGCAGCACGTTTTCCAGCGGCATGTCCAGCGCGCTGCTCAGGGTGCGCCGGTCGGCCATCAGGAAGTCGCTCGCGGTTTCCACGCCGGTTTCCTTGAGCCGGGCTGCCTGGGGCGCGCTGACCTCGGACAGTTCGGTCATGGCGATTTCTTCGCCCCGGGTGCGGTCGAAGGTCGGGCCGGTCTCGACCGTCAGCTTGCGCGCGGTTTCCTGCAATTCGGCGATCTTCACCTCGCTCAGTCCCAGCCGTTCGGCCAGCTCGGGCGAGCTTGCCCCGATGAATTCCGCCACGTTGGTCACGTCCAGCGTCTCGAGCGTTTCGCGGCGGGCGCGGCCTATGCCCGGCACAGCATCCAGGCCCAGTTCGACACCGCGGACCGGATCGAAGGACAGACCGTCGGTGACGATTCCCCCACCAGGATTGACCACGACCGGAGGCCCGTCCCCGCCCGGCTGAACGATGATCGACGGCCCTCCGGGATCGACGATGATCGACGGCCCGCCGGGATCGACAATGAATGACGGTCTGCCCGTCGCCACGATATCCGACGGCCCCAGCGTGACCCCGATAGTGGGAAAGAGCGACGGCTGCCCGGTGACGATGAAGGACGGATCAAAAATCGAGGGCGGCAGCGTCACCGTGATCGATGGATCGAAGATCGACGGCGTATTGGTGATCGTCAGGGACGGATCAAAGATCGTTGGCGGGATGCTGGGCGTTGGAGACGGGACCGGCGTCGGCGTCGGCGTCGGCGTCGGTGTGGGCGTCGGCGCGGGCGTGTCCTCGCAACAGCAGCAGGCCCCTTGCGCCGCCACCACCCAGGCCGGCGGCAAACGCCTGCGGTGGGTGAATTCATCGATTGACACGATGCCCAGTCGGCCGACCTGAATGCTGGCAAGCACCACACTGTCGGACCCGGGCTGCGCTGGCACGGGAAGATGATTGTCCTCGCATATCCAATCGCGCAGCGTCTCGCAATCGGGCGGGTCGGGCCGGTCTGGCAAAGAGCACAGCACCCGCAACTCATATCCCTCGCGAATCCGCGCGGGATGTATGTTGTCGCCCGGCGGCATGCAGTGCTGCGGCATGCCGGGCTTGTAGCACAGCGGCTCTTCCTTCGGGCAGATCGCCAGATAGACGGTGCCGACCACATGGTTCACCTGACGCAGCTGAATCCGCTTGATGATACTGTCGCGGCCATCGCTCAGGATGCGGAATTCGCGGATGTCCTCGGCCGCGAAGGTCAGAATCTGCTGGGTGAAGGGCTGCGCGGTGAGCATCTGTTCCTCGATCACCACGTTTTCGGCATCCAGAATCTGCACCACCGCCGGCCGGGTGCCGCGCATCAGGGTCAGCCGCAGTTCCTGCGCGGACTCGTTGAGCGTGACCCGCGTATCCATCAGCGCCATCAGGCCGGTATGCCCGTTCAGAGACATCACCGCGATGCCGCCGATCAACTGTCCGCCCTGAAACCGTTCGGTGATCGTGCCGTAGGGCCGGACCAGCGGGTTTTCAAAGACCTGCCCCGAGTTGAGGCCGGTAAAATCGTCGTCGATCTCTCCGCCCGGCCCATCGGATCCGGCCTCGCCCCCGCCGCTCAGGTCGAGGGGGTCGTCGCAGTCCTGCGGCAGGTCCAGGCAGTCTGTCGCGGCCGCACAGATGTCAAAGGTCGCGCCGCCCTCTGCCACCGACATCTCGGTGCCAGAGGGGGCGATGGCAAAGCCCGCGCCCACCTCGACGGTCCAGGGATCGTCGTCCACCCGGCCCACCGGCAGGCCGTCGGTCACGCCCCAGCCGATCACGTGTCGATTGTGCCGCCGTCGTTCGGCCCGGATGTAATCCACAAGGCAATTCAGATCCTCTGCCGTCAGGCTTTGGCGGTCAAAGAACACGGGCCGGATCAGGCTGCCGTTGGCATTGTCGTGATGTATCATCTCTCGCGTGCCTTTCTCGTGGCGCCCCGGGGGCGGATTACTGTCCGATGGCGAACCAGCTTTCAAAGCTGCCGCCCTGAACGCCATTGCCGCTGCGCTGGTTCGGGACCGCCCCCAGCAGGTGATTGCCGTCGATCGCCAGCCGCCCTTCGGCATCGGCGATCATGTCCGCCCGCAAGAGCACGCGGTAGCTGGTCGGGGTCATCTCACCAATGATGTCGGGCACTCTATCGGCGACGGTCAGCCGGATGGCGCTCGTCAGTTCGGTGTCCAGCGGCAGCGGGTTGACCCCATCTATCCGTCCCGCGCCGTCGATCGACGTCACCTCGACCGGTTCGACGCGCAGCTGCGGCACCAGGATTTCGGCGATGCCCCCGAACTGCGGAACCCGCGCGTACAGGCAGAAAACCTCAGACCCGAGGCTGAAAGGCATCCGTGTGGTCACCGTTTCAAAACGCACCTCCGCATCGAACATGATGACGATGCCGACCTCGCGAAGCTGTCCGTCGAAGGCATCGAAGCCGCCGAAGGACACCTCGTCATGGGTCCAGCTGAGGTTGGTAATGTGAACCAGATTTTCGTTCAAGCCGGGTCCCGGCGGCCCTTGGGGCCCTTCCGGCCCCGGAGGACCCGGGAGGCCCGGCTGACCATCTGCGCCATCTGCACCATCCGCACCGTCGGCCCCATCGGCCCCATCCGCGCCGTCGACACCGTCGGCACCTTGCAGCCCGGCCGGGCCGCGCGGGCCCGGCCGGCCTTCGCCAAATCCTTCCTCGAGCATGCAGCGCACCACCTCGACGATTTTGTTGGTCGAGGGCACGATGGGCCGGAAGGTCAGGTTGTCGATCTCGGCGTCGTCCTCGTCGCCCTCGCCCGCGTTTTCGATGTGCTGGCCGGGCTGGTAGCCCGCCACATGCGCCAGCGTCACGCAATGCGGCCAGTCGCCGGTGCAGCCCGGGCACGGGTCGGTCACCTGATCGAAAAGCGCGCCGCAGTCGCCTTCGGTCACGTCGATGATCGCCACAAGGCCCCGGTCGGGCTGGGTTTCGGAGCTGTCGTTCGAGGCGACGTAGATCCGCCCGCCTGCCGCCGCCAGCCGCTGAAACCGGGCGTCGCCTGACACCAGTTCGCGCGTACCGGTGGGATTGGCGGGCTCTTCCGCGCCCTCTTCGCTGATCGCGTCGATCGACAGGCTCACGACCGAGCTTTGGCCGTCCTCGCCGATCTCGAGCGCATAGCCCCACTTTTCCCCCGGTGCCAGCAGCAGATCGCGGACCGTCGCGGCCCACCTTCCGCCGCGCCCGTCCTCTGTCACCGTCAGCAGACCACCCGCATCGGTCAGCCGCAGCTTGGCCAGATGCGCCTCGTCCCCGTCCTGCGAGAGCACGAAAAGGTATTCGCCATCGAAAGACACCGACAGCGCCACCGCACTGCCCGCGAGGTCGATATCGACCTCGACCTCGTCGGTCGCCTCGCCATCGGGCGCGCCGGAAAACAGCTCGGCAATGTCGATGATGCGCACCTGCCGCGAGGGATCGTTTTCGGGGTCGAGCAGGAACAGCAGGCGGCCGTCCTCGCTGTGGGTCATGACATTCGCGCCGCGCCCCGCCGGACCGTCGAGCGGCAGCTCATGCCCGAGCTCGAAGCCGCGGCGATTGACCGGCCCGTCTGGCCCGCCCGCCGCGTCCAGCCATTCCAGCACCCGCGATTCCTGCCAGGCGTGCAGCAGCCCGGCGCGCAGACCCAGGGCGAAGACCACGCCCTCGCGGCCCACATGCAGGCGCATGGCATCGCCGGTATCGATGATCCGGCCCTGCGGGTCGTCGCTGCGGATCTCGGATTCGCGGTAGACCGAAATGCCCTCAGCCTCGTCGCCAAAGCTGCCCGCCAGATAGATCAGATCGCCGCGCGGCGACACCGCCAGATCACGCACGAGGCGGCCCGCCTCGAAGGCGCTGATCAGGTCGTGGGTCACGGTGTCGTAGACCATGACCCGCGCGCCGTCCTCTCCGTTGGTGGTGGCGACATAGGCCTGGCCGCGCTCTTCGTCGATGGCGACGGCGGTGATGCGCTGTTCCTGCAGCACCAGCGTCTGAAGCCATTCCATCCGCGCAACCGACGGCTGCATGACCGGCGGACGGGTGCCGCTGCGCGGCGCGGACAGGCTGATGGAAAACCCTTCGCGGATGCGGTTCCAGGCGTCTTTGCCATCTGCGCAATCGCAATCCGGCAGGATCATCGGCACCTTTTCGTCGCCAGTTTCCGCGTAGCAGATCGAGATCATCAGGTCCTGCGCGGTTTCGCCGTCGAATTCCAGCGCCTGCTCGGTGATCATCGTGCCGATGTCGATCACGGTGCGCTCAGGCACCACGATCTCGCGCCCGCAGCAGTCCAGCGCCAGGCCCGGTTCCAGCACCACGTAGCGGTGGCGGCATTCGGGGTTGGGATGGGCAATGACTTTAAGCCCGCAGACCGTGCCCACCCCGTGCAGAAGCGCGTTGTGCAAACGGTCCTTGCCGACGAGATAGGCCTGTTCATCCCCGAAATCGCGTTCGGTCAGAAGCTTGCCGTTGAAGTAGGTATTTCTGCGAAATGTATGAAGACCGCAGGGAATGCAACTGCTTTCAAAGTCTGACATTGGTCTCACCTTTTCTATAATAATCAGTGTCTTGCAATAATCGTGTCGCGCCCCAGTTGTGGCAGCCGGTTGGGCGGGCCGGTCAGGCCTGCGCTTTGCGCCAGCGTCATTTCGCCCAGTGGTTCGCGGTCATAGCCGCCCAGGATCGTGTCCACCCCAACGGTGGACTGGCAGCCGACGCGCAGCGCCGCCTCAACCGCGATCAGCGCCCAGGCGGTGTGGGCGGGCTTGAAGGCGTCGACCAGCTCGACCAGGGTCTGCCGCGCGGTGTCGTCGCCGATGACGGCCGCGGGAGCGACGACATAGAAGCGGTGCGCCTCGTCCCCCGCGACCAGCGGCTGGGTCAGTGCCCGCCCGCCGATGCGCAGGCTGCCGTCGGGCAAGTCCGGCGTGGCGGTCTTGCGGCGTTCGGCAAAGTGGCGCAGGCGGAACCCCTCGATCAGCACCGGCATCGGGTCGCTGACCCCCAGATGCAGCCGCAGCAGCAGCGTGAGCCCGGCGATGGTGCCGCGGCTGCGGTGCAGGTCCATCGCGTTGGCGACGAAGGCGCGGCGCGTGGCGTCGTCCCATTGCGCGAGGAACCGGATATCGAACCAGCTGCCGACCCAGGCCAGGAACGCGCCTTCGGGGGCGGCATGCGGGGCGATGCGGTCCGAGAACGCCTTCACCTCCTGGCCGACCTCGGCAAAGATCGTGTCGAAATAGCTCAGGAACCGGTCGAGGAAATCGCGCGACTCCGGGTCTTCGTGGAACGGCGCGGGCAGGAAGCGCAGCGACGAATTGCGCGGACGGCTGAGTTCGATGGCGCGGATCTCGGGCGAGGTGACGCCATCGCCGATCAGCACGATGCGCAGCCACAGGTAGCGGCCCGGCGGCGACTGGACCAGCGCCTCGAACGGCATGCCGGGCACGATGGTGATGGGCCGCGACCAGCTGGTGTCGGGCAGTCGGTCGATGCGGCTGGGTTCGAGGTCGCTGGCCGAGGTGTAGGTCAGCACCTGCACCGCGCCGCTGTCGCCCAGCGTCATGTCAAAGATCATGCGGTGCCAGGCAAAGGCAAACGTTTCGCTGTCCAGCGCCTCGCTCACGTAGGTGCCCTTGCGTTCGCGCCGCCCGGGCGGCAGCGTGTAGCGCAGCACCGGCCCTTGCGGCAGGCGGCCCCGCCGGTCCAGCGTCAGGTTGCGCAGCCGCGGCCCGTGATCGAGGCACTGCGCGCCGGGGACGAAATACTCCCCGTCGCGCATCTGCACCGGCGGCGGCAGCGGAATGGGCCAGAACGCGGTCTGGCCTGCCTGATCCAGATGCGTGACGCGCCCGTGCCTGTCGGTCCAGCTCAGCCGTCCGATGCCGGTGTCGGGATCGGTATCGACGATGTAGAGCGTGCCATCCTCGGCGATCGTCAGGTGCCGGGGGCGGTTGAGCGCGCCGGGCCGCGTGACAAAGCCGGTGACGCGCCAGGCCCGGTCCAGCTTGCGCACAGCGTGGCGGGCGGCATCGGCGATCCAGATGGCGCCGTCGGCATCCACCGCGATGTCCCAGGGCTGACCGCCCAGCCGAATTTCCGCCCGGACCCGCAGACCCGGCCAAGTATAGACCAAAAGCCGCCCCGGCTGCCCCTCGTCGCCCGCATCCGTGACCAAGAGGTCGCCGTCACGCGAAAACGCCACGCCGCGCGGTTGCGCCAAATCGTAGGGCCCCCGGCGGCGCGGGCCGTCGGGCAGATCGCAGTCCCCCGCCTGCCGGTCCTCGGGCGTCGGCCAAAGCGGCACGAAGGTCGGGGCAGTGTCGCCTTCGGGTCCGAACAGGCCCTGATGCGGGCTCGCCAGCAGTGCGCCACTCGCGGGATCGGCCACCACGATTACGCCATCCGGCCCAACGGCCACGCCGGTGGGCAGGGTCTTGCCGCCGAACGCGCCGCTGCCGTCGGTCAGTGGCGACAGCCGCGTGCCGAGGTACCCCAGCGACAGGCTTTGCGTGACCGGATCGACCTCGACCCCCGCCGAGATGTCGGAGCGGCGCCAGCCGATGGCCGGATCGAGGCGCAGAAAGGCCGGGAGGCGGATCTCAGGTTGCACGGCCATACCTCACATCCAGCGCAATGACCTCGGGCGGCAGATGCACCAGCGTGCCGGGCTGCACTTCGAGCACATCGGCGCAATTGTCGTTGGGCGCGGTTTCCAGCGCGATCTTGAGGTCCGGCACCCGGTCCACCCCGTCGAGGCCCAGAAGCAGGTCGAACACATCGCCAAGGTAGACATCGCCGCCGATCGGCCATCCCGGCCCTTCGGTCTGCACGGGGTCGGTGATGCGGCCGCCGATAAGCGGGTGAAAGAACCGTTGTAGCGCCGCATTCGCGGCATCCTGCACGGCCTTGAGGTCGGCATCGGCGCGGGCGGTGATCTGCGCGCTCAGTTGGTCGATCCGCACATAGTTCGGCCCGGTCACGTAAAGCTCGGTGGTGATCAGCCGCCGCGCGTTGAGCCAGGCGCAGATGGTGCGCAGCTGCGCTTCGGTCGGTTGCGGTGTCGGCCCGGGGTTCACGGGCAGCACCACGACCGTCACCGCGCCGGGGCTGTCGGGCACCTGCGTGGGCGGCACGGCGGGATCGTCGCCGGACTCCAGCCGCGTGAGCGGCAGCGCGAAGGCGGATTTCAGATCGACGCCGGGGGTTTCCCGGGCCAGATCGGCAAAATCCTCGGCGGCGACGGCGCGGTCGCGGGTGCGCAGCGTCTTGGGCGCGCGCAACCGCGCCTCGTCCAGAGTTTCGGCGTCGGACCCGCCCGACGCGGCGCGCAGGTTGCGCACGGAGTCCACTTTGGGCAGCGCAGTCTTGAGCTTGGTGATGGTGCCTGCAGCCACGTTGCCGATGCGCCCGCCGCCGACGCGGTAGCCGGTGGCGATGATGCGCGTGCCCGCCACCGGAATCATGCCATTGACCCCGTCGCCAAAGGTCACCGTCCCGGTGATCGGATCGAACAGGTACCGCTTGGTGTCGCGCGTGGCGCCGATGAAATCCTCGCCACGTTCCCAGACGGTGCGCTGGCGCGCGGTATCCTCAAGCTCGATCGTCACATCTGGCGCGCCGGTTGCGGCGTTGATCAGCACCGGCGCGCGCTTGAGCTTGAAGGTCTGGTTGGGCCGCCCGGCGCTGGTGCCCAGCACCTCGGTGCTGCGGGTCTGCGCGGCGGTCGCCGCCACGGTGTTGAGGTAAAGCCCCGACACCTCGGGCGGCACGTCCAGCGCCTGCACCAGCCGCGCGCGCAGCCAGACCACGCCGTAGCGCACCGGCGCTTCGGAATAGCCCAGTTCGGTCCAGACATCGGCGGGCACACCGGCCAGGTTCAGCGCCGGAGTGGCGTTGATCGCGTCGATCAGATCCTCGGGGTCCTGCAGGGGCGGATCGACGACCCCCATCGTGTCTTTCCAGATGTCGACGTCCAGATCCGCGGCGATCAGCTGACCGTTTTCCAGATCGTCGATCAGCTCGGCCTTGTCCTGGGGCGGTTTGACCAGGCCCATCTCGTCCCAGACGGTGCGCGACAGGCTGTTGAAGTCCACTGCCGGCAGGCCCGGCGGAATGTCGAGGTAGACATGCCCCGACCGCGCCAGACCGCCCGTCTGGTCGCCGCGCAGGTTGACGCGCACCCATTGCGCGGGCGTGTCGAAATCGCTGCCGGGATCGGTGCCGACATAGGCCTCCCACACCAGCGTCTCTCCGCCGTCTTCGACCTCCCACGGGAAGGGACAGGCGGTCCCGAACGGGCCTTCGATGACCTCGCCGCTGGCGGCGCGCTCGAACACCTGCGGGGTCAGCGCCATGAGATTCAGCTCGCCCTCGGGAAACCGGTCGAGCATGTAGTTCTGCTTGTCGTCCCGGTGCGGGCGCAACAGCAGGCCGATCCGCATCTCATAGCCTGCCGCGGCATCGGCATCACCGAAGGGGCGGAAGGCGCCGGGCAGTTCCAGCGCCGCCTCGTCACTGTTGTAGGTGCCCACCAATTGCGTTCCGGCGGCGGATTTCAGAAAGATCGACGCAACCGCCGCGTTGATCCCGCGCAGCGTCTCATCCGTCTCGAACGTCAGCGGTTCGGCGAGGTTCGGATCATCCACCCCCACTTGCGCGCGGCGCGGCACCAGCAGGGTCAGCGGATCGCCGGGTTTGTCGAGCTTGGCGAATTTGAACGTCAGTTCCGCATGCGCCGCGCGGGCCGGTTTCGGCTTGGTTCCCAGCAGGTTGAGAAAGTTGATATAGGCCTTATCCGGCAGCCGGTTGACCTGATACAGCAGCGTTTCCGTCAGCCAGGCATGCAGTTCGACCAGCGTGGTGCCGGGGTCGGACGGATTGAAGTCGGTCCATTCGGGCGTGTAGGTCGGGATGCGCGCGCGCGCCTCGTCCATCAGGTCCTGAAAGCGGCGGGCGTCTAGGTTGGGAACCGGAAGGGTCATGGCTTAGCCCTCTCCTTCGTTGATGAAGAACGGATAGACGAGGTTGTGAAAGGCGTTGTTGGCGCGGATGCGGTAATCGACGTGGATCAGCAGCACATGTTCGGCATCGGCCGAGGTGCGGGCATCGACGCGCAACACGTCGATGCGCGGCTCCCACCGGGTGAGGCTGCGTTCCACGGCTGATGCCACCAGCGCGCGCATGTTCGCGGTGTTGGAGGCAAAGACGTAGTCGTGGATGCCGCAGCCGAATTCCGCCTGCATGACACGGCTGCCGGGCGGAGTGCTGAGAATCAGCAGGATCGCCTGTTCGATCAGCGCGTCGCCGGTGACGTAGTCCAGCGATCCGCGCCCGTTCACACGGATCGGAAATTTCCAGCCTGTGCCCAGGAATGCGGTCATCGGATCAGCCCCCCACCAGCACGGTCGGAAAGGCCCCCAGCAGGCTGCCGACGGCGTTGCCGTCGTTCTGGCTGGTCGGATCGCCGAAGCGCGCGATGCCCTTGCCGCCGTAAAGCACGGTGGTCGAGGCGCTCGTGACCTTGCATTCGCCCTTGATCTTGTTGCCGTTGTTGACGCCGCCATTCGATCCGGCCTCGTCCCCCGAAGAGGTCGCGACGGTGCTGTCCGCCAGCACGGCGTTGAGGCTGCTTGACCCCAGCAACAGATCGTCCGCCACGTCCTGCGCATCCGCCAGCTGGGCGATGTTGGGATACGGGATCGGGATCGGCGCCGAGGGCGGCGCGGGCGTCAGGCAGACGTCGGGAAAGGCAAAGGCAATGCCTTGGGTCGGGCAAATGGGCTGTCCCATCAGGCGGCTCCTTCCAGTGTCACAAGCGCTTCGCGGTTCTGGTCGGCGGGGATCGGGCCGAATCCGCCCAGCGGATCGTCAATCGCCCAGCAGGCGCGCCAGACCGCGTAGGCGCGGTCGCGGTCGGGTTCGATCACCAGCGTATCGAGGTTCAGCGCCACCGCGCGGCTGCGCCAGAGGCACGGATCGTCCTTGCCGGTGCCGGTGAACCATTTGTGCGTGAGTTCAGGGAAGGCATCCGGCAGGGCAAAGCCGTAGTCGTCCACCCCGTCGCGGGTCACTACGATACGGTCGCCGGGCTGCAGATAGGCCTGCGCCACAGGCAGCGCCGCGCCGCGCCGATAGCCGTTGAAATAGCTGTTTTCGAAATCCTGCGGCAGATGCGGCGGCGGCACGCCCAGGCCGCCCATATCCCCCGCCTCGGCCTCGCGCGGGCTGTCCACCTTGTGCTCCCATCCCAGCCCGCTGAGGACCGCGCCGGCAGCAGGCTGTTCAAAGCGCGTGGCGCCGTTGACCCTGACCTCAAGCGGGACGGGACCGGATCGCGCGGCGACGATGATGTCGGCCTCGGGTTTGTAGGGCACCAGGTCGGATTCGTACTGCAGATGCTGCACCACGAGTTCGGAATAGGTCAGCGCCTCGCCATCGACCGCCAGCGACGGGAAAGCGGCGGTCATCTGCACCTCGTTCGAATTCGCCGCGATCAGCGCCGAGGTGCCCAGCACGATGTCGGGGTCGATCGTCAGCCCCGCCTCGCTTTCCAGCGTGTCGGCCCCGAGCTCAAGCCGCAGGACCGGGGCGGCGGGGGTGTTGGCGGCGGCGGCCTTGGCGCTGGCCCCGAGGCGCCGGTCACGCAGCTCTGTACCGAAGGAAATGACCTGTGAAAGGTCCTCGGCCCCGGCGGTCGAGGTCAGCGTCACCTCGCCCTCGCCAAAGGCCACGTCCGCGTTCGCGGGCTCGGACCAGTGCAGACCGGCATCGGCGAAATCGGCGTTGCGCAGCAGGTTGGTCATCTGGTCCTCTTCAAAGACCTCGGGCCCGTCTGGATCGGGCGCGACCGTGCCGACGGCCGGGTCCGCATCCGGGCTGACTATCCAGGCCTGCTTGACGATCACGGCATAGACCTCTTCGGCGTTGTCCGGCGCCACGCCCGACCCGGGCCGCCGCCGCCATCCCTGCAGGAAGGCGCCGCTGAAGCCGGGAGTTTCGGGAAAGACGCTGTTCACGGGGGGCGGTCCTTTTACGGGTTGAGGTGGATGGGCGAGCCTTTGCCGGTCAACTGGCCCGATGTTTCGATGTCGACGGAGCTGTCGCCGTTGATGGCGATTTCGGTGCCCTGGATGGTGATCTTGCCCGCGCTGGTGATCTCGATCCCGTCCTGGGTCATCTTGATCTCGTTGTCCGAGGCATCGCGGATGATGACGTTTTCGGCGGCGTCGGTGTCGTCGAGGATGATCTCGTGCCCCTGCACCGACCGGATGACCCTCTGGCCCGGCTCCGTGACCGGCGGGGCCTTTTCCTTGGTGAAGATGCTGCCCATCACGTAAGGCTGTTCGATATTGCCGTTGAGAAAGCCGACGACGACCTGATCCTCAAGCTCGGGCATGAACCACATGCCGACCTCGGTGCTGGCCATGGGTCGCACCATGAAGGCCCAGTTCGACAGCGGCTCTCCGGGGCGGCCCTGGTAGGCGACCTTGATCCGGCCGATGGCCTCGGGATCCTCCAGATCCTTGACCGTGCCCAGCACGAAACCCTGCACCCGACTGGTCATGTGAGCTGCCTCCTGTTCCAGTCTGTCATGGCAGGCTCCCTTCCAGGCGGCAGTTGAACTTGGTCGTGTAGCCGGTGCTGTCGAGTTTGTGGGTGGTCTTGGTCAGCACCCAGCGGCCCGAATAGCGCGCGCCAACCCCGGTAACCTCGATCACGCGCCCGGCGCGCAGATCGGGAAAGCCCACGGTGCTGCCCTCGGCCGTGACCATGTCCTTGACCCGTTCGCGCAGGATCCCCAGCGCCTTGGCATCCGCCTCGGCCTGGTTCTGCACCGGTTCGTCCACGACCACCTCGGCGGCGCTGGTCAGCGCCTCGGTCATGGTGTCCAGAAGGCGCGGATCTGGGAAATCGAGGTCCAGATCATCCAGCGTCGCCTCTGCCTCGATTTCCTGCTGGCCCGCGGGCAGCGCGGGGTTGGTGGATTTCACCGTGACGCGGCTGACCTGTTCCTTGACGCGCACCGCGATGTTGAAACTGGCCAAAGTCTTTCCCCATGCGAGGTCATAGACCGGCTGATCTGGGTCAGAGGGGCCGAAGAACAACACCTTGCCATCGTCCGACGCGCCGGTGACGGTCAGGCCAAGGCTCGGATCGACCTCGGACAGGATGGCCACGTCGTAGCCCAGCAGCCGCGCCCGCCGCATCAGGAAGTTGATCGGGTATTCGTTGTTCATCTGCAGGAATTCGACCGGCGTCTCGCCCGCCTCCTGCCCCGGGGTCGTGGCCACCTCAAGGCCCAGATCGCCCGCAAGCGACTGCGCGATGGCGGTGTCGGTCATGTCGATGAATTCGCGCGTCAGCTGTTCCTTCTGCAGGGTGAAAAGCTCGGACAGCACGCGGACCTTCATCTGCGGCATGCCGGTATCAGGAAAGCTGGGGGTGATCGACACCACGGTGCCCGAAAGCTTGGGCACGATATCCTCGGGCCCGTAGTAGCCCAGCGACAATTCCGCCGTCATGCCCGGCTCGATCGGGGTGATCGTGCCCCCTGCCCCGTCCTGCACCGGGCTGCCGGTTTCATCATAGGGGCTGGAATACTTGGGCGCGTTGCGCACCGGATCCCAGTCGTTGAGCGTGAATTCGAAATACTCCAGCTCGGTCAGGCTGTCGGCATAGGTGACCTCGAGCACGTCGCGGGTGGCGTAGGGCTCGAACGCCTGGCCGTCGATGACGATCTCGAACCGCGGCGCGTAAAAGCTGCGGCCCGCGGATATGGCCGATGCCGGGCTCATGCCTTCACCAGCGGCGGCAGGTCAAGCACGCGCCCCGGTTCCAGGTTGGCGGGGTCCGCGATGTCGTTGGCATCGGCGATGACGCGCCAGCGCGCGGCGTCCTTGTAGGCACCATAGGCGATCTGCAGCAGCGTTTCGCCCTCGCGCACGGTATGGCTGCGGGTGTGGTCCGATGTCTGCAGGTTCAGCTCGGTCAGCTGTTCGTGCAGCGTGCGGTATTCGCGCAAGGTCAGCGTCACGATGCAGCGCAGCGGCTTGCCCTCGGGATCGAAGAGCGTATAGCGGCGCTTGATGGTTTCGACGACCGCGTCGAAGGTGGGTGTCGGCGCCTCGCTTTCCGAGGTCACGGCGCCCGGGAACGCATCGCCCCAGGTCACGCGCACCAGCGGCGGCGTATGCAGATCTCCGCTGATCTTGACCATGCGGTAAAAGGCATCGACGCGGGTCACAACCGTCTGCGGTTCTCCGGCCGCTGCCCCCAGACCTGCACCGATGGCCCCCAGCAGGCCGCCGCCGGTTTCCGGCGTGGTGCCGTCAAAGAAAAGCTCCAGCGACAGCTTTTCGCTGTCGCCGCGCACGAACTGCAGGATCGGGCTGTCAAGCCCCGGCAGGCTGACCTCGCCCAGCTTGGCGGTCTTTTCAAAGCTGTATTCGGTCGGGTTGAACTGCACCTCGATGGGATCGCCCAGTGGGTTCTTTTCAAGGTCCAGCTTCTGGAAACTGAGCTTGCCCATGGTCTATTCCACCTGCCTGCGCTGGCTGGTGATGGCGGTGTCGCGGTCGCGCAGCCGGTCCTCGCGTTTGGTGTTCTCGATTTCCTGCGCGACCCGCGCCGCCATGATGCGCAGCACCTCTTCGGTCAGCAGCGCCGACGGGTCGAAGGCGTTCACCTCGGTTTCGATCTCGTTGATGGTGACGGGCATCGCGCGGCTCCTCAGAAGGGTGAAACCGCATCAAGAAGCTTCCCGGGCGAGGCCACGAGTTCCAGCTTTTCATGCGCGATTTCAAGGGATTCGATAGCGGTCGCACTTTCCTGTGCGTTGAAGGCGGGGCCGGACCACTTGACCGGCAGGCCATTGGTGAAGGACCAGGTCTTGATCGGCAGCTTGAGATTATCCTGCAGGATGATCAGCCCGTCGCGGCGGGTGCCCAGGCCCTTTTGGAACTCCTCGTGCCAAAGCCAGAGGTTCTCGCTCAGGCCGACGCCGCGGGTCAGCACGATGTTGGGATAGGTCATGCGGGTCGGAAAGCGGTGCACGCGGTCGTTCACCCCGCCTTCGAGGTAGCTTTCGACCTCGAGCCCCATTTCGAGGCCCTTGGCTTCGGTAAAGCCGCCCAGCAGCAGCCCGGCGGCGGCGCTGACGGCCCCGCCCAGCAACCCGCCGCTGTCGAAAAGCGTGATCAGGAAGTTGTAGTTGGGCAGCGGGTCAAAGCGGGGAAAGTCGATCACCTGACAGCTCCTATTCCTGCACCTGAACGGTCAGCCGGTCGGTCCGGCCCAGCCGCAGTCGGATGAATTCGTAAGGCCGCACCGGGGCCACGGCGATGTCGCAGATCAGCTGGCCTTCGTTGACCACCTGTTCGGGGTTGTTCTCGGCATCGCATTTCAGGGCAAAGGCGGCCTCGGGCCCCGCCCCGGCCAGCGCGCCGCGCCGCCAGAGCCCGCCCAGAAAGGCGCTCAGCGAATGCCGGATGGCGTCGCGCAGGATCTGGGTGTTGGGTTCGAACACGGCCCATTGGTGGCCTTCCTCGATCGCCTCGGCGATCATCAGCATCAGCCGCCGCACGCCCAGATAGCGCCATTCGGCCTCGGAACTCAGGGTCCGCGCGCCCATCGGCGCGACGCCGCGTCCGGGCCGCGCGCGCAATACGTTGATGCCCTGCTCGTTCAGCATCGCGTGCACCGCATCATCCACCGCATCGGTCCGCGCCTGCACCCCGCGCAGGGTGCGGTTGGCGGGCGCGCGCTGTGGCCCCTCGGCCAGGTCCATGCGGGCCAGCAGCCCGGCCACGGCGCCCGAGGGCGGCATTTCCCGCGCCAGCGTTTCGCCCTGCGGCACCACGCGCAGCCAGGGCCAGTAAAGCGCCGCATAGCTGCTGTCGAAACGGTTGCGCCAGCTTTGGATGTCCTCGATCCGCAGGCGGTTCGCGGGTGGATCCAGCAGCGCCACCCGGTCGCGGGTGCGCATGCATTGCAGGATCATCGCCTGCTGCACCTCAAAGATCGCATCCTCGGTCAATGGCACCGGCAGGGTACGCGCGGCAAGCTCGAACACCTGCGGTTCAGGGGGCGCGAATTCGAAGGTCTGCGCCGTCACCTCGCGCGCGACAAAGCCGGTCTTGCCGAAGCTCAGCGTCGCCTGCCCGACCGGCAGACCGTCCAGAAGAAAACTGCCATCTACCTGGCTGACCGCGCTGCGGGTGGCGGCCTCGGGGCTGGTGATCTGCACGCCCGCCACCGGCAGGCCCGATCCGGCCGCAACGACCTGCCCGCGCACCTGCCCACGCGGCAACGCTGCCGGGATATGGCAAAGATCGCCCGAAAGCGGCGGTTCCGGCGCATCGCCTTCGGCATCGGCCTGAAGCACCAGATCGGGGGCGCAGAGCACCGACACCTCGTCGATCCGCTCCAGCACCTCGAGCGCGGCCAGAAACTGCGCCTTGCCGCTGCTGGCCAGCCCGTTGGCCCCCCCGGCAAAGGCGCGCGGCGCTCCGGGCTGCGGCCAGCGCTGCGGGTCGGTCAGGTCGGCGGCGCCCAGCGTCACGGTTCCGGCCAGCACATAGGCTTCGGCCTCCAGCGCGCGCGGCATGTAGCGGGGGTGTTCCGGCTCAAGCGACAGGTTTTCGTAGCGCCCGATCTCGCCCCCGTCGAGCGTCAGGACAAGCGTGAATTCCACCGTTTCCAGCCGCACCGGCTGGCTGTAGTCGAGCACGGGGCCGGTCACGGGCGCATCCCATGTGATTTCGCGCAGGATCGGGTCGATGGCGGCAACCCGTGCCAGCCGGTCATGCGGCTGGCCGTCCTGCAACAGCCGGACGTGGCTGCCGGGATGAAAGCCGGCAATCGCCTCGACCCGGATGCTGGCACCGTCCGCGGGCTGGTTGGGCTGCGAGGTCGTGACGCCCAGCCCGCCGGGCTGCACCGTGACCGCCAGCCGGTTGCCCCAGGCGCCGGGGTTGTCGGACACCGCGACGCCGGGCTGTGCCAGCGGTCCTGGCGCGCGGGCCTCGGTCTTGTCGATCCCGGAAAAGGCGGCGCGCAGGGTGATGTCGCTGCCCGGTGCGCCGTCGGGATCCAGCGCCACGCTGGCCACGGCGGCGGTCTGCGCATCCGTCACGCGGATGACCTGCGCCGCCGCCGCGCCATTCTCGAAGAACAGCCGAACCGCCTGCCCGCCGTGGGCAAAATCCAGCGGCGGGCCGAAGGTATCGAGGAACTGCCGCCAGCTTGTCACCTTGACCGCCCTGTCGATGGGCCCGCGTTCCGCGAAAAGCGCAAAACCGCAGATATCGGTCCTGAGCCGGGCAATCGGGGGCCGGTTCAGGTCGACGAACTGGAATTTGACGCCGGGGGCGGACATGGGCGGACCTTTCGGGGTTCAGGCGGTGGGTGAGGCAAGCGGCAGGTGGACGGATCAGGTCACCATCTCGAGCCCTTCGTGGCAGATCTCGATGCTTTCGATCGCGACCTCGTTGGTGGTGGAATTGAGCTGCGGCCCCTCCCACTTGCAGATCCAGCCCTCGCGGAAGGAAAAGCGCAGCGCCTCTTGGCGCGCCTCGTCCAGCACGATGATGGCGCCCGCCTTGCGCTCGGTCACACCGTCGATGGTGGTCTTGCGCCATTCCCAAAGCTCGGCGTCTTGGGTCCAGCCGCGTTTGAGCATGATGTTGGTAAAGGTCTTGAGGCCGGGCAGCTTGCGCACCACCGTGTCCTCGCTGCCCTCGCGGTAATCCACGGTCTCCTGTTCGGCGGTCAGGCCGCTGACCTCGGTAAAGGCACCGCGGGTGATACCGTCGATTTCCAAAAGAAAATTGATCTGAAGTAAGGGGTCTACGCGATCTCCGGGAGGCATGTCTCGGGCTCCTCTTTCTGGGTAAAGTCAAGTTTGCAAAATCGGGGGGGCCGACGCGCCGGGGCGCGGCGGCGATGTAACAAAGGGATCAGGACGCGCCGGCGGTCTTCTGGCTGATCCGGAAGATGACGAATTCCGCCGGTTTCACCGGTGCGATGCCGACCTTGACGATCAACCGCCCCTCGTCGATGTCCTGCTGGGTCATCGTGCTGGGGCCGACCTCGACAAAGAACGCCTCTTCCGGGGTGGTGCCGAAAAGCGCGCCGTCCTTCCAGACGGATGTCAGGAAATTGGTCAGCGTGCGCTGGATCGTCGCCCAAAGCGTCTGGTCGTTGGGTTCGAACACCGCGAACTGCATGCCTTTCTCGATGGACTTTTCGACAAAGATGAAAAGCCTGCGCACGGGCACATAGCGCCATTCGCTGTCGGACGAGATCGTACGCGCCCCCCAGATCCGCTTGGCCCGCCCAAGGCTGGAAAAATCGCGGATCACGTTGATGCCGCGCGGGTTCAGGATTTCCTGTTCCCGCGTCGTGATGATCGCGTTGAGGTCCAGGATATTGCGAACCACCACGTTGGCCGGTGCCTTGTGCACGCCCCGGGTGTTGTCGGTCAGCGCGAAGGCCCCGCAGACATGGCCCGACGGCGGGATCACCAGACGGTCGGTCACGCGCCCGAACGGGTCCGAGATCTGCAACCACGGATAGTAGAGCGCGGCGCGGGTGCTGTCATAAAGCGCCCGCTGCGCCTGGATATCCGCCAGCTTTGCGTTCACGGCGCTGTCCAGCACCGCGATGCGGTAGCGCATGGTTTCGCAATGGGTGATCATCGCGTTCTGAACGATCTGGTCGGACTGGCCGGGAACCGCGACGATCGAAATGTCGTCGATGGCGGTCAGCGCGTGCAGGCCGGTGCGATCCGCCGCATCCGCCGCATCCTGACCGCGGTATGTGCGCGCATCGACGCTCGCCAGATCGTCGTTGCCGCCCGTCAGCGTGCGTGTCACCCGGTCGAAGGGCGTGGCCAGCCGCGCATCGGCGGCCCCGGCGAGATCGACGCCGTTGTCGTCCATCGTGAGGTCGGACAGTCGCACCAGATCGCTGAGGCCCGCACGCTCGCCCTCGCCCGCGGCGCGATCGAACGCCCCGACGATGTTGGGCGCATATGAGGGATGCGCGGGATCGGTGGCCAGGCTTGCGAACGCTTCGTCCTGCGCGACTTTGCCGTCGGCGCCCAGAAGCTCGACGATCAGGGTGAATTCCTGGCTCACGACCACGTCGCCCGCCTGCAGCGCCACGGCGGCGCCGCCTTCCAGTTCGACCTCGCTCAGGTTCTGATCGACGGCGTTGACGCGCTGTCGGGCGATTTCCTCAAGCGTGCCCGCGTTGTCGCGCAGGATCGACACGACGCTGCCGGGATGCAGGCCGACGCTGGTGGTCAGGGTGACGGGGCTGTCGTTCTGCGCCGCCGCGACGCCCACGGTGGATTCGCACAGCGGAGAGGCACCGATACGCACCTGCACCCGGTTGGCCCAGCCGCCCTGGTCCTTGGCATGGACCCGGAAAAGCGGCGTCTGGCGCAGCACCGGCACCCCGGCGGCATGGATCGCCGTTGTGGGGGTGGTGGCGATGGACAGCTGCGCCACGATGGCGCGGACCACGTGGAATTCGCGCGTGCCCGCCGCCCCGATGGCGATCACGTCGCCTTCGGCCAGACCTGCGGTGGCATTGAGCGCGACCATCGTCGCCGCCCCGCCCGCAGCACCGTTGAGCGTGGTCGACGTGCCGCTGTTGGCGAAGGTGACAACATGCACCTCGGCGGTGGCCTGCGGATGATCGAAAAGCAGCGTGCCTTCGTTGAAATCGGCCGCACCGGCGGCGGTGATGGTCACGAATTCGGTCACACTCGGGTCATCGGTCTGCCGGATGCGCAGGATGTCCCCGGCGTTCAGGCCCGCCACGCCCGCCGCCGAAAGCGCAAGGCCCGCGCCGGCATCCATGTCGCCGGTGATCTCGGCCGTCAGGTTGTTGCCCTCGGCGGGCGGGTCCTGCTGATCGACGGCAACGCCGTCGGCCTGTGGCGCGTGCAGCCGTCCGGCCAGCGCCACGCCGGTTTCGACCGGGTCGCTGTCGGCTGTCACGTATTCCGACCGCGGCCCATCCGAGAGCAGCAGCTGGTCGCCCTGCGCGAGGTTGGTGCCGTCGTCGACCTGAATTTCGGTTGCCGCCGCGATGGCCCGTGCGCTCAGCGCCGTGGCGGCGGCCCCGACCACCGTGTTGCCCAGCAGGTCAACCGTGCCGAAGGTGGCGTTTTCGCCGACGATACGGCTGACGAAGATGCGCCCCGCGCCGTTGTCGAAGGCGCCCTGCACCGCATAGGGCAGCGCGTTGCGGTTGCCGGTGAACACCCGGTGATCCAGCATGCCGCCGAAGGTCCGGGTGAAGGCGCCGAAATTGGTCACCAGTGTCGGCGTGTCGACCGGACCGCGTTCGGTCATGCCGACCATGCCGATGGTCGAGGTGCTGACGCCGGATATGGATTTCGCCCCGCTCGGGACCTCCTCGACGAACACACCGGGTGCTAAATATTCAGGCATCAATCATCTCCCTAACTCTGTTCGAGGGCGAAGGCCCCCGTGTTCACGGGTTGGCGAAAATCAAGCCGGACATCGGTGACACGCGCATCGAATCCGGCGGCGGTAATGGACAGCGTCACCGTGTCGGCAACGGGGGCAGGCCCCAGGGTGAAATATCCCTGGGCATTGGTGGCCACGGGGCCGACAGCGGCAGGTGCGGTGATCTGCACCTGCGCGTTTTCAATGGGTTGTGCGGCGTTGTCGGCACGCGCCACACGGCCCTTGAGCGTGACGGGCTCCGGCAAGAGCTGCAGATCCAGCGCCCGGGGCAGCCCGGCGATCACCGATGCGGTGCGCACGGTGCCGCCGTCGTCGAAATTGTCATCCACCCGGGCCAGGTCGGCGGCGGTCAGCACCACCTGACGGTCCAGCGGCTGATAGCCCTGGGCGCGGAATTCCAGCCGCAGCGTGATGTTCTGCGGCGGCAGGACGATGGCCGGATCGCCGGCCACGACAAACATGCCGTCGGCCCCAATTCGCTGGGTGATCTGGGCCAGCGGGCGGTCGTCAGCATGGCGCAGCACCGTCATCTGCACCAGCCGCCGCGGTTTTGCGCCGCTGATCGCGTCGCGCACGACGCCCGTGATCAGCGCCTGCCGGGTTAGGATATCGACGCTCATCCCCCGACCCCTTGCCGCAGCACGATATGGCTGGTTTCGACCCGGCTGGGATCGGTCGGCGCGGTGGCGCTGTCGATGATCACCGAACGCATCATGTAGGCCACCGACAGCCGGTAATCGGCCCCCAGCGCATACCAGATCCGGCTGATATCCTCGAGCCGCATCGGTTCCAGCGAAAGCCGCAGCGCCGGGCTGCCGCCGCCAAAGGAATCGTCCAGCGGCCCGGCGGTCGTGTCGGTCAGGAACGGCCGGTCATGCATGGTCTGCAGGATCCGCCCCATCATCAGATGGTTCTGATCCTCGTCGGTCAGAAGCGGCGTGATCAGGTAGAACGCCCGCACCGCCTGAGGTGCCCGCAGCAGCGCATCGCGGCCCTGCGACAGCTTTGGCTGGTTGCGCATCTGCGGGTCGGCTTCGATGTGGTAGAGGTAGATCGACAGCTGCGCCGTATTCGGGATGTTCCGCCTGGGAGGAGACAGGATGATATCGGTCGCCATGTTGTCGAACGTGAAATCCACGTCCTGCGTGTCCGAAAGAGCGGCGAACAAAGTGTTCCTAAGTGCGAGAGTCGCCTCTCGCAGGATTGAAAAATGGCTCATCAGGCTATCGATTGTTTCTACAGAGTGGGCAAAATAAATTCGAAAATCGTCTGACCCAAGGATCAGACCGAATCTGGTTTTTGTCAATTCCCTCAGTCCGGACGGCAACGGCGCCATACATCCCAGAGGCGAACCCGAAGCGGCGCGAAGCGTCATGAAGAGTGCAAATAAATGAAACCGTTTCAGACCCTTATGCAGATCTCTTCATCTTACGATTAAGATCGGCGATTCTTCGCACAATGGGGGAATACCCGACCTGAGTGTGGGGCCCGGTCGCTGATCGGCCCCGCGACTCGGCGCCTTCCGCGCCCCAGGAAGGCCGCCACCGCCGCCCATCGCACCGCATATCTGGACAGGCCCCCACCCGCCCCGCTAAGACGCTTGGATACTGGGGGAAATCGACATGCATTCTATGCTCGTTCTGAACGGTCCCAACCTCAATCTGCTGGGCACCCGCCAGCCCGAGGTTTACGGCCGGACCACGCTCGCGGATATCGAGGAGATGTGCCGCGCCCACGCCAAGACGCTGGGCGTTGGGCTGGAGTTCGGCCAAAGCAATCACGAGGGCGTTCTGGTCGACACCCTGCACGCCGCGCGCGGGCAGCACGATGGTGTGATCCTGAACGCAGGCGCGCTCACCCATACCTCGATCGCGATCATGGACGCGATCAATTCGATCGAACTGCCGGTTGTGGAGTTGCACCTGTCCAACATCCACGCGCGCGAAGAATTCCGGCACAAATCCTTCGTGGCCCCCGTGGCGCTGGGGCAAATCTGCGGCTTTGGCGCACGCGGCTATACGCTGGCGATGGACGCGCTGCTGAGCCATTTGGAGGCTGCAAAATGACACCGGTGCTGCGCCGCTACCTGATCGAGCTGACGCAGGCGGAGAGCATCGAGCTGCTCTGGGCGCTGCATTGTGAACGCATGGCGACCTACGGGTTCGATCGGCTGATCTACGGCTTCACCCGGTTCCGCACAGCGAGTTCGCTGGGCGATCCGAACGATTTCGTCATTCTCAGCAATCACGACCCCGCCTATACGGATGCCTTCATCAGCGAAGGCCATTATCACCACGCGCCGTTGGTCAAATGGGCGCTGGAGAACGACGGGGCCTGCAGTTGGGCGATCCTTGCGGACATGATGTCCTCGGGCACGCTCACCCCGGCCGAGCAGAAGGTGGTGGAGTTCAACATCGCGAGCGGCGTCACCGCGGGTTACACGGTCAGCTTCCGGTCGGTGTCGAAACGCGCCAAGGGCGCGATTGCGCTGACCGCACGCCGCGGCACGCCGCAGTCCGAGGTCGAGGCGGTCTGGTCCGAGCACGGTGACGACATCGTGCTGATGAACAACATCGTGCACCTGAAGATCCTCAGCCTGCCCTATACCCCGCCCAACCAGGCGCTGACCAAACGCCAGCGCGAGGCCTTGGAATGGGTGGGCGACGGCAAGACCATGCAGGACATCGCGCAGATCATGGGGCTGACCCAGGCCACGATCGAAAAACATCTGCGCCTCGCACGCGACGCGCTGAACGTCGAAACCACCGCCCAGGCGGTGCTGAAAGCGGCGTTTCAGAATCAGATGTTCGTGCTTGAAGCCTAGTCTCCGGCGTTTTCCTGCCAACAGCGTGAACCCACCGTGAAAAAGTGGTTGAATCTGGCCTTTTACCGTTTGGTAAGGAAATCCCTACTTCCTTGACGCGGCGTTAACTGGCAATCTGACCATGTTCCGTGAGTGGTGGCTTTAGCCTGGGGACGTCGGGTTCAAAACCTTGGAATTACAGGGCTCTTTGGATCTGCCGGTGAAAACCGGGGTCGGTTCTGCGGGTGCATACTCGCCTGCAGGCCGGCGCACTTACAAGGGGCCCTATCTCATCCCCAATGTCCCGGGGCCCCCTTGGTAAGAGTTCGCGGGATCGTCCATTACAGGGCGATCCCGCTTTTACGTTGCGGTCGTCAGTAGCGGAAATCCGCCTGTCCGTTGGTTGGCTTATTGCGCACCCCTGCCCCTGCTTTGCCCCAAAACGAATCGGCGCGCCGCAGGGATGCGACGCGCCGGTATATCGGTCAGGCGAAAGGGATCAGCCCTGAGCGGCCTTCGCCACCTCGGCGGCGAAATCCTCGACCTTCTTTTCGATGCCTTCGCCGACTTCCATGCGGACATAGCCGGTGATCTCGGCACCCGCCTCTTTCGCGGCTTCCGCCACGGTGAGATCGGGGTTGATCACGAAAGCCTGGCCCAGCAGGGTCACTTCGCCCATGAATTTCTTCATGCGGCCGACGATCATCTTTTCGATCACCTGCTCGGGCTTGCCGGATTCGCGGGCGATGTCCATCTGGACCTGACGCTCCTTCTCGACCACGGCGGGGTCCAGATCGGCTTCGGACAGGGCTGCGGGGTTCGCGGCGGCGATGTGCATCGCGACCTGCTTGCCGAACGCCTCGTCACCGCCGTTCAGCGCGACCAGAACGCCGATCTTGCCCATGCCTTCGGCGGCGGCATTGTGCACGTAGGACACGACCGTCTGACCGTTGACCTTGGCCATGCGGCGCACCGACATGTTTTCGCCGATGGTGGCGATCTTCGAAGTGATCTCGTCCTGGACGGTCTTGCCGCCCATGTCGGCGGCCATCAGTGCCTCGACCGAGTCGACACCGGTGGCGGCATCGGCGATGCCCGCGACCATCTTCTGGAAATCGGCGTTCTTGCCGACAAAATCGGTTTCCGAGTTCACCTCGACCGCGACGCCGGTTCCGCCGTCGACCTTGACGGCCACAAGGCCCTCTGCCGCGGTGCGGCCGGATTTCTTCGCGGCCTTGGCCAGGCCCTTGGTGCGCAGCCAGTCAACCGCGGCGTCCATGTCGCCGTCGGTTTCAGTCAGCGCCTTCTTGGCGTCCATCATGCCTGCGCCGGTCATTTCGCGCAGTTCTTTCACCTGGGATGCTGTGATCGCCATCTCGGCTCTCCTCGTGTCAAATGCGGGTGGGGGCGGCCCCCTGGGCCACCCATGTCAGCTTTAGATGTCGCTTGCGCGACGCGGCGAAACTCAGGCGCCTTCGGCGGGGGCGGCTGCGGGCTCTTCCGCGACGGCTTCTTCGGCCGGTGCCTCTTCGAGCGCACCGAGGTCGACGCCTGCGGCACCCATCTGCGCGGTCATGCCGTCAAGGGCGGCACGGCTGGCCAGATCGCAGTAAAGCGCGATGGCGCGGGCCGCGTCGTCGTTGCCGGGGATGATGAAATCGACGCCATCGGGCGAGCAGTTGGTATCGACAACGGCCACGACCGGGATGCCCAGCTTGTTGGCTTCTGCCACGGCCAGCTGCTCTTTCTTCACGTCGATGACGAACAGCAGGTCCGGCACGCCGCCCATTTCGCGGATGCCGCCCAGCGACGCCTGCAGCTTGGCCTGGTCACGCTCCATGCCCAGACGCTCTTTCTTGGTCAGACCTTCGGCGCCCTGCTCCATCAGCTCGTCGATTTCCTTCAGACGGCTGATCGACTTGGACACGGTCTGCCAGTTGGTGAGCGTGCCGCCCAGCCAGCGGTGGTTCATGTAGTACTGCGCGCACTTTTCCGCCGCCTCGGCGATCGGCTGCGCGGCCTGACGCTTGGTGCCGACAAACAGCACGCGGCCGTTTTTCGCGACGGTTTCGCGGATGGCGTTCAGCGCCGCGTCCAGCATCGGAACGGTCTGCGTCAGGTCCATGATGTGGATGCCGTTGCGCGCGCCATAGATGAACTCGCCCATTCGGGGGTTCCAACGCTGCGTCTGGTGGCCGAAGTGAACGCCAGCTTCAAGCAGCTGACGCATGGAGAACTCGGGAAGAGCCATGGTCTTATCCTTTTCCGGTTTGCGCCTCGACACGGGGAGAGAGGCGGATGCCTCAACCGGTGGACCTGTGGGGATGTCTCCCCCACAAACCCGCCCATGCCTGCGGATTACAGTGCTGCGCCTTTAGCGGGCTTTGCCGAGCCGCGCAAGCCCTAAGCCGATGCTGCCGGGATCAACCCCGTGCCGGGTCAACACAGTGTGATGGAAAGCATGCCGCGTTCGGGCGTTGGGGAGACAACAGACTTTCAGATGACAGAGGTAGACCATGACCAGCCAGATCACCACGATCAATCCGGCGACGGAAGAAGAGATCAAGACATACGACTACATGACCGACGCCGAAGCACGCGAGGCTGTCCAGGCCTGTCATGACGCGTTCATGGAATGGCGGCTCAAATCCACCGAAGATCGCGCGGAGGTTTTGCGCGCCGTCGCAAAGGAACTGCGTAACAGTCAAGAGGATTTCGCCCAGGTGATGACCGAAGAAGTCGGCAAGCTGATCGGCGACAGCCGTCAGGAAGTCGAGCTTTGCGCGCAGATCTGCGAATTCACCGCCGAAAACGGCCCGTCCGAACTGGCCGATGAAGAGCGCAGCATCCCCGACGGCACTGGCGTTGTCAGCTATGCACCGCTGGGCGTCGTCTACGGCATTCAGCCGTGGAACTTTCCCTGCTACCAGGTCGTGCGCTACACCGTCGCCAACCTGATGGCGGGCAATGGCGTTCTGCTGAAGCACGCCGAGAACTGCACCGGCAGCGGCCTGTTCCTGCGTGATGTGATGGAACGTGCGGGTCTTCCCAAGCACCTGTTCTCCGTGCTGGTGATCGACCATGACCAGTCCGACAAGGTGATCGAAAACAATCTGGTGCGCGGCGTGACCATGACGGGCAGTGACAAGGCCGGTCGTATCATCGCCAAGAAGGCGGCGGAAAATCTCAAGAAATCCGTGCTCGAGCTTGGATCCAACGACGCCTACATGGTGCTGGACGATGCCGATCTCGACGTGGCGGTCGATGCCTGCGTGATGGGGCGTATCTACAACAACGGCCAGACCTGCGTGAATGCCAAGCGTTTCATCGTCACCGAAAAGAATTATGACGTTTTTGTCGAACGCTTTGCCGAAAAGATGGGGGCCATCGAACTCGGCGATCCCACAGCGGACAGCACCAAGCTGGGCCCGATGGCCCGCGCCGACCTGCGTGACGAACTGGCCAAGCAGGTGGATGAGAGCGTTGAAAAGGGCGCCCGTGCCCTGTGCGGCGGTGCGATTCCCGACCGAAAAGGGGCCTACTACCCGGCAACCGTCTTGGTCGATGTCAAACCCGGTCAGCCCGCTTATGACGACGAACTGTTCGGGCCGGTCGCCTCTGTGATCAAGGCCAAGGACGACGAGGATGCGATGCGCATCGCCAACGACAGCCGTTACGGTCTGGGTGGCGGCATCTTTTCCAAGGATGTAGATCGGGCGCGCGAACTGGCGTCGAAATACTTCGACACCGGCATGATTTCGATCAACGGGTACACCATCGCGATCCCCAACATGCCCTTCGGCGGCGTGAAGGATTCAGGCTATGGCCGCGAACACGGCGGTTTCGGCATGAAGGAGTTCGTCAACGTCAAAAGCATCTACATGATGTGACGAGGACGGGATCCCGACAAGAAACGGCGGGCTCCACGGGGTCCGCCGTTTCGCGTCTGCGGTTCAGAGAAACACGCGTTCCACGAACCACCAGGCGCCCACAAGCGCAATGGCGGCCGAGGCCGGGACAGCGACGTAGGTGCGGTAGCTGTCAAGCTTGTCCACATGCACCGCCGACAGCAGACACAGCAGCGACAGGCCCGCCAGCGGGATGAAGATCACCGGCGCCGCGACGCCCATCGCCTCGGTAAAGCCGGGGCTGTCGGCAAGGAAGGCCAGCACCACGAAGGCCGCCGCCAGCACGCCGTAAAACACCTCGCCCGTGCGGTCGGTCATGTCGAGCGTGTCGACCCGCAGCGCCACCCAGACCAGCATGAACGCGGCGGCGATCACCGTCAGCTGGCCGACTTCGACCCCCACGTTAAAGCCCACGAGGGCCGGAATGAACTGTCCCTGAGGCAGACCGAATTCACCCAGCACCGACGCAAAACCAAGCCCGTGCAGCAGTCCGAAGACGAAAACCACAACGGGGCGCCATTTGCTCAGCCCCCTGCTGGTGATGTTCTCGACCGCGACAAAGACGATCGAGGCGGCGATGATCGGCTCCACGATGCTGGCGGGAATGCTGACATAGCCAAGCGCGCCGAGCGCGAGCGTCACCGTATGCGCCAGCGTAAAGGCCGAAATCTGCCACAGCAGCGGCCCCAGCCGGGTCGAGAGGAAGAAGAGCCCCAGCACGAAGAGGATATGATCGAGCCCCATGGGCACGATGTGTTCGAAGCCCACCGGGATATAGCTCAGGAACGCATCCCAGCCGGTTTGCGCATCGCCCCCGCCCAGGCTGATCGGCCCGGTCGACTGGCCTCCGGACAGATAGCCGGTATAGGGCGCCTCAACCCCCTGCTGGCGCAGGATCAGCGTGCCGTATTCCGCAGGCCAGCTCATTTCGAGCGTGTCGCCCGTCGCCGCGCCGGTCAGGGTCAGGACGGTGTCGCGCGGCAATTCCACATTTCCGACAGGGCCCACGGTGATGTCCGTTGCCGTCAGCGTCACCGGCGTGCCGCCCACGGTCATCGCGATGCTGTCGCTCATCTGCGGCACACGCTCGGCCAATTGCGCGGCCATCTCCTCGGGCGGCAGGGCGCGCAGGGCATCCACCGCGTCGGAATTGTCGGTGTCGTTGGTATCCTCGACCCCGTCCAGGTTCACCCCCGCCACGATCGGTTCGGCGTTCATCGTGATCTGCAGCGTCACCTGCCCGCCCGACACGGTCAGATCGCCGATGGCGGGCCGCACCTCGTGCGCGGTGGCGGCGGCGGCCCAGGTCAGCACGGCAAGGCACAAAAGGGTCAGGCGGCGCATCATGTCGAATCCTTGCTGTCGGGTCAGGGCTATAGTGGCGCGAATTGGCGCCACCTCAAGACCCACGGATGAAATCGCGATGGAGTTTCGCGGCGCCTTCCCACCTGTCGGTCGCGCCGCAGACAAGCCCGCGCTTGCGCCGCACCGCCGGTCCCGTCACAAAGGCGGCATGACAGCGCAACCGGATATCCTGTGCATCGGATCGGTCCTTTGGGATGTGATCGGGCGGTCGGCCAGCCACATGGCCAAGGGCGCGGACGTGCCGGGCCGGATCATCCGGCTGCCGGGGGGCGTCGCGCTCAACATCGCGATGACGCTGGTGCGCTTCGGCCTGCGGCCCGCGCTGCTGTCGGCGCTGGGGCGCGATGCCGAAGGGGATGAACTGGCCGCCGAATGCGCGCGCATGGGGTTGGACGTGTCGCATCTGTACCGCTCGGATGATCTGCCGACCGATCGCTACATGGCGGTCGAAGGGGCAAACGGCCTCATCGCCGCCATCGCCGATGCGCATTCGCTCGAGGCGGCGGGAGCCAAGATCCTCAGCCCGCTGACCGGCGGCGCCCTGGGCAGCGCACAGGCGCCCTACTCCGGTCCGGTGGCGCTCGATGGCAACCTGACCGAGGCGCTGCTGGAAGAGATCGCGCATCATGCGGCCTTTCGCGCCGCGGACCTGCGCATCGCGCCCGCCAGCCCCGGCAAGGCCGAACGCCTGCTGCCCTTCCTGCGCGCCCGGCGCGGCACGCTTTACGTCAACCTCGAAGAGGCCGGCATCCTCTGCCAGACCCGGTTCGACAGCGCCCCCGACGCGGCAGAGGCGCTGTTGCAGCGCGGTGCGGCGCGGGCGCTGGTGACGGACGGCGGGCGCGTCACTGCGGATGGCCACATCGACGGCATACTGACCCAATCTCCGCCCGAGGTGCTGGTGACCCGCGTGACCGGCGCGGGCGACACCTTCATGGCCGCGCACATCGCCGCGGAAATCGCAGGCGGCGACCGTGCCGCAGCGCTGAGCCGCGCGCTGCGGGCCGCCGCCGCCTATGTGTCGGGCGACACGCCAAGCTGACCGCGCGCCCAAGGCCCATTGCGCCCGGGACGGGACTGCGAAACACTGTACCCCATTGGCCGAAACCTGACTGGACCACCGCATGCCGCTCTATCATCTTTCCCCCGACGTCGCCCTGGCGCTGTCCGAAAACCGGCCCGTCGTGGCGCTGGAATCGACGATCATCACCCACGGCATGCCCTGGCCGCAGAACCTGGAGGTCGCCCGCCGGATCGAAGCGACGGTGCGCGCCGAAGGGGCCGAACCCGCCACCATCGCCGTCGTCGACGGTCGGCTTTGCATCGGGCTCGAGGATACGCAGCTCGAGGCGCTGGCCCAGGCGCGCGGGGTGGCCAAGCTCAGCCGTGCCGACATGGCTGTCTGCATGGCCGAAGGGCGCACCGGCGCCACCACGGTCGCGGCCACGATGATCGCCGCGCGGATGGCGGGCATCGCCGTCTTTGCCACCGGGGGCATCGGCGGCGTACACAAGGGGGCAGAGGCATCCTTTGACGTCTCAGCCGACTTGCAGGAACTGGCGCAGACGGCGGTCACGGTCATCGCTGCCGGGGCCAAGGCGATCCTCGATCTGCCCAAGACGCTCGAAGTGCTGGAAACGCTGGGTGTGCCGGTCATCGCCTACGGTCAAGACCAGCTGCCCGCCTTCTGGTCTCGCTCGGCCGGGCTTCGCGCGCCGCTGCGCATGGACGACCCCGCGGCCATCGCCCGCGCCCACCTGATGCGGGCGGCCCTTGGCCTGCCGGGCGGGCAACTGGTCGCCAACCCGATCCCCCAAGAGGCCGAGATCCCGCGCGCCGAAATGGCCCCGGTGATCGGCAAGGCCACCCAGGATGCCGCCGATCACGGCATCACCGGCAAGACGCTGACACCCTACCTTCTGCAACGCATCTTCGAGCTGACCGAAGGCCGGTCGCTCGACGCCAACATCGCGCTGGTCCTCAACAATGCCCGGCTGGGGGCCGCGATTGCTCGCGAAATGACCAGAATGGAGGCCCCCGGCCCCACATCCGAGCACAAGCCATTGTAGAAGCCGCCTGCTCTGCCTAGTTTACCGTGAACGTGACCGGAAAGACTTCGCCCGCATGACCACCCCCTTCGATCCGCCGCCGCGCCGCCCCGGGCTGCTGGCCCGCCTGCGCGCGAGTTTCCTGACAGGCATCGTGGTGATCGCCCCCGTGGGCCTGACGATCTGGCTGATCTGGTCGGTCATAGGCTGGATCGACGGTTTCGTGCTGCCGCTGGTGCCGTCGCGCTTCAACCCCGAGCAATACATCGGCATCAACCTGCGCGGCGTCGGGGTGATCTTCTTTCTGCTTTTCACTATCGTGGTTGGCTGGGTCGCCAAGGGGCTGATCGGCCGGTCGCTGATCCGCTTTGCCGAAAGCCTGGTGGAACGGATGCCGGTGGTGCGGTCGATCTATTCTGGTGTGAAACAGATCGCCGAAACGGTTTTTGCCCAGACCGAGGCCAGCTTTGAAAAGGCCTGCCTGATCCAGTATCCGCGCCGCGGCATCTGGGCGATCGGCTTTATCTCCACCAAGGCGCGCGGCGAGGTGGCGGCCCGGACCGAAACCTCGGGTGACCTCATGTCGGTGTTTCTGCCGACGACGCCGAACCCGACCTCGGGCTTTCTGCTTTTCGTTCCGGCCGAAGATGTGGTCGAACTCGACATGACCATCGAAGAGGCAGCCAAGCTGGTGATCTCCGCCGGACTTGTCTACCCGAACGCCAAAGAGGCCAAGACAGCGGTCGAGGAAGAGCTGCGCCGCGCCTCCTGACGATATTTTTCCGCCGCCCTTGATCCGCGCCGCCGGGTGATGATCTATCCCACGTTCCCGGCGATCTTTCCGGGGGCGGAAAAGGATCTCATGGACATTCTTCTGATCGCACTGGGCTTGCCCGCGCTCTTGGGCGGGGGCGAGCTTCTGGTGTCGGGCGCGGTGGCGCTGGCGCTGCGGCTGGGCCTGTCGCCGATGGTCATCGGGCTGACGCTGGTGGGCTTTGGCACCTCGACGCCGGAACTGCTGACCTCGCTGCGCGCCGCCTCGCAAGGCGCGCCTGACATCGCGCTTGGCAACGTGGTGGGCAGCAATATCGCCAATATCCTGCTGATCCTAGGGCTGGCGGCGCTGATCCGCCCCATGGCCGTGGCAGACCGGGCCGGGTTCCGCCGCGACGGCGGCTGGATGCTTGCGGCGGGGCTGGCCTGCGCGCTTCTGGTGCTGCTGCCGGTGATCGGACGCGGCGCGGGGCTGGGCCTGCTGGCGGGGCTCGCGGCGTTCCTCTGGCTCACCCTGCGGCGCGCCACGCCCGATGCGCCCGCCGACGTCGCTGGTCCGCCCCGTCCCCTCTGGCAGGCTGCCCTCGCATTCACGGCGGGCTTGGGCCTCACGCTTCTGGGAGCGGTGCTGCTGGTCGACGGGGCCACCGGGCTCGCGCGCGACTTCGGCGTGTCCGAGGCGGTGATCGGCCTGACGCTGGTGGCGGTCGGCACCTCCCTGCCCGAGCTTGTGACCTCGGTCCTCGCGGCCCGGCGCGGGCATGGCGACGTCGCGCTTGGCAATATCCTGGGCTCCAACCTCTTCAACGTGCTGGGCATCCTGGGGGCCACGGCGCTTGCGGTGCCGCTGCCGGTGGCCGACAGCATTGCCCGCGTCGATGTCTGGGTGATGCTGGCCGCCAGCCTGGCGCTGCTGGTCCTTGGCGCCGCCCGCGCCCGGATCGGCCGGTTGCCTGGACTGGCGCTGCTGATAAGCTACGGCGCCTACCTCGCCTGGCTCAGCCGAACTTTGCCCTGAGATCGGCGGTCTGGCGGACATTCAGATCGTCCTTGTGATCGTGCAGGAAGGCCCCCGCCGCGCGCCGTCCTGCGACCTTGAGCTGCGCGATGATCGACGGCACCGGCACCAGCTTGGTCGCCACCGAAAGGTCGTTCATCAGCGCATCATCGGCGATCATGTGCACGTTGACGTTCTTCATCGCGCCCTCGGGAACCCGCCCTTCGGACAGCAGCCGCTGGACGAAATCGATGGCCCGCAATTCGCGCAACAGCGACGAATTGAAGCTGATCTCGTTGATCCGGTTCTGGATCTCGGGTGGCGTCACCGGCACCTGGTCACGCACCAGCGGGTTGATGTTGATGATCACGATGTCATCGGGCAGATCGGCACGATAGAGCGGAAACAGCGCCGGATTGCCGGTATAGCCGCCGTCCCAGAACGCCTCGGTCACGCCGGTTTCGGGGTCCTCGACCTCGACCGCCTGAAACAGCGTCGGCAGACAGGCCGAGGCCATGATCGCCTGCGTGCTGATCCGGTCGCCGGTAAAGATCCGCACCTTGCCCTCGCGCACCTGGGTGGCGCAGATGTGCAACTCGGGCCCGTCGGTGGCGCAGACCTTGCCGAAATTGAACTGCGCCACGATCGATTCCAGCGGATTGCGGTAAAGCGCGCCCCAGGCATAGGGCGACACCATGCGGCTCACCCCGTCCCCCACCGCATAAGGCCACGACACCTCGAGCGCCTGGCTGATCAGCCCCGGTGCGGGCAGCCAGGCATCCATCCATTCCGGCAGCCCCGGGGACCGGACCGCGCCCACCTGTTCCCACAGCCAGTCCAGCTTCGCGCGCGCGCCGTCGCGCCCGCCCTCGAGCATGCCCGACTTCAGCGCCGCGCCATTCAGCGCCCCGGCCGAGGTGCCGGCGATGGCCGCGATCTCGATATCGTCCTCTTCCAGCAACCGGTCGAGCACACCCCAGGTGAACGCGCCATGCGCGCCGCCACCCTGCAAGGCCAGATTGATCCGCTTCATCCAAATCTCCTTTCCCGGCCCCCTGCCCGACACGGGCCCAGATGCGCCGCGCCCCTCATTCTCCGGTTTCAAAATACCTCGGGGAGTGTGAGGGGTCGGCCCCTCACTCCGACGGCAGCCGCCGCGCGGCTCAGCCGGTCTGCGCGGCCTCGTAAGCGGCGAAAAGGTCGCTGACCTTCACGCCGTTGATGGTCATGTCTGTAAGGTTCGCCTCACTGATCGCCATGCCCTGCAGGTTCGCGGACCGGATGGTCGCGCCCGACAGGTTCACGTCGTGAAACCGCGCCTCTGCCAGGTTGACGTTCTCGAAGGTCAGCCCGGTGGCATCGACGTCGTTGAACTCCGCCCCGATAAGATGCGCATCGCCAAAAAACGCGTCTTTCAGGCTGACCCGGGTCATCCGCGACCCGTTGAGGTACATGTTGTCGATCTCGAGCTTGTCGCGCCCCGCCTCGGCCCCGCTCATTGCGAGGTCCAGCCGCCGTCGGCGGCGATGCTGGTGCCGGTGATCTGCGAGGCCGCGTCCGAACACAGGAAGATCGCGATGCCCGCAAGCTGCCCCACGGTCACGAATTCCTTCGACGGCTGTTTCGCAAGGATCACCTTTTCCACCGCCTCGTCTTCGGAAATGCCGTATTCCTTTGCGGTGTCGGGGATCTGTCCCTCGACCAGCGGGGTCAGCACGTAGCCCGGGCAGATGGCGTTGCAGGTGATCGGCTCTTTCGCGGTCTCGAGCCCCACGACCTTGGTCATGCCGACAACGCCGTGCTTGGCGGTGACATAGGCCGATTTGAATGGCGACGCGCGAAGCCCGTGCGCCGAGGCGATGTTGATCACCCGGCCCCACCCCGCCTTGCGCATCATCGGCAGCGCCGCGGCGGTGGTGTGAAAGGCCGAGGTCATGTTGATCGCGATGATCGCATCCCACTTTTCGGTCGGGAATTCGTCGATCGGGGCGACGTGCTGGATTCCGGCGTTGTTGACCAGGATATCGCAGGCCCCGGCCTCTTCGATCAGGCGACGGCAGGCGTCAGCCTTGGACATGTCGGCCTGGATATAGCGCGCGGTGACGCCATGCTCTTCCCCGATCTCCCTGGCCAGGGCGTGATCCTCGTCACGGTCGGAAAAGGAATTGAGCACGACATCCGCCCCCGCCTTTGCCATTTCCCGCGCGATGCCCAGCCCGATGCCGGAAGTCGATCCGGTGATGATGGCGGTTTTTCCCTTGAGCGACATGAAAACTTCCTCTTCTGAAACGGGATACATTCGTTGGGCGCAGGCTACATGCTGCAGGTGCACAATACAAAGGGAAGCTGCACGGTTCCCTGCCGCAACGCGCGCCCTGCCGCATCGGCAAGCGAATCGCGGCGCGTCGCGTCGGCGCACCGGGAAATGGGCATTTCAGGCAGGACGGCATGCGCGGAAGTTCGCGACCTTGCGCAAACCTCAAGCCCCCGGCAAAAGCCGCGCCAAACCCCTGTCACAGCGGGCTCTGCGGCCTCTGGCCCATCTCAGGTCCGGGCCACAACCGACTGAGAACCGGACCAAAAAAAACGCCCGCACGAAGCGGGCGTTAAGTTATTGAGGCAGGTTTCATACAGGCAAGAAACCTATCGAGCAGTAAGAGTGTTATAAGCCTTTCCCCGCCCGGGGCCAAGCTAAAAGTTTGATAAGCCATGAATCCCCCGCTACCTTGGGAGGCAATAAAACAAGGGCAGAGCAGGATTGTTGCCAAAATGGCCATAGAGTTTTTCTCACGCATTCGTGTGGCGGGGGTCGTTCTGGCCGTCGTCGCGACCGCTTCATTGGCCGGTGCAGAGCCGCAGCATGGCATAGCTATGTACGGCGACCCCGCACTGCCACCGGATTTTGTGTCCCTGCCCTATGCCAACCCCGACGCGCCCAAGGGCGGGCGGATAGTCACAGGGGAAACCGGCAGCTTCGACAGCCTCAATCCGCTGATCCTCAAAGGCACCACGCCCTGGCAGCTCCGGCTTCTGGGATACGAGTCGCTGATGGGGCGCAGTTGGGACGAACCCTTCACGCTGTACGGTCTGCTGGCCGAATCAATCGAGGTCGGACCGGACCGCGAATGGGCGGAATTCGTTCTGCGCGAAGAGGCGGCGTTTTCCGACGGTACCCCCGTCACCATCGAGGACGTGATGTGGTCTTACGAGATCCTGGGCACCGAAGGGCACCCGCGCTATCGCGGCATCTGGGGCAAGATCGCCAGCATGGAACAGACCGGCCCGCGGTCGCTGCGGTTTACCTTCAACACCGATGACCGCGAACTGGCGCTGCTGATCGGCATGCGCCCGATCCTCAAGAAGGCGCAGTGGGAAGGGCGCGATTTCGCTGCATCGGGCATCGACCTCATCCCGATTTCGACGTCGCCCTACGTCATTGAGGATTTCGAGGCCGGGCGCTTTGTCTCGCTCAAGCGCAACCCGGACTACTGGGGCAAGGACGTGCCCTTCATGCGCGGTCAGGCCAACCTGGACGAGATCCGCATGGAATTCTATGGCGACGGCACCGTCCAGTTCGAGGCGTTCAAGGCCGGCGCGCTGAATTCGATCCGCGAAAACAACGTCGAGAAATGGGAGACGCAGTACGATTTCCCCGCCGTGCAGTCGGGCGACATCGTCAAATCCGAGATCCCGCACGAACGCCCATCGGGCATGACCGGATTTCTGATGAACACCCGACGCGAGGTGTTCAAGGATTGGCGCGTGCGCGAGGCGATGCTGCTGGCCTTCAACTTCGAATTCATCAACGAAACCATGACCGGCTCCAAATCGCCGCGCATCACCTCGTATTTCTCGAACTCCGTGCTGGGGATGGAGGATGGCCCCGCCACCGGCCGGGTCGAAGAATTCCTGCTGCCCTTCGCCGACAGCCTGCTGCCCGGCGCGCTGGAAGGCTACAGCCTGCCCGAAGGCGACGGATCGCTGCGCAACCGCCGCAACATCCGCGCCGCCACAGCGCTTCTGGAAGAGGCGGGGTGGACCGTGCAGGAGGGTGAAATGAAGAACTCCGCCGGCGAACCGCTGACCTTTGAAATCCTGCTGACCCAGGCCCAGGTCGAGGAAGGCACGATTGCCGACATCTTTACCCAGGGCCTCGTGCGGCTGGGCATCACGCCGCAGATCAGCACGGTCGACAGCGCGCAGTACAACGAACGGCTGGACGAATATCAGTTCGACATGATTTTTTATCGCTACGGCCTGTCGCTGAGCCCCGGCAACGAACAGCGGCTTTACTGGGGGTCGGACGGCGTCGACACCCCCGGGTCGCGCAACCTCATGGGCATGTCGAGCCCGGCGGCAGAGGCGATGATCGACCGGCTGCTGAATTCCGAAAGCCGCGACGATTTCGTCGCCGCGGCCCGCGCGCTCGACCGCGTGCTGACCACCGGGCGCTACGTGATTCCGATATATCAGTACAACGTCAGCCGCATCGCCCATGCGAAGGAACTGACATATCCCGACCGCATCCCGGTCTACGGCGATTGGGTCGGCTTTCAGCCAGACGTCTGGTGGTGGCAAGAGGAGTAGAGCGCATGAAGACGCTGATCATACTGGCAACCGCAGCCCTTCTGACCGGCTGCGCGACAATCGACGGCGTCGGGCAGGACGTCTCGGGCGCGGCCCGCACCGTGCAGGGGTGGTTCTAAGGGGCCTGAGTGATCCCCGCGCCACGCATTGAGCGATGCCCAACTCAAGGGGCCCGTGCAGAGAACAAGCAAATGCCAATCACGCCCCAAGCCTGCTGCGGCCGATATTGCCAGCTGGACGGATTGGGCGGACTTTGGGTCTTTGGCACCCGGCACGGAATCAAGGCCGCCCTTGGCGGCCGCCGTGCCAGCGCCGGACCGGCCCCATGGGCCGGCGCTTTGGCGGGGCTTGGTCAGAAGCCGTGAGCGAAGACGTATCTGGCAAGCATAAAGCACCTTAGCTCGAAACCCGGATGCGCCGCCCCCCGGTCCGGCGCTGGCACGGCTGACCAACTGTCCAGCAGGGCCTCCAACCGGCCATCGGTCGCGGGCTGCCCAGGATTGCCTGAACGGGCTACGACCGCGCCTCCGCCCCTCACCCCAGCGAGGTCACCCAAAGGATCGTCGCGTCGTCTTCGCTGACCGAGACGACGTTGTGGCCCATGGTCGCGTCGTAATAGGCGCTGTCGCCCCGGCGCATCTCGATGGGTTCGTAGAATTCTGTGTAAAGCCGGATCACCCCGGTCAGCACGTAGAGGAACTCTTCGCCGTCGTGGCGCACCCAGCCGTCGAATTCGCCGATGTCGCGCGCGCGGACCCGGGCGCGGTAGGGCAGCATCTGCTTTTTCGTCAGCGTCTCTGCCAGAAGCTCGTGCTCGTAGGTCACGGTGGCATATTGCGCGCCGGTCCCTGCCTTGGTGACGGCAAGCCGTCCGTTGACCTGATCGCGCTGCGGCGGGGTGAAAAGCTGCGGTACCGAAATCTCCAGCCCCACGGCGAGCTTTTTCAGCGCATCGTATGTGGGCGACATCTGCCCGTTCTCGATCTTCGACAGGGTCGACCGCGCCAGCCCCGCCTGCCGCGCGGCCTGCTCCAGCGTCCAGTCGCGCGCCTTGCGCAACTCGCGCACACGGCTGCCCAGGTCGAGCGGTTCGGCGGCAACCTCGGCGCCGCCTTCGCGGGCGATGCGGATCAGCGATGTGGGGTCCTTGGCGGTCATGGCGTCTTGATAGGCCCACCTTGGGGGGCTTGCAACAACGCCGCCGCAGGCTTACCCCGCATGCATGCTTTCGATCTTCGATCACGGGCCCTTTGCCCCCTGCCCGCAGCCTTTCAACATGGCCGCGCATGTGCTGCGCCGTGCCGCCGACACCCCCGACAAGATCGCGCTTGCGGTGCTGCACCCCACACGCGCCGAACGCTGGAGCTTTGCCCGGCTCGAGGCGGCGGTGCGGGGCACCGCGACGGGGCTGCTGCAAAGCGGGCTGACCCCCGGCGACATCGTGCTGATGCGGCTGGGCAATACGGTCGATTTCCCCGTCGCCTATCTGGGCGCCATCGCCGCGGGTCTGGTCCCGGTGCCGACCTCGTCGCAACTGACCGCGCCCGAGGTCGCGGCGATGCTGAAGAGCCTGCGCCCCGCCGCCCTCCTGCGCGACCCGGCGGTGCCCTGCCCCGACACCGCGCTGCCGGTCCACGATCTGACGACGATGAAGGCCTGGCGCGACCTGCCGCCCGCCGATTACGCCATGGGCGATCCCGACCGGCTGGCCTATGTCATCTACACCTCCGGCACCTCGGGCGGACCGCGCGCCGTGGGTCATGCGCACCGGGCGATCTGGGCGCGGCAGATGATGATCGACGGCTGGTACGGGCTGGGCCCCGACGACCGGCTGCTGCATGCCGGGGCCTTCAACTGGACCTACACGCTGGGCACCGGGCTGATGGATCCCTGGACGGTGGGTGCGACCGCGCTCATTCCCGCGGCAGAGGTGTCTCATGGGCAACTGCCGCTTCTATTGAAGCGGCACGAGGCCAGCCTGTTCGCCGCCGCCCCAGGCGTTTACCGCAACCTGCTCAAGGCCGCGCTGCCGCCGCTGCCCCGCCTCCGCCATGGGCTGTCGGCGGGTGAAAAGCTGTCTGATCCGATCCGCGCGGCGTGGGAAGACGCCACCGGCACGCCGATCTTCGAGGCGTATGGCATGTCGGAATGTTCCACCTTCATCTCTGCCGCGCCCGACCGCCCCGCGCCACCCGGCACCCTGGGCCGCCCGCAGGAGGGCCGTCGCGTGGCCATTGTCGATGCCGACGGCACGCCGGTGCCTTGTGATGAACCCGGCACCATCGCCGTGCACCGCGACGACCCCGGCCTGATGCGCGGCTACATCGGCGCCGAGGGCGACACCGCCGAGCGGTTCCGCGGCGACTGGTTCGTGACGGGCGATCAGGGCCGGATGGATGCGGACGGAGCGATCACCTTTCTGGGTCGCGCCGACGACATGATGAACGCGGGCGGCTACCGCGTCTCTCCGATCGAGGTCGAGGCGGCGCTGCTCGCCCATCCCGGCATCTTCGAGGCCGGCGTGACGGATGTGGAGGTTAAGCAGGATGTCCGCCTCATCGCCGCCTTCTATACCGGCCCGGCCGCGCTGTCCGAAGATGAACTGCAGCGCTGGTGCGCCGAACGCCTCGCCCGCTACAAGCAGCCGCGGTTCTTCCGCCACCTCGACACGCTGCCCAAGAACCCCAACGGCAAGCTGCTGCGGCGTGGGCTGCAACCGCTTTTCTCGAAAGGGGCTGACCTCGAGTAGCGCGTTAGCCAAGCCCACCGGCGCATCGCTGGAAAAACCGGCAGGTGCATTCCCCGGACCGGCCTGCTAGGAAGGGAAATGGCGTTGCAAGAAAGGTATTTTCGATGGTGAAACTCGACATCATGTCCGACCCGATCTGCCCGTGGTGCTATATCGGCAAGACCAATCTTGATCGTGCGCTGGCCGAGGTGCCGGACCATCCCTTCACCATCGAGTGGCATCCCTTCCAACTCAACCCCGACATGCCCGTGGCGGGCATGGACCGGCGCGCCTATCTCGAAGGCAAGTTCGGCGGCAAGGAGGCGGCGGTCAAAGCCTACATGCCGGTCAGCGAACATGCCAAGGCGGCGGGGCTGGAGCTGAACCTCGAAGGCATCAGCCGCACCCCCAACACGCTGGACGCGCACCGCCTGATCCACTGGGCCGGGATCGAGGGCGTGCAGACGGCCACGGTCATGGCGCTTTTCCGGGCCTATTTTCACGACGGGCGCGATATCTCGGACCACGAGGTTCTGGGCGACATCGCCGACGGCAGCGGGCTTGATGCGTCGGTCATTCTGCGGTTGCTCGCCTCTGACGCCGACGTGCAGAACATTCGCGACCGCGACAGCGCCGCGCGCGAGATGGGCATCAATTCGGTTCCGACCTTCATCGTCGACGGCCAGCACGCGGTGCCCGGCGCACAGCCGCCCGAGCTTTGGCTCAAGGTGATCCGCGAACTGACGACCGCAGCAGAGGGCTAGGCCCCTACAGCTTTCTAGCGGCAGCGCGCATTTCGTGCTATTTCGGCATCCTTGCCATTTGAAAGAGTGCCGATGCCTGCCCTGCCGCGCCGCACGGAATTTGTGGCCCTCATGGCGATGCTGTTCGCGACCATCGCCTTTTCCATCGACGCCATGCTGCCCGCCCTGCCGCAGATCGCGCAGGCGCTGTCGCCAGACGAACCCAACAGCGCGCAGCTGATCATCACAAGCTTTGTGCTGGGCATGGGGCTGGGCACCTTCTTTACCGGCCCTTTGTCGGACAGCTTTGGCCGCAAGCCGGTGCTGCTGGCGGGGGCTGCGCTTTATGTCGTCGGCGCCATCGTCGGGGGCCGTGCGCAAAGCCTCGAGGTGCTGCTGGCCAGCCGGGTGGTGATGGGACTGGGCGCGGCAGGCCCGCGGGTCGTCGCGCTGGCGATCATCCGCGACCTTTACGCGGGCCGCGGTATGGCCAAGATCATGTCCTTCGTGATGATCGTCTTCACCCTCGTGCCCGCGCTGGCGCCGTCGCTGGGGGCGGTGATCATCGCGCTTGCGGGCTGGCGCGCGGTGTTCCTGGCCTTCGTCCTTTTCGCGCTGATCGCAAGCCTGTGGTTCGCCCTGCGCCTGCCCGAAACGCTGCCCCTGCCCGACCGCCGCCCGTTCCGCGCCCGGGCGCTCTGGTCCGCGGTACAGGACATGTTCCGGCATCCGGTGGTGCGGCTGTCGATGATGGTGCAATCGCTGTGCTTTGCCATGCTCTTTGGCGTGCTGTCGACGACCCAGCAGATCTTCGAGGCGACGTTCGACCGCGCCGCCACCTTCCCGCTGTGGTTCGGCGGCATCGCGCTGGTGTCAAGCTCGGCCAGCTTTCTCAACGCCGCGCTCGTCGAACGGCTGGGCATGCAGGTGCTGGTGAGCGCGATGTTGACAGCACAGGTCGGCCTGTCGGCGGGGATGGTGCTGATCACGCTTTTCTGGCCCGTGCCGCCGGTCTATTTCGCCGCCTTCGTGGTCTGGCAGGCGTCGGTGTTCTTCCAGGCGGGCATGACCATCGGCAACCTCAACGCCATCGCGATGGAGCCGATGGGCCATATCGCGGGCATGGCCGCCAGCATCATCGGCGCGGTGGCCACGGTGATCGGGGTGGTGATCGGCGCGCCGGTGGGGCTGGCCTTTGACGGCACGCCGCTGCCGCTGGCGCTGGGAATGTTCGTGATGTCCGGCGCGGCGCTGCTCTTGATGCGCAAGATGCGGCGGATCGCGGTGCTTCTGGTTTGACGGATTGCGTTTATAGACCTGAAAACAGCCGCTTAACCGCCGTTCTTGAAAGGCAGAAGAAGCGCGTACAGGGCCGAATTCATCGGTGTCAGCACGCCGCTTTCCCGGCCTAGCCGCACCGCCGCGCCAGACACCCATTCGATCTCGAGCGGGCGGCCATGCTCCACGTCGATCGCGGTCGAGGCGCGCATGCCCGGCGGAAACCCCTCGACCGTGGTCCAAACCTGATCCTCCCAGTCGTCGGGCAGCGCCACGCCCCGCGCGCGTCCGATGGCCGCGGTTTCCGCCACGACCGCGCGGAACAGCCCCCCCAGCGGCGCATGCGCGACGATGTCGCCGATGGTGCAGCGGCCCGCTGCCGTGACCCCCGACATGGCGGAAAAAAGCACGAATTTCTGCCACAGGGCCACGTCGATATCCGCCGTTTCCGGGGCCGAGGCGCCCGCGCCCGAGATCGCGCTGCGCAGCGCGTCGATCCGGGCCGACCGGCGGCTGTCGCGTTCGGCAAAGACGAAACGGGCAAAACCGCCGGTCTGCCGGATCACGCCCGGCCCGGCGATGGTGGTGGAAATCTGCGCCACACCGTTGGCCACGTGGTCTTCGGGCAGCACCGCGCACAGCCGCGTCGCGGCCTCCACCCCGTTGAGGAAGGGCACCACCACAGTCTCGGGGCCCAGCATCGGGCGGCAGGCTTCGGCTGCCGACTCGAGCGTGTCGCCCTTTACGCCAAAGATGATCGCATCGACCGGCCCGACCTCGGCCGGATCGTCCGTTGCCTTCCAGGGGTGCACCGTGGCGCTGCCGTCGGGCGCATCGAGCGTCAGGCCGGCCTGCCGGATCGCGTCCAGATGCGCGCCGCGGGCAATGGTTGCGACCTCGTGTCCGGCCTCGGTCAGTTTCACCGCCAGATAGCCGCCGATGCCGCCGGTCGCCATGGTTGCGATCTTCATGTCTCGTCCCCCCTGCCTTGGTGCCGCATCCCTAGAAAGCGCGGGACACGGGGCAAAATCAATCCCCGGCGCGCCCGGCCTGCCCGATTTCCGGGCGGATCCGCCCCGTGGGCCGCGATGAAGGCGACCGCCGGGGCCGCTTTGGCTTGACAGTCGCGCGGTATGTCATAATTGCTGACCCATGCTGTTGCTCGACACCCCTCCGCCCGACCGTCACACCCTGGCCGAAGACATCCAGGGCATCCTGATCGGCACGACGCTTGTGGCGCTGTCGATCCAGTTCCTGCGGGCGTCCGAGCTGTTTACCGGGCAGATCGCCGGGCTGGCGCTGATCACCACCTATCCCACCGGCTGGCCCTTTGGCGTGGTCTTCTTCGTGATGAACCTGCCGTTCTATTTCCTGGCGATTCACCAGCTGGGCTGGCGGTTCACGATCAAGAACTTCATCGCGGTGACGCTGATGTCGGTGATGGCGGAACTGATGCCGCTGGCGCTGACCATCGGGGATCTGCATCCGGGGATGGGTGCGGCGCTCTTCGGCATCCTGGCCGGGATGGGGCTCTTGTCGCTGTTCCGGCACGGCGCGACACTGGGCGGTGTGGGGATCGTGGCGCTGTGGCTGCAGGACCGCGGCGTGCTCAAGGCCGGCAACACGCAGCTGATGTTCGACGCGGTGGTCTTTGCGCTGGCGCTGCTGCTTTTTCCGGCCGATGTGGTGGGCTGGTCGCTGCTGGGCGCGGTGATCCTGAACGTGATCATCACCGTCAACCACCGCCGCGACCGGTATATCGCCAAATCCTGACATTCGGGTGGCGCACCCCGGGGACAGGGGTGCGCCGTCGACCGGTTGCGGTCAGCCGTCGCTCATCGGCAGCATGCCCGCGTCGGTCGCGGCTGCGACCTCCTCTTCACTGAGAAGCCCGTCGCCATCCGTATCCATTTCCATGAACATGTCGGTGCTGACCTCGGGCAGTGCGGCCTGCACCTCTTCGACCGAGAGCATCCCGTCGCCGCTGGTGTCCATCTCGGCGTGGCTGGCCGCGAAGGCCAGCGCCGGTGCGGTCGCCAGCGTCAGGCTGAGCAGGGAAAGCTTGGAAGTGGTCATGTGGTTCTCCTTATCGGTTGCAAAGGCGCGGTATCGCGGCCTTCCCCCAGTAAGAGGCGGCAACGCCCGGTCGCATCCCGGCGCCGCGTGCAACCTGCGCGGTTCCGCCGAAGCGCCCGCCTGCTTCGGGCAAAGCTCCGCCGAAAAAGGGGGCGGGACGGGCATAGGCGGATTTTCCCCATCTTTTCAGGGGGTCACGCGCAGGTCACCTTTGCCGCATGGACACCCGCAGCCTGCTAGACGCCCTGCCCCTTTTGCGCGCCCGCGCCCGGCGCCTTGCCGCGTCGCGGGCCGAGGCCGAGGATCTGCTGCAAACCGCGCTCCTGGGCCTGCTGGAGCAGGACAGCCGGGGCCGGACCATCGACAAGCCGCTGCGCTATGTCATGACCTCGCTGCGTCACGCCCGCACCGCCAACGCGCGCCAGGCGCGCCGCGAGGCCCCGCTTGACGATGCGCCCGAACCGCAGATCGGCGATGCGTCCGAGGCGTGCCTTTGTGCCGAGGTGCTGCGCGCCATCGACACCCTGCCGCCGGTGGACGGGCTGCTGCTGCGCATGGTCGCCGCCGGGGAAACCAGCCCCGCCGCGCTGGCCCGACACCTGAAGCTGCCCAAGGGCACGGTGATGTCGCGCCTGTCGCGGGCGCGAGCGCGGCTGCGCGAGGTCGTAGGTGAGGTGCGGGAGTAGCCAGCTCAGGGCGTCGGGCCGGGGTCTGCCGCTCTGGCTTGGCGCTGCGCCATGGGCGGCTTGATTCCAAGCCAGAGGAAAGAGGTGTTCATACATTTTATTTTTACATCAAGGCCTTAAACTCGCAACCTAACCCATTACGTGAAAAAAGGGCCCCCGAGGGGGCCCTGTTCAGGTTCGCTGATAGGGCTCACTTTTTACACCGCCCGTTGTTTTCTGCCTGCGGCCCTATCCGCGTCAGAGGCCAGCGCACCGGCCCCGTGTGCAGTGGCGCGCGACAATGCGGAAAACACGGTTTTCTGCGGCGTCGCGCCCCTTTGGTCGTCAACTGCCCGAACCTGTCGCGCAATCCGATCTCGTCGGGGACCAAGCCTTGACCCAAGCCGAAGCCCGGTCCCCTCGCGCCCCCTCGCCGGGGCGCGTGTCGCTTAGCTGCAGCCGCTCGTGCCGCCGCAGGTGTTGCACTTCATGCAGGTGCCGTTGCGGACCAGCGTGTAGTTGCCGCATTCGCCGCAGGCCTCGCCCTCATAGCCCTGCATCTTGGCCTTGGTGGCCGCCGTGATCGCGGCACCGCTGGCGCTGGTGCGGGTGGTCGTCGTCGTGGTCATCTGCACCGCGGCGGTGGACCCTCCCGTGGCCGCCTGGGGGACCAGCGTGCTCAGCACGCCGCTCGCATCGAGACCCGACAGGCTGATGTCGCCCGACTGGCCACCCTGCAACACCACCAGTTCCTGCGGGAACCGCTTGCGCAGGTATCCGCTGGAGCTGATTTGTTTCAGCACTTCCAGAGACTTGGAGGCAGCAGTTTCACTCAGCTCCTTGACGTTGGACACGCCTTCCTCTTCGCCGCGGCCCAGATCGTCAAAGCTTGCGCCTTCGGGCTTCACATGGGCCAGATCGGTCCGGTCGAGGTAGGACACCGCCAGTTCGCGGAAGATGTAATCCAGGATCGACGTGGCGTTCTTGATGCTGTCGTTGCCCTGCACCATGCCCGCCGGTTCGAACTTGGTGAAGGTGAAGGCATCCACGAACTCCTCGAGCGGCACGCCGTACTGCAGGCCGACGCTGACGGCGATGGCAAAGTTGTTCATCATCGCCCGGAAGCCCGCGCCTTCCTTGTGCATGTCGATGAAGATCTCGCCCAGGGAGCCGTCCTGGTATTCGCCGGTGCGCAGATACACCTTGTGCCCGCCGACGATGGCCTTCTGGGTATAGCCCTTGCGGCGCTCGGGCATCTTGGCCCGCGCGGTGGCCTTTTCGACCTCCTTGATGACGATCTTTTCGACCACCTTTTCGGCCAGCACAGCCGCCTTTTCCTGAAGCGATCCGCTTTCAAGGATTTCTGCCGCCTCGTCGTCATCCTCGACCAGTGCCGATGCCAGCGGTTGGCTGAGCTTGGAGCCGTCGCGATAGAGCGCGTTCGCCTTCACCCCCAGCGACCAGCTGAGTTCATAGGCCTTCTGGCAATCCTCGATCGTGGCATCGTTGGGCATGTTGATCGTCTTGGAGATCGCGCCCGAGATGAAGGACTGTGCCGCCGCCATCATGTAGATGTGGCTGTTCACGCCCAGGTAGCGCTTGCCCTTCTTGCCGCAGGGGTTGGCGCAATCGAAGATCGGGTAGTGCTGCACCTTAAGATGCGGCGCGCCTTCAAGGGTCATGGTCCCGCAGACGTGGTCGTTGGCCGCGTCGATATCGGCGCGGGTAAAGCCCAGGTGGCGCAGCAGATCAAAGCTCGGATCGTTGAGCTTGTCGGCGGGAATGCCCAGAACCTCGCGGCAGAACTCTTCGCCCAGGGTCCACTGGTTGAAGACGAACCGGATATCGAAGGCCGAGGCCAGCGCGCCTTCGATCTTTTCGATCTGCGCCGGACCAAAGCCGTGCCCGATGAGCGAGGTGTGGTTGATCCCCGGCGCGTTGCCGATGGAGCCGTGACCGACCGCGTAGCTGACGATCTCTTCGATCTGGCTTGAGGAGTAGCCGAGCTTTTCCAGCGCCGCCGGCACCGAGCGGTTGATGATCTTGAAATACCCGCCGCCGGCGAGCTTCTTGAACTTCACCAGGGCAAAGTCGGGCTCGATCCCGGTGGTGTCACAATCCATCACCAAACCGATGGTGCCGGTGGGCGCGATCACGGACGTCTGCGCGTTGCGGTATCCGTGCAGTTCGCCCAGGCGCAGCGCCTCGTCCCAGGACGACATCGCCAGTTCCACCAGCGTCGCGTCGGGGCAATGGGCGTGGTCCAGCGGCACCGGCTTGGTGGCCAGCTTGTCATAGCCCGTGGTCGCCCCGTAAGCGGCGTTGCGGTGGTTGCGGATGACACGCAGCATGTGCGCCTTGTTCCGGGCATAGCCGTCGAAAGCGCCCAGTTCGCCGGAAATCTCGGCGCTGGTGGCATAGGCCACGCCGGTCATGATCGCGGTCAGCGCACCACAGAGCGCGCGGCCTTCGTCGCTGTCGTAGGAAAAGCCCATGTTCATCAGCAGGCCGCCGATGTTGGCATAGCCCAGACCCAGCGTGCGGAAGTCATAGCTCAGCTGCGCGATTTCCTTGGACGGGAACTGCGCCATGGTGACCGAGATTTCCAGCGTCAGCGTCCAGAGGCGCGTGGCGTGCATGTAATCCTCGGACTGGAACTTGCCGTCCTTGAGGAAGGTCAGCAGGTTCATCGACGCGAGGTTACAGGCGGTATCGTCAAGGAACATGTACTCCGAACACGGGTTCGAGCCGCGGATCGCGCCGTCTTCGGGGCAGGTGTGCCAGTCGTTCACGGTGTCGTGGAACTGGATGCCCGGATCGGCACAGGCCCAGGCCGCGTGGCCCACGTCTTCCCACAGGCTGCGCGCCTTGATGACCTTGGCAACCTTGCCGTCGGTGCGGCGGATCAGTTCCCAGTCGGCATCGTCCTTGACGGCCTTGAGGAAGGCGTCGGTGACCCGGATGGAGTTGTTGGAGTTCTGGCCGGAAACGGATGCGTAGGCCTCGGAATCCCAGTCGGTGTCATAGGTCGGGAATTCGATCGAGCCATAGCCCTGCTTGGCGTAATCCAGCACGCGCTTGACGTATGTTTCGGGAATCTGGACCTTTTTGGCTTCGCGGATCGCCTGCTTGAGGCTCTCGTTGGCCTTGGGGTCATAGGCATCCTCTACGGCGCCGTCCCACGACCGGATCGCGGCGAAGATCAGATTGAGCTTCTGCTCGTGCATCTTGGAGCCCGCGACAATGCTGGCGACCTTCTGCTCTTCCTTAACCTTCCAGTTGATGAATTCCTCGATATCGGGGTGGTCGGCGTCGCAGATCACCATCTTGGCGGCGCGGCGGGTGGTGCCGCCGGACTTGATCGCACCCGCAGCGCGGTCACCGATCTTGAGAAAGCCCATCAGGCCCGACGACTTGCCGCCGCCCGACAGCGGCTCGTTCGCGGCACGCAGGGACGAGAAGTTTGTGCCGGTGCCGGAGCCGTATTTGAACAGCCGCGCCTCGCGCACCCAGAGATCCATGATGCCGCCATCGCCCACCAGGTCGTCAGCGACCGACTGGATAAAGCAGGCATGCGGCTGGGGGTGTTCGTAGGCGGATTTGGACTTGGTCAGCTTGCCGGTCTTGTAGTCGACGTAGTAGTGGCCCTGGCTCGGGCCGTCGATGCCGTAGGCCCAGTGCAGGCCGGTGTTGAACCACTGCGGGCTGTTGGGGGCGGCGCGCTGGGTGGCGAGCATGTGGCGCATTTCATCGTAATAGGCGCGGGCGTCCTCTTCGGTGGTGAAATAGCCACCCTTCCAGCCCCAGTAGGCCCAGGCACCGGCCAGACGGTCAAAGACCTGCTTTGACGAGGTCTCGCCGGTCATTTCGGTGTCCTTGGAGGCCGGAACCGACCGCCACAGGAATTCGGGCACGCCTTCCTCCGCGACGCGCTTGGTTTCCACGGGCACGCCGGCCTTGCGGAAGTATTTCTGTGCGATGACGTCGCTGGCGACCTGGCTCCACTGGGCGGGCACTTCGACATTGTCGAGCTTGAAGACAATGGTGCCATCGGGATTGCGGATTTCCGACACGGTGGTCACGAAATCAATATCCGCGTAGGCATCGCGCCCCGCCTTGGTGAAGTTTCTTTCAATTTTCATTGTCGCCGCCCCATTCTCTACAGCAGTGTTACCCAGCGGGCCGTTGTCCGGCCTCCGCGCCCATATTTTCAGACGCACACACCCACCCGGGGGCCCGCCGAAGCGACCGCCGACATGTTTTCCCTATTGCAGGTTGTGGTGTCCGTCCCATGCCCGTCGACACTACATCTTGTGCGTAGCTGACCAGCCCGCACAACCTGACGTATTTTCGGGGCGTCGGTCAACGAATTTTTAAGATAAAATCGCAATCTTTTCGATTGACCTTGATCCAGGCGGCAGAGCCCTGAGCGGCGCATGCGATTCATCCACATGGCCGCTGCGCGGGACAGGCCTGAAAAACCCCTAGAAACCAAAACATCGGGACGACTTATGCACAGGTGTTGATGAACTGCGCGAAGCTGCCCGGATCCATCTCCGCGCCGGGGCTGTCGTCTTGGTGGTGTCGAAAAAACACAACATGAATGGTGCGCTGACCCAGCGGAACACCACATCTCGTGGCTGCAGGGACGGTGATCGCGACTCGCACCGGGGCGCAGCGATTCTCTGACCGGCTCTGCCCGGCTCAGAAACCGCGCGGCTTTTTCGAATAGGAGTTGTCGGGGAAAGGGTCTGTCAGTGGTCGGGGCGGCAGGATTCGAACCTACGACCTACGGTACCCAAAACCGTCGCGCTACCAGGCTGCGCTACGCCCCGAACTGTGGCTGCATGTAGCCGCCTGCCCGCGCTTTGAAAAGACAAAACTCACGCAGGATCGCAGGGCCATGCGGAATTGTCGGCGGGGATCGACGGATGCCGCATTTCCGCCCCCGCCTCAATGCCAAGCTGGCTTGCCAGCCCGCCATTGATCTCGAGCACGTACTGAATGCCGTCACCGCCGGGGATCGCCGTCAGATCGCCGGGCACCGCATTGGCATGCACCCGCTGCACCACGCCGCGCGCATCGGCAAAGATCATGTCGAGCGGGATCAGCGTGTTCTTCATCCAGAAAGCCACCGACTGCGGACTCTCGTAGACGAAAAGCATGCCCTGCGCCCGCGCCATCTTTTCCACGAACATCAGGCCCTGTCCGCGCTCAGCGGCGTCATCGGCCACGTCCACGGAGAACCGGGCGGTGCCGAAATCGCCACGCAGGTAGATCGTATCCACGCGGCAGGCCTGCTGGGCCGCGACAGCGGTGCCCAGAAACAGCATCCATACGGTCAGGAGCGCGGTCAGTTGTCCAAATGGACGGCGGTTTCCCATGCATTCACCTCGGTGGCCATGCGCCCGCGCTTGCCCTCGATCACCCGAATGGCCAGCGCCTCGCCCGGTTGCAGATCCGACAGCCCCGACCGGCGCAGCACCTCGACGTGCACGAACACATCGTCATTGCTGCCGAACACGTTGGCAAAACCGAACCCCTTTGCCTTATCGAACCACTTGACCCGCGCAGGTTCAAGGGCCGCATTCTGGATGATCTCGGGATCGATCTCCTCGAAATCTGCCAGCGGCAATTGGCTGGTGCCCTCTGGCGGCTCGATTCTCACCACCTCGGTCGCCTGCACGCCGCGTTCGGTGCGCTGAACGACCACTTCGATCCGCGCCTGATCGGCAACGGAGCTTTGCCCGAAGTTTCGCAAAACGTTTGCATGCAGCAGGATATCCGGTCCGCCTTCGTCAGCGATCACGAAACCGAAGCCCTTGACCGGATCGAACCACTTCACCTTGCCCAGAACGCGCTGCGCCTCTGTGTCATCATGTGCCAACAGTGTTTCCACTAATTTTATCCCCACACTTGTCTTGCGACATCCCGGCGGGGCAATGCAAGCATAATTGCCCTGTTATTTTTGGTATCACCGCAGTTCACGTCACGTGAATGTCAGGGATTCAGGCGTGTCACGGACCAATCATCGGCGGTCTTTTGCCGCCGCCAGACGAACCGGTCGTGCAGCCGGAACTGACCGTCGGCCCAGAATTCGATCTCCAGCGGGGTGATCCGAAAGCCGCCCCAGAATGGCGGACGCTCCGGATCGGGGCCCTGCTGCACCGTGACCCGCGCCACCTTGGCCATCAGCGTCGCGCGGCTGTCTAGCGGGCGCGACTGGTCCGACGCCCATGCGCCCAGTCGGCTCTTGAGCGACCGCGACCGGTAATAGGCATCCGCCTGTGGCCCGTCCTCGCGGCTGACAAGCCCGCGCACCCGTACCTGCCGCCGCAGGCTTTTCCAGTGCATCACAAAGGCCGCCTTGCCCGAGGCCTGCAATTCCTGCCCCTTGGCGCTGTCGTAATTGGTGTAAAAGACAAAGGCCGCCGGTTCGATCTCCTTCAGCAGCACCATGCGCACGTTGGGCAGGCCGTCTGCATCGACCGACGCGATGGCGATGGCGTTGGGGTCGTTGGGCTCGGACGCTTCCGCCTCGCTTAGCCAGCGCCGTGCGATGTCGAAGGGATCGTCGCCTGCAAAGATGCCTGTGCGGTCGCTCATCCGCCGTTCCTTTCCCTACCCGGTTTTGCGCCCCTGCCCCGGCTTGCGGGCCGCTCTGCCCTTGATGGGGCCAGACCGATCGCCTAAAGGACAAGCAATCTATGTCGGCTGGAGTTCGAAGATGTCAAATTCACTGATGGCGGGCAAGCGCGGTCTGATCATGGGCCTTGCCAACGACAAGTCCATCGCCTGGGGCATTGCCAAGGCGCTGGGCGATGCCGGGGCCGAGCTTGCGTTTTCCTATCAGGGCGAGGCGCTGAAAAAGCGGGTCGCGCCGCTGGCCGCCTCCTTGGGATCGGACATCGTGCTGCCCTGCGACGTAGGTGACGAGGCGTCGATGGACGCGCTGTTCGACGGGCTGCGTGAACGCTGGGACAGCCTGGATTTCGTCGTGCACGCCATCGGCTTTTCCGACAAGAGCGAGCTGCGCGGCCGTTACGTCGACACCAGCCGCACCAATTTCACCATGACCATGGACATCTCGGTCTACAGCTTCACCGCGATCATGCAGCGCGCCGAAAAGATGATGACGAACGGCGGATCGTCCCTGACGTTGACCTACTACGGCGCCGAAAGGATCATGCCGCATTACAACGTGATGGGCGTGGCCAAGGCCGCGCTCGAGGCGTCGGTGCGCTACTTGGCCGAGGATCTGGGCAAGGACAACATCCGCGTCAACGCCATCTCCGCCGGCCCGATCAAGACGCTCGCCGCCTCCGGCATCGGCGATTTCCGCTACATCATGAAGTGGAACGAATACAACTCGCCGCTGCGCCGCAACGTGACCATCGACGACGTCGGCAAATCGGCGCTTTACCTGCTGTCGGATCTGGGCAGCGGCGTGACCGGCGAAACCCACCACGTCGACGCGGGCTACCACGTCGTCGGCATGAAGGCGGTGGACGCCCCCGACATCACCAAGAGCTGACCGCGCCCGCCGCCGACGCCCCGCCAAAGCAAGGAGCCTGCCTCATGTCCGATCTTCTGCCCCACGAAAAAGGCTTCCACGTCAGCTGGGACCAGCTGCACCGCGATGCGCGCGCGCTGGCCTGGCGGCTGCAGGGCCACGGGCCCGACGGCGGCGCGTGGAAGGCGGTCGTGGCGATCACCCGCGGCGGCATGGCCCCGGCGATGATCGTGGCGCGCGAGCTGGATATCCGCACGGTGGATACGATTTCGGTCAAATCCTACAACCACCAGACACAGTCTGAACCCAAGGTGATCAAATCGCCGGATATGGATGTGGTGGGCGACGGCACCGGCGTGCTGATCGTCGACGACCTGGTGGATACCGGCCGTACGCTGGAAGTGGTGCGCAAGCACATGCCGAACGCACATGTGGCGACGGTCTATGCCAAGCCCAAGGGCCGGCCGATGGTCGATACCTTCATCACCGAGGTAAGCCAGGACACCTGGATTTTCTTTCCGTGGGACATGGCGCTGCAATACGTCAAGCCGTATCGCGGCGACGAATAACTTGCGGTCCGGCGCTCTGCGTCATCGACCTGACCGTGACCTCCCCCGCCGCTCTGGTACGCCGGTTTTCGTCGCGCCACCGTCGCTGGGCGGGCCACCACCGCATCCGCAGCGGCCCGCCCGCCGGATCACAGCGCCGCGCGGATCACGTCTTGCGGGGGCGTGCTCGCCCGCCCGATCAGCCGCGACAGCGTCCGGTCCTCGCTGAACAATCCGCCCTGCGCCGCCCCGGCATCGCTGTCCGCCAGCATCCGCGCCACCGGCCCGGGCAGTCCCGCCCCGATCAACGCCTGCTCGAACCCGGCCTCGCCCAGGTCGCGGTAGGCCACCGGCTGCCCCGACACCTCTGCCAACGCCTCGGCAAACTCCGACAGGGTATAGCTCGTGTCCCCGGCCAGCTCATACACCGTCCCGCGCGCGGGCAGATCGCCGGTCAGAACCGCCACCGCCGCATCCGCATAATCCCGGCGCGCCGCGCTTGAAATCCGCCCTGCGCCCGCCGCGCCGATCAGCGCCCCCTGCGCCAGCGCCGCTGGAATCGAGGCCGCGTAATTCTCCGTGTACCAGCCGTTGCGCAGCACCGCATAGTCCAGCCCCGACGCCGCCAGCGCCGTTTCGGTGTCCAGATGTTCGCCCGGCAGCACCGTCAGCGGCGAGGTGTCGGCCTTCAGGATCGAGGTATAGGCGACAAAACCCACGCCCGCCGCCTCGGCCGCCGCGATCGCGTTGGCATGCTGCACCGCGCGCTGGCCGATCTCGTTGGAGGACACCAGCAACAGCCGCGCCACGCCCGCGAACGCGGCCTCCAGCGCCGCCCTGTCACCGTAATCGGCCACCCGCACCATCACGCCCTTCGCTTCCAGTGCCGCCGCCGCCTCCGCCCGGCGCACAAGCGCGCCGATCTCGCCTGCGGGCACCCGGGCCAGCAGGCCGTCGATCACCAGCGCCCCCAGCTGCCCCGAGGCCCCGGTCACCATGTATTTCACTGCATCGCTCATCATCGTCTCCTGTTCAGTCGGTTTCCGTTCAACTCCGTCTTGAATCGGAGTATGGTCTCTTATCTAGACCGACCATCTCACCGGCGTAAGGAGGCACCAATTCATGTCTTGGGCACATCCGGGTAACCACGGCGCAGATGCGATGCCTGCCGACGTGGCCGACGTCGTCCACCGCATCGCCGCCTATACCGGTACACCAGAAGACAGCGCCGACTGTCCGATCCGCGATGTGCTCGACCGGATCGGGCAGAAATGGACCCTGCTGATCCTCGTCGCCCTCGTGCCCGGCCCGCGCCGATTTTCGGCGCTGCAACGCTCTGTCGGCGACATCTCCAAACGCATGCTGACCCAGACCCTGCGTCAGCTTGAACGCGACGGGCTGGTGACACGCACGGTTTTCCCGACGAAACCGCCGTCGGTCGAATACACCCTGACTGCGCTGGGCCAATCGGCGCTGGCCCCCGTCGGAGCGCTGATGCATTGGGCGGATCACCACCACGCCAGCATCCGCGCCGCGCGCGCCGAATTCGACGCGCTGCAAGCCTGACAGCTTTCCCCCGCGCGCAGGCGCTGATAGCCTGCGCCACACCGCCTGCTTCTTCTTGGCAAAATACTCCGGGGTGCTCGAGGGGCCGGCCCCTCGATCCGCCCCGAACGAAAGACCAGACTCATGACAACACGCACCGCCAGCACCTTCCCGCCCCCGGTGATGGAGGCCCGCCGCTGGCTTGACGGCGTCACCTTTCCGCCCGACCGGCCGCTGATCAACGTCAGCCAGGCCGCGCCGGTGGAACCGCCCCCAGCGCCGCTCCGCGCAGCGATGGCCGACGCGCTGAACGATCCCGCCACGCATCTTTACGGCCCCGTCCTGGGCCTGCCCGCCCTGCGCGACGCGCTGGCCAGCGCATGGTCGGCGCATTACGGCGCGCCGGTGAGCGCCGATCAGGTCGCCATCACCTCGGGCTGCAATCAGGCCTTTGCCGCGGTGATCACCGCGCTCTGTACCGAAGGGGATGACGTCATCCTTCCAACCCCTTGGTACTTCAATCACAAAATGTGGCTCGACATGGGGGGTGTCAGCGCCGTGGCGCTGCCCACGGGCGCGGACCTGATCCCCGATGCCGACGCCGCCCGCACCCTGATCACTCCGCGCACCCGCGCCATCGCTCTGGTCAGCCCCAACAACCCCGGCGGCGTCGAATATCCCGCCGCCACCCTGCGCGCCTTCCTCGCTCTGGCGCAAGAGACCGGGATCCGGCTGATCCTCGATGAAACCTACCGCGACTTCGACAGCCGCCCCGCGCCCACCCATGACCTGCTGCAAACACCCGACTGGGCGCAAACGCTGGTGCCGCTTTACAGCTTTTCCAAGGCCTACCGGCTGACCGGCCACCGTGTCGGCGCGGTGATCGCCGATGCCCCCCTACTGGCCGAGGTCGAAAAATTCCTCGACACCGTCGCGATCTGCCCGCCGCAGCTGGGCCAGCGCGCAGCACTTTGGGGGCTGCGGAACATGGGCCAGTGGCTCGCAGGCGAACGGGACGAAATCCTCGACCGCCGCGCCGCGATCGAGGATCACATGCCGACCCTGGCAACCAGGGGCTGGCGGCTCATGGGCAACGGCGCCTATTTCGCCTACCTGCAGCATCCGTTTGCGGAAAGTTCTGCCACGCTGGCCCCGAAACTGGTGCGGGAGGCGGGCATTCTCGCCCTGCCCGGCACCATGTTTATGCCCGCGACCGACCCCGCGGGCCAGCGCCAGTTCCGCATTGCCTTTGCCAATATCGACCGCGCCGGGATCGCCACGCTCTTTGACCGTCTGGCCGCACTTGACTGGCCCCTTGCGACGCCTGCGGCGGGCGCGTAGACACGACACCTGAACAGGCATCACGGCAGGGAACCATTCGGGCATGGCACGCAGATCGGGCAGTCTTTCCAAAACCTTCGGCATGATCATCGTCGGCCTGCTGATCATCGGGCTCGCGGGCTTTGGCGCCACGAACCTGTCGGGCACGGTGCGCACCATCGGCGATGTCGGCGGCAAGCCCATCCCGATCGAACAATATGCCCGCACCCTGCAGAACGAAATCCGCGCCCAGCAGGCCCAGACCGGGGAACCGGTGACCGTTGCCCAGGCCCTGCAGTCGGGTCTGGACCAGCGCGCCCTGGCGCAGCTTGTCACCGCCCACGCCCTGGATGTGGAGGCCGAGAACCTGGGCCTCTCCGTCGGAGACCAGACAGTGGCGCGCGAGCTTGGCCAGATTTCGGCCTTTCAGGGGCCGGACGGCAATTTCGATCGCGAGGCCTACCGCTTTGCCCTGCAGAACGCCGGGCTGTCCGAGGCCGAGTTCGAGGATGACCTGCGCTCCGAATCCGCCCGCACCCTGCTGCAGGGCGCCGTGCTGGCCGGCAACGGCATGCCCGACACCTATGTGAACACGCTGCTCGACTACGCCGGGGAACGCCGGACCTTCACCTGGGCGCTGATCGAGAACACGGGCCTCGACACCGGCATACCCAGCCCCTCCGACGCCGATCTTCAGGCCTATTACGACGCCAACATTGACAGCTACACCCGCCCTGAAACCCGCAAGGTCACCTATGCCTGGATCACGCCCGAGATGATCCTCGACTCGGTCGAGGTGGACCCCGAGGCCCTGCAACAGGCGTATGAGGACCGGTCGGGCGAATTCAACCTGCCCGAACGGCGGCTGGTCGAACGTCTGGTCTTTGCCGATGATGCCGCGGCGCAGGCCGCGCAGGAGCAGATCGCCGCCGAGGAGGCGACGTTTGAGACGCTGGTCGCGCTGCGCGGTCTCAGCCTCGCCGATGTCGACATGGGCGACATGACGCAACCTGCCTTGGGGGCGGCGGGCGACGCGGTTTTTGCCGCCGAAACCGGAGAGGTCGTGGGCCCGCTGGAAAGCCCGCTGGGGCCTGCGCTTTTCCGCGTGAACGGCGTGCTGCCCGCGCAATCCACCCCGTTCGAAGAGGCCGAGTCGGCACTGCGCGACGAACTGGCGCTGGACCGCGCCCGCCGCGTGATCGAAACCCAGGCCGAAAGCTACGAAAACCTGATGGCGGGCGGCGCCACGCTCGAGGATCTGGCGCAGGAAACCGACCTGGAGCTGGGGCAAATCGACTGGACCGCCGGGACACAGGACGGCATCGCGGGCTACGACGCCTTCCGCGACGAGGTCCGCAGCGCCACGACCGAGGATTTCCCGCAGATCGAGGAGCTGGGCGACGGCGGCGTCTTTGCCCTGCGCATCGACGAGATTCTGCCCCCCGCCCCCTACCCGCTGGACGAGGTGCGCGACCGTGTGCGCACCGGCTGGGAACGCCAGCAGACCACCGACGCTTTGGCCGCCCAGGCTGAGGAGCTGGCCAACCGGTTGCGCGAAGGCCAGACATTTGCCGCGCTCGAGCTTGATCCGCGCACCGACACCGACCTGACGCGCACCGCCAACGTCCAGGACCTGCCCCCGGGCCTGCTGCCTGCGGTCTTCGACATGGACGAGGGCGACGCGAAGGTGGTGCCGCTGATCGGTTCCGTTGTGCTTGTCCAACTGGATGCGATCCTGACCGCCGACCCCGACGCCGAAGGCAATGCGCAGCTGCGTGACCTGCTGCGCGACCAGGCGGCGAACGACGTGGCGCAGGACCTGTTCCAGGCCCTGGCGACGGATATTCAGAGCCGCGTCGGCGTCAACATCGACCAATCCGCACGCAACGCCGTGCACACGCAGCTGCAGTAAGGCCGATGGCGCTAACCCCTTCCTTCGAGGATTTCGCACGCGCCTACGAGGCGGGCGAAAACCAGGTCGTCTATTCCCGGCTCGCCGCCGATCTCGACACGCCGGTGTCGCTGATGCTCAAGCTGACGGGAACGGCCAAGGATGCCTTCGTGCTGGAATCGGTCACCGGGGGCGAAGTGCGGGGCCGCTACTCGATCATCGGCATGAAGCCCGATCTGGTCTGGCAGTGCCACGGCACCACCAGCCGCCTCAACCGCCAGGCGCGGTTCGATCCCGACAGCTTTGAAGACATGGTCGGCGATCCGCTGACCGCGCTGCGCAGCCTGATCGCCGAATCGCGCGTCACCCTGCCCGCCGACCTGCCGCAGGCGGCGGCGGGTCTTTTCGGCTACCTTGGCTACGACATGATCCGGCTGGTCGAACACCTGCCGGATGTGAACCCCGACCCGCTGGGCCTGCCTGACGCGATGATGCTGCGCCCCTCGGTGGTGGCGGTGCTGGACGGGGTCAAAGGCGAGGTCACGGTGGTGTCGCCCGCCTGGCATTCCGCGGGCCTGTCGGCCCGGGCGGCCTATGCCCAGGCCGCCGAACGGGTGATGGACGCGGTGCGCGATCTCGAACGCCCCCTGCCTCAGGCCAGCCGCGAAATGGGCGAGGCGCAGGAACCAGCCGCGCCCACCTCGAACTTCACCCACGCCGGGTTCAAGGCGGCGGTGGACAAGGCGCGCGACTATATCGCCAAGGGCGACATCTTCCAGGTCGTGCCGTCGCAGCGCTGGACGCAGGACTTTCCGCATCCGCCCTTCGCGCTCTACCGGTCGCTGCGGCGCACCAACCCGTCGCCCTTCATGTTCTATTTCAACTTCGGCGGCTTCCAGGTGGTCGGCGCCAGCCCGGAAATCCTCGTACGGGTCTTCGGCCGCGAAGTGACCATCCGCCCGGTCGCCGGCACCCGCCCGCGCGGCGCCACCCCAGCCGAGGATGACGCGAACGAGGCCGACCTGCTGGCGGACAAGAAGGAACTGGCCGAACACCTCATGCTGCTCGACCTGGGGCGCAACGACACCGGCAAGGTGTCGAAGATCGGCACCGTGCACCCGACCGAGCAGTTCATCATCGAACGCTACAGCCACGTGATGCACATCGTCTCGAACGTGGTGGGCGAACTGGCCGAGGATCAGGACGCGCTGTCGGCGCTGCTGGCGGGCCTGCCCGCGGGCACCGTCTCGGGCGCGCCCAAGGTCCGCGCGATGGAGATCATCGACGAACTCGAACCGGAAAAGCGCGGCATCTACGGCGGCGGCGTCGGCTATTTCAGCGCGGGCGGCGACATGGACATGTGCATCGCCCTGCGCACCGCCATCGTGAAGGACCGCAAGCTCTATATCCAGGCGGGCGGCGGCGTGGTCTACGACAGCGACCCCGAGGCCGAGTTCCAAGAAACCGTGCACAAATCCAACGCGATCCGTCGGGCAGCGGCGGATGCCGCGCGCTTCACCGGAAACGGCAACAGCTGAAAGGCCGGAGGGGGGCTGTCTGCCCCCCGGCACATCCGTGCCTCCCCCCGAAGGGTTATATTGAACCAGAGAAGCAAGGGTTTCTTAACCATTCCGCGCCAGTCTGAGCCTGCGGTACAGGCGGAGGCGTCGATGACCGCAACCGGAGAAGCCTCCTGTCCCCGGTGGCAGGAGGTGGAGGTGGACCGGCCGGGCGCGCCCTCCCGCATTCTCCGGTTTTGAATAACCCTCGGGGGAGTCGCAGCCACCGGCTGCGGCGGGGGCAGAGCCCCCCAATCAAAAGAACGCCAGGCTTTCCGCCGGACCCGCCGGTTCGGTCAAAAGCACTCTGGCCGACATCACGCCGCCGCGGCCTGCGCGCGGATGCGCTCGATCATCGCTCGCAACCCATTTGACCGTTGCGCCGACAGGTGGTCGTGTAGGCCCAACCGCCCCAGCTCGGCACCCGCATCGACGGCCCCCACCTCGGCCACCGGCAGGCCGTCGTAAAGCCGGTGCAGCAGCGCGATGAGCCCGCGCACGATCATCGCGTCGCTGTCGCCCTGAAAGTGGTAGGTGCCTTCGGAAATCGACGGGTGCAGCCAGACCTGGCTGGCGCAGCCGTCGACCTTGGTCGCAGGCACGCGCAGCGCCTCGGGCAGCGGCTCCATCGCCTTGCCCATTTCGATCACCAGCCGGTACCGATCTTCCCAGTCGTCCAGGAACTCGAAATCCTCGACCACCTCTTCAAAGGCTGCCTGCGCCATGTCGATCCCTTTCTCGTCACCTGCCCCTGACCTATGCGCGGGTCTGAAAAAGGTCCAGTCCCGCCTTCACGCTTTTCAACCGCGCCGCAATGCGCTAACCCCGGATAAGGCAGGCAAAGGGCAGCGTAACCCATGTTCAAACCTCTCTCGGTCCTGGTGATCTCGGCGCTGGTGCTGACCAGCTGCGGCACCGTGCGCGAGTCGCGCCTCAACCCGTTCAACTGGTTCGGACGCTCGACTTCGGAACCCGTGCAAACCACCACCAGCGCGGCAGCCCGCAACCCGCTGATCCCGGCCAGTGGCGGCCGTGGCCTGCGCGGCCTGATCGGCATCGGGCAGGAAGACGAAGTCTATGCCGCGCCGCCGATCGCCGAAGTGTCGGAACTGCTGATCGAACGGCGCATCGGCGGCGCCATCATCCGCGCCACGGGCGTGGCGGACCGGGTGGGCCCCTTCGACGTGCGGCTGATCCCGGACGAGGCGGCGAGCACCGGCGGCACGCTTAGCTATACGCTGCGGGCCAAGCAGCAGCCCGGGCCCCGCAGCACCGGTGAACTGGCGCGCATGGTCACCGTGGCGGTGTGGCTGTCGGATCAGGATCTTGCGGGCATCCGCGAAATCCGCGTCGCGGGCCGGACCAACGCCCTGGTGTCGCGCCGCTAGAGCATTTTGCCCTGTCTCTGTGTCACTTAACACTGCCTGAAATCAAAGATTTCAACGCGTTAAGTGATGAATCATGACTACGGTTAAAAGCGAAACGCGCTAAAGCTCGATCACCCGCACAGATTTGCCTTTGGCCGCCAGAGCAATGCGCCCGTCGCACAGCTTCAACGCATCGTCGCCGAACACCTCTTTGCGCCAGCCGCGCAGTGCCGCCACGTCGCGCAGACCGGCGGCGATGGCATCAAGATCGGCGGCCGGCGCAATCAGCTTTGACGCGACGCCGGCACTTTCGGTCTTGGCCTTGAGCAGCACCCGCAACAGATCGGCCAGTGCCGGGTTCACCTGCAGCTTGTCACGGCTGAGGTCCGGTTGCGGCAGGTCGTCCTTCGGACAATCCAGCCCGGCCTTCACCGCCGCCAGAATTCCGTCTGCGATGTCCCCGCGCCGCGCCTCGCGCAGCAGCAGGCGGGACCGGCCCAGGTCCTCGGTCGTTTGCGGCTTGGTCGAGGCCAGTTCGACCAGCGCGTCGTCCTTCATCACACGGTTGCGCGGGATGTTGCGCTCCTGCGCATAGGTTTCGCGAAAGCGTGCCAGTTCGCGCACGATGGCCAGAAAGCGCGGGCTGGAGGATCGGGTCTTGATCCGCTTCCAGGCATCTTCGGGCCGGGTCACGTAGGTTTCCGGCGCGGTCAGCAGGGCGATTTCCTCTTCGACCCAGCGGTGGCGGCCGGTCTCGTCAAGCTTGGCCGCCAGGAATTCGTAGATCTGGCGCAGATGCGTGACATCCGCCAGCGCATAGGTCTTTTGCGCCTCGGACAGCGGGCGCCGCGACCAGTCGGTGAAGCGCGAGGATTTATCAAGACCGGCGCGCGCGATGCGCTTGACCAGCGTCTCGTACCCGACCTGTTCGCCAAAGCCGCAGACCATCGCTGCCACCTGGGTGTCGAACATCGGCTGCGGGATCACGCCGTGATCGATATAGAAGATCTCGAGATCCTGCCGCGCGGCGTGAAACACCTTGACCACGCTTTCATCCCGAAAAAGCGTCATCAACGGATCGAGCGACAGCCCGTCGGCCAGCGGATCGACCAGCACCGCGTTGTCGTCGGTGGTGCCCGGCATCGCCAGCTGCACAAGACACAGCTTGGAATAATAGGTCCGTTCGCGCAGGAATTCCGTGTCGACGGTCACGTAAGGCTGCCCCGCTGCCTCCTGGCAATAATCGGCAAGCTCTTGCGTGGTGGTGATCGTGCGCATGCGGTGTCTGGTCCCGAATAATCCAACTGTGACTGCCACCTAACCCCATTCCTGGCGCAAAGCAAAGCCCCGCGGGGTCGGTGCCGCCACAAGTGACATCAGAGAGCGTGATGAATCACCGATCAAACATTCATTTCCATTATGTGGACGGGCGTCATAGATCATGGGTCAACACACACCCTCTATCGGAGATATCCAGATGACCACCCTCGACCATTTTCCCGCCGCGCACTCTGCCCGCGACCTGTCGCTGCTTCCCGCGCTGCTGACCGCAGTTCTGCTGCTGGTGCTGATGGGCGGCACCGCCCTGATGGCCCCCGCGCAGCCCGACGTCGCGCTGGACTGGCACGGCAATGCCGCAACGACCGCACGCTAATCCAAACCGCCGTCCGGGCCTGCCTAGGGCAGCATCACCGGGCGGCGGTCACCGGCGGCAAACCGGCGCAAAACCGCCGGGTAAAGCCGATGCTCCATCTCAAGGACACGCGCGGCGAGCCTGTCGGGCGTGTCGGCGGGCTGAACCGGCACGCGCGCCTGGCCCAGGATCGGGCCTTCGTCCAGTTCGGCGGTGACCTCGTGCACGGTGCAGCCGTGTTCGCTCTCTCCTGCCTCGATCGCGCGGGCATGGGTGTGAAGACCCCGGTATTTCGGCAAAAGTGACGGGTGGATGTTGAGCATTCGACCCTGCCAGCGGCGCACGAACCCTTCCGTCAGCACCCGCATGAACCCGGCCAGACACACGATGTCGGGGTCTGCCTGCACCAGCCGCGCGTGCAGCGCGTCCTCGAACGCGGGCCGGTCGCCCTTGAAAGGCCGGTGATCGACCCAGGCGGTGTCGATGCCCATGTCCCGCGCCTTTTCCAGACCACCGGCGGTTTCGGAATTGGCCATCACCAGCACCGGCCGCGCGGGGTGATCGCCCGTCATGCTGCGCGCCAGCGCGACCATGTTGGACCCGCCCCCCGACAGCAGGATCGCAACCCGTCTGCTCACCGAAGCGCGCCCGCGTAGCGCACGCCTGTGCCCTCGACCACGTGGCCCAGGGCAAACACCTCTTCGCCCGCCTCGGCCAGCAGCTCGACCAGGTGGCCCGCCCGGTCGGCCGACACGCTCAGGATCATGCCGATGCCGCAGTTGAAGGTCTTGAGCATCTCCGCCTCGGCCATTTCGCCGGTGTCCATGAGCCATTCGAATGCCGGCGGCAGGGTCCAACTGTCGAGGAAGATCTCTGCCCCAAGCCCGTCGGGCAGGACGCGGGGCAGGTTCTCGGTCAGCCCGCCGCCGGTGATATGCGCCAACGCATGCACGCCGCCCGCGCGGACCGCCTCCAGCGCCTGTTTGACGTAAAGCCGCGTCGGCGTCAGCAGGGCGGCACCGAGTGTGCCGTCGTCCCAGGGGCAGTCGGCGTCCCATCCCAGGCCCGACACCTCGACCAGCTTGCGCACGAGGCTGTAGCCGTTGGAATGCACACCGTTCGAGGCCAGCCCAAGCAGCACGTCGCCCGCCACGACGCCATCGGGCAAGGCCGCGCCCCGCTCCATCGCGCCGACGGCAAAGCCTGCGAGGTCGAAATCGCCCGCCTCGTACATGCCCGGCATTTCCGCCGTTTCCCCGCCAATGAGTGCACAGCCCGACTGCGCGCAGCCATCGGCAATGCCTTCGATGACCTGGGCGGCGGTGTCGGTATCGAGCTTTCCGGTGGCGAAGTAATCGAGGAAAAACAGCGGCTCCGCCCCCTGACACACAAGGTCGTTGACGCACATCGCCACCAGATCGACGCCCACGCCCGACACGTGACCGGTGTCGATGGCGATGCGCAGCTTGGTGCCCACACCGTCGGTCGCGGCCACCAGCACCGGATCGTCGTAGCCAGCCGCCTTGAGATCGAAAAGCGCGCCAAAGCCGCCCAGCCCCGACATCACACCCGGACGCGCGGTGCGTTTGGCCGCCGGTTTGATCCGTTCCACCAGCGCGTTGCCCGCGTCGATATCCACACCCGCATCCGCATAGGTGATGCCGCTCTTGGGGTCGGTCATGGCGCTTTGGTTCCTCTTGTGGCGTGTCGAGGCCGGGTTAGTGCATCCCGCGATGCCTTGCAACGGGCCATGGCGCAGGCGCGGCGCGCAAGCGTGCGTTCTGCATCTTGACGGGCAGTGCCCACGCGCCTAGCACAGGGATTGGCGGGCCTGTAGCTCAATTGGTTAGAGCAGAGCGCTCATAACGCTTTGGTTGCGGGTTCAAGTCCTGCCGGGCCTACCAATCCCGCCTGTCACATCGCCCAGACACGTGAAACCCCGGCCCATCTCTGGACCGGGGTCTGTCTTTTTATGGGGCCGTGGCGTCAGTGCGCCCCGGCGACGGCGCGTTTGGTCATGACGACCACCAGATGCGCGCGGTAATCGCCCGATCCGTGCAGGTCCGAGATCATGCCGTCGCCCGACACCGACAGCCCGTCCAGCGCATCGGCCGAGAAGTTCGACGACAGCGCCTCTTCGGCTTCGGTCCAGCGGAACACGCCGTCGTTCGACGCGCCCGTTACCGCGACCCGCACGCCATCGGCGAATTTCGCGACAAACACCCCCACCAGCGGGAAACGCGAAGCGGGCTGTTCGAACTTCATGTATTTCGCCTTTTCCGGCACTGGAAAGCTGACGGCGGTGATGATCTCGCCCTCTTCCAGCGCGGTGGTGAACATGCCCTGAAAGAAATCGTCCGCCGCAACCTCGCGGCTGTTGGTGTGGATCGTCGCACCCGACGCCAGCGCCGCCGCCGGATAGCAAGCCGAGGGGTCGTTGTTGGCGATGCTGCCGCCGATGGTGCCCCGGTTGCGCACCGCCGGGTCGCCGATGCGGCTGGCCAGGGCCGCCAGGGCCGGATAGTGCGCCTCGGCCTCCTTGGCGACGTCCACGTGGCGAGTACCGCCGCCGATCTTCAGCGTGTTGCCGTCCTTGGAAATGCCCTTCATCTCGGCGATGCCGGTCAGGCTCACCAACTTGCTGGGCATCGCCAGCCGCTGCTTCAGCGTCGGGATCAGGGTCTGCCCGCCCCCCAGCGCTTGCGCCTCTTCTGCGGCAAGGGCGTCGACCGCTTCCTTGATCGTGGTGGGGCGTTCTACGTCGAATGCATACATTGTCTTGTCCTCCTGCTGGACCGATCACCGGCTATGCCCGGGTTTCATCTGTCCAAAAATACTTCGGGGGTCCGGGGGCAGCGCCCCCGGACAACATCGCCTTAGCCCTGCATCGCGGCCCAGACCCGGGACGGGGTCGCGGGCATGTCGATATGCGCCACCTTGTGACCGCCCGATTGCAGCGCGTCGATCACCGCGTTGATCACCGACGGGGGCGAACCGATGGCCCCGGCCTCGCCGCAGCCCTTCACCCCCAGCGGGTTGTGGGTGCAGGGCGTCTGGCAGGAATGATCCACCTGGTAGAACGGCACATCGTCGGCGCGCGGCATGGCGTAATCCATGTAGGACGCGCTAAGCAGCTGGCCGTTCTCGTCATAGGCGCAGTTTTCCAGAAGCGCCTGGCCGATGCCCTGGGCGATGCCGCCATGGACCTGACCGCTGACGATCATCGGGTTGATGATGTTGCCGAAATCATCCGCCGCGGCAAAGCGTTCGATGGTGACCTTGCCGGTCTCGGGGTCGACCTCGACCTCGCAGGCATAGGCGCCGGACGGATAGGTGAAGTTCGCCGGGTCGTAGAACGCCGTCTCTTCCAGCCCCGGTTCGATATCCTCGAGCGGGTAGTTGTGCGGCACATAGGCGGCAAGGGTGACATCGCCCCAGGCCACCGACTTGTCGGTGCCCGCGACGCTGAACTGCCCGTCCTTGAGCTCGATATCCGCCTCGGAGGCTTCCATCAGGTGGGCCGCGATCTTCTTGGCCTTGTTGATGATCTTTTCGGTCGCACGCACCATGGCCGACCCGCAGACCGCCAGCGACCGGGACCCGTAGGTGCCCATGCCAAAGGGGATCTTGGAGGTGTCGCCATGCACGATGTCGATCTGATCCTCGGGAATGCCGAGCATTTCGGCCACCACCTGCGGAAAGGCGGTTTCATGCCCCTGCCCGTGGCTGTGCGCCCCCACCATGACCGAGATCGAGCCGGTGGCGTTCACCCGCACGGTTGCCGCGTCATAAAGACCGGCGCGCGCGCCCAGCTGGCCCACGAGGTTCGACGGTGCGATGCCGCAGGCCTCGATATAGCAGTTCACGCCAAAGCCGCGCAGCTTGCCATTCTTTTCGGATTCCGCGCGCCGGGCGGCAAAGCCCTTGACGTCGGCAATCTCTTCCAGCTTGGCCATGGTTGCCATGTAATCACCGGTGTCGTATTCCACCGCCACCGGGGTGGCATAGGGGAATTCGGTGATGAAGTTCTGCTTGCGCAGGGCGATCGGATCGACGCCCAGTTCGCGCGCCGCCTTGTCGATGACACGCTCAAGCTGGTAGGTCGCCTCGGGCCGACCGGCACCACGATAGGCATCCACCGGCACGGTGTTGGTGAAGACCGCCTTGACGTTCACGTAGATCAGCGGCGTCTTGTAGTTGCCCGCCATCAGCGTGCCGTGCAGCCAGGTCGGCACCGACGGCGCGAAGGTCGACAGATACGCCCCCATGTTGGCCAGCGTGTCGGTGCGGATGGCGGTAAAGTTGTTGTCCGCATCCAGCGCCAGTTCGATCTTGGTCACGTGGTCGCGGCCATGGGCGTCGGACATGAACGCCTCGGACCGGGTCGAGGTCCACTTGACCGGGCGTTTGACCTGCCGCGCGGCGAAGGTGCAGAACGCCTCTTCGGCGTAATGGAAGATCTTGGTGCCGAAGCCGCCGCCCACATCGGGCGCCACGACCCGCAGCTTGTGTTCCGGGATGCCCAGAACGAAAGCGCCCATCAGCAGCCGGATCACATGCGGGTTCTGGCTGGTGGTGTAGAGCGTCGACATGTCGTCGGACCGGTTGTATTCGCCGATGGCGACGCGCGGCTCCATCGGGTTGGCGACCAGCCGGTTGTTGACCAGTTCGAGCGTGGTCACGTGGGCGGCGTTCTTGATCGCCTCGTCCACGGCGTCGCGGTTATCCTCGACGAAACCCCAGTCATAGCACAGGTTGTCGGCCAGATCGTCGTGCAGCTTGGGCGCGCCGTCCTTGAGCGCATCCTTCATGTTGACCACGGCGGGCAGTTCTTCGATGTCGACGACGATCGCCTCGGCCGCGTCGCGGGCCTGGGCCAGCGTGTCGGCGACGACGGCGGCGATGGGTTCGCCCACGTGCCGCACCTTGCCCTGCGCCAGAACCGGGTGCGCCGGTTCCTTCATCGGCTCGCCGAAGCGGTCAGTGACCTGCCAGCCGCAGGGAATGCCGCCCACGCCTTCGAAATCCGCGCCGGTAAAGATGCGCACCACGCCGGGCATCTTGGCCGCCTCGGCGGTGTCGATGCTGCTGATGGTGCCATGCGCCACGTCGGAGCGCAGGAAATGCACATGGGCCTGGCCCTGCACGTTGATGTCGTCGGTGTAATTGCCGTTGCCGGTGAGAAAGCGGACGTCTTCGCGCCGCTTGGTGCTGGCCCCGATGCCATGATCCTTGGGCATGTTTGGTATCCTCCCTGGGATGGTGGGTTGGAAACCCACCCTACGTTTGGTTGTGCCGACCGGGCCCGAAGCCCGCCCCCGGCGTCAGATCATTCCGCCGCGATCGACGACACATCCTGACCGGATGCCGCCATGATCGCCTTGATGATGTTGTGATATCCGGTGCAGCGGCAGATATTGCCCTGCAGGTAATCGCGGATTTCCTGCTCGGACGGCTTGGGGTTGTCCTTGAGCAGTGCTGTCGCGCTCATCACCATGCCCGGGGTGCAGAACCCGCACTGCAGACCATGGTAATCCTGAAACGCCTGCTGCACGACCGACAGCGATCCGTCGTCATTCTCGACCGCCTCGATGGTCGTGACCTCGGCGCCCTCGGCCTCGGCGGCGAACATCGTGCAGGCCTTGACCGCCTCGCCGTTGACATGCACCACGCAGGCGCCGCACTGGCTGGTGTCGCAGCCCACATGGGTGCCCGTCAGGTTCAGGTTTTCCCGCAGGAACTGCACTAGAAGCGTGCGCCCTTCGGCCTCGTGGCTTACGGATTTTCCGTTCACCGTCATCGATACTTTAGCCATTCATTCCTCCCGTCGTATCCTTGGTGTTCTTGATGTTGCTCGGTCCCGGCCCTCGGGCCAAGCGGCGTGTCAGCCCGACACCATGCGCTTGAACCAACCCTTCTTCTTGCCGTCCGCCGCCGCGTCGCCCTCGACCTCGGGCGCCTCTTCCGGATCCGCGGGGCCTTCGACGGCCTCCTGGAAATTCTGGAAGAACTGGTCGGCCATCTTCTTGGCAAAGCCGTCGATGATCCGGCTGCCCAGCTGCGCCAGCTTGCCGCCGACGCTGGCCTCCACGTCGTAATGCAGCGTGGTGCCCGCCTCGGACGGTTCCATACGCACGTCCGCACCGCCTTTGGCAAAGCCCGCGGCCCCGCCCTTGCCTTCCCCCGTCAACTTGAGCTTGTGAGGCTCTTCCATGTCCGAGATCGTGACCTGGCCCTTGAAGGTCGCCTTCACCGGGCCGACCTTCTGGACCACCGTCGCCTCGAACCCGTCCTGGGCATTGCCGGTCATTTCGGTGCAGCCCGGCACGCAGGCCTTGAGCACCTCGGGATTGAGGATCGCGGCCCAGACCACCTCGGGTGCGGCCTTGATTTCTCGGGAATCACTCATTTTCATTGGATCTGTCCCTCCGTGATTGGCGCCACCCTAGGCAGTCTGTCACAAAGGTCATATTAGACCAATGGCCTAGGGTCGGCTTTGCGAAAGTTTCGCGGCCGCGCGTCGGGGCGCACCCGGCACCGACCCATTGCCGCCTTGAGGCCGGATGGCACCATCGCTAAGGTCCGGCGGACGGCGCCCCTACCCCCCTGCAACGAAAGCACCCAAGCCCCACATGAACCAAGGCCTTTCCGTCCAGAACGTCAGCTACCGCTACGGCCCCAAGGTGGCACTGGACGATGTCAGCTTTGACGTGGCGCCGGGCCGGTTCGCGGCGCTTCTGGGCCCCAACGGCGCGGGCAAATCGACGCTCTTTTCACTGCTGACGCGGCTTTTCACCACCGCCGACGGGCAGATTCTAATCGCGGGGCAGGACATGGGCCGCTCGCCCCGCCGGGCGCTGGCTCGGATGGGGGTGGTGTTCCAGTCGCAGACGCTCGACCTCGATCTCACGATTCGGCAGAACCTGCTTTATTTCGCGGCGCTGCACGGGCTCTCGGGCCGCGCCGCACGCACCCGCATCGACGCCGCGCTCGACCGGCTTCAGATCCGCGACCGGGCCGGGGAAAAGGCGCGCGGGCTCAACGGCGGGCATCGCCGCCGGACCGAGATTGCCCGCGCCCTGCTGCACGATCCTTCGGTCCTGCTGCTGGACGAGCCGACCGTGGGCCTCGACACCGGGTCGCGCCATGCGATCACCGAACACGTGCACCAGCTTTGCGCCGAGGATGACCTGACGGTGCTCTGGGCCACCCATCTCACCGACGAGGTCTATGACGCCGACCAGCTTGTGGTTCTGCACGAAGGGCGGATCCGCGCCACCGGGACATGTGCCGACCTGCGCGGCGACCGGTCGCTGCGGGAATACTTCCTCGGGCTGACCGAGGCGGCGGACATGACCGGGGCCGCGCCATGAGCGCCTATCTCACCGCGCTGCGCGCGATCATGCTGCGCGAAGGCCTGCGCTTCATCCACCAGCGCGAACGCTTCATCGCGGCGCTGGTGCGCCCGCTGGTCTGGCTGCTGGTCTTTGCCGCCGGGTTTCGCGCGGCCCTGGGCCTGTCGATCATCCCGCCTTACCAGACCTACATCACCTACGAGACATATATCGTGCCCGGGCTTTGCGGCATGATCCTGCTTTTCAACGGCATGCAAAGCTCGCTGAGCCTCGTTTACGACCGCGAAACCGGGTCCATGCGGCTTCTGCTCACGGCCCCCTTGCCGCGCGGCTGGCTGCTGTTCTGCAAGCTGCTGGGATCGACCGCGATCTCGATCCTGCAGGTCTATACCTTCCTCGCCATCGCCGCGCTATTCGGCATTGACATGGACCCGCTGGGGTATATCGCCGCCCTGCCGGCGCTGGTGATCTCGGGCCTGATGCTGGGCGCGCTCGGGCTGGCCCTGTCGAGCTTCATCAAGCAGCTCGAGAATTTCGCGGGCGTGATGAACTTCGTGATCTTCCCGATGTTCTTTCTCAGCTCCGCGCTTTACCCGCTGTGGAAGATGGCCGAGTCGAGCCCGCTTCTGCGCGACATCTGTGCCTGGAACCCCTTCACCCACGCAGTCGAACTGGTGCGTTTCGCGCTCTACCTGCAGTTCAACGGCATGGCGCTGCTCTGGACCGGGCTTGCCACACTGGTGTTCCTGATCATAGCGCTCTGGGGCTACGACCCGGCGCGCGGCATGGTCAGGCGCAAGGGATAGACCCGTCGACGGCCCATCTTCTTCGGTTCAAAAATACCTCGGGGGTCCGGGGGCAGCGCCCCCGGAGGCGCGGCACGCGCCTTACCGGCCCTTGAAGAGCCCGCCCAGGATGCCCCGCACGATCCGCCGCCCGGTGGTGCCCTTGAGCTCTTTCACAACGACCTTGGCCATCGCCTCGCCAAAGCTGTCGGTGTCGCGGTGCCGTGTGCTCCAGGTCTTGCGCGCAGGTTTGGTGGTCGACCGGCCCACCCGCGTGCCGGAATAGCGCCGCCCGGCGGAATATTCGCGCTCTGCGGCCTGCATCTCCTCCTCGCGTGCCTCCTGCGCCGCGGCCTCGGCGGCGGCCTTGTCGGCCCGATCCTTCAGCATCTCATAGGCGGACACCCGGTCCAAACCCGCCTCGTATTTCCCGCGCAGGTCCGATCCGGCGATCACCGCCGTCCGTTCCTGCGCCGAAATCGGGCCAAGCTGCGACGACGGCGGACGGATCAGCGTGCGCTGCACGATGCCCGGCACGCCCTTTTTCTGCAGCATCGACGTCACCGCCTCGCCGACACCAACCTCGCGGATCGCCTGTTCTGTGTCGAAATCGGGATTTTCGCGATAGGTCTCTGCCGCCATCCGCAGCGCCTTGCGGTCGCGGGCGGTAAAGGCGCGCAACGCGTGCTGTACGCGGTTGCCCAGCTGGCCCAGGATATCCTCGGGGATGTCATCCGGGTTCTGGGTGATGAAATAGACCCCCACCCCCTTGGACCGGATGAGCCGCGCCACCTGCTCGACCTTGTCGACCAGCGCCTTGGGCGCATCGTCGAAGAGCAGATGCGCCTCGTCGAAAAAGAACACCAGCTTGGGTTTTTCGGGATCGCCCACCTCGGGCAGTTCCTCGAAAAGTTCCGACAGCAGCCACAGCAGGAAGGTCGCGTAAAGTCTAGGCGAGGCCATCAGTGTGTCGGCGGCCAGGATGTTGATCTGCCCGCGCCCGTCCGCGCCCGTCCGCATCAGATCCTCAAGCGCCAGCGCCGGTTCGCCGAAGAAATCCGCAGCACCCTGGTTTTCCAGTACCAGCAGCCGTCGCTGGATCGCGCCCACCGACTGCACCGCGATGTTGCCGTAGCGCAGGCTCAGTGCCTCGCGGTTCTCGCCCACCCAGACCAACAGTGCCTGCAGGTCCTTGAGGTCGAGAAGCGGCAGGCCTTCCTCATCCGCCAACCGGAAGGCGATGTTCAGAATGCCCTCCTGTGCCTCGGACAGTTCCAGCAGACGCGCGATCAGTAGCGGCCCCATCTCGGCCACGGTGGTGCGCACCGGGTGGCCCTGCTGGCCGAAAAGATCCCAGAAGGTGACCGGAAAGGCGACATAGCCGTAGTCGTCAAAGCCGATCTTGCCGGCACGGTCCATGAACGCCTCGTGCAGCTTGTGGGTTTCGGTGCCGCTGGCCGCCAGCCCCGAAAGGTCGCCTTTGACATCGGACAGAAAGACCGGGACGCCTCGGGACGAAAACCCTTCGGCCAGGATCTGCAGGGTCACCGTCTTGCCCGTGCCGGTGGCCCCGGCAATAAGCCCGTGACGGTTGGCATAGCCTAGGTTCAGCCACTGCTTTTCGCCGTAGTCCGCGCCGCCGCCACCTACGAAAATCCCGTCATCCATCCGCCTCGCCCCTATTGCCGATCACATTCGTGCGACCCGAACATACTAACTTAACCATCTGCTGCCAGAGTATTCTTGTCCGGTGCCGCCAGTCCTTGCGGTGGCCGGGCTGACTTCCTCCCTGTCAGACTGGCCGCGCCTTCGGGCGCGGCATTTTTTTGTTTTAAATCCGGCCATAGGCGACCAAAAATGCCTGTTGACCGACAGCGGGAAGTTTCGTAGCGTCCGCATCATAATAAAGTCGGCCGGTCCGACAGGGAGAGACAAGGAAGAGGAGCCTCACGGCTCCTTTTCTGCTTTTGGCCCCCAGCAACGCTTTTACGCCACGCGATTTTTGGCAAATCCCCACCGACACCGGCTTTTTTGGCCCTGACACTTTGGCAAGCCCGTGCTAACCCGCCCCATACCATTAAGAACCGAGCTCAGGGAGCTTTTGCGATGACCAGATTTCCACTTCTTTTGACCGCCCTCGCCGCGATGAGCCTTGCGACGCTGGCCCAGGCCCAGGAAACGCCCGAGGCCGATGCCGCCGCAGAACCGCAGGCCGAGGCCCCGGCGGAACCGCAGGCCGACGCACCGGCCGCGGGCGCGCCGCAGCTCGACACCGGAGAGCCGGTGGGCGCACAGGGATCCGCGCAGGGCGCCGCCCAGGCCGAGGACAACACCTATGTAAAGGCGACCCACGGCGACTGGGACGTGCAGTGCCTGCGCGTCGAACAGGGCGAAGAGCCGTGCCAGATGTACCAGCTGCTGCGCGACAGCAACGACAATTCGGTGTCCGAGGTCAGCCTTTTCAAGGTGCAGGGTCAGGGCAACATCGCCGCCGGTGCCACCTTCATCGTGCCGCTGGGCACGCTGCTGACCGAAAAGCTGACCATCCAGGTCGACAGCGGTCAGGCCAAGCGTTATGACCTGTCGTTCTGCACGCAGATCGGCTGTTATGCCCGCATCGGCTTTACCGCGGCCGAGGTCGCGTCGTTCCGCGCCGGTCAGGTCGCGCGCATCAGCATCGTGCCGTTCCAGGCCCCCGACCAGCGCGTGACGGTCGACATGTCGCTGACCGGCTTTACCGCCGCCTACAATGAAATCACGGTCCTGCAGCAGTAATCTGCCGCATTGGTCCTGAAACAGAAACGCCCGGGCGCCGCGCCCGGGCGTTTTGCATGCGGGATATGCGTTCGGCAGAGGATCAGACCGGCAGGATCACCCGGAACCGCGTGCCCACCCCAAGTGTGCTATGGATCCGCAGCCGCCCGCGATGGCGGTTGACGATGTGCTTGACGATGGCAAGGCCCAGCCCCGTGCCGCCCTGTTCACGCGACCGGTGCGCATCGACCCGGTAGAACCGTTCGGTGAGCCGGGGTAGATGGATCGGGTCGATGCCCGGGCCGCTGTCCTCCACCTCAAGCTCGGCCGCTTCCGCGCGCACCTGCGCGCTGTAGGCCGGCGCCGTCACCCGCACGGTGACGCTACTGTCGCGACCGGAATACTTGATCGCGTTTTCCAGAAGGTTGGTCAGCACCTGGCGCAGCTGATCGGCATCGCCGCGCATCTCGAACGGATCGGGCAGATCCATCCCGACGGTGATCTGCGCCGCCTCGGCCAGCGGCTCCAGCCCCCGGACCGTGGCCCGCACGATGCCGGTCAGATCGACCAGTGCCGTCGGGCGCACACGTTCATCGGCTTCCACCCGGCTCAGGCTCAGCAGATCACCGACGAGGCGGTTCATCCGCCCGGCCTCGCCCTCCATGATGCCCAGGAACCGGTCGCGCGCGGCGGCATCGTCGCGCGCCGGTCCCTTCAGCGTTTCGATGAACCCCATCAGCGCCGTCAGCGGGGTGCGCAGTTCATGGCTCACGTTGGCGACGAAATCGCGGCGCATCTGGCCCGCCTGCTGCAGGTGGGTGACATCCTGAAACACCACCAGCACGCTGCGCCCAGCGGCACGGCAGGTGACGTCAAACGTGGTGTCCTGCTGGCCGTCATTCGTCAGGAACCGCGTGCGCCGTGGTGCGTGGTCGCGCAGCGTGGCCTCGATCGCATCCAGCAGGATGGGCTGGCGCAACGCGGTGATGAAATGCCGCCCCACGATCCCCTGCCCCAGCAGCGCGCGGGCGTCGTCATTCGCGGCCTCGATCCGTTCGTCCTGCCGGATCAGCACCGCGGGCAGCGGCACCGCCGCGACCAGAAGGCCGGGGTCGATCATTTCAGCGCACGCACCGCCGCGAGGCCCGCGTCGAACGTGTCGATCAGCGCGCCAGGGTCTTCGAGCCCGACCGACACGCGGAAGAATCCTTCGCTGACGCCGATGGCGGCGCGTGCCTCGGGCGTCAGCGCCCGGTGCGAGCTTGAGGCCGGGTGTGACAGCGTTGTGCCGACATCGCCCAGCGTCGGCGCGAAGGCGATGCCGGTGGCCGCGGCGGCAAACGCGTTGGCCGCCGCGCGACCGCCGTCGATCTCGAAGCTCAGCATATTGCCGCCCACCCCCTGCAGCACCGCCTGTGCGCGGGCGCGGTCCGGATGGTCGTCGCGGGTGGGATAAAGCACACGGGTCACCCCCGGCTGGCCCGACAGATGCGTTGCCAGCATCTGCGCCGTCTGCTGCGCCCGGTCAAAGCGCAGATCGAAGGACACGAGGCCCCGTTCGGCCAGCCAGCAGTCGAACGGGCTGGGGGTAAGGCCGGTGGTCACGATGAAATCATAAAGCCGCTTGCGCAAGCCGTCGTCGCGCGCGGCGACCCAGCCCAGCGTCACGTCGGAATGCCCGGCCAGCAGCTTGGTCACAGAATGCAGCACCACATCCGCGCCGCGCGCAAAGGGCTGCACCGCGTGCGGCGTGGTAAAGGTATTGTCCACGACCAGCAGGATGCCCCGCGCCTTGCAAAGTGCGGCGATGCCGTCAATGTCGGCGATCCGCAGCGTCGGGTTCGACACCACCTCGATCAGGACCATGCGGGTGGTGTCGCGCAGCGCCGCCTCCATCGCCGCGACATCGGTTGGATCGGCCAGCGTGGTGGTGATGCCCAGGCGGGGCAGATCCTCTTTCATCAGGCGCAGCGACCGGCCATAAAGCTGATCGCCACCCAACACATGATCACCCGCCTGACACAGTCCCATCACCGCCGCGGTCACAGCCGCCATGCCCGATCCGGTGACGATCCCGCCTTCGCAGCCTTCAAGCGCGTCGATCCGCTGCGCCAGCACATCCGCGTTGGGATGGCCTTCGCGGGCATAGGTATAGCCCTGCGTGCGCCCCTCATACTGCGCGTCCAGCGCATCCGGCGTGTCCGAGGCATAGACGACCGACGGCATGATCGGCGTGACCACCGGACGCGAGATGCTGGCGGGCAGGCCCTGAGGGCGGATGAGCGTGGGTTTCATGACGGCGATCCTTCTGTTGCGGCCAGAGGTGCCATGCCACGGGAACGCTGACAAGCGGGGTCTGTCTAAACCCGAGCGCGGTGCCGAAGGACGCCCGGATCAGAGCGCCGAGAGCCCCGCGCGAAAGCGGCGCATGTTGGCCTGATAGCCAAGCGCGGATTTGCGCAACCCCTCGATTGCAGCGGCGTCCAGCGCCCGCACGACCTTGCCGGGCACCCCCATCACCAGACTGCCGTCGGGGATCTCCTTGCCCTCGGTGATCAGCGCGCCTGCCCCGATCAGGCAGTTCTTGCCGATCCTTGCGCCGTTGAGCACCGTGGCCCCCATGCCGATCAGGGAATTGTCGCCGATGGTGCAGCCGTGCAGCATGACCTTGTGGCCGATGGTGCATCCCGCCCCGATGGTCAGCGGAAACCCCATGTCGGTGTGGCAGACCACGTTTTCCTGCAGGTTGCTGCCCGCGCCCACGTGTATGCGTTCGTTGTCGCCGCGCAGGGTGCAGCAGAACCAGACGGATGCACCCTCTTCCATCACCACATCGCCGATCACATTGGCATCGGGCGCGATCCAGGTGTCGTCGGCGATGTCGGGCGCTTTGCCGTCGAGCTTATACAGGGTCATACTGTCCCTCCTCGAATTCGCTTTGCAGTTTGCGCACATGCGCGGTCAGATCGGGCTGCTGCGACCGACGCAGGCGGGCTGCCGTCACGATGGATTTCAGCCGCGCTTCGGTGTCGTCGAGATCTTCGTTGATCAGCACGAAATCATATCCACCCCAGTGGCTGATCTCGTCCCAGCTTTTCTGCATCCGCTTGGCGATGGTTTCCGCCGTGTCCTGGCCCCGGGATTCCAGCCTGCGGCGCAGTTCGGTGATCGACGGCGGCAGCAGGAAGATCGACAGCGTATGCGCCGACAGCGGCGAATTCTGGATCTGCTGCGCGCCCTGCCAGTCGATGTCGAAAAGCACGTCGCGGCCCGCCTCGATCGCCGCTTCGACTGGCGCGCGGGGCGAGCCGTAGAAATTGCCGAAGACATGCGCGTGTTCCAGCATCCCCTCGTCCGCGACCTGTTTCTTAAACTGGGCATAGGTCTGGAAATGGTAGTGCTCTCCATCCACCTCGCCCGGGCGCGGCGCGCGGGTGGTGGCCGAAACCGAAAAGCAGATCGACGGATCCCAGTCGCGCAGACGGTTGGCCAAGGTGGATTTGCCGGCCCCCGAAGGCGACGACAGGATGATCAGCAGGCCGCGTCGGTCGGTCATGGCTTACTCCAGGTTCTGAACTTGTTCGCGCATCTGGTCGATGACCGTCTTGAGCGCCAGCCCGGTCTGCGTCAAGGGCACCGATTGCGCCTTGGAGCACAAGGTGTTGGCCTCGCGGTTGAATTCCTGCATCAGGAAATCGAGCTTGCGGCCCACGGCGCCCTCGGCCTGCAGCAGATCGCGGGCGGCGGCGACATGGGCACGCAGGCGGTCCAGCTCTTCGGTGACATCGGCCTTGACCGCGATCAGCGCCAGTTCCTGCGCGATGCGCTGCGCATCCATGCCGTCGGTATTGTCCATCACGCGGGCCAACGCGCCGCGCATACGGTCGGTCTGTTCGTCGCGCCGCGCCTCGGCCTGCTCTGCGGCGGTTTCGGTGAGCGTTGCGATCTCTGCCAGCTGATCGGTCAGGATCGCCGCCAGCGCCTGCCCTTCGGCGGCGCGCATCTGCACGAAGGCGGCGAGCACCGCGTCGAAATCCGCCAGCAGCGCCTTGCGCAAGGCAACCGGGTCGGTCTGCGGCTCGGCGGTGTCCATCACGCCGCGCAGCGCCACGATCTGCGCGGCGGTGGCGGGCGCGAGCGACAGGCCCTGCTCCATCGCCTCGGCCTCGATCCGGGTCATCGCGGACAGCACCCGCGCCAGCTGCGGCTCGGACAGGCTCAGCGCGCCCTCTTCCTCGCTGCCCTGCACCCGCAGCGCGACCGTCACGTTGCCGCGCGTCACGGCCCTTGACACGACACCGCGCAGCGCCGGTTCCAGCCCGTCGATCCAGTCCGGCACGCGCAGCCGCAGATCCCGCCCCTTGCCGTTCACGCCGCGCAGATCCCACGTCCAGCGCACCGCGCCAAAGCTGCCCTGCCCCGAGGCATAGCCTGTCATCGAATGCCGCATGGCGTCCCCCCTGATTGCCCCGCGATGCCTAAGCAATGATGCCGGGCGGCGCAAGCACCGGCCATGGACGGCAACGTTAACCATTTGGTTCGAAATGGGGCGAAAATGGGGCGGCGGTCGGGTTATTAATCCCTTGGTAACGATGCTTAAGGCAGGATGGACGGGCGCATGGTCCGGGCATCCTTCGGGTTAAACGGAGTGTGAGATGGCGGGTTATGGCGGCAACGGACGGAACGTGGTGTCGATGATGGGGCGGGAAACGGATCAGCGCAGCGCGCCCCTGCGCGAGGTCGAGGCATACTGGACCGCCCTTTGCGGTACCGACACGCTGCCTCTGCGCAGCCAGATCGACCCGCGCGGGATCGAAGGCGCGCTGGAATATGCCTTCCTCGCAGAACGCATCTCGCCCCGGCTGGCCAAGCTGCGGGTCGCCGGATCGCACCTGTCCGACCTGATGGGAATGCAGGTTGCTGGCATGCCGGTCAGCGCGCTTTTCACGCCCAAGGACCGGGACCGGCTGGCCGAGGCGGTCGAGGCGCTGTTCGCCCGCCCCGCCGTGCTGCACCTGCAATTACAGGCCGCAGGCGGCTTTGGTCGGAGCGGGCTGGACGGTACGATGCTGCTGATGCCGCTGCTTTCTGATTTCGGCGAGGTCAGCCGCGCACTGGGGTGCCTTGTCACCCAGGGCCGGATCGGACGCACCCCGCGGCGGTTCGACATCGCGGCCATCGATCTGCGCTGCGCCTTTTCCGACGATCACCAGCGCCCCCTGGGTCCGGACATGTCAGAGCGATTGCAAAAGGCCCCCATCCGCCACCTGTCGGAAGACCGCGCTCCCTTTGCCCCTGCCGCAACGGGCCGCGCGCCTGCAAAAGGCAAAGCGCCGCATCTGCGGCTGGTGGCGTCGAACGACGACTGACACGAAAACCGCAGCCCGGGATCGTCCGGACGGCGGCCTGTCTGCATCTCAGATGAGTTATTCTGCGGCAAGCACCGTGGGTGTGGCGCTGTCCAGGACGCCCTGAAACTCGGGGCGGTCCCCCGCATAGGCGAGGATCGCGCTCAGCATACCCTCTTTCGATCCGCAGTCAAAGCGCGTGCCGGTGAACCGGAAACCGCACAGCCCCAACTCTTTCGAGCCGCGCGCGATCGCGTCGGTCAACTGGATCTCGCCGCCCGCACCGGGCTCCTGCGTCTTGAGCACTTCGAAAATCGAACCGTCGAGCACATACCGCCCGACCACCGCCTGACGCGACGGCGCCTCCTCGGGGGCGGGCTTTTCGACCATGCCGTCGGCCTTGAGCACCTGGCCGTCACGTCCGGTGACCGACAGGATGCCATAGCTTTGTACCGCCTGATCATCGACCTGCATGGTCGCCACCATGTGACCGTCATCGGCGCCTTGATACGCCTCGATCATCTCGGACAGGCAGCCAGGCTCGCCAAGGATCAGATCGTCGGGCAGGATGACGGCGACGGCACCGTCCAGTACCTCATCCGCGGCGCAGAGCACGGCGTGGCCCAGCCCCAGCGGTTCGTCCTGCATGACAAACCGCACCTCGACCTTTTCGGGATCCAGCGCATTGTCGCAAAGCCGGTCGGCCATCTTGTCCTTGCCTTTTTCGCGCAGGGTCTTTTCCAGTTCGGGATCTTCCAGCACATAATGTTCGATGGCGGATTTCGAGGGATGGCTGACAAAGACCATGCGTTCGATGCCTGCGGCGCGCGCTTCGTCGATGGCGAACTGGATCAGCGGCCGGTCGAGGACCGGCAGCAGTTCTTTCGGGGTCGCCTTTGTCGCGGGCAGAAAACGCGTGCCCAGACCTGCGACTGGAAAGATCGCTGTGCGGACGGGTTTGCGGTGGCTCGAACTCTGGGCGGTCATCTCGAAATGTCTCCTCGCTCGGTGCGCTGATGGGGTGTGCCGCGGGGCGGCTGTGTATGGATAAGGTATGAAGGACAGACCTTTTGTCAAAATTTCGCGCTCGGCATACCTTTGACTACAAACGAGGCGGGCTGAGGGTCTTCATCAAACTCAAATATATCAATACCTTACCAATTTCGCGACAAAGCTTTGTCCTTGAGTGAAAAACGCGCCGACTCCCGGTAAAATCGCTTTTTTGCCGAGAAATGCGCACTTAACCGCCCAATCCGAAGGCGCTATATGTTGATTTAAGCCTATAATTTGGGCATTTCGCGTCTGCAGCAACTTGCATCGCCCGCGCACCGCCCGGAAACTGGACAGTGGGCGCTCAGGACCTAGCTTTGGTCCTGAGCGAAAACAAACTGACAGGAGCCTGCCGGGCCGCATACCGCACCGCCCCGCATCACATCAAACATGGACGGACAGAGACTGACCACGTCACCGATCGAACGCACCGACCTGACCAGCGTCATCGACGCCGCCCCCTATGACCGTGTGACCGTGCTGGGCATGGGCAGTTGGGGCACCGCCCTCGCCATGGTCGCCGCAAGCGCCGGGCGCGAGGTTCGGCTTTGGGGCCGCCGCGCCGAACTGGCCGAGGCAATCACCGAAACGCGGGTCAACGCCGATTACCTGCCGGACGTGCCGCTGCACGACAACATCGCGGCCTACAGTGATCTGGCAGACGCGTTGGCGGGCACCGAGGCAGTGCTGATCGTCACCCCGTCACGCACCCTGCGCGACCTTTGCGCCAACATCCGCCCGCACCTGCCCGACGGCGTGCCACTGGCGCTTTGCTGTAAGGGGATCGAGCGCGGATCGGGCTACCTGCTGTCGCATGTGGTCGAGGAAGAATTGCCCGGCCACCCGGTCGGTGCTCTGTCGGGCCCCACCTTCGCGCGCGAAACCGCGCTGGGGCATCCGACTGCCGCCACCGTCGCCTTCCGTTTTTCCTACAACGATCACCTGCGACCGTCTGAATCGCCCGCCGCGCGGCTGGCGGTCACCATGTCTTCGGCCGCGTTCCGGCCCTACATGTCGGACGATCCGGTGGGGGTGGAAATCGGCGGCGCGGTCAAGAACGTGATCGCCATTGCCTGCGGGATGATGACCGGCGCGGGCTTTGCCGAAAATACCCGCGCCGCGCTGATCACCCGCGGCATTGACGAGATGAAGTTTCTGGCCGAAAAGCTGGGCGGGCGGCGTGAAACCGTGACCGGCCTGTCCGGCGCGGGCGACCTGACACTGACCTGCTCGAGCACAACATCGCGGAACATGTCGCTGGGGGTGCAATTGGGCAAAGGCATTCCGCGCCAGTCCTGTTTCGACGGCAAACCCGTTGTGGTCGAAGGCGAGGTCAACGCCGTATCGGTGGTCGATCTGGCGCGCCGCGCCCGGGTGTCCATGCCGATCTGCGAGGCCGTGCATGCCGTGCTTTACGAAGGCGCGGACCTGGAGCAGACATTTTCCGACCTCTGGGCGCGGCCCATCGAATCCGAACCGCGCACGCTTGACATCGCGCTGACCCATCCTGCCAATTCGCGAGACACCTGATGACCCTGACCATGACCGACGCCCCGACCCAAGTGCCGATAAAGGACCGCCGTTTTGTGCTGGCGACCGATCTGGACGGCACCTTCCTCGGCGGCAGCGATGCGGACAGAAAGACGCTGTACGACTGGATCGAAGACAACCGTGACACCATCGGCCTGATCTTTGTCACCGGTCGCGATCCGAAGTTCATACGAGAGCTGTGCGACGGTGGCGTGCCCTGGCCCGAATACGTGATCGGCGACGTCGGCACGACCATCGCGCAGGTCGGGAACGGCGGCATCCGCCCCATCGAAGCGCTGGAAGAGGACATCGCGCAGATCTGGGGCGACGGCGGCGATGCGGTGCGGGCGGCGCTTGACGGCCATCCCGGCCTGACCTTGCAGCCGACGGAATTCCGCTATCGGGTCAGCTATGACCTGACGCCGGATGACTTCGATCCGGCAGCGCATGACATCATCGCAGGTCTTGGCCATGACACGCTGATCTCGGACAACAAGTACTTCGATGTTCTGCCCAGGGGCATCAGCAAGGGCCCCTCCCTGCGCAAGCTGGTGGCGCATCTCGACATTCCCGAAGACCGCGTTCTGGCGGCGGGCGACACGATGAACGACCTGTCGATGCTGGAGTGCGGATTGCCGGCCGTGGCAGTCGGCGGATCGGAACCGGATCTGCTTTCGCGCGTTTCGCCCTTGCCTCAGGTCCATACCGCCACCGCCGTCGGCGCGGCTGGCATTCTTGAAGCTGTGGCACGAAAGAATTTGCATAAGACCCCTTGAAGGAGACTGACATGCCCAGCGATCTCGTGATCGTCTATCACCGCCAACCCTATGAAGAGGTTGAGGAAAACGGCAAAACAGTCTTCAAGGAGAACAAGAGCCCCAACGGCATCGTCCCGACGCTGAAAAGCTTTTTCGGACGCGTTGAGAACGCCGCTTGGGTCGCCTGGAAACAGGCAGAGGATCCGTCGAACCCCGGGTTCGACCGGGTGGTCGAGATCGAGGACAGTTTCGGCAAGTATACCGTGTCGCGCCTGCCGCTGACGGCGGAACAGGTCAGCAGTTTCTATCACATCACCTCGAAAGAGGCATTCTGGCCTATCCTGCACGGGTTCAAGGAAAAGTATAACTATGACCCGGTGGATTGGGACACCTTTCGCCGCGTGAACCAGGAGTTTGCCCAAGCCGCCGCTGCCGAAGCGGCTGAGGGCGCCGCCGTCTGGGTACATGACTACAACCTGTGGCTGGTGCCGGGCATCCTGCGCAAGCTGCGGCCGGACCTCCGGATTTCCTTTTTCCACCACACGCCCTTTCCCGCGGCGGACATGTTCAACGTCTTGCCCTGGCGGGGCGAGATCATCGACAGCCTGCTGGCTTGCGACGTAGTGGGCTTTCACATCCCGCGCTATGCGTCGAACTTCGTTTCGGTCGTGCGGTCGCTTCGCGACGTGGGCAGCATCCCCCGCATTGCCGTCGATCCCGATTTCATCTCCGAAGGGTCGGCCCTGTCGGACCGGACCGTACCCAAGCAGATCGAGGTCGAGGATCGGACCGTGCGCTTGGGCGTGTCGCCCGTGGGCGTCGACACCGATTACATCGAAAGCGTGGCGGAACGGCCCGAGACCAAGGAACGCACCGAAAGCTTCCTCAAGGCCATGGGCGGTCGCCGCCTGATCCTGTCGGTCGGGCGCACGGACTACACCAAGGGCGGGGCCGAACAGCTTTTGACGTTTGAGCGGCTGTTGGAAAAACACCCCGAATACCGCGAGACAGTGAAGCTGCTGCATGTGTCGGTCTCGGCCAACCGCAGCATGCAGGCTTACGAGGATATCCAGCGCGAGATCGAGGAGATTGCGGGCCGGATCAACGGGCGCTTCGCCACGTTCGAACGCACCCCGGTGTCGCTGATTTCCAACGCGATTCCGTTTACCGATCTCGTCAGCTATTACCGGGCGGCCGATATTGCCTGGATCACGCCGCTGGCGGACGGCATGAACCTTGTCTGCAAGGAATTCATCGCCGCGCGGTCCGATGGTGACGGGGTTGTGGTGTTGTCGGAATTCGCCGGCGCCGCGATCGAGCTAAGTTCGGCCATCCTGACCAATCCCTATTCCCACAAGAACATGGATCACGCGATTGAAAACGCGCTGACCATGACCGAGGAAAACCGACGGATGCGGATGAAGGACCTGCGGCGCGTCGTGTTCAAGTACAACACCCAAGCCTGGGCGCGCGACCAGCTCGCGCTGCTGTCACCCGAGGATTTCGCCAAGGACGGAGAGACCGAGGCGGCCTGACCCGAGGTGTTCCGACACAGGGCGTAGGGTGGGTTTCCAACCCACCAACCGAAAACAAAAACGCCCCGGGGTCATCCCCCCGGGGCGTTTCGCGTCTCTTGGATCTCAGCCCGCCGCGACGGCCCGGTCGCTGCGCAGCGCGGTCAGTTCCTCGGCCACGAGGAACGCCAGCTCCAGCGATTGCGAAGCGTTGAGCCGCGGATCGCAGGCGGTGTGGTAGCGGTCGCTCAGATCCTCGTCCGTCACAGCGCGCACGCCGCCGGTGCATTCGGTCACGTCGTCGCCGGTCATCTCGAAATGCACGCCGCCGGGGATCGTGCCTTCGGCCTTGTGCACGGCGAAGAAGTCGCGCACCTCGCGCAGCACCGCATCGAACGGCCGGGTCTTGTAGCCCGTGGACGACTTGATCGTGTTGCCGTGCATCGGGTCACAGACCCAGGTGACGTTGGCCCCCTCTTCACGCACCGCCTTGATCAGCCGCGGCAGGTTTTCACCCACCTTGCCAGCGCCGAACCGCGCGATCAGCGTCAGCTTGCCCGCCTCGTTTTCGGGATTGAGCTTTGACATCAGCACCTTGAGGTCCTCGGCGGTGGTGGTCGGCCCGGTCTTGAGCCCCACGGGGTTCATAACGCCGCGGGCAAATTCCACATGCGCGCCATCGGGCTGCCGCGTGCGGTCGCCGATCCAGATCATGTGACCCGATCCCGCCAGCCATTTGCCCGAGGTGGAATCAAGACGGCAGAGCGCCTCCTCATACTCCAACAACAGCGATTCATGGCTGGTGTAGAAATCCACCGTCTGCAGGTTGTGATTGGTGCCGCTTTCCAGCCCGGCCGCCTTCATGAAATCCAGCGTGTCGGAAATACGGTTGGCCATGTCGCGGTACTTCGCGGCGTTTTCACCTTCGGTAAAGCCCAGCGTCCAGGCATGGACCTGGTGCACATCCGCGTAGCCGCCCGTCGAAAAGGCGCGCAGCAGGTTCAGCGTTGCCGCCGCCTGGGTGTAGGCCTGCAACATCTTCTGCGGGTCGGGAATGCGCGCTTCGGGGGTGAAGGCCAGTTCGTTGATGATGTCGCCGCGGTAGCTGGGCAGCTCTTGCCCATCGACCACCTCGGTCGGGGCGGAACGGGGCTTGGCGAATTGCCCGGCCATGCGGCCCACCTTGACCACAGGCACCTTGGCGCCGAAAGTCAGGACCATCGCCATCTGCAGCATCACCTTGAAGGTGTCGCGGATGCCGTTGGCGCTGAACTGCTCAAAACTCTCGGCGCAATCGCCGCCCTGCAGCAAAAACGCCTCGCCGCGCGACGCGGCCCCCAGGGCGCGTTTCAGCGTGCGCGCCTCACCGGCGAAGACCAGCGGCGGATATTTCGCAAGCTTCGCCTCGACGGCGTTCAGCTCTGCGGTATCCAGATAGTCGGGCATCTGCACCCGAGGCTTGCTGCGCCAGGTTGTCTTTTGCCACTCGGTCGTCATTTTGCTGTCTCCGGTCAGAAAGGTCGTTAGCGGTAGCGAGGGCCAGCTATACAAAACACCCGCCCGCATGACCATACGCGAAATATCCGACATGACTTGACGCACAAAGCCCCTTCTGACCATCTGTCCCGCAACCCTGCCACCCGAGTCTTGGACGGCGGGCGACGGCAGAAGGACTCAGTTAAATGGACAAGAAGACGCCCCCGACCAAGATCGACACCTCCGCCAAGAAGCGTCGGTTCGTCTTTGTCCTGCTGCCGCAATTCACGCTTTTGTGCTTCGCCGCCGCGGTGGACGCGCTGCGCATCGCCAACCGCATGGCGGGCAAGGAAATCTACAGCTGGACCGTCACCGGCGAAGGCGGCGATACGGTGTCGTGTTCGGCGGGCACGCAGTTCAAGCTGGACAGCGATCTGCCCGAACTCAGCCGTGACGATACGCTGATGGTCTGCGGCGGCATCGACGTGCAGGACGGCACGACCAAGCGCATGCTGAACTGGCTGCGGCGCGAGGCGCGGCGCGGCCTGCGCATGGGCGGGCTGTGCACGGCAAGCTACACGCTGGCCCGCGCCGGGCTGCTCGATGGCAAGAAAGCGACCATTCACTGGGAGAATCAGGACAGCTTTGCCGAGGAATTCGAGGATGTGATCCTGACCAAATCGGTCTTCGTGGTCGATGGCAACCGGATGAGCACGGCGGGCGGCACCTCGTCGATCGACCTGATGCTTACCATCATCGCCGACGATCACGGCGAGGATCTGGCCAATGCAGTGGCCGATCAGCTGATCTATTCGTCGATCCGAACCGACCAGGACACCCAGCGGCTGTCGGTGCCCACCCGCATCGGCGTGCGGCACCCGAAGTTGAGCCAGGTCATCCACATGATGGAGGCGCATGTCGAAGAGCCGATCAGCCCTTCCGTGCTGGCCTCCGAGGTGGGCATGTCGACGCGGCAGCTGGAACGCCTCTTCCGTCGCTACCTCAACCGCTCACCCAAGCGCTACTACATGGAACTGCGTCTGCAGAAGGCGCGCAACCTCTTGATGCAGACCGACATGAGCGTGATCAACGTGGCGCTGGCCTGCGGCTTTGCCAGCCCGTCGCATTTTTCCAAATGCTACCGGGCGCATTACGACACCACCCCCTACCGTGAGCGCGGCAGCCACGCGACACGGCTGTCGGTCTGACGCCGCGCGTCAGAAGTTGCCGTTGAGCGGTGCGAAATCGCTGTTGAACTGGAATTTCACCGCGACGATCCGGTCGGGCTGTTCGTGCAGCAGCAGGTACGCGTAGATATAGCTGGTGTCGTTCCAGTAGCCGATCAGCTCTTGCCGCCAGCCGTTCTGCAGCGCACCGGTGCGGATCATCGCCACGTCGGTGAAGTTCTGCGGATAGATCCCCGCGACCTTTTCATCCAGCTCGCGCAGCTGGTCGGGCGTGTATTCGTCGCCACCGCCAAAGGCGAAAAGCGCATCCCCCACGCGGCGTTCCAGCATCATCTGGTCCAGCTTGCCGCGCAGGTCCTGGTAACTGTCGAACACGCCGTTCGACTGCGCGGCGGCCGATCCCGCCAGAAACAGGACCAGAACGGCGGCAAGGCATCGGCGCATGACAAATCTCCATTTTGCAAATCGCCCGCAGCTTCCCACGCGTAAAGCGATCTGCAAAGCCCATTCTGGCCGCAAACCCCTTATACATGGCACTTTTCATTTTTAAGGGGCGCGTCTAATCTGCGCGGCGAACATACGTTCCAACAAGGGAGACTGACATGAAAAAGATGCTGATGGCCACGGCGGCCACCGCTCTTACGACGACCGCGGCCTTTGCCGCCGGTCACGCGTCCGAAGCCAAGATCGGGGTGATCCTTGGCTTTACCGGGCCGATTGAATCGCTGACCCCGATGATGGCCAGCAGCGCCGAACTGGCGATGACGGAAATCAACGACAGCGGCAAGTTCCTGGACGGCGTGACGCTGGTCCCGGTGCGCGCGGATTCGACCTGTGTCGATGCCGCCGCCGCCACCGCCGCCGCCGAACGGCTGGTTACCACCGATGGCGTGGTCGCGATCATGGGCGCGGATTGCTCGGGCGTGACGGGGGCTGTCCTGTCGAACGTCGCGGTCGCCAACGGAATCCCGATGGTGTCGCCCTCGGCCACGTCGCCGGCTCTTTCCACCGCAGAGGATAACGGGCTGTTCTTCCGCACCGCCCCGTCCGACGCGCGCCAGGGCGTGGTGCTGGCCAGCATTCTGGCGGACAAGGACATCTCCGAGGTCGCGGTGACCTACACCAACAACGACTACGGCAAAGGTCTGTCCGACAGCTTTATCGCCGCGTTCGAGGAAAACGGCGGCACCGTCACGCTGAGCGCCCCGCACGAGGACAACAAGGCCGACTATTCCGCGGAAATCGGCGCGCTGGCCTCGGCCGGCGGCGATATCCTGGTGGTCCTGGGCTATTCGGATTCGGGCGGCAAGGGCATGATCCAGGCGGCGCTCGACTCCGGCGCATTCGACACCTTCATGATGGGTGACGGCATGTATGGCGATGCGCTGCTGGCCGAACTGGGCGACGGCATGGAAGGCTCTTTCGGGGCGGTGCCGTGGAGCGAGGGCGAAGGCGCGGACGCCTTTGCGTCGATCACCGAAGCCGCGGGCATCAACGGCGAATCGTCCTTCACCCGCGAAAGCTATGACGCGGCGGCGCTCATTGCGCTGGCGATGATGGCCGGCGGCGAAGCGACGTCCGAAGCGGTGGCCGCCAACATGCTGGACGTGGCCAATGCGCCGGGGGAAAAGATCCTGCCGGGCGAGTTGGGCAAGGCGCTCGAGATCCTCGCCGAGGGCGGCGATATCGACTATGTCGGCGCGACCAACGCGGAACTGATCGGTCCGGGCGAAGCGGCGGGCACCTACCGCTACTACACCATCAAGGATTCCGCCTTCGAAACGGTGGACTTCCGCTAAGCGACACTGACAACAGCGCAGCCCGGCAGGTTCCGGGCTGCGCGACATCACAAGAAAAAAGGCGCCGAAAAAGGCGCTCTTGAAGGGATATCGCCGTGATCAGGGTCGAAAACCTGCACCGCCATTTCGGCGGCTTTCGCGCTGTTGACGGCGCAAGCCTTGAGATCGCCGAAGGGTCGATCACCGGGCTCGTTGGCCCCAATGGCGCCGGAAAGACCACGCTTTTCAACGTGATCGCGGGCGTTCTTGAACCAACCTCGGGGCGTGTGACCATGGCGGGCGAGGATATCACCGGCCTGCCGCCGCACGCCTTATTTCACAAGGGGTTGCTGCGCACCTTTCAGATTGCGCATGAATTTTCGTCGATGTCCTGCCGCGAAAACCTGATGATGGTGCCGGGCAGCCAGTCGGGCGAAACGCTCTGGAATGCCTGGTTTCACCGCGGCCGGATCGCCGAAGAAGAGGCGGCGCTGCTCAAGCGCGCCGATGAAGTGCTTGATTTCCTGACGATTTCGCACCTCAAGGATGAAAAAGCCGGGAACCTCTCGGGCGGGCAGAAAAAGCTGCTGGAGCTGGGGCGCACGATGATGGTCGATGCGCGCATCGTGTTCCTGGACGAGGTCGGCGCGGGCGTGAACCGCACACTGCTCAACACCATCGGTGACGCGATCCTGCGGCTCAACACCGAACGCGGCTATACCTTTTGCATGATCGAGCATGACATGGATTTCATCGGGCGGCTGTGTGATCCGGTGATCGTCATGGCCGAGGGCAAGGTGCTTTCGCAAGGCACCATCGACGAGATCAAGGCTGATGAGGCGGTGATCGAGGCCTATCTGGGCACCGGGCTCAAGAACAAGGAGCCTGTGTCATGAGCCGCGTGATCGCTTGCGCGATACGAGAGGCCAGCCTCTCGTGCTCTCCGAGGTTATTGGAAACCGAAGAAGGGGGGAGCGCCGCGCATGGCTGAGCCGTATCTCATTGGCGAGAACATGACCGGCGGCTACGGGCGCGGCGCAGATATCCTGCATGGCTGCACCCTGTCCGTCGACAAGGGCGAGATTGCCGTGATCGTCGGGCCCAACGGTGCCGGCAAATCCACCGCGATGAAGGCGGTGTTCGGCATGCTGGACCTGCGCGAAGGGGCGGTGCGGCTGGGGGGCGAGGATATCACCGGGCTCAGCCCGCAGGCGCGGGTCGGCAAGGGCATGGGGTTCGTGCCGCAGACCAGCAATATCTTCACCTCGATGACGGTCGAGGAGAACCTCGAGATGGGCGCGTTCATCCGCCAGGACGATTTTTCCGGCACCATGGCGCAGGTCTTTGATCTTTTCCCGATCCTCAAGGAAAAGCGCCGTCAGCCTGCGGGGGAGCTGTCGGGCGGCCAGCGCCAGCAGGTGGCGGTGGGCCGCGCGCTGATGACCCGGCCGCAGGTGCTGATGCTGGACGAACCGACCGCAGGGGTCAGCCCGATCGTGATGGACGAACTTTTCGACCGGATCATCGAGGTGGCGCGCACCGGCATTTCGATCCTGATGGTCGAACAGAATGCACGCCAGGCGCTGCAGATCGCCGACAAGGGGTATGTGCTGGTGCAGGGACGCAATGCCTTCACCGACACCGGCAGCGCGCTGCTGGCCGATCCGGACGTGCGGCGGAGCTTTCTGGGCGGATGAGACTGGTCGCGCTTATCCTGGCCATCGCCCCCCTGCCCGCCCTTGGCGACGTGCTGGACTGCACCCTGCAGGCCGAAGACGCCGCGGTAGAAAGCCGCCTGCGGTTCGAGATCGACCGCCGACAGTTCGCCCCGGCCACCAGCCCCAACGAGCCGCCGCGGCAGGTGCGCAGCTATGTCACGCAGGACGGGGTGCGATACGTGGCGGAGCCGTTTCTGATGCAGGGCGGCGTGCGCGGCTTCTGGGCGGAAAACCGGCAAGGCGGCTCGGCGCTGTTGGTGATCGAGGCCGATGGCGCGGCCAAGATGACCGATCAGGCCCTGGGCCTGGCGCTGACCGGCACATGCGAGGATGTGGAATGATGCGACAACTGACGCTTCTGGCGCTGGCCCTGGCGGCCGCCCCGGCCTTTGGGCAGGGCTTTTCCCCGCAGCGCGGCGGCCAGCAGCAGGGCCAGGGTCAGCTGACCATCGACACGGCACCGGCGCAAGTTCTGATCGACCGTACCTGTACCTTCAGCACCGAATGTTACGAAGCCGAAAGCTGCACCGACACCGGGTTCGACATCACCCTGCAGGGCGATGCGGGCGGGATGGACATGCAAAGCATGGTCCTGCGCACCCGCCTGATCAGCGATGCGGGCACGGTCGAGATGCTGGGCGTGCAGGACAGCGGCGCGATGTCGTTGTCGGGCGGCACATTCGAGGCGCGGCATCTGCTGACGGTCAATGCCGAAGGGGCGGCGCGCTACAGCGTGCATTACATCGACGGGCCGATGGTGGTGACCTACCTCGGCACCTGCGAGGGAGAGTGATATGGACCTGCTGAACGCCTTTGTGGCGCTGGCGAATTTCGTGCTGGTCCCGGCCATCGCCTATGGCTCGCAACTCGCCCTGGGGGCGCTGGGGGTGACGCTGATCTACGGCATCCTGCGGTTTTCCAACTTTGCCCATGGCGACACGATGGCCTTCGGTACGATGGTGGCGATCCTGGTCACCTGGGGGTTTCAGAGCATGGGGCTGAGCCTTGGGCCGCTGCCGACGGCGCTTTTGGCGATCCCGTTCGGCATCGCCGGCGCGGCGGCGCTGGTGCTTTTGACGGACCGGATGGTCTATCGCTTTTACCGCGCGCAGAAGGCCAAGCCGGTCATTCTGGTGATCGTTTCGATGGGGGTGATGTTCGTCTATAACGGCCTCACGCGCTTTGTCATCGGGCCGGACGATCAGAATTTCTCGGACGGGGCGCGGTTCATCATCAATGCGCGCGAATTCCGCAATCTGACCGGCCTGGACGAAGGGCTGGCGATCCGCACGACCCAAGGCATCACCGTGGTCACGGCGGTGATCGTGGTGGCGGCGCTTTTTTGGTTCCTGAACCGCACCCGCACCGGCAAGTCCATGCGCGCCTATTCCGACAACGAGGATCTGGCGTTGCTCTCGGGCATCAATCCGGAAAAGGTGGTCATGGTCACCTGGCTGATCGTGGCGGCGCTGGCGACCATCGCGGGCGTGCTTTACGGGCTGGACAAAAGCTTCAAGCCCTTCACTTACTTCCAGCTTTTGCTGCCGATCTTTGCCGCCGCCATCGTCGGCGGTCTTGGCAGCCCGCTGGGGGCCATCGCGGGCGGCTTTGTCATCGCCTTTTCCGAGGTCGGGATCACCTATGCCTGGAAGAAGGTCCTGGGCCACGCCCTGCCCGAGGCGCTGGAGCCGGATGGCCTCGTGCAGTTGCTGTCAACTGACTACAAATTCGCGGTCAGCTTCGTGATCCTGTTGATCGTGCTTTTGTTCAAACCAACGGGCCTGTTTCAGGGGAAATCGGTATGACCGGGCGTATGCGGACGTTTGCGCTTTTTGCGCTAGTGGCGGTGCTGATCCTGGGCACGGGCATCGTGCAAAGCTGGAACTCGGCGCTCTTGATCCTCAACATGGGGCTGGTCAGTGCGGTGATGGCCCTGGGGGTCAACCTGCAATGGGGCTTTGCGGGGCTTTTCAACGTGGGGGTCATGGGCTTCGTGGCGCTTGGCGGGCTGGCGACGGTGCTGGTGTCGATGCCGCCGGTCGCCGCCGCCTGGAGTGCGGGGGGCCTGCGCCTGCTGGCGGGGCTTGCGGTCGGCGCGCTGACGATGGTGCTGGCGATCCTCGTGTGGAAACGGCTGTCCGGGCGCTGGCACGGCTGGGCGGTTGCGGCGATCCTGATCGTCGGGTTCTTTGCCTTCCGCGCGGTCTTTGATCCAGGTGTTGCAGCGGTCGAGGCGGTGGATTCCGCCGCCACCGGATATCTGGGCGGTCTGGGTCTGCCGGTGCTGCTGGCCTGGCCGGTGGGTGGTGTGTTGGCCGCCGGCGTGGCCTGGCTCATCGGCAAGGCCGCGCTTGGGCTGCGGTCGGACTATCTGGCCATCGCGACGCTGGGGATTGCCGAGATCATCATCGCCGTCATCAAGAACGAGGATTGGCTGGCGCGCGGGGTCAAGAACGTCATCGGCCTGCCCCGCCCCGTGCCTTACGAGATCGACCTGCAGAACGATCCCGACTTCGTGCAGCGCGCCGCCGATCTGGGCGTGGATGCGACGACCGCCTCAACGCTCTATGTGAAACTGGGGTATGGCGTGTTTTTTGCCGTGGTGCTGGTCATTCTGCTGGTGCTGGCGCAGCTGGCACTGAAATCGCCCTGGGGCCGGATGATGCGCGCCATTCGCGACAACGAAACCGCCGCCCGCGCCATGGGCAAGGACGTGACGCGTCGCCATCTGCAGATTTTCGTGCTGGGCTCGGCTGTCTGCGGCATTGCGGGCGCGATGATGACCACGCTCGACGGGCAGTTGACGCCGGGCACCTACCAACCGCTGCGCTATACCTTCCTGATCTGGGTGATGGTGATTGTCGGCGGATCGGGCAACAACTTCGGCGCGGTGCTGGGCGGGTTCCTGATCTGGTTCCTCTGGGTGCAGGTCGAACCCATCGGGCAGACCGTTATGAACCTGGTGACCGCAGGCATGGCGGACGGGTCCTGGCTCAAGGCGCATCTGCAGGATTCGGTGCAGCACATGCGGCTTTTGACCATGGGGGTGATCCTGCTGCTGGTGCTGCGGTTCAGCCCGCGCGGCCTGCTGCCGGAACGCTGAGCGACGGCGCTAGCCGCGGAACCCCATCGCGACCACGAACTTTTCGGAACTGTCCGACCGGGAGGCCGGCGGCTTGACGTTCACGACCTTTTCAAAGCGCTGTTTCAGCAGCTTCTGCAACTCGCCCTCGGCCCCCCCAGCCAGCACCTTGGCGGCGAAGGTGCCGCCCTCGACCAGCACGTCGAAGGCGAAATAGGCGGCGGTTTCGCAAAGGTTGATGATGCGCAGATGGTCGGTCTGCTTGTGCCCGGATGAGGACGCGGCCATGTCGGACATGACAACATCCGCAGGGCCGTCGAGCCACGCCTTGACCTGATCGTCGGCCCCGTCGTCCAGGAAATCGAGCACGTGGATCTCCGCGCCGGGGATCGGGTCGACCTCTTGCAGGTCAATGCCCAGGACCCGGCCCACCGCCTTGCCCTGTTTTTCCCCCAGCGCATTCACCCGCTTGACCGCCACCTGACACCAGCCGCCGGGCGCACAGCCCAGATCGACGACTCGCGCGCCGGGGACGAGAAAGCGGTACTTTTCATCCAGTTCCAGGATCTTGTAGGCCGCACGACCGCGATATCCCTCGGCCTGGGCACGCTTCACATAAGGGTCGTTCAGCTGCCGCTGCAGCCAGCGGGTTGAACTGAGCTTGCGCCCGCGGGCGGATTTCACCTTGACCTTGAGGTCGCGCTGCCCGCGCCCCGAGGTGTTCTTGCCGCTGGGATCTTTCGCCATGGGTCCGTTCCGTTCTGCCTGTCTCAGCCATACGCCGCCCGGGCCGATTGTGCCAGTGGGTCGGTTATTCGAGGGCCCACGGCTCGGGCAGGGTAAAGAGCGCGGCAAAGCGCGCCAGACTGTCCGTGCCGCCCTCCACCGCCACGCCCTCTGCCTGCTCTGGCGCGACGCCGCTATAGATGACCGAGGCCAGCGCGGTGGGATCGCCGGTCAGGCACAGGTCCGGCTGCGCTGCCGCGCCCGGCTGCACCGTGAATGTGCCATTGGCGATCCGCGCCACAAACGGCCGGCCTTCCAGCACCAGTTGCACCGTCATGTCTGACTGGCCGGCGGCGGCCGGGTCGAACATCGTCTCGAACGACATCAGGATCGATGCGACGCTCATCGGCTTGCCCTGCCGCAGCGTCGGCGAGCGCACCGCCCAGGCCCCCAGCTGCATGATCAGTGGCTTGAGCTCGCGCCCCCAGTCGGTCAGCGCATAGACCGGCACCGAAATCGGTGGCGGCAGCACCTCGCGCCGCAGGATATGGCCCGCCTCGAGTTCGCCCAACCGGGTGGTCAGAATGTTTGAGCTGATGCCCGGCAGCGCGGCCTTGATATCCGAGAATCGCAGCGGCCCCGGCATCAGCTCGCGCACCACCAAGAGCGCCCAGCGTTCGCCGATCAGATCCAGCGCATGGGCCGTCGCACAGCCATCGTCATAAGGTTTTTTGCGTGCCATTCCGCCTGCTTGTGCCGTGTCCGAAATTAGTAGTTGCTTTTTTGAACCAATCGCATCTTAATTTGAACATACAACATTCCATTCGGAGGGTCCAATGGCCTACTACGACATTTTTCTCGCCCCGATCGCCAACGAAAAGCGCGCTGATTACGACGCCTTTGTCGAGGCCACGCAAAAGATGATGCTGGATCTGGGGGCGACCCAGGTGGTGGACCTGTGGGGCGACGACGTGCCCGATGGCAAGCTCACGTCGCTGCCCCTGGCCGTCAAGCTTGAAGAGGGTGAAAGCGTGGCCGCAGGCTGGGTGATCTGGCCGTCGAAAGAGATTCGCGACACCGCCTGGGGCAAGATGATGGAAGCCGACGACATGGGCGAGATGCCATTCGACGGCAAACGCATGATGTTCGGCGGATTTTCAGAGATCCTGAGCAGCACCGCCTGAGCCTGCGGCACATGCCGTAGCCTCAGAACGGCCCGTCCTCGAGCACCCCGTCCGCCGACATCTGCGCGTAAAGCAAGCCTTCGCGCAGACCGCGGTCGGCCACCGACAGCCGGTCGGTGGGCCAGCAGCGCAACAGCGCCTGCAGGATCGCCGCCCCCGACATGATCAGCGCCTGCCGGTCCTGCCCGATGCGCGGGTCGCGGCGGCGCCCGGCGGGGCCCAGTTCCAGGTATTTCGCGATCACCGTCTCGATCTGGTCGCTGGTCATGCGCAGCCCGTCGACCTTGGTCCGGTCATAGCGGCGCAGCCCCAGATGCGAGGCCGCCACCGTCGTGACCGTGCCGCTGGTGCCGACGATCTGGAAGCCCTCGCGGGTCTGTTCGTCCTTGTACGGCGCGAATTCTGCGAGGTTTTCCTCAAAGAACCACGACATCAGCGCGTAGCGCGCGGCGTCATCCTCCACATCCGAGAACTGGTCGCGCAGCGTCGCCACCCCCAGCGGCACGGAAATCCAGTCGACGACCTTGGCGGCGGGAAACGGGCTTTCGGGCGGATGAAAGCCGGCATGCAGCCGCATGATCGCCTTGGGCCGGTCGCGGTGCGGCACCGACGAGATGTCGATCCACACCAGTTCCGTCGATCCGCCGCCGATATCGACCACCAGCAGCTGGTCGGTCTTGGTGCTGACCAGCGGCGCACAGGAGATGACAGCCAGCCGCGCCTCTTCCTCGGGCTGGATGATCTCGAGCTGCAGGCCGGTGTCGCGGCGCACCTGGCGGATGAACTCGCGCGCATTGGCGGCGCGGCGGCAGGCTTCGGTCGCGACGAGGCGCATGCGGCGCACGTTGTGCCGCTTGATCTTCTGCTGGCAGACCTTGAGTGCGGCGATGGTGCGCCCCATCGATCCACGGCTCAGCCGTCCGGTGCGTTCAAGACCTGCGCCCAGCTGCACGGATTTGGAGAAGCTGTCGACCACGTGAAACTGGTTGCCCTTGGGTTGGGCAATCAGCATGCGGCAACTGTTCGTTCCCAGATCCAGCGCAGCATAAAGCTGGTTCGGATCCGGGCTGTCGGGCGCGGGGCTCTCAACCGGTTTCGGGAACGCGCCCGCACCTTTGGGACGCTTTGGCGCCATGTCTTTGCGCCTTTTCCGATATCTTTGTTGCACACAGGATACGCAGCCGCCGCCCTTGCCGCAAGTTCCGATCGCATGCCGCTAGAGCGGATTGTCGTAATATCCCGACAGATAGCTGTATTCGTCGTCCAGAAAGGCGCGCAGTTTCCGAACGGTGCCGTATTTCAGATCGTCGATCTGCAGCCTTTCACCGCTCTTGTTCTCGCGCGGCAGGGTCACCGCTTGCCCGGTGATCCGCTCTAGGTCGGCGGGCAGCTGGCCCAGATCCTCGGTCCGGTAGATCCGGTCGTAACGCAGCGGCTTTGGGCCCAGGAACAGCTTGGCGCCCAGGCAATGATGCTTGATGATCGACGAAGCCTCGCAATAGGCCTGCAGGTTGGAAAAGAAGAAATCCGGGTCCGGATCCTTGGGCAGGTCAACGCGCCCGCGCAGGATCGAGCGGCAGTTGTGCAGATCGCGGAATTCAACGACGCGGTTTGTATAGACCGACATCAGCCGCTTGACCGGATCACGGACCACCGCAAAGCGCCAGTAATCGGCATAGGCCTGCCAGCGGTGCGGGCGAAAGCGCCGGGTGGGATAGATCGCGTGCCAGGTGTGGACGTCGATCTTGTCCTCGGGCGGCAGGGTCACGTCGGGGTCCACACGCGCCAGCGCCGCCTTGACCGAAGAGCACCCGGCCTTGGGCAACGCCATATAGGCGATCTTGTGGGACTCGACGGCGATTACCATGACCTGCTCTGGCCTATCTCTTTTTTGTTACGCAAAGCATAACCCTGATAGCCCCAGCGCACAACGTCCGGCACCGGCATGAATGGTCTTCATGTTCTGCGTTAGAACTATGAGGGTGGGTTGCTGTGGTACCTTGGACGCCCTGCCCCTATGCTGGACAGGTCGCAACACGCATTGCACCTGTCGAAAACGAACCCTGACCCACCGGGGCTTCGCACTAGACAGGGCGAAACCGGACCCGAAGAGGAATCATTCATGCCCGACGTCACCATCGTCTACTGGCGCGATATCCCGGCCCAGGTGATCGTGGGCAAGGGGCGTCGCGGGGCGAAGGTGCAACTGCCCGAACGGTTCGAGCAGGCCATCGACCGCGCCGCGATGAAGACCGGTGCGGCGGGTACGGATGACTACCTGGCAGAGTGGCGCAAGGCGCCGCCCTACCCGGTGGACGGTGACCAGGACGATGTGGCCAAATCCGAGGCCGCGCGGCTGGATGCGGAGTATGATCAGGACCGGATCAAGGCCCTGATCGCCAACGATGGATGGGCATAACCGCCCGATGCGACTGTGGGAGAGTGTGATGACACTGCTGAACTTCAAACGGCGTGAGACGCCGCAAGTCTCGAACGGTCAGGTGGAACACTTCCTGCAGGATTATTCCATCGAGGTGATGCCCCGCACCGCAGAGAAGGTCGAGGATTTCCGCGCCCTGCTGCCCGAAGGCACCCGCGTCTACATCGCCCATATCGACGGCACCCCGATCGAAGACATGGTCGCGACCGCCAAGCGGCTCAACGCCGACGGCTACAAGGTCATGCCGCATTTCCCGGCGCGCATCATCAAGGACCGCGCCACGCTGGCCGACTGGATCGCGCGCTATCAGGGCGAGGCGGATGTGAAACAGGCGCTTCTGCTGGCCGGTGGCGTCGCGACCCCCGCGGGCGATTTCCATTCGTCGATGCAGTTGCTCGAAACCGGGCTTTTCGATCAGGCCGGATTCACCCGGCTGCATGTCGCCGGCCACCCCGAGGGCAACCGCGACATCGATCTTGACGGCACCGACAAGAACGTCATGGACGCGCTGCGCTGGAAGCAGGCGTTTTCCGCGCGGACCGATGCGCAGATGGCGCTGGCCACGCAGTTCGCCTTTGACGCGGACCCCATCATCCGCTGGGCCGACCGGCTGCGGGCCGAGGGCATCACCCTGCCCGTCCATATCGGCATCGCGGGCCCCGCCAAGTTGCAGACGCTGATCAAATTCGCCATCGCCTGCGGTGTCGGCCCGTCGCTGAAGGTCCTGCAAAAGCGCGCGATGGACGTGACCAAGCTGCTGCTGCCCTACGAGCCCACCGACGTGCTGGCCAAGCTGGCGGCGCACAAGGCGGCGCATCCGGATTTCAACATCGAATCCGTGCATTTCTTCCCGCTGGGCGGCATCAAGACCTGCGCCGAATGGGCCATGGCCAACGGCGGTGCGGCGGGCGTGCCCGCAGCGCGCACCGGCGGCTGAGGCGACAAAGGATCGGTATGCACCTGGCGCTTCTCTTCGACCTTGACGGCACCCTGCTGCATTCCGATCCGCTGCATGCGGAGGTCTTTGTCGACCTCTTTGCAGAGCGCGGGCGCGACATCGACGAGGCGTTCTATCTGCGCGAAATCCACGGGCGGCAGAACGTCGACATCTTCAGCGAACATTTCCCCGACGAGGATCCACATGCGCTGTCCGACGCGAAAGAGGCCGCTTTTCGCGCGCGTTTGGGCGACCAGGCGCGACCGACGCCCGGCCTTCTGCCATTGCTGGACCGCGCCGATGACATGGGCTGGCCTGTCGCCGTGGTGACCAACGCGCCGCGCCGGAATGCCCGGGCCATGCTGGCCGCCATCGGCCTTGCCGACCGGTTCGCAACCGTGATCATCGGTGACGAATGCGCGCGCGGCAAACCCGACCCCGCCCCCTATCTGGCAGCGATGCAGGCGCTGAAGGTGACCGCCCACCAAAGCATCGCTTTCGAAGACAGCCCATCGGGGGTAAAAGCCGCCAAAGCCGCGGGCGCGCGCACCATCGGGCTGCGCTCGTCGCTGGACGATGCGGCCCTGCGTGCCGCGGGCGCCGACGCCAGCATCGCCGATTTCACAGACCCTGCCCTGCCCGCCCTTCTGGCGGCCCGGAACATCACCCAAGGAGCACCCACCGAATGACCCGCACGATCGTTGAATCGAAAACCAAAACCGCCATCATCGGCTTCGATCAGCCCTTTTGCGTCATCGGCGAACGCATCAACCCGACGGGCCGCAAGATCCTCGCCGCCGAGCTTGAGCAGGACGATTTTTCCCGGGTCGAGGCCGATGCCATCGCGCAGGTCGCCGCCGGTGCGACCGTGCTTGATGTGAACTCGGGCGCGGTCTTTTCCAACAAGATGGCCGAAGATCCGCGCTATGCCGACAACAACTTTGTCGAACCGATGCTGATGCCGGAACTGATCAAGCGTGTGCAGGCGGTCGTGGACGTGCCGATCTGCATCGACAGCTCGGTCCCCGGTGCTCTGGAAGCGGGGCTTGAAGCCTGCGAAGGTCGGCCGCTGCTGAACTCCGTCACCGGTGAGGAAGAGCGGCTCGAACTGGTGCTGCCTCTGGTCAAGAAATACAATGTGCCGGTGGTGGCCATCTCGAATGACGACACCGGTATTTCCGAAGACCCCGAGGTCCGGTTCGCCGTCGCCAAGAAGATCGTCGAGCGTGCAGCCGATTTCGGCATTCCCGCGCATGACATCGTGGTCGATCCGCTGGTCATGCCGATCGGCGCGATGTCGACCGCCGGGCTGCAGGTCTTTACGCTCGTGCGTCGTCTTCGCGACGAGCTGGGCGTGAACACCACATGCGGCGCGTCGAACATCAGCTTCGGCCTGCCCAACCGGCATGGCATCAACAATGCCTTCCTGCCCATGGCCATGGCCTGCGGCATGACCAGCGCCATCATGAACCCCATCGCCCTGCCGGTCGGGCCCACCAAGATCGCCGAAAAGCGCGCTCAGGTCGAAGCGGCGGGGATCGTTCTGCCGGCGGACATGGATGACGAGGCGTTCTGCCAGATGTTCGGCCTTGGCTCGACCAAACCCACCGCGGGCAAGGAGATGGAGGCGATCCGCGCCGCGAACTTCCTGACCGACAATGACCCGTCGGGCGCCGACTGGATCAAGTTCAACCGCGTCGCAGGTGCCGCCGAGGGCGGTGCGGGCGGGCGCCGCGCCGGGGGCCGCCGCCGCCGCGCCTGACCCGACCGGAGCCGGAATTCTCAAGAATTCCGGCCCGTTTTTCTTGAGAAAAACGCCCACCGCGCAAGACGCCTTGCCAGGTTTCAGGCGTCTTTGCGCAGCTTGATCGCCCCGGCCTTTTCGGCCAGATCGCGGGCGATGGCAAAAGCGCCCTGGATCTTGTCCTTGTCGCGTTTCCAATCGCGCCGCACAACGATCTTGTTGTCCTTGACCTTGGCCAGCCCGTCCTGCGCCTTAATGAATTCCACCAACCCTTCGGGCGAGGCGAATTTGTCGTTGTGAAACTGGATCGTCGCCCCTTTCGGCCCACCGTCGAGCTTGGCAATCCCGGCCTTCTTGCACATCGCCTTGATCCGCACGACCAGGAGCAGCGTGTTGACCTCGCGCGGGAGCTTGCCAAACCGGTCGATGAGTTCGGCGGCAAAGCCTTCCAACTCCACCTTCGTCGTCAGCGACGACAGCCGCCGGTACAGGCCCAGCCGCACGTCGAGGTCGGGAATATACTCCTCGGGGATCAGCACCGGCACGCCCAGATTGATCTGCGGTGCCCATTGATCGTCGGCCTCGGCCAGCCCCTCCATCTCGCCCGCGCGGATCTTGGCAATCGCCTCCTCCAGCATCGACTGGTAAAGCTCATAGCCCACATCGCGCATCTGGCCGGACTGTTCCTCGCCCAGAAGGTTGCCCGCGCCGCGAATGTCGAGATCCTGGCTGGCCAGCGTGAAGCCCGCCCCCAGCGTGTCGAGCGATCCCAGCACCCGCAGCCGCTTTTCCGCCGTCGCCGTCAGTTTCTTGCGCGGCTGGGTGGTCAGATAGGCATAGGCGCGGGTTTTTGAGCGCCCCACCCGGCCCCGGATCTGGTAAAGCTGCGCCAGCCCGTACATGTCCGCGCGATGGATGATCATCGTGTTGGCGGTGGGAATATCCAGCCCCGATTCCACGATTGTGGTCGCCAGCAGCACATCGAATTTGCCGTCATAGAAAGCATTCATGCGGTCGTCCAGCTCGCCCGCTGCCATCTGGCCATGCGCCACCAGATAGCTGACCTCGGGAACCTGATCGCGCAGGAACTCCTCGATCTCGGGCAGGTCGCTGATACGCGGCACCACAAAGAACGACTGCCCGCCGCGGTAATGTTCGCGCAGCAGCGCTTCGCGGATGGTCACGGCGTCGAATTCGCTGACATAGGTGCGGATCGCCAGCCGGTCGACGGGCGGCGTGCCGATGATCGACAGATCGCGCACGCCGGTCAGGCTCAGTTGCAGCGTGCGCGGGATCGGCGTCGCTGTCAGGGTCAGCACGTGGATGTCGGTGCGCAGCTGTTTCAGCCGCTCCTTGTGGGTAACGCCGAAATGCTGTTCCTCGTCGATGATCAACAGGCCAAGGTTGTGAAAGCGGATGCCCTTGGCGAGCAGCGCATGCGTCCCCACCACGATATCGACGGTGCCGCGTGCCAGCCCGTCGCGGGTGGCCTGTGCATCCTTTGCCGACACGAAGCGCGACAAGGGTTTGACCTGAATGGGAAATCCCCGAAACCGCTCGGCAAAGCCCTTGTAGTGCTGGCGCGCCAGCAGCGTGGTCGGCGCGATCACCGCGACCTGCACGCCCGACATCGCCGCGACAAAGGCTGCACGCATCGCGACCTCGGTCTTGCCAAAGCCGACATCGCCGCAGATCAGCCGGTCCATCGGCTGGCCAGAATGCATGTCGGCCATAACATCCTCGATCGCGCGCAGCTGATCGTCGGTTTCCTGATAGGGAAAGCGCGCCGAAAACGCATCCCATGACCCCGGCGGCGGGTCCATGACCGGCGCGGTGCGCAGCGCCCGTTCGGCGGCGATGCGAATGAGCCTGTCGGCAATCTCGCGGATACGTTCCTTGAGTCTGGCCTTCTTGGCCTGCCACGCACCGCCGCCCAGACGGTCCAGCAGCCCCTCTTCATGGCCGTAGCGCGACAGCAGTTCGATGTTTTCAACCGGCAGATAAAGCCTTGATCCTTCGGCATATTCCAGCAGAAGGCATTCATGCGCGGCGCCCGCAGCGGTGATCACCTCCATGCCCTGATAACGCCCGATGCCGTGATCCACATGCACCACCAGATCACCGGGCGACAGGCTTTGCGTTTCGGTCAGGAAGTTCTCGGCCTTGCGGCGTTTCTTCGGGGACCGGATCAGCCGGTCGCCCAGCACGTCCTGTTCGGAAATGACGGTGAGGCGGCTCTTGCCATCCTCGCTCCACGGCCCTTCGAACCCATGCTCCAGCGGCCAGACCGCCAGATGCAACCCGCGCTTGCCGATCCGCGTGCCGTTGGGCACCGGGATCGCCTCGGCCAGGCCCTCATCCTCGATGAGGCCGGTCAGACGTTCCCGCGCGCCTTCGGAATAGGACGCGATCAGCACCGGCCCCTCGGCCATCTTCGCCTTCACATGCGCCGCCAAGGCCCCGAAAAGGCTGACGCTTTCCTGCTGCCGCTCGGGCGCGAAATTGCGTCCGATGCGCCCGCCCGCATCCACCACACCGGGGCCAGAGGCCTGCGGGAGCGGGTTGAACTGCACCACCCGACGATCCCCCAAGGCCGCCTGCCAGGCCGCGTCATCGAGATACAGCAACCCCGGCGGCGCGGGTTTATAGACCGTGTCCATGCGGCCCTTGCTTTGCATCGCCAGCTTCCGCGTCTCGTACTGATCGGCGATGGTGTCCCACCGCGCCAGCCGCACCGGGGTGCTTTGATCGTCCAGCATCACGGTCGCGCCGGGCAGATAGTCGAACAGCGTTTCAAGCCGGTCGTGAAAGAACGGCAGCCAGTGTTCGATGCCCTGATGCTTGCGCCCCGCGCTCACCGCCTCGTAAAGCGGGTCGTCGGTGCCTGCGGCGCCAAATTCGATGCGGTAGTTCTGCCGGAACCGGGTGATCGCGGCCTCGTCCAGAATGACCTCGCTCACCGGCGCAAGCTCCACCACCTCGAGCTTTTCCGTGGTGCGCTGCGTGGCCGGATCAAAGCGCCGCGCGCCGTCCAGGATGTCGCCGAACAGATCGAGCCGCACCGGCCCGCCCTCGCCCGGCGGATAGATGTCGATGATGCCGCCGCGAATGGCGTAATCGCCCGGCTCCAGCACCGTGGGGGCCTGGGAAAAGCCCATGCGCACCAGAAAGTTGCGCAGCGCCTCTTCGTCGATCTGCCCGCCCACCGTGGCGGTGAACGCCGCCTCGCGCAGCACCTCGCGCGCGGGCACCCGCTGGGTCGCGGCGTTGAGCGTGGTCAGCAGCACGAACTCCCCGGGCATCCCGTGCACCAGCCCCGCCAGCGTCGCCATGCGCGCGGACGAGATGTCGGCATTGGGCGACACCCGGTCATAAGGGAGGCAATCCCAGCCCGGAAAACTGAAGACCGGCATGTCGGGCGCGAAAAAGGCCAGCGCGTCGCGGGTCTGCGCCAGCCGCTTGTCGTCGCGTGCCACATGCACCACGGGGCCGCCCGCGCGGGCGGCTTCCTTCAGGATCAGGCGGGCGTCGAACCCTTCGGGCGCGCCGCCCATGACAATCTGCTTCATCTCGGGCATGGCCGGTCACATGGCGCTGAAACCGCGCGGGGTCAAGCGCCCGCGCGCGTGGGTCACATCCCCAGGAAGCTCGCCGACAGGTTCTGGTACATCCCCCAGAGCGAGGTGACGAAGATCGAAATCATGCCGACGATCTGGGTATAGATGCGCTGCCGCCCCAGCCGCTTGTGCAACAGCGCGCCCTGCGCCCCCTCTTCGCGGATGCGGTGCGCGGTGGCGACGCTCAGCAAGGCGACGATGGCCATCGGGAAGGACAGAAAGAACACCGCCTGCGCCATCTCGACCCAGTAGACAAAGCCCAGGACCGCCAGCGCGGTCAGCACGAAACAGGCGAAGGCCAGGATCCACAGCCCCGCTTCGGAGGCGATGAAAAGGATGCGGTTGGCGTTGATGCGCACCATATCCTCGAGGTCGATTTCGGACTGGCCGCCGTGCTTGCGCGCCCGGCCCACCATGTCGAACGGCACGCCCAGAACCCAGTGGCTGGCGCTCGACCACATGACCGCCAGCGCGATCCAGAACCACAGGTTCGAAAACGACCGCATGTCGATCACTTCAAAGACGATGAGATGCCAGTCCAAGTCGCGCCCTTCGGGTTCTCTGCGGGCCGCGCGGGCGCCGTCTGCGGAGGTGAGGGCCACGCGGCAAAGCAGCCCTTGAGAATATCGGCATTCCATGCCACCCAAAGACGGCGTTTACAAGGACCAAGCCGATGAAACCGACGATAGCCGCCTTTCCCGCCACCCGACTGCGGCGCGCGCGCCGCACCCCGGCCCTGCGCGATCTGGTCCGCGAGACCCAGTTGACGCCCGCGGATTTCATCTGGCCGGTCTTCGTACGCGACGGCGAAGGGATCGAAGAGCCGATCGCCTCCATGCCCGGTGTGCTGCGCCGGTCGGTCGACAAGGTGGCCGAAGCCGCGGTCGAGGCGCAGGCCCTGGGCATCCCGGCGATCTGCCTTTTTCCCTATACCGATCCCGCGCTCAAGACCGAGGACTGCGCCGAGGCCTGGAACCCCGAGAACCTGAGCAACCGCGCCACCCGCGCGATCAAGGCCGCCGCCCCCGACATCGCGGTGATGACCGACGTGGCGCTCGACCCCTACAACATCAACGGGCACGACGGGTTCGTGGTCGACGGCGAGGTGGTCAACGACGCCACGGTCGAGGCGCTGGTCAAGCAGGCGCTGTCCCAGGCCGATGCCGGGGCCGACATCATCGGCCCCTCGGACATGATGGACGGACGTATCGGCGCGCTGCGCAGCGCTCTGGAATCCGCCGGCCACAGCCATGTCTGTTTGCTGAGCTATGCGGCGAAATACGCCTCGGCCTTCTATGGTCCGTTCCGCGACGCGGTGGGGGCGTCGGGCGCGCTCAAGGGCGACAAGAAGACCTACCAGATGGACCCCGCCAACAGCGACGAGGCGATGCGCCTGATCGAGCGTGACCTGACCGAAGGCGCGGACATGGTCATGGTCAAGCCCGGCATGCCCTATCTCGATATCTGCCGCCGCGCCAAGGACACCTTTGGTGCGCCGACCTTTGCCTACCAGGTGTCGGGCGAATATGCGATGCTGGCGGGCGCGGCGCAGAACGGCTGGGTCGACGGCGACGCGGTGATGCTGGAATCGCTGATGGCGTTCAAGCGCGCGGGCTGCGACGGGGTGCTCACCTACTTTGCCCCCGCCGCCGCACGGCTGCTCACATAACAGCGATCTGCCGCCTATAGTGGGTTAAGGACGTGACAGCCCCCGCATCTGGGGGTATTGTGCGAGCACAACCGGCGGGACAGCCGGAACCCTGAGGCTTTGACAACACAAAAGAGCGGTTCCATGACAGAATTCACACGCCGCGGGCTGATGCTCGCGCTTGGCAGCACCTTCCTTCTCGCCGCCTGCGGCAATGGCATCGGCAGCCGCGGCCCGGCTACCATCGACGCCCGGGTCGACGCGACGCTGGCGCAGCTTTATCGGCAATATCCCAACACCCGCACGCTCGAGGCGAAATCCACGGGCATCCTGGTGATGCCCCTGGTGACCGAGGCGGGCCTGGGCCTGGGCGGCGGCTACGGCCGCGGCGCGCTGCGCGTGGGCGGTGCCACGGTGGATTACTATTCCACCACCAAGGCCAGCGCCGGGCTGCAGATCGGCGCCCAGCAATATGCGCATGTGCTGTTCTTCATGACCGAGGATGCGCTGATGAACTTCCGCCGCTCGCCCGGTTGGGCGGCCGAGGCCAATATCGAATACGCCTTTCCCGATCAGGGCCAGACGCTGGCGGCGGAAACCACCACCTCGCTGGCCCCGGTCATCGCGGTGATCTTCGGCCAGTCCGGCCTGCGCGCGGGCGCCACGCTGGAAGGCGTCAAATACACCCGCATCATTCCCTGAGGCACGCGCCCGGTGGCGGGGTCAGGACCGAGGGGCCAGCCCCTCGGGCTCCCCGAGGGTTATTGAGAACCGGAGAAGACAAGAGCGCAGCACCCCCATTCTCCGGTTTTCAATAACCTCGGGGGAGTCGCGGCCCGCCGCGACGGGGGCAGAGCCCCCATCTTTCGATTTCAGTGATAGTGGAATTCGCCCACCATGTTGCGCCATTCGCCGCTGGCCAGCAGCTTGCGATGGGTATAGCGGACGGAATGCAGCGGGCCCTCGATACTGTCCTGCCAGAATTCGATGAATTCGAACAGTTTCGGGTGATCCGGCGCCAGATCATAGTCCTGCCAGACGAATGTGTTCAGCACATTCTGGTAGTCGGGCATCCGGTAAAACATCTCTGCCGTGGTCAGCCCGTAACCCCGCAACAGCAACTCGGTTTCGCTTTCCTGCATCGGTACACCTCTGTCTTGGTCCTGTGTAAAAGAATCATGCCAAGCAGTGATTTACTTTTCAATAAAAACAGTGTGTTAGCAGGCGGACCCGGTGGCTGCCAAAAACCGGCGGCGCTGCGGCATTGCGCCCCATATCCTGCCTCTGATATAAGCAAATCAACAAGATATAGCAAAAAGACGGACGGACAGGCCACGTGAGCGATACGCCAGAACCCCCTGAAAACGCAGATGAAAATCGCCCCGAGCGGCCCACCTTCCACGGACCGTCGATTTCCATCACCGAGGAAATGAAGTCGAGCTACCTCGATTACGCGATGAGCGTGATCGTCAGCCGTGCCATTCCCGATCTGCGCGACGGCCTGAAACCTGTGCATCGGCGCATTCTTTACGCGATGTACGAAACCAACAATGCGCATGACAAACCCTACCGCAAATCGGCGCGGCCCGTCGGCGATGTCATGGGCCAGTATCACCCGCATGGCGACAGCGCGATCTACGACGCGCTGGTGCGTATGGCGCAGGACTTTTCGATGTCGCTGCCGCTTCTGGACGGTCAGGGCAACTTCGGCTCCATGGACGGCGATAACCCTGCCGCCATGCGCTATACCGAGGTGCGGATGGACAAGCCCGCCGCCTATCTGCTCAACGATATCGACAAGGACACGGTCGATTTCCAGGACAACTACGACGGCAAGCAGCAGGAGCCGACAGTGCTTCCCGCCCGCTTTCCCAACATGCTGGTCAACGGCGCGGGCGGCATCGCCGTCGGCATGGCGACCAACATTCCGCCGCATAACCTGGGCGAAGTGGTCGACGCCTGCCTCGCGCTCATCGACGATCCGGACCTCAGCTCCGAACAGCTGATCCAGTACGTGCCCGGCCCCGACTTTCCCACCGGCGGGCTGATGCTGGGCCGGTCGGGCGCGCGCAAGGCCTATCTGGAAGGGCGCGGATCGGTGATCATTCGCGCGAAGACCCGGGTCGAAGAGCTGCGCAAGGACCGCTGGGCCATCGTCATCGACGAAATTCCCTATCAGGTGAACAAGTCCACGATGATCGAGCGCATCGCCGAGGCGGCGCGCGAAAAGCGGATCGAGGGCATCGCCCATGTGCAGGACGAATCCGACCGCAACGGCGTCCGCGTGGTGGTCGAACTCAAGCGCGACGCCACCGCCGAGGTGGTGCTGAATCAGCTGTTCCGCTTTACACCGATGCAGACCTCGTTCGGCTGCAACATGCTGGCGCTGAACGGCGGTCGGCCCGAACAACTGACGCTGCGGCGGTTCTTGACCTGCTTTATCGACTTCCGCGAGGACGTGGTGGCGCGGCGCACGGCCTACCTGCTGCGCAAGGCGCGCGAGCGCAGCCATATCCTGTGCGGTCTGGCGGTCGCGGTCAGCAATGTCGACGAGGTCGTGCGCACGATCCGCGCCTCTGCCGATGCCGCCGAGGCGCGCCAAAAGCTGATGGAGCGGCGCTGGCCCGCGGGCGAGATCCTGCCCTACATCAAGCTGATCGACGATCCGACCCACACGGCGAACGACGACGGCACCTATAACCTGAGCGAGATCCAGGCCCGCGCCATCCTCGACCTGCGCCTTCAGCGCCTGACCCAGCTGGGGGTCAAGGAAGTCACCGACGAGCTCGAAGAGCTGGCGGGCAAGATCAAGGAATACCTCGAAATTCTCAGCAGCCGCGAACGCATCATGGGCATCATCGCCGATGAACTGCGCGAGGTGCGCGAGCTGTTTGCCGTGCCGCGCCGGACCGAGATCCTCGACTGGTCCGGCGACATGGAAGACGAAGACCTGATCGAGCGCGAGGACATGGTTGTGACCGTGACCCAATCGGGCTGGATCAAGCGCACGCCGCTTGCGGATTTCCGTAGCCAGCGGCGCGGCGGCAAGGGACTGTCGGGCGGCGGCATGAAAGAGGATGACGTGGTCACCACGCTTTTCGTCGCCAACACCCATACGCAGCTCTTGTTCTTCACCACCGAAGGCATGGTCTACAAGCTCAAAACCTGGCGCCTGCCGCAAGGCAGCCGCACCTCCAAGGGCAAGGCGATCGTGAACATCCTGCCCATTCCCACGGGCGTGTCGATTGCCGCGATCATGCCGGTGGACCGGGACGAAAAGGACTGGGACGACCTGCAGATCGTCTTTGCCACCAGCGCGGGCGACGTGCGCCGCAACGCGCTGTCGGATTTCACCAACGTGATGCGCAACGGCAAGATCGCCATGGACCTGCCCGAAGGCGTGAGCCTTGTGAACGCGCGGATCGCGTCGGAACAGGATGACGTGATGCTGGTCACGGATTCGGGCCGCGCCATCCGCTTCCGCACGACGGATGTACGGGTCTTCAAGGGCCGCAAATCCACCGGCGTGCGCGGCATCCGCCTGAACGGCGATGACAGGGTCGTGTCGATGTCGGTGATCCGCAGCTTCGAGGCGGATCCGCAGGAACGCGCCGCCTATCTCAAGATGCGCCGCGCCATGGCGGGCCTCGCCGATGATGCGGAAAACGAGGACGAGGATGACGTCGCCCCCGGCGCGATCACCCAGGAACGCTATGCCGAGATGTCGGCGGCGGAAAACCTGATCCTGACGATCACCGCCAAGGGATCGGGCAAGCTGAGCTCGAGCCACGATTATCCGCTGCGCGGGCGCGGCGGCATGGGCGTGATGGCGATGGACAAGGCGATGCGCGGCGGGCCGCTTGTCGCGTCCTTCCCGGTCGAGATGGATGATCAGATCATGCTGGCCACCTCGAAGGGTCAGTCGATCCGGGTGCCGGTCGACGGCATTTCCTTCCGCTCGCGCAGCGCGGGCGGGGTTCGGGTCTTCAACACCGGTGCGGGTGAAACCGTGGTGTCGGTGGCCTGGATCGCGGACCAGGGCGACGAGGATCCCGTCGACGACACCAGCGAAGACGCCTGATCGGCACGCGCGGGCCCAACCGGGTCCGCGCCTGCAGAACTGCGGACCTGCCGCATACAGCGTCTGCGGCAAGCGCCTCGAATAAATGGGGTTTTTCTACACCATTTTGTTACCCCACGGCAGCGAGTTGTGTCTTTCCTTGCAAGGTAGGGTTGCGCGGATTATCGATAGTACAAGAAAAAAACAGGCAATCGCGCATCCGGCAAAATGGCCTCAACGGCGGCACGACGCAGCGTTCCTTCCCGGGTAGCGGGCTCCGAAAATCAATAACGTCCGGGCATGGGCACCGGCAGGGCAACAGGCACATGAACAATTGGGACGACCTGAGATTTCTCGTCGCGGTGTCCAAGGCGGGCACCATGTCGGGCGCGGCCCGAAGCCTTGGCACGAATACGGCCACCGTGTCGCGGCGCATGGAACGGCTGTCAGAGTCGCTTGGCACGCAGGCCTTCATCAAGACCGCCGACGGCTGGCGCCCGTCGGACGCGGTGGCGCAGCTGATCCAGCTTGCCCAGACCTTTGACGGAGAGATCCAGTCGGCCCTGAACAACCAGACGGGGAGCCCGAGTGCAGAGCCGGTCAAGATCGACATCGCCTGCCCGCCGGTCATCACCGCCGAGGTGCTGGTGCCGGGCATGCGGCGGCATTCCGACATGCTGGACGGCATTTCGCTCAGCTTCAGCGACCGGGTGACCACCGGCGGGCTTGGGGACCACGACGTGGTGATCCAGTACGGCGCGCCGGAAACCGGCCGGGTCATCACCCGTCGGGTCGGCGATCTGTCGTTCCGGCTTTTCGAGTTCACGGAAAACGCCGATACCTCGGGCAACTGGGCCGGTCTGAACGAAGAGCATGACGAGACGGAACTGATCCAGTTCGGGTTCGAAAATTACGGCCGCCCGCCCAGCATGCGGCTAAACAGCATCATGGCGCTCTTGCACCTGATGAAGGTGTCCCGTCTGCCCGGCCCGTTGCCCGACATCACCGCCACCCGTGAAGGCGGCCTGCGTCCGGTCAGCCCGAACAAACGCCCTTTCGTTGCGGATTTCTGGATGTTCTACCACGAAAGCCGCCGCACCGACCCCAAAGTTCGGGCCACCGCAGACTTCATAATGAAGTGCTTCGCGGAAGTGGAAACGCTGGCCGATACATCCCTGAAATGCGGATGATTGCATAATTGCAAACCCGCAGTTGTATTTTCGGCGTATTGCGGGGCAACAAGAGTTATGTCTTGATGTCTGTAACAGCAACAAAATTGCGAGCAGAACAATGACACCTTCCGGCCCTGCCCTGCGCTTTGGCGCCCGCCTTGCCCTTGTCGGCATCTTCGTGTCCAGCGTCTTGTCCACCATCGCCGGTGATCACATCATCGGGGCTGCCGCCCTTTGCAGCCTGCTGACCGTGGTCTCTCTCTGGTTGGCCTTTGGGGTGCGCACGCGTGTGATGGCGCTCTTGGGCATTGCGCTTTACATCGGCCTCGACGGGCTCGTCCCCGGTTTCGAAAATCTCTCCACCTACGCCCTCATCGAACTGGTCGTCGCCGTTTCGCTGGCCCTGCCGCTGATCGCCTATGGCGGCGGGCGGTATTGCACCTACCGCGGCGGTTGGCAGAACGTCATCTGACGCGGCTCTGATCTCTCCACACCGTGACTGGGCGCACCTTCGGGTTGCCCCCTTTTTTGTGCCTCCGCCGTTTGACGATGCATCACAGCCCGTAGATCGCGCCGAATTTCGCCTCGAGGTAATCGAGCAGCGGCTTTTCCGACGGCTCTGCCCCCACGGCTCGCGCGATGGTGTCGCGCGGCTCGTATAGCCCGCCGTGCTTCTGCACCTTTTCGCGCAGCCACCCTGTCGCCGCGTCCAGATCGCCTGCGACCAGCTGATCGTCCAGCCCCGGCACGTCGCGGCGCAACGCCTCGTGCAGGCAACCTGCATAGACATTGCCCAGAGTATAGGTCGGGAAATAGCCGAACAGCCCCGCCGACCAGTGCACGTCCTGAAGCACGCCATTCGACGGACGATCCACGGCAAAGCCGAAATCCGCCTCGAACCGGTCGTTCCACGCCGCCTCAAGATCTTCGACCTCGAGCGCGCGGGAAATCAGCGCGCGTTCCAGATCGTAGCGCAGCAGCACGTGCAGGTTGTACTGCACCTCGTCCGCCTCGGTCCGGATGAAGCCATTGTGCACCCGGTTCACGGTGGCAAAGAACGCCTCTTCATCGGACACGCCGAAATCGCCAAACGCCTCGGTCATCTGGCTGAAAAGCCAGCCGGTGAAGGCGCGGCTGCGCCCCAGCTGGTTTTCATAGATGCGGCTTTGGCTTTCGTGCACACCCATCGACGCGCCCTGCCCGATGGGCGTAAAGCGGAAGTCGGCATCGACGGCCTGTTCATAGGCACCGTGGCCGACCTCGTGGATCGTGGAATAAAGGCAGTTGAAGGGATCAAGCGCATTGGTCCGCGTGGTGATCCGCACATCGTTGCCAGAGCCCGAGCTGAACGGATGCACCGCCTTGTCGACCCGTCCCCGGCTCATGTCATAGCCAAAGACCTTGGCGACCTGGCGCGCCAGCTTCATCTGCGCCGCCTCGTCGAACGATCCGGTCAGGGCCTGCGGTTGCGGCCGGGCCAACACCGCCTCGCGCAGAGCCACCAGACGCGGGCGCAGCGCACCGAACATCCTGTCCAGATCGGCGGCGGTCGCGCCGGGTTCGTAATCCTGCAAAAGCGCGTCATAAACGTCACCGCCATCGGACAGCGCGGCGCCTTCCTCGCGGCGCAGGCCCAGCACCTCTTTCAACAGCGGCGCAAACCGGGCGAAATCGTCGTCGGCGCGCGCCTCGGCCCAGACCACATGGGCCTTGCTGGTGACGCGGGCAATCTCGGACGCAAGCCGCGCGGGCACCTTGCCCGCCCGGGTAAAGGACCGGCGGATTTCGCGCACCTGCGCGCGGCCCGCCCGATCCAGCGATGCCTCGTCGATCTGGTCCAGCCAGTCACCGACACGCGGATCGGTGCGGCGGGCATGCAGCACGCCCTCGATCGCCGCCAGTTCCTCGGCCCGCTGGTCCGACGCGCCGCGCGGCATCATGGTTTCCTGATCCCAGCCCAGTCGCCCGGCGATCTGACCAAGCGCGCCGGTGTCCTTCTGAAACGTCATCAAATCGTCAAAGGCGTTCATGCAACGCTCCCCCGGATGGATTGGCTGGCGGGATAGCCCGCGGCGAAGCGCGCGCGCAGGATCAGCACCCACAGAATGACAGCGCCCACCTGATGCACAATGGCAATCTGCCACGGCGCGCCATAGATCACCGTGACGATGCCCAGAACCATCTGCAGCAGCATCATCGCCAGCACCGCGTTGAACCGGAACCGGGTGTCAGTGTTGGGCGATTTGCGCGACCGCCGCCAGACGATCAGGCCGTAGACCAACAGCAGATAGCCCGCCATGCGGTGCAGGAACTGCACCAGCGCGTCGTTTTCAAAGAAGTTGCGCCAGACCGGTGTGATCTCGAACGGGGTGGGCGGCCAGAAGCCGCCGCCCATCAGCGGCCAATCGGTATAGTTGCGCCCGGCGTCGATACCCGCCACCAGCGCGCCCAGCAGGATCTGGAGGAAAGCAAAGTGCATCAGTCCGGTGGACATGCCGAAAAGCCGCGCCTCGCGCGCGCGGCGGGCCTGCATCAGCACCCGTTCGGGCTGGCCCAGCTGAAACACGTACCAGGCGATGAGGCCCAGAATGACAAAGGCCAGACCCAGGTGGATGGCCAGCCGGTAGCTTGCCACATCCAGCATCGTCCCGGTGAGGCCCGAGGACACCATCCACCAGCCCACAGCCCCCTGCAGCCCGCCAAGCGCGCCCAGCCCCAGAAGCCTTGGCGCCCAGCCGGTGGGCATCTTGCGGGTCAGCAGAAAGCCGAAAAAACCAAGCGCCCAGACCAGCCCGATGACCCGGCCTAGCTGTCTGTGGCCCCATTCCCACCAGTAGATGAACTGGAATTCCGACAGGCTCATGCCCCTGTTCTGTAGCTGGTATTCGGGGATGGCCTTGTATTTATCGAACTCGGAGTCCCAGGCCGCGGCATCCATGGGCGGCAGCGCGCCGGTGACGGGCCGCCATTCGGTGATCGAAAGGCCCGAGTCGGTCAGCCGCGTGAGACCGCCTACGGCGATCATCACCATGACCAGCGCGAAAAGGATCATCAGCCAGACCCGCACAGCGCCGCGCGCGCCGCCCCGGCCCTTGTCGATCACCCCGCCCGCCGGTTTCGCGACCTCGGCCTTGGCCGTGCCCACCTCTTCGAAAATGCTGCGCTTGCCGCTCATGTGGTTCTCCTTGCCGGGCGGAACTTAGGCCCCTGTCGCAGCGCCTTCAAGTCAGCCCCGCTCCTTCCAGCGGACCATCTGACGCAGGATGCCATGCAACATACGCACATCCACCTGGGTCAGGGGCATCCGGCTCCAGAGATTGCGCAGGTTCAGCTTCATGCTCTGTTCCTTGTGCTCGGGAAAGAAGAACCCGGCCTGCGCCAGCCGCTCTTCGTAATGGTCGGCAAGCTTTTCCACTTCCGTCACGCTGGCCCAGTCGGTGCCCGCCATCTCGACCCGCCGGTCGGTTACGGCCCCCTGCGCACGCCGCCATTCATATGCGGTGAGCAGAACGCATTGCCCGAGGTTGAGCGACGGGAATTCCGGGTTCACCGGCACGGTGATCAGCGCATTGGCCACCGCGATATCGCTATTTTCCAGCCCTGCCCGTTCCGGTCCGAAAAGCACGGCCACCTTCTGGCCCGCGGCGATCCGCTCCGCCGCGTCCGTCATTGCGGCCTCAGGGCTCAGCACAGGGTTGGTCAGGTCACGGGTCCGCGCAGTGGTGGCATAGACATAGGTGCAATCGCCCACGGCCGCCGCCGTGCTGTCATAAATCTGCGCCTCGTCCAGAAGCCGACCCGCGCCGCTGGCCATGGCCGTGGCGGCCGGATTGGGCCAGCCGTCGCGCGGGCTGGTCAGACGCATCCGGTCCAGGCCGAAATTCCACATCGCCCGCGCCGCCGCACCGATGTTTTCGCCCATCTGGGGCCGGATCAGCACAAAGGCGGGCTGGGGCGTTTCTGTCGGCATCGCATCCTCGCAACTCACACCGGTGTGACTACGCCGGCCGCGCGCCCTTCGCAAGATGCGCGCCCGGCATCTTTGGACCCCGAAACCCGGATGGTCAAAGCCGCCCGCCCGCGCTATAGCCACCGACACCGCGACCCACCGCCCCAAAGGATCCTCAGATGGCCGAAGACGAGCAGCCGCAAATCACGCTTCTCACCCCGCCCGATTTCGACCTCGGCAGCTTTCCCGCGCAGCTGGACGCGGTGCTGGCCGCGCATCCGGTCGCCTGTCTGCGGCTGGGGCTGGCCACCCGCGACGAAGACCGGATCATGCGCGCGGCCGATGCCTGCCGCGAGGTGGCGCATCGGCACGACGTGGCGATGGTCATCGACACCCATGTGGTGCTGGCGCAGCGGCTGGGCCTGGACGGCGTGCACCTTCTCGACGGGGCGCGCACGGTCCGCTACGCCCGCAAGGAACTGGGGGCCGACGCGATCGTCGGCGCCTTCTGCGGCGCGTCGCAGCACGACGGCATGACCGCGGGCGAAGCGGGCGCGGACTATATCGGCTTCGGTCCGGTGGGCGCCTCGGCGCTTGGCGACGGCACCCGGGCCGACCTCGACCTTTTCCAGTGGTGGAGCGAGGTCATCGAACTGCCCGTGGTCGCCGAAGGTGCGCTCGACCCCGACACCGTGGCGGCCTATGCGCCCTTCACCGATTTCTTCACCTTCGGAGAAGAGATCTGGTCCACCGACGACCCGGCAAAGGCCCTCTCTGCTCTCACTGCCGCAATGCGCTGATCGCGACGATGGTCCGCCAGGACCGGAGAAGCTGCGCTTGCGCCTGATGCGATTGGCCTGAAACGGACCTTGCGCAACCGAATGAGGAGCCGCGCCATTGCAGTCGCGCGCGGATGCGATCCGACCTCTGCGCTCAGGCGCTTTATCCCGGCCAAATCCGCACGCCACCCCGCGATGCACCAAGCTCAGCCAAATCGCAGCCGCGTGGGAGCGCGACTGCGATGGCGCGGCGGCTTCGCCTTGATTCCGCGCCGGGTGCTCAACTCATACGTCCGCTGAAGGTTGCTCGCGCGCGGTTCAATCCGTCTGCATCTCGCCCTGGACCGCGTGCCCGCGCCGCACCTGATCCTCCAGATGCCGGGCCAGGCTCTTGCGGTTTGCAAAGGCATCGACACGCACCGGCGGGTGATAGAACAGCTCAACCCGCCCCTGCTGCCGGGCCGCCAGCGTCCGCAGCAGATGCGTGCCAAAGCTCATGTCGCCCCACCAGCCGTAGAACCGCGGATCCTCCCCCTCGGGCGCGTGATAGATCACCGACACCGCCTGCACCTGCATCTCATGCCGCAAGGCATCCGCAAAAAAGGCCGCAAACAGCGTCGTCTTGAACGGCAGCACCTGCTGCCCGTCGGTCGAGGTACCTTCGGGAAAGAACAGCAGCCGGTGCCCGTGCAACAGCCGTTCCTCGAAGATCTGCGTCTGGCTGCGCGCCTCTTTCGGGTCGCGCTTGATAAAGACCGTGCCGGTGGCGCGGGCCAGCCAGCCGATGCCGGGCCAGCCCGCGACCTCGGATTTCGACACGAAATAGACGTTCTTGCGGGAATTGAGCGCGAAGATGTCCAGCCAGCTAGTGTGGTTCGCCACCACCGCCCCCGGCCCGCCCAGCCGGGGCCCGTGCACGTGGATCGGCAATTGCAGGATGACAAAGGCGGCACGGCAGACACCTTGGGTGATATAGGGCGTGACCGGCCGGTCGACGCCGCAGAGCGGCCGCTCGATCAGCCGCACCAGCAACAGCACCGCCAGCCCGCCAAAGACCACCGTGCCCAGCACCGCGCCGCGCAGCAGGATGCGCAGCCAGCCCGCGAGGCCCGGCGGGCGTTCCTCGGGCTCCGGTGCGCCGGTCCAGGTGGTCATGTTCCGGCCCCGCCCGCACCGGCGCGGGCATAAAGCCCCTTCTGCCGCGCGTTCATCCGTTCGGTGTCCATCACCAGGCACACATCGGTGGTGTTGAAGGCATGATCGACAAAGGCCCCGTCGCCCACAACCCCCCCCAGACGCAGATAGGCCTTGATCAGCGCGGGAATCTGCAACAGCGCCTGCTTGCGGTCGACCTCCTCGGGCGGCACGAGGTCCATGCGCTGGTATTGCCGCGCCCGGACCCGCAGATCCTCCGGCGCCAGATGCCGGTGCGCCAGCAGCGACAGCGGCTGGTGCAGCGCCGCGATGTCGGTGCCGTGAAAGCTGGCCACGCCGAACAGGATCTCGATCTCGTGCGCGACCACGTAGTCCGCCAGCGCCTGCCAGAGGTGCATCATCGCCGTGCCGCCCCGGTAGTCGCTGTGCAGGCAGGACCGCCCCAGTTCCAGCAACCGCCGCCCCGAGCCGCGCAGCGCGGCCAGATCGTATTCATCTTCGGAGTAGAACTGCCCCGCGGCGCGCGCGCCGTCCTCACGCAAGAGCCGGTAGACCCCGACCGCCTCGCCCGGGCGCTGCCCGTCCCACAGGATCAGGTGATCGACGAAGCGGTCGAACGGGTCGGTTTCCAGGCGCGCATCGTGATCCACCCCTGCGCCGGCCCCGCCCAGTTCCGCGATAAAAACCTCGTACCGCAGGCGCTGCGCCGCGCGTATCTCGGCCTGGTCGCGCGCCAGGCGCACCGAAAACTGCGGCGCCTTATCCGCCATCTGCCCACCCCTCTGGTCGCCTGTCGCGCTTTTACGTGCCCGGCCAGCCGGGGGAAACCGGTTTTGCGCGACATCCGTCCCGACCGCCATGCCGATCCGGTGACAGCACGCCGATTCGAGATTAATCTTTCATAAATCTTACGCGCCTAGGTTTCGGTATCGAAGACCGGCACCAGCGCGACACGGGATCCGTCCATGACCACCTTGCCAGCCTCGCGGAAATTGACAGTGATGCGGCCGCCGATGTTGGATTGCACCTGGCCCAGCCCCCAATCCGGCTGGTCGGGGTGCCGGACCAGCATCCCGGGTTCCAGCAGCGCGTTGAGTTCGTCCATTGTCTTCTGCCTTGTCCGGAGGGTCTGATGCCCAACGATACCGATGATCTGGCCGTAATGATAGGGTCGCGCATCTGCCACGATCTCATCAGCCCGATCGGCGCGATCAGCAACGGGCTGGAGCTGATGTCGCTGGGCGGGGCCGCCGCCCTTGGCCCGGAATTCGAGCTGATCAACGACAGCTGCGCCAGCGCCACCGCCCGGATTCGGTTCTTTCGCGTGGCCTTCGGCAGCTCGCCGGGCGCGCAGCGCATGGCGCGGCGCGAAATCACCGGCATTATGGACGATATCGCCCGCGGCAGCCGGGTCAGCAGCCGCTGGCAGCCGCCCGGCGACCTGAGCCGCGACGCGGTGCAGCTGGCGTTCCTGACCTATCTATGCCTGGAAACCGCCATGCCCCGCGGCGGCACCGTGACCTTTGACCACGACAGCGATGGCTGGCACATTCGTGCAGAAACGGCCCATCTGGCGATGGGAAATGGCCTTTGGACGCTGTTCAGCGATCCGGGCACGCCGGTCGAGGTGACGCCGTCACGGGTCGAATTCGCCCTGCTCGACCGTCTGACGCGCGCGGCGGGTCAGTCGGTGCGGGTGACGCAGGGCGACGGGACCCTGACGCTGCGGATCTGACGTTCAGCCCCGGACGGTGCCATCCCCGACCACGAGATACTTGAAGCTGGTCAGCTGTTCTGCCCCCACCGGACCGCGCGCGTGCAGCTTGCCGGTGGCGATGCCGATCTCGGCCCCCATGCCGAACTCTCCACCGTCCGCGAACTGGGTCGAGGCGTTGTGCATCACGATGGCCGAATCCACCCGCTCAAAGAAGCGCGCGGCGGCGGCGGCATCTTCGGTCAGGATGCAATCGGTGTGCTGCGATCCGTGGTCGCGGATGTGCGCGATGGCCGCGTCGATATCGTCGACCACCCGCGCCGCGATGATCATGTCGAGGAATTCGCGGCCCCAGTCGTCGGGCTGCGCCTGGGTCGTGCCCTCGATCGCGCTTAGCGTGTCATCCACCCGCACCTCGACCCCGGCATCCAGCAGCGCCCGGATCACGCCCTGGCCGATGGTGTCGACCGCGTCGCGGTGAATAAGCAGGCATTCCGCCGACCCGCAGATGCCGGTGCGCCGGGTCTTGGCGTTCAGGATCACATCCAGCGCCTTCACCGGATCGGCGGCGGCATCGACATAGATGTGCACGATCCCTTCGAGATGGGCAAAGACCGGCACACGCGCCTCGCGCTGCACGAGCCCCACCAGCCCCTTGCCGCCGCGCGGCACGATCACGTCGACATAGTCGGTCATGGTCAGCAGTTCCGACACCGCCGCCCGGTCGCGCGTCGGCACAAGCTGGATCGCATCCTCGGGCAGATCGGCGGCCCGCAGCCCATCGACCAGGCAGGCATGGATCGCGCCCGAGCTGTGAAAGCTCTCGGACCCGCCGCGCAGGATGACCGCATTGCCGGACTTGAGGCACAGCGCCCCGGCATCGGCGGTGACGTTCGGGCGGCTTTCGTAGATCACCCCGATCACCCCCAGGGGCGTGCGCACGCGCTGGATATGCAGGCCGCTTGGCCGGTCCCATTCGGCCATGACCGCGCCCACCGGATCGTCCTGCGCGGCGATGGCGCGCAGCCCTTCGACGATCGCCTCGATCCGCGCCTCGTTCAGAAGCAGGCGGTCCATCATCGCGTCTGACAGGCCCTTGTCGCGCCCGAACTCCAGATCCCGGGCGTTCGCCTCGATGATCGCCGCGCGCCGGTCCCAAACCGCATCCGCCGCCACCTCGAGCGCGCGGCGCTTCGCCTCTGGCGCGGCAAAGGCCAGCGTGGCCGCGGCGGCCTTGGCGCGCGCGCCGATGTCCTGCATGAGGGCGGGGATGTCGGTGAGGTCTTTCATGGTCTCGGTCCCGTCTTGCGGTGGTGGGGGTGGCGTCACAGCGCCATGTCGTCGCGGTGGATCAGAACGGCGCGGCCAGGATAGCCCAGTATCGCCTCGATATCAGTGGATTTGTGGCCCCGGATCGCCTGCGCCTCTTGCGCGGTATAGCGCACGAGGCCCTGGCCCAGCGTCGCGCCCCTGCCATCCAGAATGCGCACCGGATCGCCGCGCCCGAAGGTGCCGCTGACAGCACTGACACCCGCGGGCAGCAGCGACCGGCCCTGGCCAAGGGCTGCCACCGCCCCGGCATCCAGCGTCAGATCACCGCGCGGCTTCATCGCCGCAATCCAGCGCTTGCGCGCCGCATGCGGGTCAAGCTGCGGCGTGAACCAGGTGGCGGCCCCGCCGTTTTCCAGCGCCGTCAGGGGGTTGAGAACCGATCCTTCGGTGATCGCCATGGAACAGCCCGACGCGGTGGCGGTCTTGGCCGCCAAGAGCTTGGTCTTCATTCCGCCCTTGCTCAGCCCTGATCCGGCGTCGCCCGCCATCGCCTCGATCTCTGGCGTGATATCGTCAATGATATCAAACCGCTGCGCGCCGCTGTCAATGTTGGGATTACCGGAATAGAACCCGTCCACATCCGACAACAGAATCAGCTGATCGGCACCCACCGTCACCGCCACCTGCGCCGCCAGACGGTCGTTGTCGCCATAGCGGATTTCATCCGTGGCGACGGTATCGTTTTCGTTGACGATGGGCACGACATCGAATCCGATCAGCGTCTCAAGCGTCGCGCGGGAATTGAGATAGCGCCTGCGATCCGCGGAATCCTCAAGCGTTACGAGCACTTGCGCGGTGGTGATGTCATGCGGGGCCAGCACCTCTTCCCAGGCGCGGGCAAGCCGGATCTGGCCCACGGCAGCGGCCGCCTGGCTTTGTTCCAGCGGCAGCACGGTCGCGGGCAGGCCCAGAACCCCGCGCCCCAGCGCGATGGAGCCGGACGACACCAGCACCACCTGTGTCCCGCGCGCACGCAGCCGCGCCACATCCGCCGCCGTAGAGTGCAGCCAGTCCGACCGCAGCGCGCCCGTGGCCCGGTCCACCAACAGGGCCGAGCCGATCTTGACCACCAGCCGCCGGGCGTCGGTCAGGGCTGCCACGGCGCGTCCTCCTGGGCCTCATCCTCCGCCTTGATGCGCAGACGGTTGTCGTCGATTCGGGCGCGCACGACGCGCAGCACCTCGGTCAGCCCCTCGCCGCTGACGCCGGACATGAGGTAGACCTTTTCACGGGCGACGGTCTGCAGTTCCTCGCGCAGGAAGGCGCGTTCCTCGTCATCGAGCGCGTCGATCTTGTTGAGCACGGTCACCCGGGGCTTGTCGGCCAGACCTGCGCCGTAGGCTTCGATCTCATCGATGATGGTCTGGTAATCCTCGAGCAGCGTGCCCGAGGTGCCATCGACCAGATGCAGCAGCACCGCGCAGCGCTCCACGTGCCCCAGAAACATGTCGCCCAGGCCCCGCCCTTCGTGCGCGCCCTCGATCAGACCCGGAATATCCGCCACGACGAATTCCACGCCATCCACGCCGACCACGCCAAGGTTGGGGTGCAGCGTGGTGAACGGATAATCCGCGATCTTCGGCCGGGCGTTGGAGGTGGCGGCCAGGAAGGTCGATTTCCCGGCATTGGGCAGGCCCAGCAACCCCACGTCCGCAATCAGCTTGAGCCGCAGCCAGATCGTGCGTTCGACGCCAGGCTGACCGGGATTGGCGCGACGCGGCGCCTGGTTGGTGGCCGATTTGAAATGCAGGTTGCCCCAGCCGCCATTGCCCCCCCGCGCCAGCAGCACGCGCTGGCCCAGTTCGGTCATGTCGGCCAGCACTGTCTCTTCATCCTCATCCAGGATTTCCGTGCCCACGGGCACTCTTAGCACGATGTCTTCACCTGTTTTACCGGTGCGCTGACGGCCCATGCCGGGCTGGCCATTGTCGGCAAAGAAATGCTGCTGATAGCGAAAGTCGATCAGGGTGTTGAGCCCGTCCACCGCTTCGGCCCAGACATCGCCGCCGTTCCCGCCGTCCCCGCCGTCCGGCCCGCCGAATTCGATGTATTTCTCACGGCGAAAGCTGACAGCCCCGCCGCCGCCTGCGCCGGAGCGGATGTAGACCTTGCAAAGATCGAGGAATTTCATAGTCTTGCATCCTGCGGTTGGCGCGTCTTGCGCGGTGTTGTCCACCTGCCTGGGCGCCGCAAGCGGCGCAGGTCAGCGCATTTTCTTGATATACGTCCAAGTGGGTACGTTGGCGTTGCGGGCAAGACAATAGGCTTCGGCGTCGCCGATATATTCGAACCCGCAGTTGGTCAGGACCTTGGCGGAGGCCTGGTTGTCCTGGAACACGCAGGCGAACATCGTCTCGTTGCCCAGCGGATTGGCCTCGACCAGCGCGCGGACGGCGTCCGAGGCGAGCCCGGTGTTCCAGAATGGCGGCGCAACCCAGTAGCCGATTTCGGACTGGTTGCGGTCCATCCGCACGAGCGAGATGACACCCATGACCTCGGGCCCGTCGACCTTGGTGCCGTCCATCGCCCAGACATCCTCGTTGCGCAGCGGCGCCGTGGCGCGGGCGATGAAGGCCTCGGTCGTGCCCGGCGGAAGGGGGTGCGGAATCGCCTGGGTCATGGAGGCGACGCGCGGATCGCTGCTGTAATGCGCGATCAGGCCGGCATCGGATTTGCACAGCGGTCGCAGATCGAACCGATCTGTCGTCACTGTCGTCTGCGCTTCGGCCGTGTCGAGGCTCATGATCCTTCTCCTCCGCTTCCACCGCTCCTTGGGGGCATACCCAAAACCGTCTGACCTGCGACTGCGTTCCAAATCGGGTCGGACGGGGCCGCCGGGGATGGGCTGACGGCAAAACTGAAAAAGGGGACCGGCTGTGCCGATCCCCCAGATTTTCAGAACCTTAAGGTCGGCTTATTCCGCGGCCTCCGCCACTGGCAGGACCGAAATGAAGGTACGGCCCTTGAGGCCCTTGTGAAAGGTCACGGCGCCTTCGACGGTCGCAAAGATCGTGTGATCCTTGCCCAGGCCCACGCCTTCGCCCGGCCAGAACTTGGTGCCGCGCTGACGCACGATGATGTTGCCGGGGATCGCGGACTGGCCACCGAACAGTTTGACGCCAAGACGGCGTCCGGCAGAGTCGCGACCGTTGCGGGAGGAACCGCCTGCTTTTTTATGTGCCATGGGTGTCTCTCCTTATTTCTCGGTCAGGGCTTTGGCCTGCTCGATCCAGCCTTCACGCTCGATCCGGCCTTTGAACGACAGGACTTCGCCGAACTTCTCGACGTCTTCCTCGGTCCAGGCGGCGATCTGCGCAAAGGTGGTGATACCGGCCTCGTGCAATTTCTTCTCAAGTGCCGGACCGACGCCCGACAGCTCTTTCAGGTCGTCCGCACCGGCGGATTTGGCGGGAGCCGCTTTCGCGGGCGCCTCTGCCTTGGGCGCTTCGACCGACTTGGTCTTGGCTTCGTTGTTCTTGACGCGGGCCTTCATCTCGGCCTGTTCGGACGCGTTGTCGGCATAGCGCTCGGTGCCGAGGCCGCGCGGCAGCGTTCCGGCACCGATGGCGGCCTTGACGCCCGACTTGTCCGCGCCCGAGGCGAGGATGTCAGTCACCCGCAGCAGCGTCAGCTGCTGGCGGTGGCCCTTGGTGCGCTGCGAACCGTGCTTCCGGCGGCGCTTGACGAAGTGGATGACCTTGTCACCCTTGATCTGGTCGATGACCTCGGCCTGCACGGCGGCGCCGTCGACCGTGGGCGTGCCGACGGTCACATCGTCGCCACCCAGCATCAGAATCTCGTTGAACTGGACCTTTTCGCCAGCATCGGCCGCAAGCTTTTCCACCCGGAGCGTATCGCCCGACTGGACCTTGTATTGCTTGCCGCCGGTTTTCATCACCGCAAACATGCGTATCGTCCTTTATCTGCCGCGTCCTGTGGCCCCCGGATCGGTCCCGGATGTTGTGGCTGTCGCCGCCTCGAACTGCGCGCCCCCGTATCGGGGCGGTATTACAAGAAACAAGAAGGCCGGTGCAGAGCGCCCCGACCTCAGAGCCGCGCTTATGTTGCGGATCGCACCGTTTGTCAAGCGCCCCGCCCGCGATTTGGCCTACAAATCCTCACCCTGCATCTGCTGCGCCGCGGCAAGCCCCAGCGCATAGCTGATCTCGTCATACATGTCGTTGAAGCCTTGGAAAAGCGCGCGGTTCATGGCCTGGCCCGCGGGCGTGTCCGACAGCTCGGAATACTCGGCCAGCGCGTCGTCATCCAGGGGGCCGTAAGCCAGAAGAAGGTAGGCGAACAGCCATTCGCGCGTATCGGCGCGGGTGTCGTCCTCCTGCGTCCAGACATCCGAAAGCATCTCGGCTTCGGTCATCTCGAGCCCGCCGCCTTCGGCAAGCCCTTTGTAGAACATGAAGCTGGCGTTGAGCGCGCCCACGACATTGGCCTCGATGAGGTCGTTCTGATCGACAAAGGTCTCGAGCGCCGCAAGCCGGGCGTCATCCCGCCCCTCGAGCGCCAGGTAGGTGTCGCGCGCCGCCTGCTCGACCTCGTCCTCGACCATCGCCTCGCGTGCGGCGATCTCAAGCTCGACGATCCGAGCGCCGGCGCCGTCCTCGAAGAACGCCAGCAGCGGCGTGATGTCGGTGCCGGACAGCGCTTCGGCAAAGCCCGCCTTGACCGTCGCCTCCATGGCGTCGGTGTCGTAGATCTCTGCCACGATGTCCTGCCACCCCGGCCCGCCGCCGCCCGGCAGCAGGTCGCGGCCAAGCTCTGCGCCATAGTCCAGCCCCTCGATGCGCATGATCTGAACCATCTCGGGCACGCCAAGCGCATCGGCCAGATCGTCGGCGGGCGCGGCCCGGACCGGCAGCGCTAACGACACGGCGGTCAGAACGGAAACGGCGCGAATGAACATGGGGCAGATCCTTTTCTCGGGGTTGTCCGCAACCTAAGCGCGCCCCTGCCCGATTGCCAGATGCGACAGCCCGCGCCCTGCGCGTTGGGATCGTCATTTTCCCTGTTGCACCCGCCCGCCCAAGTGGCTAAACGCACGCACCAGACCCCCGCGGAGAGGTGCCGGAGTGGTCGAACGGGGCGGTCTCGAAAACCGTTGACCCTTCACGGGGTCCCAGGGTTCGAATCCCTGTCTCTCCGCCAGTTGCCCTGCCTTCGATGGTTAGGTGCACGTCCACGAGCAGATATGTGAATTTGCCGCTCTTCAGTCAGTGCTCTGCGGCTAGCGACGCTTGCAGGCTATCTCTTGTGGTCATCGGATCATTGCGAGGTTTTTTGAAGGACGCGACACCCCGATAGCGGTCGATATGGTCGCGATCTCGTGCCATCAATAGCCCGTGAGCTCGCCATGCGATCCGGATGCGCTGGAAAGAAACTTCAAGCGAATGGCGGAGAGAACGGGACCTCCGTCGAACCTTCTCTCGATCGCAAGGCATTGATTTCAATGCTCCCTCCAAGAGTTTGATACGTCAGTCGGTGCAAACACGACCATGTCCCAACAGGGCGTTTTTTTGACAAGTTGGCTGATTGTCGGACTGCCCCTTTCTCCGGACAGATCTATCCCATGGTGTCCGTGACAGGTATCCCGAGCGCAGAGCTGCCATTTAATACAGCGATACGGACTCGGACTTCGGCGACTTGGCGGTCAAAATCGCGGTCCATTTACCAATAATAATTCCTCACTACGGCCAAAGTGTATGTGAGTTCTCCCGGCTTGATAGGCTCTTTTCCAAGTGCGTCTTAGACGAAGTCTGCTTCTGACAAGTCACTAAGGGCAACACCATACAAATCGATGTATTGTGTCGTGTCCTGGCTAATCGAAACACGCACGCCGCCTGTGATGCTAGAAATTGTAAGGTCGGAATAGGTTATTCCTCCAGAGAGAGCCACGAGATCACTTCCATCTTCGAAGTTGGGTACCTCGTTTTGATCGCTACCCTGTCCGAAGACAAATGTATCGCTACCCGGACCGCCATCGAGGAAATCCGAGCCGCCACCGCCGTTCAGACTGTCGTCGCCGTTGCTGCCGTAAAGGCTGTCGTTGCCGAGACCGCCTTCCAGCACGTTCGCACCGATGTCACCGTACAGACGGTCATCGTGGTCCGACCCGGTCAGGTTCTCGATCCCGACCAGGCTGTCGCCCGCGGCATCCCCGTAGCGCGCGATCCCGCTGTAGAGCGACACCAGCACACCCGCCGCAGACCCCGCGTAACTCGCCGTGTCGATCCCGGAACCGCCGTCCAGCAGATCACCGCCATAGCCGCCGTTCAGACTGTCGTCGCCGTTGCTGCCGTAAAGGCTGTCGTTGCCGAGACCGCCTTCCAGCACGTTCGCACCGATGTCACCGTACAGACGGTCATCGTGGTCCGACCCGGTCAGGTTCTCGATCCCGACCAGGCTGTCGCCCGCGGCATCCCCGTAGCGCGCGATCCCGCTGTAGAGCGACACCAGCACACCCGCCGCAGACCCCGCGTAACTCGCCGTGTCGATCCCGTGGTCCTCCCCCACTGAAGTGGTCCTCCGCTATGTTTAGGAAAACGGAGGAAACACATGGCCAACAAGCGACCAAAGCCCGAGGAGATTGTCACGAAATTACGGCAAGTTGAGGTTCTGACGGGGCA